>CAYUIR010000059.1:0-1037 GCA_964444815.1 uncultured Bdellovibrionales bacterium | reverse complement strand
ATAAAGACACCGGAGACAGCGAGTGGGACCACGAGGAGGACAATGAGGGCCTTGCGGAACGAGTTGAACTGGATAGCCATAGTCCCAAAGATGAGGATAGCGGAGAGGAGCATCGCCTGGAGGATTGACTGGACGGACTTGTTGTTTTCGTCGTTCACACCACCAGTTTTCCAATCGTAGCCGTCTTTGAGGTTGAGGGTTTCGGCAAACTGTTCGAGGTCGGCATTGATGGTACTCACCGAATAATCAGACGATACACCAGCACTTACCGAGAGGGTACGCTTGCCATCTTCACGGGTAATGAGGGTCGGGTTGGGAGCAAGGGTGAGATTACCGAGACTCGTGAGCGGGAGTGTGCCATCACGAGTCGGGACAGAGATGAGACCGATGGCGGCCGGATTCTCGAGATTTGCTGTCTCACCGAGGCGGAGGATAATATCGAATTTGTCTTCGTCTAAGCGAGCATCGTTTTTGATGGTGAAGCCACTGCCGAGTGTGCGGAGGAGAAAGGCTGTATCGTTTACTCCGATGCCGTGGGTGGTCAGTTTGGCCTGGTCGGGCGTAAAGACAATTTTACTCGCCCCACTCGTGATAGAAGTGGAGACGTTCGTGATGCCTGGCTGAGTCTTGAGGTAGGAGCTCACCTTTTCACCGTAGGTCTGGAGTTCTGAGAGACTCTCGCCTCGGAGTTTGAGCTCGATATCGCTCCCAGCTGGAGGCCCTCCGGAGAGCTGACTGGCGGTAAAGGTACCCGCATTGTATGAGGCATAGTCGCGATTGAGCTTGGCCACGATTTCACCTGAGGTAAGGGAACGGGTCTTGGCCGGCTCCATGATGAGGGTAATGAGGAGGTTGTTCCAGTCCTTGCCAGTAGCAAAGTTGTCGGTCGGTGGAGCGGCACCTACTTCGAGGAGAGCAAAGCGGGCCTCTGGAAATGAACGGAGCTCGGAGAGGAGGGTGAGTCCCTCCGCGGTGCTTTCGGTGAGCGTGGAGTTTTTGGGAAGGACGACACTCACATAGATGGTGTCTTGGTTGTC
>CAYUIR010000058.1:0-1083 GCA_964444815.1 uncultured Bdellovibrionales bacterium | reverse complement strand
CCTGAATTCAACCTGGAAACCGAACACCCGATTTTTTTAGATGATTGGATAATACTTCATGGGGAGTCAGATAGTTAAGGCACTTTCTGGGCCTGCTGTTGAGCTTGTCCTGCACGGCCTGGATTTGCTCATCGCTGACCTTGGCAAGGTCGGTACCCTTGGGAAAATACTCGCGGACCAGGCCAATGACGTTTTCCACGGAGCCTTTCTGCCATGAGCAGTACGGATCGCAGAAATAGGAAAGGGTGCCAAGGGCGGCATTGATTTCCTCATGCTCCGTGTTCTCGGAGCCGTTGTCATAGGTAATTGTAAGCCTGAGTCCGGAGGGAAAGGCGGACAGGTTCTGGCTGACCGCCTTCGCATTTTCTTCAGCCGTCTTGTCCTTTACGCGCCTTAGGCAGACATATTGTGTCCTTCTCTCTTTCTGAACCGACAGGCAGTGTCTGGAGCCACGTCCTCCTTCCATCAGGTCAGACTCCCAGTCCCCATATCTTTCTTTGCCTTTCACCGCCCCGGACCTGTCGTGGATAGGGGTTCTGTTGGGAATCCTCTGCTTTTTTGGGCTTCTGCTTTCCACCCTTCCTTTCCTCAGCCTCCTGAACTTCTTGCGTCTGAGCTTTTTGGCCAGATCAAGCTCCCTGCCCTCCCTGGAGTTCACAAATTGGTAAATGGTCTCATGGGAGATTCTCATCCTATCGTTATCCGGGTAATCCTCTTCGATTCGTCCGCTGATCTGCTGGGGGCTCCATCCCTCCTCCAACTTCCGCATGACATAATTCCATACCTCAGTAGACTTGAGCGGGTTGGTGCTGTTGGCCTGCCATTTGCGCAGGGAGGCATTGAAGTGGGCTACGGTAGGGCTATAGTTTTCCCGTCCTCCGTTGATCCTTATTTCTTCACTTAAGCTGCTAACCGCACGCTGCATCTTAATCGCAACGGATCTCAGGCTGTATTCCTCTTGAAGGTAAGCATAGAGCACATGCCTTTCCTCGCTGGTCAGGTGGCCTTTGTTTTTCTTCATGGCGGAACACGTTAGGGTTAATAGTTTAACCTAAGTGTTCGGTTTGGTTTCTGAATTAGGGA
>CAYUIR010000057.1:0-1096 GCA_964444815.1 uncultured Bdellovibrionales bacterium | reverse complement strand
TGGTCCCATCAGAAACAATAGATGATGCATCCTCGTAAAAACCATCAGCCCAACTCGAATTGAGTCCATCGCCACCAATTTTGGACCATACCGGGCTCGTGGCACAGTTCGTACACTTCCACACTTCGGCATCACCCGTCACGGTCGTCCCAGTGGTAATACTTCCCAGCGCCACATAGATATCACTCCCTACCACCACCTGCTTCCAGACAAAGTTCTTACTGTTAGCATCCCAGCTCTGATTCGTTTCGGTATTGATCGAAACACCGTTGTTATTGAGCATGTCTGGACCGGCCACCTGGGTCCAGCTATTCGCCGAGGAAGGAGCCATTTCAAAAACTACCTTGCCCGACTCGTTATCATAGTACATCTGGTATGGCCCCTTATCGAGTAGCCCTTGGCGATTCCGATTCGATGTGGTACTGAATGATGAGTTAAATTTCGTCCAAGCTTCAACAGTGAAATTGCCGGTGAGCGAAAGCGAGCTCGAGTCGGCAGCGGTGAGTGACGACGTCGAACCATTAAACTCAAGACCATTATTGAGACTACCCGAGGAGTACGATCCATTGGCTACGGTGCCAGTATTCCCATTGGCCGAACTATCCGTCGCATTACCACTCGCCTCATCGAGGTGCCAGAGAGCTGAGGTGTTCGCGTCCGTCGCATAGTTCTGGACCTTGAGTCGCGCGGTCGATGATGTCACCTCAAGGAGCGATGAGTCAGATGGCGTATAGTCGCCACTGACCGAGAAGTCCCAGGTATCGGTCGTATCTGCAGCGAGAATATGCGGGATAACCCCCGAGAGGGTCAGATAGAATCCCGCAAGCGCACCGACACCAAGAAATACGAGACTCAGGAGATTGAACTGCCAACGCAAAACGAGCACTTTCTTGGTAAAAAAGCGCCGAAAAATTGATTGCGTTTTCTCCTTTTGTTTTGGCTGCGCGAGTTGTGTCATGTTCCCCTCGTTAAACGCTTGGCATGGACAAAAAATCCGCCTTGCAGACGGATGAATTATACCACAAAAGATATTGAATTCCTACTAGATTTTGAACACAATCACATCTCCATCCTGGACGACATAATCCCGCCCCTC
>CAYUIR010000056.1:0-1122 GCA_964444815.1 uncultured Bdellovibrionales bacterium | reverse complement strand
AGATAGACAGAAAGCGACATAGGTAATCCTGGTAACAACTGAAACATGACGAACCAAAAGGCCCCCATATTTCTCTCTCTATTCTAGCGTTTTTCACGCAAAAGGGCAATCCCCCATTATTGAGAAATGGGTGCTTATTTGAGCCACAAAACAACCCCGCCGAAGCGGGGCAAGAGCCTGTTCAAGGTTTCATGTCTCAAGAAAATTTTCAGATTTCGTGATGAAAATCATGAAAAGTGAGTGAGGGCTATCGCGATAACCCGACGAGCTTTGAGAGGTTTTCAGCCGAAATATGAATATTTTATGAGACAAGCTAGTTGCTCTTACTCAATAGACTGCGTTGAAACCTTGTACAGGCTCTCCATGCTTAGGCGCGAGAGACGTAGGTGCCTTTTTCGGTGTTCACAATAATACGATCACCTGTCTTCACAAAGAGAGGGGTTGTGACCTGGAGGCCCGTCTCAAGGGTCACTACCTTGTCGCCACCAGAAGCCGTATCACCCTTCAGTCCCGGAGGGGCATCGGTCACGGTGAGCGTCACTTTGACGGGAATTTCGATGTTGATCGGTCGACCGTTCCAATTGAGGATACTCACTTCGGTCCCCTCTACCAGATACTTGGTCATTGAGCCGAGCACGTCTTCGGAAAGGAAGAACTGATCGTAGGTCGCATTGTCCATAAACTGGTACTCTACTCCCTCACGATACAGATACTGAGCATGTGACTTGGACATCTCGGCCTCCTCTACCTTCTCGGCACCGGTAAAGGTGTAGTCGATGATAACACCTGAGAGGAGATTCTTCAGTTTGGTGCGCATCACCGCACCGCCTCGTCCAATCATGGAGTGGAGGTATTCGAGGACGAGATACGGCTCACCATTGTGGATGATCGTTCTCCCGGTTTTGATATCAGTCAGGCCGATCATACTAGCGGACGAGGTATGGGACGAGGGCCATATAACGGGCGCGCTTCACCGCCAGCGCGAGGGCACGCTGCTCCTTGGCGGAGAGACCATAGCGCTTTGGCGGATACATCTTGCCCTGCGAGTTCAAAAACTTGCGCAGGAAATAGGCGTCTTTGTAGTCGAGGTTGGCGAGCTTCTTGCTCATGGCTGCTTCCATA
>CAYUIR010000055.1:0-1184 GCA_964444815.1 uncultured Bdellovibrionales bacterium | reverse complement strand
ACGACGCGTTTATTCTCTCCAACATGAATGATGAGTCACTCAAGTTGATTGAGATCGACATGATGGCATTCGTCAACAATGCAGGCGAGCTCGTCTACGGCAAGCAGGTCTACTCTGGTGAGCCAGGGGTCCGTACGATACCAGACGAGTTTACCAAGGTGTTTAGCGGCGAGAGCGCCCTCCTTGATTTTGATGAGCTTATTTCCGACAAGAAAGGGATGCTCGTGACCCCGGACCACTTGCTCTTGGTCACGGCTCAGCCCATTACTACGAGCGATGGCAAAGGAGCGAGGCGCGGGACCCTCATTTTTGCCCGCTATATAGATGATCAGTATATTGACTCGCTCAGTCGTCTCTCTGGGCTCAATGTTTCTTTTACGCCGTATGGGTTTACCTCGCAGTCTGGCGAAGCGATGCTCCGGCGCGGAGTGCCGGTTGTGACGGTACAAGAAGAGTTGGTACAGGGGAGTCTCCTCATGGACAATATCTTTGGCAACCCCTCGCTCATTCTCGGCATCACCTATCCGGGCGAGATTATCGAGGGCGGACACACAACTGTAGTGCAGACTTTGGGATCACTCTTCCCGGGATTTCTCGTGTATTTGAGTCTCACGCTTTTGTGCATCGAAGTCTTTCTCGTTCGGCGCATTGAGCGCATTCGTGAGACGGTTCGCCAGGTCAATGCCCTTCATCCTGGTGGGGCCGAGAAGGGTGATCTCGAGGATTTCTCATACCTTGCGACCGTTATGGCGGGCGCGATCGAAAAAGTCCGACAGTCAGATGAACTCGCTGATGTCACCTGGAATGAGATTGCCAAGTTTCGAGTGGCTCTCGATCAGAGCTTTGATCATATGGTCATCACGGACGTGGATGGCAAGATACTGTATGCCAACACCGCAGCCGAAAAGTTGACGGGGTACTCTCGTATTGAGATGCAGGGGAAGACGCCAGCGCTCTGGGGGCGCCAGATGCCACGGGAGTTCTATGAGAAATTTTGGGATTTGATCCGACGAGAGAAAAAGCCTTTTGAAGGCGTGGTCAAGAATAAGCGAAAGGACGGGACGTTTTATCAGGCCGAAGTTCGAGTGACGCCGGTCCTCGATGATAAGAAACGTATTCTCTACTTTATTGGTGTCGAGCGTCCAGCCAAGCCGTGCTGAGGCGACTGTGGAGGCTGATTCTGG
>CAYUIR010000054.1:0-1194 GCA_964444815.1 uncultured Bdellovibrionales bacterium | reverse complement strand
GCTGGTTGATGATGGCGTCAACCGCAATTGCGGTCTTACCGGTCTGGCGGTCACCGATGATTAGCTGACGCTGTCCGCGACCGACTGGAATCATGGCGTCGATTGCCTTGATACCGGTCTGCAGTGGCTCGTGAACGCTCTTACGGTCCATAACACCAGGAGCCTGAAGCTCAAGTGCACGAAGACCCTCGCTCTTGATCTCGCCTAGACCGTCAATCGGTGCACCCAGTGGGTTGACCACGCGGCCAAGGTAAGCATCTCCAACTGGCACGGAGAGCACCTCACCGGTGCGGTAGACCTCCATACCAGCTTCGATGCCGGTGAACTCACCGAGGACTACAACACCGATCTCGCGCTCGTCAAGGTTCAGCGCTAGACCCAGGGTGCCGTCCGAGAAACGCAACAGCTCGTTCGCCATTGCGCTTGGCAGGCCCTCGACGTGAGCAATACCGTCGGCTGCGTCGATGACGTAGCCAACCTCTTGCTTGTCGGCACCTTGCGGCTCAAAGGACGAAACGAAGTCCTTCAGGGCATCCCGAATTTCATTCGGGTTGATCTTGAGCTCTGACATTGGTTCCTCTGCTTCTTTTGGTTAGTTCAGTTGCAATCTTGCGTGGTTAATTTTGGTGAGAACGGTGGCGTCAATGACTTCACCGTTCACGGCGACGTGAACGCCACCAATTACATCTTCCGAAACCTCAACATTTAGCTGAAGCTTGCGGCCGAAACTTGCGGTAAGGGCATTACCCAGGCGGGTGAGCTGATCTTCACTCAGCGGCTTGGCAACGGTGACCAATGCCACCGACTCCCCTGCCACCTGCGCCAACCAGCTGCCGTAGTTCTCTAGCACTGCTGCGTAACGCTTGACGCTGTGACTCAACACCGCCTGCAGAGCTAGAAGCTCGGCTGCTGCCGAAACCTTCCCGGAAACTAGCGACTTGACCAGCGCCTGCTTCTGCTCGGAAGATGCTCGGTTAGAGCTAAGAGCCAATTCCAGTTCGTTGTCACCAGCGATCACCTGCTCGAGGCCAAACAGCTCTTCCTGAAGAGCATCGATGTCAGAGCTAACTGAAGCAACGATTCTCACCGCGAGCTGCTCTGCAACCTTCGCGATGTCGCGAGTGGCAGACCAGCGCTGCTTGGCCAGAGTGATGGTTAGGTTGAGCGAAACATCCGATAGCTTTGCGCCAAAGA
>CAYUIR010000053.1:0-1292 GCA_964444815.1 uncultured Bdellovibrionales bacterium | reverse complement strand
TCGAGCTCGTTTAAACTACCTATATGACGTACGTAATCGCCCTGCCCTGTGTGGATGTTAAAGACAAGGCATGTATCGACGAGTGCCCGGTTGACTGCATTTATGAGGGTGACCGCATGCTCTACATCCACCCCGATGAGTGCGTTGACTGCGGTGCTTGCGAGCCGGTGTGCCCTGTCGAGGCGATCTACTACGAGGACGACCTTCCTGGCGAGTGGAGCGAGTACTACAAGGCGAACGTTGACTTTTTCTCCGACATTGGTTCCCCAGGTGGTGCTGCCAAAGTCGGACCTGTACCTGGAGACCATCCAATAATTGCCGCTCTGCCACCTCAGGGCGAATAGTGTTTCAAGGCTTGCCGGAGTATCCCTGGCAAAAGCTAAAGCCTTATCGAGAGTTTGCGGCCTCCCACTCTCAAGGCGCCATTGATCTCTCGGTCGGCAACCCAATTGACCCAACACCGGCCGTGATTCAAGCAGCGCTTGACGCCGCCTCTGATTCGCCCGGCTACCCAACCACCTGGGGTGAAGTCTCCGCGAGAACGGCAGTTTGCGAGTGGTACGCGCGCAGAAGAAAGTCGCCTGGTCTATCCCCTGACCAAGTACTACTCACCATCGGGTCAAAAGAATTCATTTCTTGGTTGCCTATCATGCTCGGGATCGGGGCTGGAGACGTTGTCGTTCAGCCTCGCCTGGCTTATACCGCTTATGAGGTTGGAGCTGCGTTTGCGGGAGCGGATATCTTTGTTGGCGATGAACCAAATGAGTGGCCAGAAAACCCCAAACTTATTTGGCTTAACAGCCCAGGAAACCCAAATGGTTCAGTGCATTCCGTCGAATTCCTTAAGCGAGCATTGGCGAGAGCCCGAGAAATTGGTGCGGTAATCGTCAATGACGAGTGCTACGCGGAAATGGGCTGGAATGCCCCTTGGGATGAATACATCCCCTGCATGCTTGATCCTGAAGTAACTGGTGGGGATATAACCAACGTTCTATCGATTTACTCACTTAGTAAACAGTCAAATCTTGCTGGCTATCGTGCCGCCTTTGCTGCCGGCGATGAGAAGCTCATCAAGGGTTTGGTAAACCTTCGCATGCACTCAGGAATGATGGTCCCGATGCCGGTGCAGCAGGCCATGGTTGCCGCTTTAGGTGACGACGACCATGTTGCTGTGCAGAAAGAGATCTACCGGGAGCGCAGAGATGTATTGCTGCCGGCGCTTTTGGATTATGGCTTCGAACTTCACGATTCCGAGGCAGGGCTCTATTTGTGGGTCACCAAGGGGCAAAACT
>CAYUIR010000052.1:0-1452 GCA_964444815.1 uncultured Bdellovibrionales bacterium | reverse complement strand
ACTCCTGCAAAAAAGAGGAGCGAGTACGAGATGACGACCGAGGCCGTCCGAGACAGGCCAAATTTCTGAAGTCGGGCGATCGCCGGGACCAGGGCCGCAGACGTGAGCACAGCAAGGAGCACCAAGACGACCACGTCTCGGAGGAGATAGAGGACATAGGCCACCGCCAAGAGGAGCACTGCTCGAATGAGCACCCTCGTCCCGACTTCGACGTGTTCGTTAACGGTCATAAAATATAGCTTCAATAGCTTATAGCTTCAATAGCTTTGCTAGCTTTTTCTTGTCCGCTTTGGGGCCAATGACGGCGAGATTGAGCTTTTTGTTCTGGAAAATATCCTGAGCTACGCGGAGAATGTCGTCGGCCGTCACGCGATCGATGCACTTTCGCTTTTCTTCGGGGAGAGTGATCTCACCGCGGATGGTCTCCTGACTGACGAGATACTCCACCACATCGTCCGAACCCTCGAGTCCCATAGCGAGCTTGCCCTTGATATATTCTTTGGCTTTCTTGAGTTCCTCCGTATCCACTTTTTCGGTCGCAATCTTGCGGTACTCATCGAGGATGACCGTGATGGTCTGCTCCAGGTTCTCGTGCTCCACTCCTGCCTGGGTAGCGAGATAGCCAGCATCATGATAGCTCTCGGTCATGGTGTGGACACTATAGGCCAGTCCGCGCCGTTCCCGCACCGCCATAAAGAGCCGGCTCGACATCCCGCCTCCAAGGAGGGTCGAGAGGACAGCGAGCACATAGCGATCCGGGTGATACATATCGTACGACCGGACGCCGAGGATGAGCTGAGTCTGGTCAGTTTTCTTGTTCTGGACGTAGACCTCGGGGACCGACTGCTTCTTGGTATTTTTCTTGAACACTGGTTTCTTGCCGGTCCGGATACCTGCGAAGTGCTTTTCGATTTCTTTCTTCACCACCTTGGGATCAATCTTGCCGGCGACGCCAATAACGACGTTCTCAGCGACATAACCACGATTGAGATACTTGATAAAATCCTTTCTCATAAACCGCTTGAGGTTTTCCTTGGGACCGATGATCTCCCAACCGAGCGGGGTATCCCCATAAAGGTGAAGCTCCCAGAGGTCGCCGATATGGCGCATGGGCATATCCTCGTACATGTTGAGCTCTTGAAGGACTGGTCCGCGCTCACGGTCAATTTCTTCTTGCTCAATCTTGGCATTGAGAAACAGGTCACTGACCACATCCAGTGCCGTGTCCCAGTGATGAGCCTCGACTTTGGCATAGTAGGCGGTGCGATCTTTGCCGGTATAGGCATTGTACTCGGCGCCGATGGCATCGAGCTCCTTCGAGATATCCATCGCGGTCGGACGCTTGGCTGTCCCCTTGAAGAACATGTGCTCGAGGAAATGTGCCAGGCCATTCTCGGCCCGCGTCTCATAGCGTGACCCTACCCCGGTCATAACGATGACGGTCGCTGTCTG
>CAYUIR010000051.1:0-1525 GCA_964444815.1 uncultured Bdellovibrionales bacterium | reverse complement strand
AGCGTCGATTTCCCGACGTTTGGCAGTCCCACGATTCCAACTTTGAGGCTCATAGAGTATTTCTTGAATGTTCTTCATTCTTTCAGAAAATAGCATTTTGGTCAAAGAAAAAGCCCCGCTCGTCGTGAAACGAGGGGGCAGTTTGGCGCGTTGGCCGCGATTACTTCTTGCAGAAAGGCAAGCCGTAGCTTGCCTTGCCGGTCTTGGGGTCGAAGGTGACTCCTTCACCGGCCGTCCAGAAGGACTGCGTGGGCTTGCCTGTCAATGGATCAATGCTCTGGAGACCGCCCCAGCCGAGGCCGTAGCCGTCCGGACCGTAGTCGTAGACGACGTTGTCCGCGGGACCGGCGCCGAGGTAGGCAGTGATGTTCACCGCGTCGGCACAGTCCAGGCCGGTGAACTTGACCAGGAATCGGCCGTCCACTTTTTGGAGCCAAGCCATTTTGGTCGACGGCGGAATCAGGTCGCCCTGAGCGGTCTTCCGTCCTTCACCCAAGCCCCAGCCGTCCTTGTAGTCCTTGCCGGCATGACTGCCGTTCAAGACAAAGGCATAGACCTTGGTCTGGTCGGCAAGATCGAAGACCACCGCATTCGAACCCTTGTAAAAGCCGCCCACGAAGTCGGAACCGAAGTCCCACAGGAGCGAGGCAGTGCCGTCCGGTTCGCGAACCGCGGAGACCTTGGCAGGCGTGTAACCAGCTGGTCCGTACTCGACGCCACAGCTCGCATTGAGCTTGGCGTTGAGACCGCTGACCGAGTAACCGGTTTGGGTACCCGTGTCAAACCAGTACTGCTTGCCCACTGACCATGCCGTCAAACGGTGGCAGTCATTGCCAGGGAGATTGTTGATACGGAGCGTACCGTTGGGCTCCGGCTTGGAACAGCCAGGGCCGCTCTGCTTCTCCCAGTTACCGAGACGGAGGGAGTGAGCACAGAGGGCGTCGATGGTATTGACCGGGAGTTCGTACCCCTTGCCGTCTGCGCCGACACCCCAGAGCTTGTCGCCCTTGTAGTTCGCAACAATGGTGGCACTGGTAATGCCTCCATCATTCGCATACACGACCGTACCAGCCGAGGATGGACCGCCGTCGCCACAACCCTTCACATCGCAAACGAAGTCATTGAGAACGCCGAACGTCTCGACTTCATTGTTGGTGAACGGTGCGAGTACGGCCACCACTTCCGTTCCGACAGCGATGCCCACGTACGAGCTTGTCGCAGCGTAGTACCGAAAGTCGTACTCCGTACCTTCGTAAGTGGCGCGCTGGGTGACCGGACCCTGCGGGAAGCTCTGGGGAAACGTTCCCTCGAGCCAACCAAAGAATTCGGCCACGGTGATGAGCGCCGCCATTGCGCTCATGACGAGGATGACCAAAAGGCCACCCCATCCTTTTTTGACTTTCATCACTGACTCCTTGGGCTTTAAAGGCCCGTTGTGGCCGAAATGGCCGGTTGTAATACCAAAGAACACGATCAGCGCAGGGTGCACTGAACATACCATTATACTCCTTTTTCGGTATTTTGT
>CAYUIR010000050.1:0-1526 GCA_964444815.1 uncultured Bdellovibrionales bacterium | reverse complement strand
CGATCAGCGCAGGGTGCACTGAACATACCATTATACTCCTTTTTCGGTATTTTGTCAATACCTCATCAGGATGCTATACTATGGACAATAATCCCTATGAAGCCCTATGAAACCCGAGATATTCAAGGCCTATGACATCCGTGGTATTTACCCCTCCGAGCTCAATGAAGACGACGCCTACCACATCGGACGGGCTGTCGTCGAGCACCTCCGCCCCAAGGTCCTGGGTGTCGGCCGTGATATCCGCGCCTCAAGCCCGAGCCTCTTTGAGAGCTTTGCTCGTGGCGTGATGGACGGTGGAGCCGATGTCATTGACCTCGGCGTGATTACCACACCTATGGTCTACTTTGCGGCTGGTCGCCTCGAGATCGACGCTGCGGTCTCTCTCACGGCTTCCCACAATCCCCCAGAATACAATGGCCTCAAGATCGCGCTCCGCGGGGCGGTCCCGGTTGGTGAGAGTACCGGTCTCCGAGAGATTCGTGACCTTGCCCTCCGCAAAGAATGGGCCACCGTATCTGAGCGTGGCACGATGACGAGCGAAGACATCAAACCCGCCTACTATGGCTACTTTGCTTCTTTTGCGGACTTCAAGGACAAGCACTTCACCATCGCCATCGACACCGCGAACTCCATGGGCGTATTTGAACTCCCGATCTACGAGCAATTCGCCGACAACCTCTCAGTGGTCAATCTCTACAACGATCTCACCCACCCCTTTGAGTGCCACGAAGCCAATCCCCTCAAAACCGAGACCCTCGACGAGCTCCGAGCCAAAGTGACCGAGGTCAACGCCGATCTCGGCATTGCCTATGACGGAGACGCTGATCGAGTAGGATTTGTCGACGAAACCGGGACCGTGATCCCAATGGACCTCACTACTGGCCTCATCGCCAAGACTATCCTACGGCACTACCCTGGTCGTACCGTCCTCTATGACCTCCGTTCCTCCAAGGCGGTCAAAGAAATCATCGAAGAAAATGGCGGGGTGGCCAAAGAATGTCGCGTCGGCCACGCCTATATCAAGCGCCAGATGACTGAGGAAGGCGCCGTCTTTGCCGGTGAGCTCTCGGGTCACTATTACTTCCAAGAGAATTCCAATGCTGAAGCGAGTACCCTCGCTACCCTCATGCTCTTGAACCTCATGGCCGAAACCGGCCAGCCCATCTCGGAGCTGGTCGCCGAACTGCGTCGCTACTCTCACTCAGGCGAAATCAATAGCGAAGTGAAGGATAAAGACGCTGTCCTCGCCACGCTCAAGGCCAAGTATGCGGATGGCAAACAGCATGAACTTGATGGTCTCAAAGTCGAGTATCCCGACTGGTGGTTCAACGTCCGACCATCAAATACCGAACCTCTCCTCCGCCTCAACCTCGAGGCCAATACCCCCGAACTCATGGCTGAAAAGCAAGCCGAACTCCTTGCGCTCATAAGAGGGTAGTTTCTTCCTGTCTACACACATAAGGATTCCCCACTCCCAAGCAACCCTCTCTGGCCACAAAAATCCCTGCCTACCGGCAGGCAGG
>CAYUIR010000049.1:0-1643 GCA_964444815.1 uncultured Bdellovibrionales bacterium | reverse complement strand
AGAGCCACGAGATCAGCCAGTACCCAGAAGTTGAGTCTACGCCTATGACTGAACCAGTAGAGAGCCCCCACGACACCTACCAGCCCGCCATGAAAACTCATCCCTGCTATCCCAGTCCACGAGCCATCACTCGCAAAGGGGAGGATGATATTCATGGGATGAGCGAGAAACCAGTCCGGTCGATACCAGAGAGCAAAGCCCAACCGTCCCCCGAGCCAGGCTCCAAGAAAAAGCGAGAAGAAGAGGTCATACAGTGCCTCGGGTGGGAGGATTCGGTCAGATGAGAATCGCCGTGCCACGACATAGGCGAGAAAGAGTCCGAGAAGCCACAAAAGCGCATACCAGCGCACGGATAGAAAACCGACCGCAAGCACGATCGGATCTATCTCTTGAGGAAGATGTTGCCAGGAGTAGAGCAGACTATTCATTGTATTCTTTCAACTGATCCCGAAACTCGATGCTATATATCTCGGAGAGTGCCATAAAGAGCGAGACGATGATGGGACCGATGATAAAGCCCGGCAGACCAAAGAAGGAGATACCACCAAGAGTGGCAAAAAAGATGAGGAGTGGGTGCATCTGCGTATCCTGACCCACCAGTTTCGGGCGGAGAATATTGTCGATAACCGAGATGACCCCGACTCCTACCGCCAGGATAAATATCCCCTGCCAAACATCACCGAGGAGAAGGAGAATGAGGCCAGCTGGCAGCCAGACGATGGTCGAGCCAATCATCGGGATAATAGAGAGAAGTACCATAATGAGGCCCCAGATCGCGGGTGATGGCACTCCAGCAATCCAAAACGTCAGTCCACCGAGGAGACCCTGGATAGCACCGATGACGAGTGTCCCCTTGAGTGTTGCCCGACTAATCGAGACAAACTTGGCGATCAGGAGTTCATCGTGCTCGTTCTTGAGCGGTGAGAGATTCATGAACGCGCGGAGTGTTTTTTTCCCGTCAATCAAGAAATAGAACAAGGTAAAGAACATGATAAATACCCAGAAAACAAAATGCGTGACGCCCTGGTAGGCAGATTGGAGAATACCCAGAGCATTCTGACTGAGATTTTTAATTTCTTCAATCAAGCGCTCCTGATCAAAGGTGGCCGTATCAAAAAAAAGATTGACGTATGGGATGTCATGTACCACCGTGAGTGTACTCGCGATCATCGACTGGAGCGTCGCCTCTTCAGTCATAGTTACATAGAGATTGCTCGCCTCACTAATGGCCAGGCTGAGCACAAGAAAGAGAGGCGTAACAATCATCGTTACAATGAGGAGGCACGTAAAGAAGGCGCTCATCCCTCGATGACCACGCATCACTCGTTCCAAGAAATGGTAGGGACGCTTGAAGAGAGCAGCGAGAATCGCGGCTGCCACGATAGCCGTGAGAAAGGGTTGAAAAATGAAAAAGACGGCAGTCGCCACCGCAAGAAAAACAAAAAAGAAGAAGAAAACATTGAGTGATTTGAGTTGCATAATGCTAATCGTTTAACTGATGGCTACTTTGCGATGTCCTCATTATACTCCGCCACGGCCCTTTTCGGAAATACGACAAATGAGGGCTCGCCGAGGAGTATCTGGGCGTGTACCAGGAGTGTCGGTACCCCATCACGGAGCACTCGTCCATGCGGTGGCCGGAC
>CAYUIR010000048.1:0-1646 GCA_964444815.1 uncultured Bdellovibrionales bacterium | reverse complement strand
GGTTCGTCATGTTTCAGTTGTTACCAGGATTACCTATGTCGCTTTCTGTCTATCTCTGGGGAGTCCGTCTCATTACGCTCCTTTCTTTCTCGGCTTGGATAGGCATTGTTGTGGCAGTGGATCCACAGAAGGCTGGGACTATCGGGATGGTACTGTTTTTCTCGAGTCTTTTTGCCAGCATGCTCGGTGTACTCACGCTTCTCCTCACCTCCGTCTATCGGCGAGCGCTCGGAGAGGTGAGTGCTATGCATCATCTCGGGAGTGCCTTTCGTCAGGCCTTTCTCCTCGCACTTTTCTCTATCGGTATCATATTTTTTCAGAAGGAACGCATCCTCACCTGGTGGGACAGTGCACTCCTCTTTGCGGCGATACTCCTTATAGAGTATTCATTTCGCAAAATAGTTTCAGAGACAAAAGATTAAATCGAACATTCTGCACGCAACGACTATGGCCAAAAAGACAGACGGAGCATCATACGACGCCAGTTCCATCCAGGTACTCGAAGGACTCGACCCAGTGCGCAAGCGCCCGGGCATGTATATTGGTGGCACGTCGCTTGAGGGACTGCACCATCTCATCTGGGAAGTGGTCAACAACTCGATTGATGAGGCCATGGCGGGACACTGTAACGAAATCAGCGTTCGTCTCCTCCCGGACAACTGGGTGGAAGTGATAGATAATGGTCGTGGTATCCCAGTCGATATTCACCCTCAGACCAAGAAATCAACGCTTGAGACAGTCATGACGGTCCTCCACGCTGGAGGCAAGTTCGGGGGGAGCGAGAGTGGGTACAAGATCTCGGGTGGTCTCCATGGAGTCGGTGTCTCGGTCGTGAACGCCCTCTCCATCCATACCAAAGTGACCGTCGAACGTCAGGGCAAGATCTGGTTTCATAGCTACAAGCGGGGCAAGCCAGAGGGGGTCGTCAAGTCTATTGGTAAGTCCGACCGGACAGGGACCACCGTGGCTTTTCAAGCTGATCCAGAAATTTTCCCTGAGATCAAATACTCATGGGCCAAGATTCTCGAGTACCTCCGCTACCAGGCCTTTCTCACCAAGGGGGTGCGTGTCAAAGTCGAGGAC
Organism: uncultured Bdellovibrionales bacterium; assembly: GCA_964444815.1. GTDB lineage: Bacteria > Patescibacteriota > Minisyncoccia > Moranbacterales > UBA1568 > UBA1568. Next base: position 563 of record CAYUIR010000048.1, on the reverse strand, counting down.
TGGCGCGAAGCGACTACGGAGGCCGAAGCCTACAAGGTGAAGCGCCATGGATTCTTCTTTGATTCCGGCATCATTTCGTTTGTGAAGTTCTTGAACCGTAAGCGCGAGGTCAAAAACACCACGCCGTTTTACGTCGAAAAGAACATTGATGACATCAACGTTGAGGTATCGCTCCAGTTTACCGATGGTTTCAAGGAGCACCTCTTTGCGTTTGCCAACAACATCTTGAACCCGGGCGGAGGAACGCATGTGACCGGCCTCAAGATGGCCCTCACGCGCGTCCTCAATGACTACGCCAAGAAAAACAACCTCATCAAAGAAAAGGAAGGCTCGATGACCTCGGAGGACTTGGCCGAAGGGTTGACCGCAGTAGTGTCGGTCAAGCTGGCCAATCCGCAGTTTGAGGGTCAGACCAAGGACAAACTGAATAACGTCGAAGTCCGTAGTGCTGTGTCGTCAGTGACGAGCGAAGCGCTCGTAGAATTCCTCGACACCCATCCAGCTGATGCGCGGGCTATGATCGAGAAGTGTCTCCTCACCGTGCGGGCCCGTATCGCGGCTCG
>CAYUIR010000047.1:0-1665 GCA_964444815.1 uncultured Bdellovibrionales bacterium | reverse complement strand
GGCAATTGCAGGCTTTGGCGCGCAGCCTGCAACTTCTGGACGAGTTCACTGGTGCGCGTGAACAGCACCCGGTAACCGGCGTCGATCAACGCATGGCCGATGGCCGATCCCAGATGACTCTTGCCGGCGCCAGGCGGCCCGAACAGGAGAATTGTGGCGCCTTTCTCCAGCCAGGACTCCCCAGTTGCCAGCGCCGTGACATGTGCTTTCGAGACCATTGGCACCATACCGAAGTCGAAGGTGGCGAGCGTTTTGGTCGGATCCAGATGCGACTCAGCACGGTGCCGCTCGATGCGTCGTTTGGCACGTTCGGCCAGTTCGTGCTCGAGCAGCGCGCTGAGCAGGCGCGCGGCCTGCCATCCTTCCTTGTCTGAACGCTCGGCGAACTCGGGCCACAACCTGCCGATTGTTGGCAAACGCAACTCGTTGAGCATCAGGGCCATGCGGCCGTTGTCATGGGCGGGTGCATTCATGCCGCCACCTTGTGGAGCAATGCGTCATAGACTGCGACAGGTGGCATCTGAACGATCACCTCGGGACACAAGGTTTGGCGTGGCGCGAATTCGTCGCGCAACTGCTTCAGATCGGGCAGTTCGCCTGCTTCGAACAACGCGTCGAGCCGCTCAGCGAGTACGGCCTCTACGCCGTGGCGGCCCGCGAGTTCAAGCAGGCCTACCATGATCTTGCAGGCCTGGCGTTGCGTCAGTTGCGCCTCCAGCCGCTCCCAGGTTCGACGGTAAGCCTCGCGGGGAAACAGTGCGTCACGAAACGCGAGCCCCTTGAACGCCTGAGGTTTGCGCCTGAGCGAGTCGATGAAGTGGCGGTAATCAAGTGCGTGGCGGTTGTCGGCAGCACGGGTGCCTCGTGAGGTGCTGTGCACCAGTGCGCCAGACAGGTAGCAGTCGAGCCGGTCACCATAGATCCGCACCTTCAGCCGGTGGCCGATCAGGCGCGACGGTGCACTGTAGAGGATGCCGCGCACGGTAAATGTGCTGCAGCGGGTCACGAGTGCTTCGTCCTCAACGAATTCAGTGGTACGACGTTCAGGCAGATCCCGCAGTTGTTCGCGCTCAATGCGAAACGCAGCGGCGTTGCGCCGGTTTCGACGCATTACCACCTCACGTACGAATTCATCGTAGGCGGGCCGGTCAGCGAAGTCGCGATGGCCTCGAAGCATCAAGGCCTGGTCGACAGCATCCTTCAGATACCGATGCGAGGACTCCACACTCCCGTTCTCGTGACCCAGACCGCGATTGTTACGCGTGCCCTCCATGCCGTAATGATCGAGCAGAGCTGCGTAACGCGTCGTGAAGTCCTCCTGTTCGGTCAGATTCCTGAAGGCGGCCGACAGACTGTCAGTGCGATGTTCACGCGGGCAGCCTCCCGCCTGCCATAGCGCGTTCTGCAATCCGGTCGCGAGGGCTTCGAAACTCTCACCACCCTCGACTACGTTTGCATACTCCCAGCGTGAGAACGCCAGCACGAAGTGATACAGCCGGTGGCCAAACGGGGCGCCGCCGATCGTCACGCACAGCTTGCTCATATCGGTGAAGTCCGACAGTCCGCGCACGCCGGGCTGATGCTCCTGAGGGAAGAACACTTCCTGGGTGGGGCCCTCAAGAGCCCGCCACTGGCGAATACGCCGTTCTAGCGTACGTCGCATGC
>CAYUIR010000046.1:0-1976 GCA_964444815.1 uncultured Bdellovibrionales bacterium | reverse complement strand
TTACCAAAGTAGTGATTGGCCTCAATATCAGCATGAGCATTGTTTCGGAACGACACGCTTTCTAACTGGAGCTTCCCGCCATCGGCTCTCAGAGCAGGATACTCCACGAACCGACGCTCGGAGGCATGGGCTGTTCGGATAAGCCAGTCACGGACAGGATTCCTCATTCCCATGTTCCAGGGACAGTTATCGCTCCCGACCCATTCGGCTGTCCCCATGCCCTCAAAAGTAACGTGGCGGAAGACCGATGCTTCGGTCGCTGCTTCGACATAGGTAGCGAACTCGATCATGCCTGCCTCGGGAGAAAAATAACACTCCCTATCATAGGGAGCGTAATCTGCGGGCACATTGGAATAGTCAGGGGCTTGCTTGGTGAAACGGATGGGCTCTGTGGCCGTGCCCAGAGCTACGATGCGACCATCGTAGACCGAGAGCATTCCTACTTCCACCTCGGTACCAGGGAGGACAGTGAGCGTCGCGCCATTCACCACCACCGTATCCTTGGGCATGTCAGCGCGAGTGAGGCGGCCACTCCACGTCGTGTCCTGGTCGATTACGGTGTAATTTTCATAGTCCGTCCATGGGTCACTAGCGGAAGCGCTCGAGAAAGGTATCAGCACGCTCAAAGCAATGAGCATCCCCACTATTCTCTTTGACATACTCTTGTATGAAAAAGTTAAGTTTTGATGAATATGCAGTTCCTTATGCAAAAAGTATACCACCCCTGTCAAATTATACAAAACCCCGCCGGATGGGCGGGGTCGAGGTTCTATTTCACTACTTTGCCACCATCGCCTATCTGGTCGAGGCGGATAGGAAGAGTTTATTCGAGAAATTTCATCTGACTCAGTATTGCTTCAAAAGAATCAAAAATCTCTTTTTCATCAAGACAGCTATTATTCTGCAACTCATAATTCATCTTCTTACCCACAATTTCCATACTCACGCTGGCACACTCTGAACCACCAGCCGTCCACTTCACAACCGTCATACCATTGATGATTTCTTGTTTCGGCATGGTCACATAATCTGCCGACGCTTCGATATCCGCTATGACTTCTTCTCCTGACTTCTTTTCTTTGAAAATAAACACATGGATATGCGCGTAGGATTGTTTGTGGTTAACATACTTTACGGGTCCAAACTCGAGACGGGAAACCATCCACTCCGATGAGGGCTGCTTTTCTACATATCCGTCCTCAAAGCTTACCTGTATTCCGTTACCCTTATAGAGGGTCGCCTCTTGCTTCTCTGGTTTATAGATAAACTTGAATGTTGAGAAAACTTTTTCAAAGCTCTCGAGCGAAACACTGGATTGAACGAGATCTTCTGCGTCAGGGACCATCTCTGACCACTCAAAGAGAATACTGTACTCTTCTTTGCCTCTACCGATCACTTCATAAACAACGTGCTTCCCAGAACTTGTACCTTCGTACGTGCCAGCATCAATCCACTCGTACCGATAGTACGGAAGGTATTCCTCACCTGGTAAAAAACCACTGGAGTACTGACCCGAAAGCTTGGCTGCCTCAAATTTCTTTGTGTAGTCAAAAGGAAGTATTTTGCTCCCTGGTTTTAAGAATACATCCTTGTCCCGTGAATATGCTCCAAAGGAAACAGGTGCGTTATCAGAACCTATTTCAAAGTCAACTATTTTCTCACCACTGAGACGCCTCTCATCTAAAAACCAAGTCTGAGGATAGCGGACTTCAAAGGAAAAGTCATTGTCATGGTACACTTTCCAATCAGCCGACTCTTGCGCACTTGGGACTTCTAACTCGCTGACGGCGGGACTCTCAATCTCCTGGGTTTGCATCATTCTTTCAGAGGATGGCTGTTTCAATATCGGTTGAACAGTACTCACTAACCAGAATACTTTCGCAAAAATTGCTACGGCTACCAGTATCGCCAACCATGCTACCAACGGAGATATTTTTAAGTTGACCATATTTTTTGTTTTAGGCTCTATTTCACTA
>CAYUIR010000045.1:0-1984 GCA_964444815.1 uncultured Bdellovibrionales bacterium | reverse complement strand
CAAGCACTCTCTCGGAAAAAGAAAACGGGTTCCCCCTCTGGGGCACCCGTCTTCTCACTTGTACATCCATTATAGCACGTTTATTGTTGCTTGTCCAGACCCCTACTTCCCCTTCCGGACATGATCATACGCCGAGAGGGCAGCCACCACGCCGTAACCCGCGGAGATATTGTTCTGTTTATACGGCATGTCAGTTGCGTCCCCTGTCGCAAAAATACCAGACCGAGAAGTCGCAGCAGTCCGACCATCCACGATGATTTCGCCCCGTTCATTGAGCGTGAGGAGCTCCTTCACGAATTCCGTGTTTGGAACCATGCCGATTTCGACAAAAACGCCGTCGAGCATCACATCCTCAGTCGTATCCGTGTCAGTATGGCGGAGTGTTACTCCAGTGACATGACCCTCACCCAATATCGCTTGAGTAGTCACCTGATAGAGCACACTCACTTTCGGTGAAGCGAGAATCTTGTCTTGCGTCACCTGGTCTCCTTTCAGTTCGCCGGAACGCACCAAAAGCACGATTTCTTTGGCATACGGGAGCAAGTCCTCCACGGCCTCGAGGGCCGAGTTGCCACTCCCCACCACAGCTACTTTCTTGTCACGGAAAAAAGGCGCATCACAGGTAGAGCAATAGACGACGCCCTTACCAACAAACTGCTCTTCGCCTGGGACATCGAGATGACGATGGCGCCCACCCGAAGCAATGATCACAGTCTTGGTTTCATACTGTTCTCCTCCTTGGGTCTCTACCATATAGCCCCCCTCTGTCCTCAGTGTCACGCGCGTAACGCGCACGCCTGTCTTGATCTCGATACTCTCCTGCGCCCGCAGGTGCTTCTCGAGCTGTTGTCCAAATTCATAACCAGGCATGGTCACCGTCCCAATCCAGTTTTCAATCGACGCTGAGACGACAGACTGACTCAAAAAGTCTTGCGTCAAAAAGAGTGTCTTCATCTGCTTACGTGCCGTATAGACTCCAGCAGCTACTCCCCCAGGCCCTCCCCCGATAATGGTGACATCGTACATAAATTTATTGAAAAATACTTATTGTTTAAAAAAGAAGGAGGCTTCGCGATAGCGAAAACCTCCTATGCACATCAGTCTTCCCGAATCGGGTTGCGGCGTGGATAGCCACCGTCAATCTTGAACGTTGTACCAGTGACGTACGAGTGGGAATCCATCATGACTGAAGTGATGAATTTTGCCGCCTCAATTGCCTCTCCTTGTCGCGCCAGATAGACGAGTTTCACTTCACGCTCAAGCATCCCCTTCGGCAAAGAATCATTCATTCCGGTGTTGATCCAGCCAGGAGCAACGCCGATGAGACGAATATTGGAGGGCGCATATTCCTCGGCCAGACTAACAACTAGGCCGTCGAGTGCGCGCTTCATGTCATCGTATGGCAGTGATTGAGCCGAAAACGAGTTGTCGCCGTTGGTCGAAGTGATGATGACAAACAGCCCGTCGATACCTCTCGCCTTCATCCGCTCAGCCAGCACCTTGGTCGAGGCGACACATCCCCGATAGTTGGTGTTGTAGACTCGATCAACATCTTCAAGTTTCAGGTCTCTGAACGGAATATTTGGTGAGATGCCGATAGCATCGACGACCCCTGTTATTTCCCGACCTGCCTGCTTCACGATCAATTCTACCGCTTGCTCCATCAAAGCGAAAGTTGAGCGGTCGATCTTGGCCGTATACGCCTTCACACCCCAAGCCTCAGCTTGAGTCTTCAGGGCTTCGGCAGCATCTCGATTGCTACCATAGCCAATGGTGATGATTTCAGCGCCATTAGCAGCCAAGGCGAGAACGACCTCCGAACCAATCCCCCCACTCCCGCCTAAGACAAGAATGTGGTTATTCGGTTGCATCTTGATAAAGTACTGTGACTTGTCCATAGTGTTTGTTCTCCAGTTGGTTTGGTTACGAAAAGGTACTACTGCATCTTGAATAGGGATTTGAGATAGGCTTCGTCAATCGACTT
>CAYUIR010000044.1:0-2566 GCA_964444815.1 uncultured Bdellovibrionales bacterium | reverse complement strand
AAGCACTTGGGGTCTAAGTCAGCATTCTAAATGTTGAGACAGCATTTATTATGCATGTTTAGTTTTGCACGGGTACCAAAGTCAGGGATCCAATGCAATCGGTCAACAACCGTTATGAAGCTTCCATTTCTCCTCATGACCCATCTTCTTGGCGAACTCGGGAACACGACAACGCTCTTCTTCTGCCGAACTGGCTGGTGAGGCCTGACTTGCTGGATCCTTGCTGCTCACTTGAGAGCGGGCTGTATCAAGGACGGGTGACAAGAACAGTAGTAACGCTACATACCCCATTGCAATCAGTGCCTGAGCCAAGGTAACAATCTGGATCGACTCACGGTCTTTGATCTCACACACATTGCCGGGACAGAGTTGCGCCTTTTCTTTGTTGAACAAGTTGTACATCTTGCAGCCCACGCAAATTCCAAATGCCGATTCGAAAAACAGCAATATCAGACAGACCAGGCAGGTGATCATGTTGATCGGCCCGCGCACATCGTTGATCACGACAAGAAACATCATGAATGTGGCAAGCACTAGACCTATTGACCAGGCAAAGCGTTTCTGTGGCGCTCCTACATATTCGGCGGTCTGATTGTTGACCATCCATCGCGCCATGATGAGCGTCGGTGAGAAGCGAGGATTGATAAGAACTCGGATGAAAAAATCGATGAAGAATGCAACGATGGTCAACTTGGTTGGTGTGAAGTCGCCTTTGAACCAAGCCGTCATGAAGGCGATCATCGCGAAGAGAAACATGATCCCCGCAGCGCCACGCGCTTCACGCTCGTTTAGAACGCGGACAGAATAGTCTGGGTGATCTTCACCGAATTGCAAAAAACTGGCCATTCCCTAAATCCTTACTTTTAATTCTATTTCCGAGTGCCAGATCAACCCTGGTAACAAGACGATTCTCAGATTCTTCATTCAGCTGAATGCTAGGTATCAATGAGAGACCTGACACCAGCAATAAAGAAACTGCTGATCTGTGCCCATGGGTGTATGGTGCTCAGTGAGTTCACTTCCCATCAACTGAAAGTTGTCTCCGAAGACGTGGTGAAGTTGCTGATCGTCGTATCTAACGACTTCCAGGCCGCTGCACTGTAAAGGTCCGTTTGGGCCGAAGGTTGCCATGAGAACATAACCACCAGGCTTAACCGATCGTCGAACTAATTCGACGTAAGCCTGACGCGCAACTGGATCGGTCAAGAAATGAAAAACCGCGCGATCATGCCAAAGGTCAAACTTTTTGAATCCAAAGTCGTACTGAGTTACGTCGCCTACATGCCAACCCACCTGTGCTGCTTGTGCCCCGAGACGTTGCTTGGTGAACTCAATGGCAGTACTCGAAATATCTAGCACTGACAGGTCAAGGTAGTGATGATTTAGCAAGTCATCCACCAAGGTGGACTCACCTGCACCAATATCGACGATGGCCGCCGTTTTATCCGGACAAAGTTGCTCAATCAGTCGAAGCGAATCACCTAAATGAGGGGCATACCAACTGACAGCATCAAATTTTTTGTTGCGATAGACGTTTTCCCAGTGGTCAGCTTTTGGCATCAAGATAGTCCTGTCTGATGGTGTCCACGTCATAATATCAGTCATCGCTGATTAAATCTTCCAAATGAAAAAACAGATCTACTTCACCTTGGCCCTGCTTCTGGCTATCCCTTCTGCCATGGCAAACGACAAAGCCAAAATAATCGATGAAATTTCAGGTTATTTAGAGTTTGTGGACTATGGCGGTGGCACCATCTTCCCAGAGCAAATTCCAAAAGGCGAGTACGCCAAGATGATGGTGATTGACGCACGCGATGCTGCTCAATATGCCAAAGAGCACATTCCCGGTGCTGTCAACATCGAGTGGCGTCAGGTCTTGGCCAAAAGTGGTGACATCCCTAAGAATAAGCCGGTGCTGATTTATTGCAACACTGGCACTCTTTCAGCACAGGCAGGCTTTGCGCTACGTGTGTCAGGCTGGGAAAACGTCCGCATCTTGCAAGGTGGCTTTTCTGAATGGAAATCCAAAGGCGGGCTTGACGCCAACGCCAAAGCTTCTGGCGCAGCACCAAAGCACTGATGCAAGCGCCTGGGCAGACTGCTGTTTAATCGGTCATGCCTGTTTTTGGTCGTCTCAATCTAGTAGCTGTTGCGTTCAGCTTGGCCTTGCACGCCGGGGTTTTCATGCTGACCAGCAGCATCCAATTTGCCAACCTGAGCAAGCCTAAGCAGCCGCCAAAAGAACAGATTGTTCTCCTTCAAGTCTTGCCTGCACCACCAAAGGCTGTACCTCCCCAAGTACAGGAGTCTTCTGTCAAAAGGGAACCCCTGACCACCAAGTCTAAGTCGCCGACTCTAAGCGCTGATACGCCGGTAATATCTCCTACGTCCTCTAAACAACCTGTCAGCATGGCTGCACCGCCCCCGCCTTCTGCGGAGGATTGGGCCTTTGCGGGAAAGTACACAAACAAAAACAGCAAAGGCTATCGGTACAACTGGGGCCAACAGGTGCGCAGCATGATGGGCACTGTTGTCGAAGGGCCTGATCAAGGTTACGTTCGTTTCA
>CAYUIR010000043.1:0-2616 GCA_964444815.1 uncultured Bdellovibrionales bacterium | reverse complement strand
CAGTATTACCATTTTCGCTCACCGGACCCAACTACCTCTCAATCGATACTGAGACGGTCGCTCCAGCATCATTTCAGGCCCTTTTGGCTGAAAAGAAGCAAATTCTTCTCAATGCAGGCATCATTCAACCGGTAGAATTTCTTCTAACAGACAAGAATAACAACCCCGTGGCTTTCAGTCGGGTGGCTTACCTTATGAATATTGAGCTGAGTCCAGCCTTTCTCGCTACCATAGCCGAGTCATTCTCCCTCTTCCTCTATAACGACCAGGGGAGGGTGATGCCCGCTCTCGCACTCACCTTTGGCACCGTTGATGGGCCGACGCTCTTTGCGAAAGAAAGGGAAAGCTCCTTCCCGTATGCTTTTCGATCATTCCTCTACGAGGGGATGACAGTACCGCGCGATGTAACTTTTCGGACTGGAGTCTATAAGGAGCAGCCAGTACGTTACGTCAATATTGATGAGGCGACACAGACTTCATTTGACTACGCGCTCCGCGGGACCACTTGGATGATTGGTACTACGAAGGAGACATTGCGAGCGATCCTCGATGCCAAGTTTTGATTTTGGCTTAAAAAAAGCATTGTTTGAGTATCAAAAAGAAGTCATCGACTTCTTTTTTTGTGGTCGAAAACTTACAATGTAATCAAATAGATGTGAAGAACTCATATTTTGTTTCATTCAAGCGATATTCGTGCGTCTGTGATTGACTCGAGGGTATTTTTCTGCTATAATTGACTTGTGATGTTGAAATTTCTTTGACAACTTGCTCTCTTCAACCGTACCGAACGGTGAAAGAACTCCCATCGCAATGCCCCCTCATTGTGACGGGGATTCTTTCACTGTTCAAGAGTCATGGCAATGTACCATGACCGCTCCGTCCTAACACGGAGACTCAAACAAAAACAAAAAACTCCTGAAAAATAATACATGCAGGAGAAAAACAAAAAGAAACAAAAAAACAGTTCTTTCAAATAGAGAGGCGTTGGCTACACAGAGGCTGGAAAGCAATTTCTCGCTTGTGTGTAGTCAATGACCTCACCAAAAAGGCTTCGCGCCAGAGAACGGTGAAGGGAGAAGTGACAAAAAGTTAGGATTGTCGCGAAAATATTGCAAGTGCACAAAATACAGGATTCAAATGGATTATAGATGCTTCCTCACCCGTAGCTATATAACCTAGATACCTGTTGGCACATGCAACGTTCGGGCGTACAGCCAAATAATTTATTATCGGGCGTCGTACGCCCGGACACCAACATACTTTTCAGACGGTGACCGGGTTAGAAGTAGCGTAGAATAGGACCAGAACTCCCCACAGGGTGTTTTTTTGTTGCTCACACACGAGATTTGAGTGGTTATGAGCAACAAACCCCGCGGCGCAGCTCTGCGGGGCGTTGTCCAATTTATACTTTCGGCGTATGGTAGAGGCATGAAACGGTTTCAACTCGCATCTCCACTCGGCGCTCTCGGCGAGGAGCTGGCCTCTCGATACCTCAAGGACAAGGGATACCAGATTCACGCGACCAATTATTGTAACGTGAAAGGCAAGCGATTGGGTGAAATTGATATAGTGGCCGAATATCAGGGGGAACTAGTGTTTGTAGAAGTGAAGAGCCGGCTCAAGGGAGCGGACAGGGACGTGCTCCCGGAGGCAGGCATTACTAGAGACAAGCTGCGCAAATTGGCCCGTATTGCCGAGTGTTACCTCCGAGAGACGAAGCGTGAGAGTACTCTGTATCACTTTGATGGGATGGCGGTCCTCTATGACCCGCTTCAGAAAAAGGCTCAGATACGCCACCTGGAGCACATATTTTTCTAGACAACCAACCTCCAATTTGATATACTTTAAGCAACAGTAGCTATAATCCTTCTTCTCAATTGTATGGCCCTCGATCAAGCACTCCTCGCTACCCTGAAAGAAAAGCTCCTCGCGGAAAAAACTCGTCTTGAGAGTGAGCTCGGACGTTTTGCCAGTTCAACGGGTACGGAGGGTAGCTACGAGACTCGGATGGGGGATATGGGTACCGATGAAGATGAAAATGCTTCGGAAGTAGAGGAGTATGTCGACAATCTCGGCCTGGAGCAGAACCTCGAGGCTCAGCTCAAGGAGGTGCATGATGCCTTGGCAAAGATGGATGCTGGTACCTACGGTGTCTGCGAAGAAACAGGTAAGGAGATTGATAGTGATCGCTTGATGGCATATCCGGCCGCTCGTACGGCACTCTAATTGAATCCTATGAGGCTACGGAACGTGCTCTTTGGCACTCTCTCCCTAGCCTTTTTTGTTTGTCTTTTGTTCGGTGTGGCCCTCGTGGTGCGTGTCTCTGGGCTAGAAGGGGTATGTAATAGCGCTGGTGCGTGGGGAATATCTATGTCAGAAGGAGTCGGCGTCTTAGCACTCTTGTTGGTGGGGATACTCTTTTTTCGTGAGTGGCGACAAGACCAAACCCAATCAGCGCTTCTTCCATGGCTCCTCCTTATGGCGGCCGGCGGGAGCAATCTCCTCGAGCGACTCTATTTTGGGTGTGTCATGGATTATGTGAGATGGCTCACCTTACCTACGTTTAACCTGGCCGATGTCGTCTTGACCGTAAGTGTGGTATTTTTAGTAGTGAAG
>CAYUIR010000042.1:0-2783 GCA_964444815.1 uncultured Bdellovibrionales bacterium | reverse complement strand
CATCGTTACAGCTCGCTTTGGGGGTGCCTACATCACATTTGCTGTTGTCGGTGGGGCCACCATCACCATCTCCATTATCATCACCATCCGGGGGATCAAGTCTAGCCGTAATGGTAAGCGTAGCCTTTGTCGAAAGTTCTCCATTCCAACATTCAAGTCCGTAGGTGTTTTCTTCAGTAAAGATCAATGGTCGATACGCACTCCCCACAATTGGCGGGACGGCCGTGCCTTCGTGCGAACCTTGTCTATATAACCAGCCACTGGCCTCACAACGCTCGGCACCATTCATCGTATACTCAAGCTCAAACTGAACAGGATACGGACCAGGAATACTCGTGGTCTGACCACCCCGTGTCCCGTCGGGCTTCTTAAGATACGCTTTGAGAGAGACTTGCGGCGCCTGGTTTGGATCAGATTGAAAGTACACAAACAAACGAGCGTCCTCGTCCTCAGATCCGTTTCGACACACCAATACTACTTCTTTAGAACTCACCCGTCTTGCACTCGGTGGATACGTAATCTGTGCACTCCCACTATCCCCCACGACACTTGGTGGGGTAGCACCAGCGATTGAACAGGTACCCAAGTTTTCCCCCGACCAATCAAACGTCACTAATCCCGTAGAGGTAAAAGGAACCGTATTTGGAGTAGCCGTAAATGACAGTATCCTCGGCGTGTTATCATACCCCACAGAAAAGCTGTCCGATCTCGTCAGCACCTGGCCATACCTATCAGTACAACTAATACTGACTGTGTATGTCCCAACTGCCGTCGGTGACAAATACCCGCCACCGCCATATGTCCCCGAAGACTTTGGAAGTGGATCAGGATTGCCAGCTGAATACAATCCATCAAAGCCACTTGAGGTACAGGAAGCAGCATTGGCGACATCAAAAGAGACATATATCCTATCCCCCAAATCGATACTCGTGCCCCGTGCTACGTAACCGGTATCACCAAAGGCACCATCACCCCCAGCATCAACACGCACCGTCATACCCCCCGCACACGAATTGAGTGTACAACTCCTCGGATTACAGAGTGCGGGACAGGCTCCATTATCACTCCCATCATCACAGGTTTCACCACTATACGCTTGATGATCAATAGTAGGCTCAACGACACCATTGCCACACTCGGGATCCCCATAGCCAGCACAGGGGGATCGTGTCAACACCAGTGTACATCGTGTACTACAAGTTGAATCTGTTTCTTGTGCACAAGCATCACTATTATTTGCCCCCTCATCGCATGCTTCTCCCGGATCCATCCTTCCGTTGCCACAATTATCCGCGCCAACCAGCACCGTCACTGATTTCTTGCCGGAGCTTTTCTGCTGATCAAAACATTCGAGCGAAAAAGTAGTGGTTGTAGTTAAATCCCAGTAGAGATTGCCCCCACTCGCCAAACCACTCATTCCTTGCCAGGTTGCATCACCGCCAGTCGCAATACACGATGTAGCCAAATCCACTTCCCAAGCTATCATAGTCCGACCACCACCAGCAGGAAGCGAGGTTGGAGTAGCACGAAGAACAACAGTTGGTACGCTACTGACGGAAACATAAAAGGACTTGGATTTGGTCGCTCCAGTAGCATCGGTGCATGAAATAGAGTACGTGGTGGTCACCGATAACGGTCCAGAATCTACAGTTTTTTCATACGAAGCAGGATTTGCCGGTCCCTTATTACCGCTTGTAACTGTTTCATTTTCATTCCAACCTTTATCATTCGAGTAGCGACATTGGTACGGCAAAACACCTTGCATGGCCGTAAAGGAGACACTCGTAGATTGACCGGGATACACCGTATCTGGACGAGCATTGACACTGGTCAAAAAATTTGAGGCTGGGGGCGACACCCGAATGGTCATCTTACTCTCCGGGATACTGGTCATGTCCACCGTCAAACAACGTAGCGTGTAATAGGTATCGGTCAGGAGTGATCCCGTATCGTATGACTCCTCTGCTTTGTTGTTCGTATATGTCAGTGAAAATGTCCCCACTTGGTAGCTATAACTATTGCCCGATCCATCTTGTCTCATCAGTTCGCAATAGTACGGTTGACTCGCTTGCGTCGGAACAACCACGCCAAGCGTCAGGGTGGTTGACTCGCCATTCGCCAGCGTTGTATCGCCTTGAATATAGCTACTGTTGGCCGCATTCGCTGGTGTTCCAAAGGATAAAGAAGACACAAAAAACAAGAGTACACCTAGAGAAAAACATGCCGTGAAACTCATTTTTCGATAATACCCCCGCTGATTCATATCTCGGTGTTAGTTTGTTTACTAGCATTATCAGATCCGAACCAGCTCGATGAGAGAGCTGGTTCGGATAATACATAACGCTCTCACTTGATGACTATGGGGCTACTTCTTTCCAGTTGTAGTCACAGACACGACTACCAGAGCACGTGAGCGTCCCACCACAACCGTCGTTGATAGTGAAGGTGTCCCCTGCACAGATACTTGTCGCTCTGGTCTGCGAGGCAGCACTGTTACAGGTATTGCTCGGGGTACAACTGATTGTGACTCCGGCAGTCCCTGTCAGACCACTGTAGACCGCGCTCATCGTCGCACTCCCGGCCGCTACTCCAGTCGCGAGTCCCTTTGAACCACCATTGTTCATCGTAGCGACAGACGCATTGGAGCTCGACCACGTTGCTGAACTAGTCACATTAGTACCATTGGGCGAACCACAACCAGCAAAGGCGGTGCCTGCTGCCGTATAGTAGGCGCGGAACTGCTGTGTCGTCGCTACACCGAGCGTGGCCGATCCAGGACAGAC
>CAYUIR010000041.1:0-3002 GCA_964444815.1 uncultured Bdellovibrionales bacterium | reverse complement strand
ACCAAGGCGATGCAGGGTCAGGCCGAGATCGATCTCCCAGACTATATCGAATACTGGCACTCAGCCGAGCGTAAGGGCTATTCGGGGACGGCCATATTCACCAAGACAGAACCGCTCTCGATTATCAATGGCTTTTCGGCTGATATCGTCAAAAAGTTTCATCTCGAGCCAGATGGCTATGGTGACCCCTGTGCTGAGGGTCGGGTCATCACGGCCGAGTTTGCTGATTTTTACGTCGTCACGGTCTACACCCCCAATGCCAAAGAGGACCTCAGTCGAGTGCCACTCCGCCATGATATGTGGGACCCAGCCTTTCTCGCCCACTGTCAGAAACTGGAGCGGAAGAAACCGGTGATATTCTGCGGAGATCTCAATGTCGCTCATACCGAGGATGACCTAGCCAATCCCAAGGGAAATGTCGGCAAGCACGGGTTTACCGACGAGGAGCGCGAGGGGTTTCAGAATTTTGTTGATGCCGGATTCGTTGATACGTTTCGGATGTTTTACCAAGGCAATGGTCATTACAGCTGGTGGTCACATTTCGCCAAGTCGCGAGAACGAAACGTTGGCTGGCGGATCGACTATTTCCTTGTGAGCGCTTCACTCAAGGACCGAGTGAAAGAGGCATTCATCCTTCCCTCTGTCATGGGATCAGATCACTGTCCTGTCGGTATTGTACTCAAATAGTATGGAGGCATATATCCCACTCGCCGAACGCTTGCGTCCACAGAAGCTCGAAGAGTTCCTCGGGCAGGAGAAGGTCTTTGGTGAGGGGTCGTTTCTCCGTGAAGCCATCGAGGCGGACCGCATCCCGTCCCTCATATTTTGGGGACCGCCTGGGAGTGGCAAGACAACGCTCGCCCTCCTCATCGCCCATGAGGCGCAGGCCGAGTTTCGACAACTCTCGGCGGTGGGAAGTGGAGTCAAGGATATGCGAGTGGTGTTTGCCGAGGCCGAAGAAAACAAAAAGCTCGGTAAGAAGACTATCCTCTTTGTCGACGAGATCCATCGATTCAACAAGTCGCAACAAGACAGTCTCCTCCCACACGTGGAGCGGGGGACAGTCATTCTTATCGGGGCGACGACCGAGAACCCGAGCTTTGAAGTGAATGCCGCTCTCCTTTCGCGGGCGAGAGTGCTCGTGCTCGACAAGCACGATGAGGCGACACTCATCGGTCTCATGAAGCGGGCGCTTGTAAAGAGCCAAGAATACTTCGGTAAAGTGGTGAAGGCAGATGAAGAAGCCCTCGCCTTTATCGCCGCGGTCTCGGGCGGGGATGCCCGCATGACACTCAACACCCTTGAGGCCTCTGCGCTGAAAGCTACCCACATCGATACCAAGGTGGTGGAGCAGGTGGTCAAACGTTCGCATCTCCTCTATGACAAGAATGGTGAGGAGCACTACAACATCATCTCAGCCCTCCACAAATCACTCCGGGGGAATGATGCTGATGCATCACTCTATTACCTCGCCCGGATGCTTGAAGCCGGTGAAGACCCAATCTATGTGGCGAGACGGTTGGTTCGGTTTGCTTCGGAAGACGTCGGTATCGCCAACTCCTTTGCACTCCCACAGGCGGTCTCGGCTTTTCAGGCCTGTCAGATGCTCGGGATGCCGGAGTGTGAAGTCCACCTCGCTCAAGCCGTCGTCTACCTAGCCCTGTCGAAGAAATCCAATGCGCTCTATGTGGCTTATGGGGAGGCTAAGGAGGATGTACGAAAGTTCCCCAACGAGCCAGTCCCGCTCCACCTCCGCAATGCCCCGACCAAGCTGATGAAAGAGCTCGACTACGGCAAGGGCTACAAATATACCCCTGATTTCAAAACGGCTGAAGAGGCCAAACAAGAGTATTTCCCCGAGCGTCTGAAGGGGAGAAAATACTTGTCGACTTGACGAGGGATGATTTTTGGGTTACTATTCTTAAAGCCTGAAACGCAGGTGAATTCGTGAAACCCCCGTGTTGGGACTTGCCCGACACACTTCGCGAGGCGATGTGGGCGGGGTTTCTTTGTTTGTTAAGAGCGAGGTGGCGATGAAAGTAGAAAATCAAGGGCAGGCCCTAGGTGGCTTTTGTCCCAAAGTGGTGGAGACATTCTTCATGTATGCCGAGGTTGTCTTCGGAGATCGGCACGACCTCCAGGGTGTACTGGAACACCTGAGAGCTGGACAGTTCGTGTTGGCTCTCGCTTCGGTCAAAGTGCTCCGGTATCGTCCAGAATGGACCGGGGCGCTCTGTCAGGCAGTGGAACAGCGGGTGTACGCCGCAATGAATCCACAAGTGGAGGTATCGAAATGATCCAGACAGATGTCATGGGAAAGTTCCATGAAGCCCAGGAGCTTGTGGAACAACGGCGCTATACACAAGCGCTGGCGATCCTCGAGAGGATCCTGGAGATGACCTTCTTCCCACACCCTCAGGGATTCTCAGATCTCCTGGGTCTGGTGCGTCGACGAGTTTCCGACGGTACACCAACCACGTCCCAATCTCGCGCCTGAACCAGGCGCAACAATCAACCCCGACACGGCATTGATTCGTGGCGGGGGTTTTCTTTTTATGCTAAAATTCCTCATTATCTTTGACATCAACTGCTATGTTGCCAAAAAAGGGGACCAAGGCCAAGAATTTTGCTTTGCTCGATCAGGACGGGAAGCTCCACACGCTCAAGGACTATCTGGGCAAGTGGGTCGTGCTCTATTTCTATCCCAAAGATGACACGCCGGGTTGCACCGTCGAGGCCTGCCAGTTCCGGGATAATTTCCCCAAGTTCAAACGCTCCAAAGCAGTCGTGCTCGGTGTGAGTGCCGATGCGGTCAAGAAGCATGCCAAGTTTGTGGGGAAGTATGAGCTCCCGTTTACGCTTCTTGCTGATGATGAGAAGTCTGTGGTCAATCTCTACGGTGTGTGGGCCGAGAAGAAGTTTATGGGTCGGAAGTACATGGGGATTCTCCGGACGACATTTCTCATTGCACCCGATGGCAAGATTGCCAAGGTCTATGAAGA
>CAYUIR010000040.1:0-3332 GCA_964444815.1 uncultured Bdellovibrionales bacterium | reverse complement strand
GCTGGAGTAGGATTGGGAGGTGCGATAGGACTAGGACCAGGACCAGGGGCCGGTGGACCCAATGGCAGAGGCGGTGGCACTATACCATCCGACCGACAGCACGATTGACTCGTTCCACAGGTACCAATTTTCTCCTGTCCTGCACCACAAGCCCCTGAAACACATGTGCCGTAAAGATTGATACACTGGCCATCAGTTTTCGCCTCGGCACAACAGATCTCATTAGGACCAGAACAAGGTGTGGTAAAGAACTGCTGCTCACCCGGATTACACCCGGTCTGCGCGTTGCGACAGGTCATGTTATTAAGACCACACGCGCCATTATACAATGTCTCACTACACATGGCCGTCTGACCAAAATTTAGCCCTTCACAGGCCCACGTACGAGAGTATCCCGTATCGGTAAGCCCCAGTACTGTGCCGATCGTACATGACCCTCCTGGTCCACATTTTCCCGGCACAGGTGCATCCGCGTTGGCGGGACAGCATATTGGTTGACCAAATTTAGCAGCACAAAAATCAGAACCGAAGGGTAAGCCTCCCGTCGTACACAATCCTTTATCAGCTACACATGTCGCAGTAGTATACGAAATACAATCATCCATAATCCAACAATCAAAATTTCCACAATCCAGCTTACCAGCGTTAAAGGCAGTACTAGCTCCATATCCACATATACCACCTACTTCCGTACATGTTTTGCCATTGATGACCATAACTGACTGACTCATTTCGGTCGACTTACCGCCAACATCATTACAGGTCACCGTATAGGTCACTGTATAGGTCTCTGGGCGAATTTCTGGCGTCACTACTTTTGTCCCGGTGAGGGCCAAGGGCCCAGAAAACTGACTACCGCTTGATGAGGCAGTACACGAGACTGCTCCGGTAGAATACCAAAAAAGACTGAGTGGCGAACCGCCTGTGACTTTTGAAGAACCAGCAAGAAGCGTGATAGAGAGAGCTACCGGACCGCCGCAAACTTTCGTACCTCCTACCGTGCCACCACAACCGTCTGAACATGTTTGACCCTGGCAAGTTGTCAACGCACACGCAGTATTGGGTACACAGGACCCACCCCCACCACCACCCGCGCCACCACCAGTGCCGCCACCTCCACCACTTCCTCCGCCTCCCCCGCCAGGAGAAACACACATACCATTGGACCAGATATCCGTCCCGACACAGGTGGCCTTGACTGACTTGGTATCCAAGACCAGATTGCCATCACTAAGTACCACCGAAAAGCTCCCATAGGGAATACCAACCCCGACATCGGTGCCGACTATCTCGCGTGAAAAGACACCCGTGAAATTGGTACTGATTTCTGGATTAGTAGCGCCCGCTGTCGCCCAACTCACCGTCGCAAGACAATTACTCCCGAGATGAGGAATGACACAATCCGTCACACCGAGGATGCTCCCGACACCACTCCCACCGCTACACGCTTTGATACCACTCACAAGACCACCACAACCGTCAGAGCAGGTCTGTCCCTGACAAGTAATAGCAGCTACTCGGGATACAGCCTCCACCACCCGTCTCACATACTTTGGTTCCCGTAATCGCGCCCCCACAGCCGTCAGAGCAAGTCTGTCCCTGACAGGTATTGGCAGCACAGCTCGTATCAGGCACGCAAACCCCGTCCGTGACTGGGAGATAGACTTTGGCCTGATTTGAACCGTCATATCCAAAATACGGATAGAGAGATCCATCATTGCGATAATAACAATTGAGAAACCAATCTCCTGAATAGGTGGCTTTCCGAACTTTAGAATCGTTGGCCCCTAGGTACGTACCCGTACCATCCAGGAACAAACAAGTGTCCGCATCTGAGGTCCAAGAAAATGTCACATCCTTACCACGAACAGCTGGAGAAGGCTTGGCCGATAAGGAGGTAATCCGTGGCCCATAGACCACCGTCACACTTTTCTTTCCGCTCGATACCCCTCCACCGTCGACACACTCAAGTGTATATGAAGCCGTCTGCCGAGGAGTAATCACCTGAGAACCACTTGTGGCTGGCCAAGGTCCTGATGACCCCCGCTCATAGGTATCGGTCGCCGTACAAGAAACAGCGCCACTCACCGTCCAGGTGAGCGTCGATGATTCACCCTTATGGACCAGCTCTGGATTGGCGCTGAGCGTCACAGACGGCGCCGCTGAAACCATAAGTGGTGTCCCGAGTATTCCGAGGCTAATCAACCATGATATTAGCGTGATTCTCATACGTTGATGTTAGTCTTGGACACAACGGAGAGAAAATCCGAGTTCGGCATACGACCAATCATGCGTCGCCTGCGCCGATGTACTATTGATATAGTGCGTCCATGGATTACCTGGACTGGTTGGATACGAAGAAGTCCAAAAAATAGCTACGCCGTCTTTTCCCATGAAATCAAGCGGAGGCGGATCGGTATGCCAGACGCCAGGGTAACTCGCTTCAAAGCCCGATGAACCTCCATACCTCAACCGGGTGCCGATAGTTGTACCAATTTGTCCTGTCTGATTCGGATCGTTCACCGTTTGGTCGACATAGTGCTCCATGGTATACCATTCGCCATCGGTCGGAATATGCCAGCCCGTAGGGCAAATTCCCTGTGCTCCTTCGGTGGTCACATACTGCATAGCCTCATCCCAGGTATACAAGCCACCATTGGAGTAGCCTGAGGCCTGTGCAGCGGTACACTCCTGTGGGTCATCATCGTAGCAGTACTTTTCAATGGTTCCATTATCAGTCTGCGGGGTACTGGTACTGTCTATTCGAGTACCGACTCGAATATTTTCTCTCATCCAGCATTGCCCCGCAATAGAAATGGTGTCATAGGTATTACCATCGGCGTCATCGACGGTAGAATCGGTACACGCCATAGATTCGATGGCGATGTCAATCGCCCGAGTGGCACTACCGTACGATCCAGAAGAAATAATTTTGGCCAATTTCCTACGCCACTCATTGTAGGTGGCATACCCTGTACCACTACACTCAAGCGGGTCATCATTATAATCGAGAAAGGTCACAGCATAGGTGCCGGAACTCGCGTTCGGCAAAACACCCCGTACGGTACCATTATCACAGGTAGGCCGCCCTTGACCGCCTTCCGCATAGAGACCATTCGCAAGAGTTTCGAGCGTGTCGTCGGTGTCTTTGTAAATACGCTTGAGCACATTCTCCGCCGCTCCATCAGCGATCTGAAACGCGAGGGCAGACTTCTCGGTCGCCCGCGAGCTGTTTTTACCGAGTACCACGATACCAGCCGCACTCAATGCCGTCGAAAGTATCACGGCCAAGATGAGGAGAGTAAAGACGAGCACTGAACCACGGAGATGTG
>CAYUIR010000039.1:0-3344 GCA_964444815.1 uncultured Bdellovibrionales bacterium | reverse complement strand
AATCTTCAGGTGGATTTTTTTCATTGTTTTGTTGTTTGAAGAAGCCTCTCGGTTCGAAAAAAGAGCTATGACCCGCTGTAGATCGAGGCTATTTTTTCGGTAACCGAGAGAGTTGATGAGTCCGAAACAATGATAAAAAGTCTCACCTGAATGGTTACAAAATGGAGTAAAGTATAGACATCGAAAAAACATTCACCTGGCATCTGAAATAACTATTCGTAGTATGAACATCGAAAAGACCAATTTGGAAGGGGTGCTGATTGTGACGCCGGATGTGTACACCGACGAGCGGGGGATGTTCATGGAGACATTTTCAGAAGCGCGCTACCGGGAGATGCTCGGGCTTGCGCCCGATGAGCACTTCGTCCAAGACAACCTCTCTGTTTCCAAGAAGGGGGTAGTCCGGGGGCTCCACTATCAGGCGCCACCTCTGGCCCAGGGCAAGCTCGTCATGGTCACTCGGGGTCGGGTGCTCGATGTGGCTGTCGATATCCGTGCGGGGTCGCCTACGTATGGACAGCACGTGGCCGTTGAGCTCTCAGTGGAGAATCATCGTCAGTTGTGGATACCACGAGGCTTTGCGCATGGATTCATTGCACTTGAAGACGACACCATCTTTACCTACAAGTGTACTAACACATATTCGCGAGAGCATGAACGAGGTATTGTCTGGAATGACCCGGCCCTCGGTATTGAGTGGGGAGAGGTGACGCCAATTGTTTCCGAGAAAGATAAGCAGCATCCATTGTTTGCAGATATTCCAAACGAATTTGTTTTTAACAGCTAGAACTATGAAGTTATTGGTCACAGGAGGAGCTGGATTTATCGGCAGTAATTTTGTTCACTTTATCCTCGGAAAGTATCCTGAGTACGAGGTGGTGACGCTCGATGATCTGACTTATGCTGGGAACTTGGAGAATTTGAAGAGTGCCGAGGAGAATCCACAGCACTGCTTTGTGAAAGGGAGTATCACGGACGCCACACTCGTCGATGGGCTCGTAGCCGAGTGTGACATCGTCGTCCACTTTGCCGCTGAGTCACATGTTGACCGCTCGATCATGGATCCCGGGGCTTTCGTCGTGACCAATGTCCATGGGACCTATGTCCTCCTCGAAGCCGCCAAGAAACATGGCAAACGCTTTCATCATGTCTCAACCGATGAGGTGTTTGGATCACTCGAGAACGATGATGCACCGTTTGACGAGTCGACTCCGTACGATCCACGCAGTCCCTATAGCGCCTCCAAGGCTGCCTCTGACCACCTGGTCCGCGCGTACTACCACACCTATGGCCTTCCGGTGACCATCTCCAACTGCTCCAACAACTACGGTCCGTATCACTTTCCGGAGAAGCTCATCCCACTCGCTATCACCAATCTTCTTGAGGGCAAGTCCGTGCCGGTCTATGGAGATGGTCTCCAGGTGCGTGACTGGCTCTACGTCGAGGACCATTGTCGTGCTATCGACATGATCATTCACCGGGGGAAAATTGGCGAGACCTATTGTATTGGCGGTAATGCCGAGACCGAGAATATTGTCATTGTGAAGAAGCTCCTTGAACTTTTGGGCAAGGATGAGTCGTCTATCGAATACGTAAAGGACCGCGCTGGTCACGACCGACGCTACGCGATCAACTTCACCAAGATCAAAACCGAACTCGGTTGGGAACAGACCGTTACCCTCGAGGAGGGTCTCGCCAAAACCGTCGAATGGTTCAAAGAGAACGAGGCTTGGTGGAAAAACGTGAAGAGTGGCGAGTATCAAAAGTACTATACTGAACAGTACGATAAACGGTAGTTATGAAATTTCTCCTCACTTCAGCCGGAATCAGTAATGCCTCGATTGAAAAGGTGTTGTTGGACTTGCTTGGCAAATCGGCTAGCGAGACCAAGGTGGTGTTTGTGCCGACGGCAGCGAATATGGTTGCTGATGATAAAAGTTGGCTTATAGAGAATTATAATGACTTTTTGAAACTGGGCTTGAAATCGTTCGATATCGTCGATATCTCGGCGGTGCCTCGAGAGAATTGGGAGAAGCGATTTGAGTCAGCGGACCTCCTTGTGTTTGGTGGTGGGGACGAACAGTACCTCGCCCGTGTCATGCGTGAGAGTGGAGTGGCCGAAGCACTGCCAACACTCCTTGAGACCCGTGTCTACATGGGGATTAGCGCTGGGAGTATGGTGGTGGGCAAGCTCCTCCCGAGTGAGCTGACCAAGGAGCTCTGGCCAGAGGAATCCTTTGTTGGGAGCGAAGAAGGGATGGGCATGTACGATTTCTCAATTTTGCCACACTTGAACTCTGACTATTTCACACATCTCCGTACCCCTCTCATCGAATCGATGAAGGAGCAGTTTCCACGCACCATTTACGCCCTTGATGACCAGTCAGCGCTCAAAATCATTGACCATCGGATTGAAGTAGTGACTGAGAGAGAATTTTTGAAGCTGGAAAAATAGTATGGATATGTACACCGTCCTCGGCCTAGTATCAGGAATCTTGCAGGTAATATCAGCTGTACCGTATTTTCGAAGTATTTTGCGACGTGAGACCGAGCCAAACATTGTTTCGCAATCATTGTGGTCAGTGCTTTCAGTTATTGCTATTATTGCTCAGCTCCAATCTGGCTGGTCTTGGTCAGTGCTCATTCTGATGATGGTCACTTTTAATACCATCGTATTTACAATATTGTGTCTCAAAGGGTATGGATACACGGAATACGGCTGGATAGATTATTTTTGCTTTTTCGCTGCTACTCTTGCGCTTGTAGTATGGGGACTTACTCATGAACCACTCTGGGCATTGGTGATAGCGATGGGGACCAGTGCGTTGGCTTCAATTCCAACGATTGTTAAAGTGGTAAAATATCCTGATACCGAAAATGCGACAGCTTGGCTAATCATGAGCGTGGCGAGTATTTTGAGTATTCTTTCTGTCAGTGATCGAAACTTGAACAATCTTGTAGCACCGGTTCAGTACTTTTTGGAGAGTAGTATTATTGGATGGATAGCGTTACTTGGCAGTTTCACATTATTCAAGAAAAAAGAGTCATGACTATAGAAGAACTCCAAAAATTTATCGACGAGCAGGATGCGATGTTTCGAGCGCTGCGGGAGGACGATTTCAGTGAACGAGAACACATGTTTGCGCGGACGATCAAACTAGGAGAAGAGTATGGCGAGCTCTGTGACGAGGTCTTGGCATCAATAGGCGGACAGCGTAAGGACAAGATGAAGGATCATGCACCGACTGATTTGCAGGATGAGTTTGCTGATGTCGTTATCTGTACTTTCATGTTGGCCAAGGCACTAAACGTCGATATTATGCAGGCCCTGGATCACAAGATTC
>CAYUIR010000038.1:0-3452 GCA_964444815.1 uncultured Bdellovibrionales bacterium | reverse complement strand
CCACTCCCCGCGTAGTAAAAGGCAACCTGAACATTCACACTCGCCACGTTCCCAGCGTTATCAAGCGTCCGGAGGTAAAAGAAATTCTCGCCTGTTTGATACGCTGCCCCTGGCAAGTTGACGCTCGTACTCGACGTCGTGGAGGACCAGCTCCCCGGATTGACTGATGCACCCACCTGATACTGGTAGCCAGCGACACCAGAGGCGGCATCACTCGCGGTAGCGGTCCAGAAAAAAGTGAAGTCATTGGTCGGCGAATACCCCGTCGGCGCCACCGTCACACCGGTCGGATTCTGTGGTCCGGTACTATCGAGCTTGTAGATAAAGGCAGCATAGACCGAGCTCGTATTCTGAGCATTATCTCGCGCTCGAATGCGGAGATAGTAGGTCTGACCACTTGTCATACTCGAGGGTTCGTAGGTACTCGCTACCTGAAAGGTCCCCGCGGTCGATGGCTCAGCGGTATTGTCCGTACCAAAATAGACATAGTACCCGCCCACTCCAGATCCGCCCGTATCCGTCGCCCCGCTCCAGCTGAAATAGGGTGCCGTATAGGTGTACCAGGTATTGGTCGTAAGCGAGGTCAACCCACCGTTCTGATTGAGCGCAGTGAGCGTGTCCGGCGCAGTCGGAGCTACGATATCAGAGGTTGACTCCATCACCACTTCATTGAGGGTCACCAACTGATTACCGTTGCCGAGGAGGATAGCCTGCCACATAAACCCATCATCGGTTACCGGAAAGGTGCCGATATTGGTATTGACCGTGCTTGCGCTATTGGCATCGGTCAGTCCCGATGATGTGGCCCACGCCGATCCGCTCCAGTACTTCCAGGTCGTGCCGCCATCATCCGACAATCGATAGGTGATCGTGCCGCCATTCGCTGTCTCTGTGGTAGTAAACGTGTCCCACGATTTGATCCCAGAGAGACGCACGGCCGAAGATGGTCTGACAGCTACTCGACTATTGGTATACGGCGTCGTATTAAAAGAAACGCGCGCGGTATTGCTAATCCGTACTTCATCAAGCATTCCTGTGAAACTCGATGGGGCACGTCCTGCTACAGTCGACCCCGCCTGGGTCCCGAGGAGAAGTGGATGAACGGTATCAGACATCGTGGCTGTGGTCGCCACACTCGTATCCTCGACGCCATCGATACTGAGTACCAACTCACTCCCATCATACGTCACGGCAATATGATGCCAGTTGGTATCTTGACTCGTTGTGGTCGACTCGAGTACGATATTTCCGCCATACGCCCAAATCGTTGCATCACTATTGGCCGTAAAGCCAGATCCAGCATAGAGTCTCCCTTTGTACACGGCCATCGAACCGATACGTTCGACGATGTTGGTCCAACCAGAATTAGCACTGTCTCCACCGATACGGGTCCAGGTGCTTGTATTGTAACGCCACACTTCACCCTCACCGGTACCATCACCCAGACTCACTATCAGGTCCCCGTTATACGTCACGAGCGACTTGATACGCTCATAGAGCGTATCGGTCCAGCTCCCATTCAGCCCATCACCTGCAATAGCCGCACTCCCCCAACTGGTCCCATTCCACTTCCAGAGTTCGGCATCGCCGGTACTCGCTCCGAGACCAGCATAGAGCTCGCCACGATACCACGTGAGCGCCGTCACCTCTTCGTACGTACTATTGGCCCAGCTCGAATTCAGAGTATCCCCACCTATTTTTGTCCAACCAGCAATCTGCGTACACGTCGAACCCGTATCACACGTCCAGATATCAGCATCACCAGCGCTCGATCCAAGACCCAGATAGAGACTCGTACCTCGCACCGCCATGCTCCAAATAGCCTCGTACCCTATAGCCGCGGTCCAACTCTGAGTTCCGGACCCACCGCTGACATAGTCACCAGCGCGGAGTGTCCAACCAGCTGTCGTGGTGCACGTTGCTGCCAAATCACACGTCCACAATTCTCCGTCCCCGGCAGCGGTTCCCTGGAGTCCGGCATAGAGTGTCGATCCGATAACTGTCATCGATGGGACTGAACGCTTCGTCCCAGTAGCCCACGACTGACCAGCTGTTCCTGACCCATCGCCTCCTATCTTGGTCCAAGTGCTCCCATTCCAACTCCACACTTCCGCATCACCGGCCGTGCCACCACCGAGCCCCACGATGAGTGTCCCATTGTATCCTGTCATCGATGTTACCGAGCGGATTGTCTGAGCGGTTGATGTGGGGTGGCCATACGCCCACGAACTATTTTTTCCTTGCCCACCTATCATGGTCCAACTCGTTCCATTATATTCCCAAACGGTCGCGTTGCCATTGGATGTTGCCGCCGCCTGGTCATCTCCGGTACCGGCATAGAGCTTGTCGCCGACTGTGGTCATAGAAACCACTCCGTTCAATCCATACACACCCCAGCTAGCATTGAGGTAATCACCGGCAACTCTGGTCCATCCAGCAGTATTGGTACACGTAGCCGCAGTATCACACGTCCACACCTCAGCACCAGAGGTTCCGGCAGATGAGCTCGCACCCACAAACAAATTGGTACCGATGAGCGATAAACTGGAGGCATAGAGAAACGATGCTCCTGCTACGTTTCCCCAGGACTGACCACTGATACCTGTACCATCACCACCGAGCTTCGTCCACGTGGGACTACTATCACAGCTGGTACATTTCCAGACTTCGGCATCACCAGCCGTATCACCGAGACCGGCGTAGACCGTCGTGCCACTCGCGAGAAGAGACCAAACACGCTCATACGTACTCGCTGGCCAACTCGAATTGAGCGCATCTCCTCCTACCTGCGTCCAACCAGAAGTGGTCGTACAGGTACCCCCGAGGTCACAGCGCCACACATCAGCCTCATTGGCGGTTATTCCGGTACCGACATAAATAACTGTACCACTCGATGTCAAACTACGGACTTCTTCAATAGTATTCGTCCAGGACTGTCCCGCCGTGCCACTCGCATCACCGCCGCGTTTCGTCCAACCAGATGTGACCGTACACGACGACGTCGCGCAAGTCCAGAGTTCACCGTCATTACCAGTCGTACCCAGACCAACCGCCAAAGTCGTACCATTCACGATAATCATCGCTGACACTTCTTCGTAGGTACTGGTGGCCCAAGATTGTCCCGCTGTTCCTGATCCGTCACCACCTATCTTGGTCCAAGATGGGCTACTATCACAGCTGGTACACTTCCACACTTCGGCATCACCAGCCCCTGTCCCGAGACCAGCATAGATAGTCGTCCCATCGGCGACCATCGTCGTCACCCGCTCGTATGGCCCAGGAGTGGCTATGAGCCAGCTTGAATTGACCGTGTCGCCCCCGACTTTGGTCCACGATGATCCATTATACCGCCACACTTCGGCCTCACCCGAACTATTACCGATACCCGTATAGATATTGGTCCCATCAGAAACAATAGATGATGCATCCTCGTAAAAACCATCAGCCCAACT
>CAYUIR010000037.1:0-3531 GCA_964444815.1 uncultured Bdellovibrionales bacterium | reverse complement strand
CTGATTCATTTTCTTGCTCCATACCAAAACTCCCCCAGCAACGATAATGAGTACAATGAGCGCTAAGATAATAAATTTTTTCTGCATAAGTATATAAAAAGTTGATTGCCCTGACTATATGCTGAACGCTCGCGACTGTCAAACCAAAAAAGGGCCCGGAGGCCCTCTTTATGGCGTCAATTGGCGATTGGCTAGAACAAGCGGAAGAACCAACCGAAGGCACTCAAGCGATCACGCTGACCACTGACGAATGTTTCGAGCTTGGCCGTCTCTGCTTTGAGCGTCTCGATTTGTTCCAAAACGATAGCTTTGACATCTGAGTCTGAGATTGCCTCGGCTGCTTTCTCAAGTGCGGCAGTCCGAGCCTTGCTCGCAGCTATCTCCTGCTCGAGGCTAGCGAGGTCACTCTCACTTGTCCCAAAGAGCGCCTGGACAACTGGATTGTGCTTGTCGATAGATTTGACCGTCTCGCCGACCACTTTGGCGCCACTTTCATGATCTTCGGCGATACCTCGGATAGCGCGACCGATATCGTCATCCTCGATTTCGGCGACATCATTCAAGCGCTCGGCCAAATCAGCAGCCTCATCCTCGTAGTCTTCATCATACTTGCTGTCCGTCCCACCAAGCGCATAGATAGCACCTTCGACACTACTCTTTACGGACTTTACTTTCCGCTCAAGTGACTCGAGTGACACCTCCATGCTGGCGATATCATATCCACCGGCAGCGATAGTCGCCTTGAGGGTTGCAAGATCGGCCTCATAGGTAGCAAGAGAAGTCTTGAACACACTCCCGTCCCCGCCGACCGCCTCAAGGAGTGCTATCTTGCCATAGGCCTGGGTAATGCGCTTAGAGATCTTGGCGACATCTTCAGCGACTTCTTTGGCATCGTGGAGATCCTTTTCACTCGCAAAATGGGCGAGCTTCTTCACTTCTTTGCTCAGGGCTTTGGCGGCCTCCAAATCATTGCTATCAAAAGCACCCGTGACCGAAGTCACACCAGCCTTGGCCTGCGCTAATCGAGCGAGTGCTGCCGTCACATCGACGCCTTCGGCCTGCTTTTCGAGGATCTCCTTTTCAGCCTTGGCTATTTCTTCTTCTAGTTTAGAAATCGTCTTGGCACGGTCGGTGTACATACCATCCCGGCCCATTTCTTCCTTTTCATCGCCTTCATCCGACCCGTTATCATCTACCGAGCCATCTCCACGGAGTTTGACACCATCCACCATGTCATCGCTGTCATCACTCTTTCCAGAGGACTTGCTCGCTTGCTCAGCAGACTTTTTGGCTGCTTCGCGCTCACGTTCGGATTTCTTCTTAGCTTCTTCCTTGGCTTTCTTGTCAGACTCAGACTCCTTGTCTTTGTCCTTGTCATCATCTTTATCCTCGTCTTTATCTTCATCCTTGTCATCACCGTCATCTTCGCCATCCTTGGCCGCCGTAACAGCCACCAGATGATTGGCATTCTCTGAGACCACCGCCGCTACCCCCATAAATCCCCCAAATGACAGTACTGCGACCAGCAAGGCTGGAAACAGCCCCAGCTTCTTCTCGAGCATCTTCATATGATTTTTGTTTTTACCAGCTACGAATTACTACCGCTGGTTCTTTCTAATAGTACGAATACTATCGCCAAATGTTTTCATTGGCGAGATACTAGGGAATCATCCCCTGGACTGATTTCTTGAGCGCTTCAAAGCTCTTGGGATTCTCCATCTTCTGGCCATTCAAGAAAAACGTCGGGGTGCCCGTAATTTTCAGTTCATTGCCGGTGTCACGGTCGCGATTGATCTTGTCATCGAGCGATGAATCCGCCATATCTTGATTGAACCGCTCCATATCGAGGCCGATACGACCTGCATAGGCAGGAAAAATACTCTTCATCGGGTCAGCAGCATTTGACCATTCTTTTTGGTTGGCAAAAAGGAGGTCATACATCTCCCAGAACTTGCCCTGACGTCCAGCAGCCTCAGCCACCCGAGCAGCCGGGAGGGCATTGTCGTGGATCTGAATAAGCGGATAGTGACGGATGACCACGCGGAGGTTGTCGCCCATTTCCTTGCTCAGCTGTTCGATAATCGGGTAGTAAGCGCCACAAGCCGGGCACTGAAAGTCAGTGTACTCAACGAGCGTCACCGGAGCATCACTCTTGCCTTTGACCCAGTCCGAGTCAGTGACATCGATAGCCGAGCCGCTGGTCCCGCCCGTTTCTTCTGGAGTACCGAAGCCGACCTTCCATATGCCCCACACGACGAGTACCAGTACCGCGACTGCGCCCAATTTCATGAGTCCACCCATAGTGACAGAATAAAGTGAGGATTACTCCCCTATCATACCGTTTTTGACTTTCCTTTGGCAAGCGTGGCCCAGAGCTCACGCGTCCGGTCGGCCGTCTCCCGCCAAGTAAACCGGTCTGCCTGGATCCTCCCCTCCCGGGCGAGCGAGGCGAGGAGTCCCGAGTGACCCAAGGTCTCACGGAGCGCACGGTAGAGCTCATCGGGCTGGTAGGGATCGATCATGATACCCGCTTTCCCGACGACGGCTGGGAGTGAGGAGGTGTGCGAAACAATCACCGGTACCCCCGAGGCCATGGCCTCAAGTGGCGGAAAGCCAAATCCTTCGTAGAGAGACGGATAGACAAATACTGTCGCCAGATTGTAGAGTGCCACTTTGTCCTCATCAGCGATAAAGCCCGGGAGGTGAATCCGATCCCGGACAGGCGACTCCGCGAGCGCCGTCATGATATCATCACACTTCCACCCCGGAGTCCCAGCAAGGACGAGATCGTACTTGGCACTGTCTGGACCACCGGAAGCGATGAGCGTCTCATACGCCTCGATGAGCGATCGAATGTTTTTGCGTGGTTCAAACGTCCCCAAAAACAAGATAAAACGATATGGGAGGTGATACTCCTCTTTGACCCGGATGAGATCAGCGTGGTTCCGATCCATCGGGTGAAATCGGGCGTCGACTCCACTCGGAATGACGACGATGCGCTCAGGCGGTATACCGTACTCGGTGACGAGGTCGGCCTGCGTGGAGTGAGAGACTGCGATCACCCGGTCCGCCTCACGGGCCAAACGGCGGAAGTCAATGAGGTAGTGCCAGAGGCGTTGCTTCCAAGAAAAGGTCTCTGGGAAAAGCTCAAACGAGAGGTCGTGTGCTGTCACCACGAGCCGGCACTCTTTCGACACCGAAGCAAAATTGAGGTTGGGAAGGAAAAAGACATCCACACCCCCGATGAGTCGGTCGAGCTTGGGATAGCGGAGGTACCACAGGGCCAGATTGAGGAGCTTGTTCGGAAAATGAAAGACCCGGAGCGTCACCCGTGGATACGCTGAGAGCCACGAAAAATCCGGTGTGGTTTTGCGCCAGGCGTTGAAAAACAAGATGTATTCGTTATCGTCATCATGGAGAAAGAGCTCCTTGAGAAGCCCTAGGGTATATTCTTCTACCCCGGTCCGCTTCCCTTCGGCCAGACATCGGATATCGATTCCTATGCGCATACGCAAACTATCAGTAAATCAG
>CAYUIR010000036.1:0-4382 GCA_964444815.1 uncultured Bdellovibrionales bacterium | reverse complement strand
CGGAGCAAACCGGACTTGTATTTTTCGGGGTGGTGGGAGTCGATGAAGGCATGGGGCATAGCGATGTCAGCGAGGGCTTGGCCGAGAGCGACCTGATCATACCCGAGGAATACGATATCAGGTTGGTGATCCTTGAGTACTTGCCAGTCACCGAGACCGGGGTCACTCGGGACTACCGTGAGGCTGCTATCAAACTCCTTTATGCGAGCCACGCGCTCTTCGTAGCTATAGAGTGGCGGACGCTTCTTCATCCGCTCGACTACCTCCGAGAGGGCGACCACGACGACGAGTCTCTCACAGCGCGCTCGAGCTTGTGAAAGGAAAAACTGGTGTCCGGGATGAAATCCATCAAAAACACCAAAAACCATACCAGTGGGGAGGGGAGATTGTGTCATAAACCGATTCTAGCATAGGGAGAGATTTGGCAAAAATGAGCCAGAGAGGCCCTGTTTCCCCAGGATATTTTCTGCTATACTGAAGTCAAAGAATCTATCAAAACTATGTTCAAAAAATCACTCTTACTTGTGGTGTCGGCGGTCGTTTTGTCTGGATGTACCATCCAGTTGCCGTTTAGTGTCCTGACACCGACCGCGAGTGAGCAACCGACGGATGTCTTTGGCAAAAAGATTCAGGCCGGCAGTGTCTGGAAGAGTACCGATTCAGGACAGACCTTTGAGGTCAAGTCGCGGGTGGATGACAAACAGTCTATCACCAAAGCCGATGTGTTGGCGCTCTCGTTTCACCCCAATGACTCGAACATCCTCTATATCGCGACCGCTGATCACGGCATCTTCAAGTCCATGGATGCTGGAGAGTACTGGGAGCAGATAGTCTTTCCCCCGAAGAAAATCTATAGTTTTATCCTGGACCGTAACGACCCGGACAACCGCATGTTCGCTTCGGGGACCATCGGCAATCTCGGCAAGATATTTCGGACCGATGACGGAGGTACCGAGTGGCGCGCGGTCTATACCGAGCCAGGCGCGGGTGTAGTGATCACTATCCTTGCTCAGCATCCCCGTGATACCAACGTCCTCTTTGCTGGGACGAGCGCCGGGACTGTGGTGAAGAGTACCGATAGTGGTGAGACATGGAAGAACGTCGGTCGGACCCTCGATGGCCCGATTACCGAGATTGCGTTCGATGCAGTCGAGCCCATGTCGATCTATGCCTTGAGTATCAACAAAAAGATTTACTATTCTGCCGATGGTGGCGTAGCGTGGACTGACCAGATGCAAGTGACCAATACCAACAACAATGCTCCTGCCACGACCTCGACCGGTGGACCAGATATGGCCCTCTCTATCACCGCTGATCCGATCGTCTCTGGGCGTCTCTACGCGACGAAGAATGGCGGCCTCTACCGGAGTGATGACTTTACCCGGACATGGAACAAGGTCAACATCATCGAAAGTGCTGAGAAGTTCCCCGTGCGTACCGTCGTCGTGAATCCGCGCAATTCGCAGGAGATTATCTTTTCCGCCGGCTCCGCTTTCTATCGTTCGACCAATGGTGGTGATACCTGGGCAGTGGTCGACCTCTACATCGACCGTAGCGTCTCGGTCCTCGCCTATGACCCCGCTGATTCCAGCATCATCTATATGGCCCTCCGCAATATCAAGTAAGATACCCCTAATAATTGTTGATTGTTAAGTGAACGACTATGGTCAAAGAACTGATTGAAGACAAGCGAGCCAGTTTCGAGAGTGCTATCGAACATTTTTCTGTTGAAATGGCCAAGATTCGCACTGGCCGGGCTCATCCAGGACTGGTCGAGAACCTCTCGGTGGATTATTATGGTACGCGCACGCCGCTCCGTCAGATAGCGAGCATCAGCATTCCCGAAGCCCGTCAGATCCTCATCTCGCCGTGGGACAAGGGGTCACTGGTCCTCATTGAAGCAGCCATCCGTGAATCCGACCTGGGACTCAATCCTGGCAATGATGGCGTCGCCCTCCGGATCACGCTCCCGGCTCTCACCGAGGAGACCCGCAAGACCCTGGTCAAATCATTGAACCAGCGCGCCGAGGAGGCTCGTATCGCCGTCCGCAACATCCGCGAAGAAATCTGGAAAGACATCCAGGACTTTGAAAAGGAAGGGACTATCTCCGAAGACGACAAATTCGCTGGCAAGGACGAACTCCAGAAAGTCATCGATGAATACAATCAGAAACTCGAAGTCCTCCGCAAGAAGAAAGAAGAAGAAGTGATGACCATCTAATATTCCTTATACCTTATGCTCACTATCCTCATTTTTGTCATCATCCTCGGTCTCCTCGTGTTTGTGCATGAGTTGGGACATTTCCTGGTCGCCAGATGGAATGGTATCCGGGTGGACGAATTTGGTTTTGGTTTCCCGCCCCGACTCTTTGGGGTGACCAAGAATGCCGAGGGCAAGTACGAGCTCGTGTGGGGGAGCAAAGAAATGCCGAGTGGGCAGACGGTGTATTCGCTCAACTGGATTCCTCTCGGCGGGTTTGTGAAAATCGCTGGTGAGGATGGACACGATACGACCGACCCGACCAGTTTCGCGGGCAAGTCCGCTTGGACCCGGATTCGGGTACTCGCTGCCGGAGTCTTCATGAACTTTCTCTTTGCCTGGTTCCTCATCTCAGTCGTCTTTATGCTCGGTTTGCCTCAGCCGATTGAGCCAGCTGATCATGGCAAGTTCGCTGATGCCAAGATCCAGGTCCTCGCCGTCGGTAAGGGGACCCCAGCCGAGACGATGGGTCTCAGTATGGGTGACGCTATCGTGAGTATCAACGGTGAAGCCATCACGACGCTCGAGCAGGTGACCCAGGCTATCAGTAGCCACAAGGGACAGACTATCACAGTGGTGGTGGACCGGTTTGGCAAGCCCCTCACCCTCTCGGGGACTCCTCGTACCGAGTATCCGGCGACGGAGGGCGCACTCGGGATTTCTTTTTCCGAGACCGCAGTAGTGTCGTACCCATGGTACGAGGCTATCTATCGGGGAGCTATCGCGACCTATGACATTACGCTCGCTATCCTCGGTGCCTTTGGGATGATGATTGCTTCACTCTTTGGTGGCACCAAGACGGCACTCGATGTCACGGGACCAGTCGGCATCGTCTACCTGACCAAGCAGATGAGTGATCTTGGTCTCCCATACTTGCTTCAGTTTGCCGCGCTCCTCTCTATCAACCTCGGCATCATCAACATTCTCCCGATCCCGGCGCTTGATGGTGGACGCATCCTCTTTATCCTGATTGAGAAGTTGAAGGGGAGTCCAGTGAGTCATCGCGTGGAGGGGATGATTCACCAGGTCGGATTTATCCTCCTTTTGGTCCTCATGCTCCTCGTCACGGTACGTGATTTTGCCCAATTTCAGATCCTCGACAAGCTGACCCGGCTCTTCTCGTAATTCTCTTGTCCGAACCGCCAAAAACCCCTCAAATGAGGGGTTTTTCCTTTGTCTCGGCTAGCTATTGACATTTCTCGTATTTTTTGGTAATATATAAGGTCGTTAAATACTCTATATACCCTATGGGCAATCAGAACATTTTCGCACTGCTCCGCTCTAAATTTGGTACCCTCGTTATCGCGGGGCTCCTCTTTGGTGCACTGTCTTTCTTTGGTCTCATGGTGACCGAGAAGCCGTTTCAGACCAAGATGGATTTCCTCGTGGTGCAGTCGAATGCTAACAATCAGGACTTCTATACGCTGTTCAAGTCGTCCGAGTATCTCGGCAAGATTCTCTCCGAAGCAGTCTACAGCGACCGATTTATCGATGCCCTCGTCGAGACTGGCAAGGTAAACAAAGAATTTCTCCCGTTCGACAAGCAGGAGCGTCTCGCCACCTGGTCGAAGATGGTCACGGTCAACAAGAACCTCGAACTCGGAATCATCAGTGTCACCGTGTCAGGGGATCGCGAGCGTGATGTCGCTCGTATCATGGACGGTATCGCCCAGGTACTGACGGAGCGCAACTCTCTCTTCCGCAGTGGTGATGAGAAGAGTGTCGAGATCCGTATCCTCTCTGGTCCGATCCTCGAACAGAGTCCGAACGTCGCCAAGATTCTCAAGGTAGTCCTCCTCGCCTTTGTCGCCGGCTTCCTCCTCAGTGCCTTCTTTGTGATTGCCAAGGAGGAATCCCGTGCCACGATCGTCCGAGGCACCCATGTACCTTTCCACGACCCGATGGCCTAAAGCCATCTCCTAGACTGAGAGCTTCAACCCTCTTGGTTCCTAGGAAGAGAGCGGTGCGGCGTTATCGTCACCACTGCTTTCTTCCTAGGATTGTTTCGTATCAGATCCTTAAAAATTCAGTGTTCAGTTAAGTGTTAGATTAGTGCAACTCTACAGGAGAATTCCATGTTGCGTATCATTGGTATGATCGTGCTGGCCCTCCTCACGGGGTG
>CAYUIR010000035.1:0-4608 GCA_964444815.1 uncultured Bdellovibrionales bacterium | reverse complement strand
ACGGACGAAAAATTGCAGTTACGGTCGCGAATCGTGGGACGACAGACCTCGAAAGCGATCCGTCCTACCAAATACGTGTAGCAGACAGAGAGACGTATAAACAAAGTCCCTTTAGTGAGGCATCATTTCAGGGGGTACTGTTTGAAAAAAATGAGGCTCCCTTTGAAAAATCAATTTTTCTCTCTTCACATGGATTGATCGTGAGCGTTGCGCTGTCTTCTCTGTTCCGACTGGAGGGAGTAGAGGCAGAATTAGAGGCGCTCATGTCTGATTTCAGTATTTCTGGCGAGTAGGAGATATATTCTTTTTCGATTCCCTTTTTTTCGTTGCGAATGCGCGATAATTTTGCTATTCTGTAGGCAGTGAGTCGGGGTGAGCCGACCCAGATGTTTTTGTGTATGCATTCCTCACCAAAAAACCTCAAGACAAAAATAATACCAAATAGATTCAGGGCCTGGTTCCTTGTTTCTTTTCTCGTGGCGAGTGTCGGACTCTCCAGTTTTTTCGTCTTCCAAAATGCCTTTGCTGCTACCGGCATCAATCAGCAGATTAGTTTCCAGGGAAAGGTGGTCAATAGTAACGGAACGAACGTCACCAATGGAAGCTACACTTTTGTATTTCAGCTGTATACCGTGAGTTCGGGTGGATCAAATATCTGGACCGAAACAAAATCACTGACGGTGACCGATGGGATATTTCAGACCGATCTCGGTGATACGACCGCTCTGCCGGGGTCAGTGGATTTCAATACGGATAATATCTATCTCGGTATCAACTTTAATTCTGACGGCGAAATGTCGCCTCGGGTTCGATTTACGGCGGCACCGTACGCTTTCAATGCCAAAAAAGTAGGGGGGCTCACCGTGACGGATACGACGGGTACGCTCACTATCCCAAATGGTAAGACGATTTCCTTTGCGGATGCCTTTACGACAACGGGTGCATTTCCTCTGACCCTTACCTCAACAGCAAGTACCACAGCCACCCTTCCATCTGGCACGATTACTCTTGCCGATCTCACGACCGCCCAGTCACTCACCAACAAAACTATTGGTTCGACTGGACTGGTGTTTTCAGGTGCGACCACAGATATCACGACCGCGACCAACGAAGATTTGAACATTACGGCCAATGGCTCGGGTGATATTGTGATAGCGGTTGATTCAGGAACGTTTGTCAATTTGACGGGTGGTACAGACGGGACGGGAGCGCTCACCGTCGCCGCAGGTGATGTGACCCTCTCTGATGGTGACCTCATCGTTTCTGGTGGCGATGCCAACTTTACTCTGGACGTTGCTGATACGTTCAATGTCATCAAGTCCGGCGCTAATGCCGGCGACGTGGTGAACATCACCGCTTCATCAGTCAATGCTTTTGACGGGCTCCAGCTTGACCTCACGGCAACGACTGACTCTGGCGCTGATAATGTGACTGGCCTCGATGTGGCCTGGACAGAATCAGCCGACGCGGATGTGTGGACGGCTATCAATCTCCCTAACACGACGACGACCAATTCAGCGACGCGAGCCCTGGTAGTGGGTACCGGCTACGATACGATTCTCGATTCAGCCAACCTCGACATCTCCGGAGCTGGCGCTATCACTGGTGCTACCGGCATCACTTCTTCTGGTACCATTACCTTTTCTTCTATCTCTGGGTCTACTCAGTGTCTCCATGTGAATAGTAGTGGCGTGGTCAGCGGCACTGGGAGCGACTGTGGCGCTGGCAGTGTCTCCCTTGATGCGGCGTATACTTCGGGCAACACCATCACCACAGACAGTGGTAACAATGTCATTATCACCCTCCAAGAAGTGGTCACTCCGACCTCCTTCGTAGTCGAGAACCAAGACACCGCTGGAGTGAGTGCCACTCGTATCTACAACTCCATCGCTTCAGGCACCCTCACCAATGGCCTCCTCCTCGAACAGACTGGGGCTGGGACCATGACCAATGCTATCCAGATTGCGGAGACCGCGGGGACCATCACGGACGGCATCCTCGTGACGGGTACGCTCGGTAATATCTTAAACTCTCCGACCCTTGATATCACGGGGGGTGGGGCTATCACAGGCGCTACCGGCATCACCTCCTCCGGCACCATCACTTTCTCCGGCCTCTCTACCGCCGGTATCGTCACCAACACCTCTGGAGGCGTCCTTGGTACTACTATCTCTGTCCCCATAGCGAACGGTGGCACCAACGCTACTTCAGTCGGATCAGCCGGAAGTATCGCCTACTCAACCGGTACGGCCTATGCCTTCTCTGCCGTAGGCACCGCTGGTCAGGCTCTCGTCTCAGGTGGGACTGGAGTACCGACCTTCTTCGCTCCCACCGCTGGATCCGTCCTCTTTGCCGGAACAAGTGGTATCCTCGAACAAGACAACGCCTCCTTCTTCTTTGATAACTCCACCAACCGACTCGGTCTTGGTACCACCTCTCCCGCTGCTCAGCTCTCTATCTTAGGCTCAAGTAACGCCCTCCGTCTCTCGTATGATGTCAGTAACTATGCTTCTCTCTCTACAGCCTCTGATGGTACCCTCTCGCTTACCTCATCCAACACCAGCGAATCACAATTCGTGATAGGAACCGGTGCAAGTGTCGATGACTCTATCGGCTTTGACGGTGCCTCCCAGGACTACTACGCTGGTCTCGACCATACCACTGGCTACTTCACCATTGGTACTGGCTTTACGGTAGGAAGTAGCACGCTCTTGGCTATCGACTCTACCGGGAACATCGGGATTGGTACTGGTGTGACTGCTCCTGGGGCTCGACTCGATCTCTCCCTCTCAAGCACCAATACCACCGCTGATACCCTCTATGCCCAAAGGAATGTCCTCTCAGATACGGGAGTCGTCACCTCTGGGACTGATACTACCTATGGCGTCAACACTGCTGTCACGAGAACTGGAGCCACCGGAGGTACCATCAATACCTATGGGAACTACATCTCAGTCACCGCCGACAATGCCGGCAGTGGAACGAGTACTGCCTATGGTATCTACAGTGCTGTCTCTGGAGCTGATACCAACTACGCTGGTATCTTTACGGGAGGCAATGTGGGGGTGGGGGATGTGACGCCGGATAACCCATTTGAAATCACTTCAACCTCTCAGCAACTTCGACTCTCGTATACTGACGGTTCAGTCGATGGGGCTATCTACGTTGACTCAAGTGAGTACCTGACTTTGGTCGCTGGCACCACGAGTGAAGTGAACCGGGTCCAAGTAGGGGCAGGGGGTGCTGGCAACTCCACCCCAGACCTTTTCGGTCTCGATGTGAAGAGTGATACTGGCGATCCAGCCGGAGGCTTTGAGGGGGCGATGTACTACAACACCAGTGACAACGTCTTTCGGTGCTATCAGAACTCAGGCTGGACCAACTGTATTGGCAGTGGTGGGTCAAGCGATCTCCAAACTTCGTATGCCGCCGATGCTGATGGCTCCAACGCGACCATCTCGCTCACCGCGGCTGATGACGGACTCATTATCACCAACCCAAGCTCGAGCGGGAATGATCTTTCTGCCTTTACCCTCCAGGTCTCACAACTCAATACGACAGCTGCCATCACCACTCTTGATCTGGTTCAGGCGTCGAACGCCGCCAACGCCGTTGATATTACGGCGAATGCGATTGATACGGAAGTGGGCCTCACGGTGACCGCCAACGCCCTGACATCTGGAAAGGCATTGACGCTTGCTTCTTCTTCTACAGCCTTTACCGGGTCGCTCGCCAACTTCTCTCTCTCTGGATCCAACGCCTCAAACACCGGTTCTCTCCTCGCCATCGACAACACTGGTACCAGTAATGCCAACACCTCTCTTTACATCAAACACTACGCGACTGGCACCAATAACCTCGCCTTCCGAGTGGATGACGTCTCTGGCGATACGACCCCGTTTGTTATCGATGGTACCGGTGCAGTCGGTATCGGGACGACAGCTCCGACCTCCCTCTTTGAACTCTATGGCACGACGGCAGCAGATATTGTGGCTACCCTGACCGCTCCCGATGCCACCTATGATCCGGTCATGAAGTTCCGCACGGGGGCCAGTCCTGCCGTCCAGTTCACTCTCGGTGTCGACAACTCCGACTCCGATAAATTCAAGATTTACTCCGGTGATGGCCTCGGTTCCGGTGATGAGTTTGTGATAGATGCGAATGGTGTCACTACCATAGCTAACTTGAATCTCGGTGCCACCAACTTTGATACCGATGCCGGTATCATCTCGTGGGTCGATATGCCGGTCACGGCCTCATCACCCGACAACACCGTCGAGTCCTACACAGCGCTCCTCGATGGACAGAGTATGTTGTCTCTCTATGCCCTCTCTGATGGAGCGGGGTCTATCGATACGCGCCGAGTGCAACTCGGGGATGGCGGAGCCGGGGTGGCCCAACCAGTGCTCCTGGGTCTCGATGTTCGGAGTAGTACCGGGGATCCAACGGATGGATTCGAGGGGGCCATGTACTACAATACGTTTGATAATAAATTTCGTTGTTATCAAAATAGTGGCTGGACAGACTGTATAGGTACTGGTGGTTCTGGTGGTGATCTGCAGACCGCTTATGATGCTGATGCCGATGGATCAAATGTCACTATTTCTC
>CAYUIR010000034.1:0-4664 GCA_964444815.1 uncultured Bdellovibrionales bacterium | reverse complement strand
CCCACCGACAACAGCAAATGTGATGTAGGCACCCCCAAAGCGAGCTGTAACGATGCCACCGAAGAAGTGGTCGGCCGAACCAAAGACGGTACCGGTGTCTGCTGCCTTGCGAGAACCGGAGGAGAATCCGTCCTCTATACTATCCCCATTAGTAACCCCTTAGCCTTTAACACGGTAGATGAGATTCTCACCTCTCTCCTAGGCTTCCTCCAAGCGATTATCGTCATCCTCTCTCTTATCATGATCGTGATAGGCTCCATAGTCTACATGACCGCCGGAGGCAATGACTCCAAGCTCTCTACTGGGAAACTCATCATTACTGCCGCTCTCATCGGCCTTGCCTTAGCCTTAGCGGCACCATCATTCCTCAAAGAAATTGGGGCTATCTTAGGCTGGGGAGCTGTTGATGGTAGCCCAGCTGACAGTGCTAAGAGTATTACCCAAATCCTCACGGGCATTCTTAACTTCCTTCTCTCAGTCATTGGTATCATCGGGATTATCATGCTCGTGATTGGAGGCCTCATGTACCTCACCGCAGCTGGAGATGAAGACCGGATCAATACCGGTAAGTCTATCGTCAAATACTCCCTTATTGGTATCACGGTAGCCCTCGCTGCTCTCGTTATCATCTCTCAGATTGCTTCGTTTTTTGGGTAGGACAGGATAACACTGAGGTTGGTTGTTCTTGGGTGGTATTTTTGGTGGTATGATAAAGAAAATAAAAAGATTCATGTTTTTATGATGTTTGCTCGTGCCTCTCGCTTTCTCCCTATCCTCCTCGTTTCCATTGGATTCCACCTCTTTGTCCCTCAGGGAGGGGTGGATGCGGCGGTGCCGTTTACGATCAATCTCGATGCACCAGATAGTGTGATTCGGGGTGGTGCCGTACAACTTACTCCTACAGCGTTCGGAGGTACTTACCCGTATAGCTGTTCTCTTCGCAATGATACTCAGGGCAGAATCCTGAAGGAATTTACTATACAATCTAGTACGAGCTCTTTCCCCTCGTACAGCGAGAATATTCAGAGTAACCAGACATATAGTCTTGGATGTACGGATGCAGCTGGAATTTTTAAAAAAGATACCGCAGTGGTAACTGTCAATGATCAAGGAAAAAGTAATCTATCTGTTTCGGTCTTCTCATCACCTGAAAGTATTCCTCCTGGCGGTCAGGCGACTATTAACTATTACGTATCCCAAGGCATATTTCCATATCAGTGCGAGTATTCTGATTCATCTGGTTCGCGGAAATCAATGACTATAACCAGTTCGACACCAGGTGTCGATGGGGACAATTTCACAAGCAGTGAGGAAGTTTCGCCAGCGAGCACGACGACATACTCCTTGAGTTGTAAAGATGCTACTGGTACGAGTAAACAACGCGATGCAATATTGAATGTTACTACGACACCGGTGATTACACTCACGGGTGATCCATTGTTGCTTCCGGAGAATGGAGGAAGCGTCACTCTGAGTTGGAAAACTGATAATCTCGTGACTTCATGTAAGCGTACAGGCGGTAATGCGGAATGGCAGGCGAATACCTCGAAATTTGACGGTACTTTAGCATTCAATTTGACAAGTAGCACTACATTTTTCCTAGAGTGTTTTAGCAGTGGAGGAGCAAGCTCTGGAAAAAAGTCAGTGACGTTTTCAGTAGGATCGAGTGCTTTGTGTGGAAATGGCGTGTGGGATAAAGATTCGGGGGAAGAATGTGATGACGGTCCAGACAATAGTGATACCTGCCCGTCGCAGTGTACCGCTTCGTGTCAGGAGAAATATTGTAGCAACTCTTCTGTCATCTTTGAGGGCAGCTTTGATGGAGCATCAGGAGATATTGAAGACTGTGGTTATGGTGGGCTCCGGATTAAACCGGGTGCTACCGTCACCTATACGTGGAATGCTAAAAATGCAAAAACGTGTTCGCGAAGCTATGACGATCGATTGGATGCGCCTTTCAGGAATTGTTTTCCAGAAGCCAATCCCGATGGAGGCCCAGTCTCTATCCCAGTAAAGGGAACATGCCCCGTGACCGTTCCCGCTGATGCTGATCCAGACGTAGGGTATGGTTTCGAAATATTCTGTACCGACGGTGCAGCCGGTGAAATTGGCAGGGGCAGTTTTTATGGAGCACGTCTCAGAGACGGAGATATTATCTGTACAGCGCCACCTGCTGATGACGTTGATATGCATATTGCTTCATTTACGGCTAATCCTTCAACAGTACCATTTGGGTATACGGGAGATGTTGTGTT
This sequence comes from uncultured Bdellovibrionales bacterium, assembly GCA_964444815.1. Lineage (GTDB taxonomy): Bacteria > Patescibacteriota > Minisyncoccia > Moranbacterales > UBA1568 > UBA1568. The sequence goes on along the minus strand of CAYUIR010000034.1, from coordinate 2,409 downwards.
CAGCTGGGAATCGGTGGTCGAGCCTGCGGGGGGAGCCACACCTACGTGTAATTTCTATTATGAAAGCGGTGCAAAAAAATTGGAATTTAGTGGTCTTAAAAAATCCGTGGCACTCCTGCCGAGTCAATTGACACGCAACGCAAACGCTGGTCCCCCCGGGACGAAAATGGCCTCGTTGTATTGTTATTTACCGGATGACACAAAAAAAGATGATGATAAAGTCGTTTATATTTATTTCCAATCTGATCCAAACGTTGCTCCAGTAGTCGCGCTCGCTTTTGGTTCAAGTGACAATAAAAGTAAGGCTGTGACTGTCGTAGCTGGCAAACCGACAAATGTCTTCCTCCAGACTGGCGGTGCAGAGCGTTGCGAATATACCATCACTGGGAGTACTCCCTATGCTCAGACATTTGTACCTATGAAAGCAGGGGAAAAGAAGATGAACCATACATTTACTGGAAATGCTACCATCACTCTCGAATGTTTTAATGGCACCCTTTCAGCTAAAGATGTTATCACGGTGTCTACTGGTGATCCTAATGATAATGGAGGTGGCGGTGGTGGCTGGGGAGGCGACGGCACCTGCCAAGCCCCAAACACCTGTGTCTCAGGAGGATGTACCCCTGACAAGTACAAGCCTGGCTCTGGCACCTGTGGTGATACCGGACTCTCTTGTTGTACCCCTCTCGCTCTTCCTTCTCCTGGAGTGGGCTACTTCAACCCCCTCAAGTACAACTCCTTAGACAGTGTTCTAACGGCCGTCCTCTCTACGCTTCAGAGTATCGTAGTCGTCCTCTCTATCATCATGATTATCGTAGGAGCGGTCATGTATATCCTCTCGGCTGGCAATGAATCACGAGTCACTCAGGCTAAAGTAGCCATCACTGCCTCTATGGTTGGTCTCGCTCTCGCTATCGCTGCTCCTGCCTTCCTCAAAGAAATTGGAGAACTCTTAGGCTGGATAGAAGTCACCCAAGTAGTCGAAGAAGCTCAAACCTTTACTGAGATAGCCTCTAAGGTCTTAAGCTTCCTCCTCTCCATAGTCGGCATCATCGCTATCATCATGCTCGTGATTGGTGGTCTCATGTACTTAACAGCTGGAGGAGACGAGGGTAAGGCAGAAACAGGCAAGAAGATTACCAAGTATGCCATCATCGCTATCGCTATTGCTCTCGCAGCCCTGGTCATGGTGACTCAGGTGGCGAAGTTCTTTGGGTAGGAGTGTGGACTGGACAAGGGAGGGGATATCTGGTATCCTCTCTACACAACCAGAAAGTCCGAAGTTGCTCCCGCCCTCCGCTTTGCCGAAGGGACCAGGAGTAACCAGCCCGCACGCGGAGGATTTTCTTCTGTTGTGGGCTTTTTTGTAAGTTTTATCGCTAATTTTAACTGTTGCCAGTATGATTGAATACGAACTGTTTTACGTAGTAGGGGAGTCGAAGGATGCCGAGCTCGCTCGTATCCGAGAAGATGTAGCCAAGTTGGTGGTGTCGTTTGGCGGGACCTTTCTCCCAGCCGAGACCGAGGAAAAGCGTAAGCTCGCCTATCCGGTGAAGAAGGAAACCCGTGGCACTTATATTGCCCGGCGTTTTACGCTTCCCGACAAGGACGAGCGCGATGAGACCGGCGTGAACCCAGAGGTACACCCGCTCGTCGAAATCAATCGAGCCCTCCAGCTCTCGAAGGACGTGCTCCGCTTTCTTCTCTTGAAGGCTGATACGCTCCCAGAACTGAAGGCCATCCCACGAGAGGAGCGCCCGAAGACCGAGAGTCGTGGTAACCGCTACGAAAAGCGCGGTGCCGTCCGTCCGATGCCAGCTCCGATCGCTCAGCCAGAAGAAGCGGCCAAGAAGGCCGTGAGCAGTGAGCAGATTGACGAACAGTTGAAGGCCAAGTTGGATATCTAGCAAAATCTTTAATAAGTCATAACAAGAGGCTTATGAACGTTAATAAAGTGATTTTGGTCGGTCGACTCACTCGTGATCCGGACATGCGGACGACGACGAGTGGCCAGCAGGTAGCGACTCTCTCGATGGCCACCAATAACTTTTGGACCGACAAGAGCGGTACCCGCCAGGAACGGACAGAGTTTCATACCGTAATCCTCTGGGGACGACTCGCGGAAATCGCCGGTCAGTACCTCACCAAGGGTCAGGAATGTTATGTCGAGGGTCGGCTCCAGACACGTGAATATACCGCCAAAGACAACACCGAACGCCGGGTGACCGAAGTGGTCGGCGAAACCATGCAGCTCGGCAGTCGAGCTCAGGGGAGTAGTGGAGGCCAGACACAGGGGAAGAGTATGGCGAGGAGCGCCGCTCCCGCTGCAGCCGCCGCACCTGCCGCCAAGAGCGCCCCGGTAGAAGAAGAAATTCCGACCATCAACCTTGATGATGAGCGCGATGAGAT
>CAYUIR010000033.1:0-4908 GCA_964444815.1 uncultured Bdellovibrionales bacterium | reverse complement strand
AAGGTCCCAAGGGTTTGGCTGTTCGCCAATTAAAGCGGTACGCGAGCTGGGTTCAAACCGTCGTGAGACAGGTTGGTTTCCTATCTGCTGTAGGCGCGTGTGACTTGAGAGAACTCTTTCCTAGTACGAGAGGACCGGAAAGAACGAACCTCTGGTGTATCTGCTGTTCCGCCAGGAGCACTGCAGAGTAGCTACGTTCGGGTAGGATAACCGCTGAAAGCATCTAAGCGGGAAGCCAGGCTCAAGATAAGGTCACAGTACCAGTTTACTGGTACGAGATTTCCTAGAAGATGACTAGGTTGATAGGCTATAGGTGGAAGTCTCGAGAGGGATTAAGCCAAGTAGTACTAATAAATTTATTCAACTTTCTTTTTTCCATCGTTCTTCTGGAGCAATCCAAGAGAGCGACGCCGGTTAACAGTGAAGAGTGCTTGACACAAGGGGTACGTACATACAATCGTAGACAGACATCCGTTTGGAGCGGAGTGTTTCCGGTGCTTCTAGCGATAGGGTCACACCTGATCCCATCCCGAACTCAGCAGTTAAGCCTATCAGCGCCGATGGTAGCCTCCGGGCAAGAGTAGGTCAGTGCCGGGAACATTCCGCTTCAAACATTCTTCAAAACAGCCACAAGCGGGCTGTTTTTTCGTGCTATAATTCAGGTATTCAGCAAGTAACGACCCTTCTATGTCACGGATGGTGCGACGGATTATTATTGCTATCGTATTCTTTATCCTAAACGCTCTGTTTTGGACGGGAGTGTATTATGCTTTCATCAAGGCGCCGGAGACTTGCTTTGATATGAAACAAAATCAGAACGAAGAGGGGATAGACTGTGGTGGGGTCTGCGCATCCGCCTGCTATGTACCCGTGACCGGCAAGGAATTTGAGAAGCGTGAAGTGGCCTTTGTGCCAGGAGGAGCGGGTCGTTACGATGTCTTTGCGAAGATTGTGAACGGCAACAGTGACGTCGGAGCCTCATCATTTCGTTATACTTTCAATCTCCTCGATGCTTCTGGTCAGGTTATCACCTCACGCTCTGGCGAGAACTATATCTTGCCCCAGGAGACCAAGACGCTCATGGAGCTCAACCTCGAATCGGGAGTGACGCCCGCTCTCGCTCTCCTCACTATCACTGACGTCAATTGGGAGCGCTTCTCGGGCTACCAGGAGAAACCGACGGTCAATATTTATCAGAAGCGTTTTGAACAAACGGGTCTCACCTTTGGCTTCGGCAAGGCCTATGGTCTCGTCTCAAACGAAAGTCCCTATGATTTCCGCTCCATCATGGTGACGGTGATCCTCCGGGATGCTGCTGGTCGACCGCTCGCCATGAACAAAACCGAACAAAATACGGTTCGGGCCGGTGATGCTCGGGACTTCTCACTCGTCTTTCCAGCGCCTTTCGTCGGAGAGGTGGCCCGCCTCGACATGGAGGTAGACGCTGATGTCTATCATTCTGACAACTTTGTGAACCAATACTTCGAGGCAGGACGATAGTGGTTGCGAGTGATTGATTTCTTACCCTATGACCCGCCTCTTCTCCAAATTTGACTGGATTCTTGTGACGGTCTCAGCCCTGATTCTTCTGGTGGGACTCTTGGCGCTCTACAGTCTCTCAGCAGCAGGGGGAACCAATTATTTCCTGAAGCAGGCCCTCTTCGGTATTCTCGGATTCGGAGCTATGTTTTTTATGGGGTCGCTCGATTATCGCCATATCCAGCGCTATAGCACGCTGCTTTACTTTGTCACCGTGATCGTCCTTTTCTTGGTGCTCCTCTTTGGGACGACGGTAAATGGGACCGCTGGCTGGCTTTCTTTTGGATTTTTCCAAGTCCAGCCGGTCGAGGTGGCCAAGGTGACCCTCATCATTTTCCTCGCGAGTTTTATTTCCAAGAAAAAGTCCGAGCTCGGCGAGTGGACCCGCGTGATTGCTTCGCTCATCCTCTCGGCAGTGCTCATTTTCCTCGTCTTGCGTCAGCCTGACCTCGGGTCATCGCTGGTCCTCGCCAGTATCTGGGGCGGGATGATCCTCGCTTCGGGCCTCCGCCTCAAGCACTTTGTAGTCCTTAGTATCTTGGGAGCGCTTCTCGTCTCCGGGAGCTGGTTCCTGTTGGCGGACTATCAAAAGGCCCGCATTGATACTTTTCTTCATCCAGAGAACGACCCACAGGGCTCGGGGTATAATGTCCTTCAGGCCATGGTGGCGGTAGGCTCCGGTGGCGTTTCTGGCAAGGGCCTCGGCTATGGCTCGCAGTCTCAGCTGTCGTTTCTCCCTGAGAAGCACACCGACTTTATCTACGCGGTGATAGCGGAGGAGCTTGGGATGGTGGGGGCGTGGTTTGTCATCGCTCTCTATGCGGTGCTCCTCTATCGGATCAGGCGGATTGGAGTGCTTGCGAGTGACAACTTTGGCTATCTCTTGTCGCTCGGAGTGATGATTATGATCTTTGTCCAGATCCTCATCAACCTCGGGATGAACGTGGGGCTCCTCCCTGTGACCGGACTGCCTGCGCCGTTTCTCTCGTACGGTGGGAGTTCGCTCCTCTCACTCTCGGCCTCGCTTGGCCTCCTCCTCTCGGTGTACCAGCGGAAGAAGGGAGTGGATGATATGCGTATGTCCCTCGAACGGAGTCTCCTCTAGTGTGGTATAATGAAGAAAATAAAAAAATCAGTTTCGTATGCATCTGACTGGAAGGAGCTCTCATTTCGTTACATTTTTGGTACTAATCGTAGCGGTGGGTTTTTTTTCGTTTGCTTCTGTAGCACATGCATACATCAGCGTCAGTGTCATGCCGGAGACTGTTCTCCGCGGTGGATCAGCCAATATTGTCTCGGTCTTTACGGGGAGCTATCCAGCCACGTGTGACGTAAGGAACGTGACTGACAATAGAGGGCTCGGAACATACGTGCTCAATTCCCCGAATGATCCAAACCAAAATTACAGCCTCTCGAATATTCAGAGTGATAAGACCGTGAGCCTCACCTGTACTGATAGTACGGGTCGATATGAGGATACGGATACGGTAACGGTGAGTGATACGGGCTCAAGTAGTTTTCAGGTGAGTCAATATTCTTCGGAAAGTGTCATTGCGCCCGGTGGTACTACAAAAGTGGAGTCATGGTCCACGCAGGGACTTTTTCCGTACCAGTGTACCTACACGGATTCTTCGGGCTTTAGGAAGGAGCTCACCATCACCGCTGGCAATAGAGGGCCAGCGAACCCTCAGAGCTATGTGTTTGAACGGACACTATCTCCCTCCGCTACCACGACCTATACGACTGACTGTACTGATGCTGCTGGCGTACGGAAATCATCGAGTGCGACAGTGGTCGTCAGCAATCTTCCGGTCCTCAAGCTCGCATCAGGTAAGACTGATTTGCCAGATGCTGGAGGCGACGTTCAGATAACGGTTGACGTTGAGCTGGCTACTTCATGTAAGACAAGCGAAGGGACAAGCGCTTGGCAGAAAGAGTCTTTCCCGGTAAGTATGTATGATGGGGTAATTTACTCTACGCCTAGGTATCCCATAACCAAAACCACTGTTTTTTCCATGGAGTGCACCAATGGCGCCGGAAGCTCGGGGAAAAAATCAGTGACCATATATGTTGGTGCTGGTTCCAAATGTGGTAACGGTGTGGTCGATGATGTGAACGAAGAATGTGACAATGGTGTAGCAGAAAATAGTGACACTTGTCCCACCACTTGTACGACGCAGTGTAAAGAGTTTTTTTGCCAGAATTCCAAGGTTAATTTTGTTGATAAATATAGTGGATCCAAAGCTGATATCCTTATGTGTAGTACCCATGACGGTTATGGGACAACAGCGGCCAATATCAGGCCTGGCGCTACCGTTACCTACGAGTGGGACGCTCAAAACGCAAAGACATGCTCAAGAGATTTCAACGATAGGCTTGATCCTCCGTTTGAGAGCTGTTTTCCAATAGTTGCCGAGGGCGCTGGGTCTGTCTCAATACCTGTGAAGGGTTCATGCTCGATCACGGCTCCAACTAATTTACCAGAAGGAGAAAATGAGTCATTCAGGTTCTGGTGTGATGACGGTGCAGCAGGCAAGGTTGTCTCCAGTTACTTTCAGATTTCTCGTGTAGATGGTAACGAGGCAGAGTGCATTCCTTATAGTAATCCTGGCACTGAGACCAGCATTGCTTCTTTTACGGTCACGCCGAATAGAGTGCCATTTGGATACACTGGCGATTTGACGTTTAATTGGCAGGCCGTTAATGATCCTGAGGACGGCCCTACACCCGAGTGTATGCTGGGCTACGGATTTGATAATGGATCTGCAAATGGAGCAAGTCAGTTGACTTCTTGGATATTGGGGGGCAAGGCATCTGCTGTTCTGCCGATGAGTCAGGTGAATGATGCTCACCCCAAGTATGGTCAAGTACCTGGAACAAAACGAATGGAGATTATTTGTCGACCGACAGGGTACAATTTATATAATGGAGACGACTTTGATATTGAAGAAATGTTTATTTATTTCGAGTCTGACCCCAATGCAGCCCCACTTGTGTCGCTGGCATTTGGTTCGAAAAGCGATCAAAATACAGATAAAGTAGCCCAGGTAGTCCCTAACAAAGTTGTGAGTGTCTACCTCCAAACTGGTGGTGCCGAACGCTGTGAATACACCCTTACTGGTGCGACTACTTATGCCAAGACGTTTACGCCGATGAAGGTTGGAGAAACTAATCAAAATCATGCCTTTACTGGCGACACTCTTATCACCCTCGAATGCTTTAATGGCACTCTTTCGGCTAAAGACACGATAGCTGTAACGATGAATACGAGTGCTCCACCTCTGCCACCTGGCTCACCAGCCCCGGGCACTCCTCCCACCGACAACAGCAAATGTGATGTAGGCACCCCCAAAGCGAGCTGTAACGATG
>CAYUIR010000032.1:0-5209 GCA_964444815.1 uncultured Bdellovibrionales bacterium | reverse complement strand
ACGAGGACCCGGGCCAATTTCTCTGGGTCATGACGGATAAAGGCACGCGTCGAGGCGATCTTGTCTTCCTTGCGTCGTACGGTTTTCTCGGCGCTCAAGATATCAGCCCGGACCACTCGATACGATCGTTTCTCGTCATTTACAAAGGGCACCAAGAGCCCATCGGCTTCGTATTTCTTGAGGAGTGCCGGGGCAGGCTTCCGGATATTGTAGGTCACATAGTCAATCCGATCTCGTCCAATATAGCTATTGATGACACGGACATAGTCCTCCAGAGTAAAGAGATCCGTCTGACCCCGACGGCTGATGAGGTTACAATTGTACACTATCTTGGCCTTGGTCTTCCGTAGGGCCTCGGCGATGCCTGGGACCAAGAGATTCGGGATGATAGCACAGTAGTGATTGCCGGGACCGATCACGACGAGGTCGGCTTCGAGGATCTTCTTCACCGCCAAGGGGTTAGCTTTAGGAACCGGTTTAAGAAAAACTTTTTTGACTCCCACCTTTTCAAACTTCGAACTTACATTAATCTCATTCTCTCCCGAAAGGACATCGCCATTCTCGAGGATCATAAAGAGACGCACGTCTGAGAGAGTCACTGGTACTACTGTCCCCCGCACATTGAGTATCTTGGCTGCTTCAGCGACACCATAACCAAAGTCCCCGGTGATTTTCTCAAGGGCCGAAAGAAAGATATTGCCAAAACTGTGCCCCTCAAGCCCGCCCTCGGCAAAGCGGTAATTCATAAGCTCCCGGAGCATGTCCGGGGTATCGGAGAGGGCCACCAGGCATTGTCTCACATCACCTGGCGGGAGGACACCGAGTTCATCACGGAGGATACCAGTCGAGCCACCATCGTCGGCCATCGAGACGATAGCCGAGAGCTCAATCGGATATTTCTTGAGTCCAGAAAGAAGCGTGAAACTCCCCGTCCCTCCTCCGATGGTCACTACCTTTTTCATGGCGTCTTCACGTTGCAACTAAATGTCGGGGCACTCGGAATCCCTGCCTGTCGGCAGACAGGGAACCGAGACTAAATGGCCCTTCTTGTCTTGTCGTGTTTTTACCTGTCGGGGCACTCGGAATCGAACCGAGACTAAATGGTCCCAAACCACTCGTACTACCACTATACTATGCCCCGAATTGTGAAATCTTCACTCTACTCTACCCTGGAAACTACAATCCCGACTCCGCCGAAGCGGAGTGGGATTACAGTCCTATCTTCTCGTTTGAACTACTTCACTGCTTCTTTCAAAGTCTTGCCAGCAGTGAACTTGGGAACGGTCATGGCCGGAATCGTGATCTTGGCCTTCGTTTGTGGGTTGATACCTTCACGAGCGGCACGGTTAGAAACTTTGAATGTTCCGAAACCAGTGAGGGTCACTTTGTTGCCAGCTGTGAGTTCACGCGTAATCTCATCGAGCATCACTTCGAGCACTGCTTCGACATCCTTCTTGGAGAGGCTGGTCTTGTCGACGATAGCATGCACGAGCGCGTCTTTGTTTACGTTTTTCATACATCTCACCTGCCTTTCTAGTTTGAGTGTCCACCCCCCTCTGGAGCGGACATCAGTTACCTTCTCTCCTTATTCTAAGCCATTTCTTCAAAATATGCAATGCCTAAGCCAAAATTTGTCAACTCTCCCCTAGCGGGCGTATTCCACGGCGCGAGTTTCGCGGAAGACGTTCACCTTGATCTCGCCTGGATACTTGAGCTCTTCCTCAATCCGCTTGGCGATATCACGAGCGAGCTTCATAGCTCCGAGGTCATCCACTTTTTCTGGGCTGACGAAGATGCGCACTTCCCGACCGGCCTGGATGGCATAGGACTTCTCTACTTCTGGAAAGGTATTGATGAGGGCTTCCAGTTCTTCGAGGCGCTTGATGTACTTCTCAGCGGTCTCCTTGCGAGCACCGGGACGAGCCGCGGAGAGGGCGTCAGCAGCTGTGACAATAAAGGACTCGATAGTCTGGTGCGGGTACTCATCGTGGTGACACTTCATCGCATCGATGACGTTCTGGCCCAGACCAAATTTCTCAAGGATGCGCATCCCAATCTTGACATGCGTCCCCTCAATCTCATGATCCACCGCCTTGCCGATATCGTGGAGGAGACCAGCCTTTTTGGCGCAGGCCACATCAGCCCCAAGCTCTGAGGCGAGCGCACCAGCGAGGTAGGATACTTCGAGCGAATGGAGGAGCACGTTTTGCTTGTAACTATAGCGATAACGAAGGCGACCCAAGATATAGAGGAGCTTGGGATGGAGTCCGGCGATACCGGCATCGTAAGCGGCTGCTTCTCCGGCTTCTTTAATCTTCTGATCAATTTCTTTCTTCCCTTCTTCGACCGCTTCTTCGATGCGGGCCGGGTGGATACGACCGTCACTAATGAGCTTCTCGAGAGCCAGGCGAGCGATCTCCCGACGGACCGGATCAAAGCCAGAGATGACGATCGAGCCTGGGGTATCATCGACAATGAACTCGACACCAGTTTCTTTCTCAAGGGCCCGGATATTGCGTCCTTCTTTGCCGATGATCTTGCCCTTGATGTCGTCTGATGGGATAGAGACCGTCGTCGTCGTAAACTCGGAGACGTGCGAACGGGAGTATTTCTGGATGATAGTCGCCATGATGGAGAGCGAGCGCTTCTCGAGCTCATCGTGCGCTTCATTCTCCAGTTTGGACATGCGCTTCACGAGAGCATCCTTGCTCTCCTCTTCGACAAGCCGAAACATTTGCTTCTCGGCTTCTTCTTGCGACAGTTTGGAGACGGCCTCGAGGCGCTTCAGCTCTTCTTCACGCACTTTTTCGGACTCCTCACGGATTGCCCGAATCTCATCCGCCTTTTGGAGAAGTTTGCGCTTTTCGGCTTCAGCTTCTTCGGTCAATTTCTCGACCTGCTCTTCGCGCTTTTCGATGCGCTTCTCTTGAATGAGGATCTTTTCCTCCCGAGCCTGCTCGCTCTTTTTGGCTTCCTCCAGAATCTGGACCGCCTGATTCTTGGCTTCAAGTGTGAGCTCTTTTACCTTGGCCTCGGCCTCGGCCAACATCTTGGCTGCTTGTCCCTCGGCAGTCGAGAGCTGTTTCTTGGCAATATTTTGCCTGATTTGATAGCCGAGAGCGGTCCCGATGAGGGCGCCCACGACTGCTAAAAGTATGTACCCTATCATAGATATAGGGCGTGTTGCGAGATGAGACGGACTCTAAAAAGTCGCTCTCTTCAGCAAAGAAGAGGGGTGATGATTCACGAGAAGAATATGGCTCTTGATGACTTCCATGGTATGAAACATTGTTGCGACTGGGTCGTAGCTCTCTCTCAACAGCGCCAATTGAACTGTTTAATCGCTGTACCACCATGATAGTCGGTGGCGAGCCTTTTGTCAAAAGAAAACGAAAGGTGCTATCATAAGTATACAGAGTCACAAACAGACTGAAATAAGATAAAAACCATGTACCGACCTATCGTACTCGTCGTCCTAGACGGCTGGGGACTCTCGAACAACGTCCAGGGGAACCCTATCCGCGAGGCGACGCTCCCCACGTTCGACAAATTTAACCGGTTTTACCCGATGACCACCCTTCAGGCCTCGGGTATTTCAGTTGGTCTCCCCTGGAATACCGCCGGGAACAGTGAAGTTGGTCACATGACCATGGGGGCCGGCCGAGTTATCTACCAGAACATGCCCCGCATCTCCCTCTCCATCCAGGATGGGAGTTTCCTCAAAAACGAATTTCTCCTCGCGAGCGTCAATCACGCCAAGGAACACAAAAGCAAGCTCCACCTGATGGGCCTCATTAGCTCCGGATCGGTCCACTCGCACAAGGATCACCTCCTTGCTCTCCTCCGCCTCGCCAAGAACGAAGGTATCGATGAGGTCTATGTCCACGTCTTTACCGATGGTCGTGACTCTGCCCCAACCGATGGTATCAAGCAATTGAAAGAGCTCACTCGAGAGATGCGCTTGATTGGTATCGGCAAGATCGCCACCCTCTCTGGTCGGAACTTTTCCATGGATCGCAACAACAACTGGGACCGCATCGAAAAAACGTACAAAATGCTCACCGAAGGCGTCGGCGAAACGACCGAGGACCCCAGTCTCACCCTCGAGCAGTCTTATCTCAAGAACGTCACCGATGAGTACATCGAACCCACTATCATCACTGAAAAAGGTGCTCCTGTCGCCCTGATATCGGCCGGTGATGCCGTCATCTTCTTCAACTTCCGAGAAGACCGGGCCCGCGAACTGACCAAGGCCTTTGTCGACCCGGAGTTCGACGGTTTTCCTCGGATCAAACTCGATGTCCACTTCACCACCATGATCGAGTACGAGCGCGGTCTCCCAGTAAACGTCGCTTTCCCGCCCGAAGACATCGAAAACAGTCTCGGTGAAATTATTAGTCAGAGTGGCAAGAAGCAACTGCGTATCGCTGAGACTGAAAAGTACGCTCACGTCACCTACTTCTTTAATGGTGGCAAAGAAAAAGCCTTTCCTGGAGAAGAGCATGTCCTCGTCCCCTCCCCGACCGTCGCCCACTTCGATGAAGTCCCCGAGATGAGCTCGCCTCAGATTACCGAAAAGCTCATTGAAAATATTGAGAGTGGCGCCTACGACTTTATCCTCGTGAACTACGCCAATCCAGACATGGTAGCCCATACCGGGAACGAAGAGGCCTCGATCAAGGCCGTTGAAGCCACTGACAAGTCGCTCTCCATCCTCATCCCCGCGATCTTGAAGGCTGGCGGTGCGGCCCTGATCACGGCCGATCACGGCAACGTAGAGGAGCTCAAGAAGACATCGACTGGTGAGATGGACACCGAACACTCGACCAACCCTATCCCGCTCTGGTTTATTTCACCAGACAACCACCGTGAAAAGAGCGCCGAAGAGATGATGCGCGAACAAAATGAGGTGAATGGTCTCCTCTCCGATGTCGCTCCGACCGTCCTTGAGCTCATGGAGATCGAGAAACCACCAGAGATGAACGGTGCCAGTCTCCTCTCTACCCTCCAGTAAAAAGCAAAAACACCCTGAGCGAGTCGAAGGGTGTTTTTTCTTGCCTGTTCTAGCGTATCACTTTGTCGACGATACCATAGGCCACGGCTTCTTCCGCGGACATAAAGTAGTCGCGCTCGGTATCCTTTTCAATTTTCGCTAACTTCTGGCCGGTATGCTTCCCGAGAATTTTGTTCAATCGGTCACGCGTCGCCA
>CAYUIR010000031.1:0-5977 GCA_964444815.1 uncultured Bdellovibrionales bacterium | reverse complement strand
GCTCCTGCTAATTTGCCTACTCAAGACCTTGAATAACCGCCTATGGGTGCACAAAACGACGTTACCTTTTTTGCCAAGACCAACTTCCGCAATGCGGAGCGCGTCTTTGGTATCAAGCAAGATGACCGGCGCCGGCATATGTACGTCATCGGTAAGACTGGTATGGGGAAGACCAACCTCCTCGAGAATTTGGCTATCCAGGATATCCAGAAGGGGCACGGTATCGCCTTTATCGATCCTCACGGAGATACGGCTGAGAAGCTTATCAAGGCCATTCCCTCGAACCGGATCAATGATGTCATCTACTTCAATCCGGCCGATCAGGACTTTCCTATTGCCTTCAATGTCATGGAAAAGGTCAGTCCAGAGTACCGGCACTTGGTGGCGTCTGGTCTCGTCGGTGTGTTCAAGAAAATCTGGGCTGATTCCTGGGGGCCACGGCTCGAATATATCTTGCGTAACGCCATCTTGGGACTCCTCGAGTATCCCGGGAGTACGCTCCTTGGCGTGACGCGTATCCTCGTCGACAAATCCTATCGTGATCGGGTGGTCGAGAAAATTACTGATCCGGTGGTGCGATCGTTTTGGGTAGATGAATTCTCCAAGTGGGACCCTCGCGTCCTCCAGGAAGTGATCTCGCCAATCCAAAATAAAGTTGGACAGTTTCTCTCGAGTGCTCTCATCCGTAACATCGTCGGTCAGACGGTGTCATCCTTTGACGTGCGCAAGATCATGGACGAGCGCAAGATTCTCATTATGAACCTGTCCAAAGGACGCCTCGGTGAGGACAACAGTGCCCTCCTCGGTGCCATGATGATTACCAAGATCCAGCTCGCGGCTATGGGCCGCGTCGATATCCCAGAGGAGACACGCGCGGACTTTTATCTCTACGTCGATGAGTTCCAGAACTTTGCGACGGAGTCATTTGCCAACATTCTCTCTGAGGCTCGTAAGTATCACCTGAACCTCATCCTGGCCAATCAGTACGTGACCCAGATCCAAGAGGAAGTGCGTGATGCTATCTTCGGAAACGCGGGGAGTATCATATCGTTTCGGGTGGGCGCCATGGATGCCGAATTTCTGGAGAAGGAGTACGAGCCAGTTTTTATGATGAATGATATCGTCAATCTGCCCAAGTACCACATCTACTTGAAGCTCATGATTGATGGTATTGCGGGGGATGCCTTTAGTGCGACGGTGCTCCCACCGATCAAGATCGAGGGTGATCCCGAGACAGAAGCCAAGATTATCAATAGTTCACGCGAACGTTACACCTCCAAAAAAGAAGATGTCGAAGAAAAGATTCGTCGGTGGAGTGGCATGCTCACGCCCGAGGAGAGGCAGGCCCTGGTCCAGACAGTGACTTCCGCTCAAGGCGGGAGCGCCAAACCGGCTCTTGCACCAGTTGCTTCTCGACCTGCCCCTGTCTCACGACCGAAACCAGCTATTGCGACTCCTCGACCCAAGCCAGCTCCTGCCATTCCTCGGCCAGTCACTCCCAAGCCACCCGTTCAAACTCGACCTGAGCCGAAATCTGAGCCCAAGCCCATCGCCTCTCAGCAAGCGTCACCTGTGCCACCCAAGCCGGTTATGGTGCCTGAACCTCCGAAGAATGAAGCTGTGTATACTCCGGATGAGGCAACTGCAGTCTTAGAGGCCGTGGTGCCCGAAGTGCCCGTTGCGGAAATGCCGACATTTATCCCTCCCATGGCTCCCAAGAAGGAACCGTTCATGAAAGAGGATGTTCTGGTGGCATCACCAGTGGAGGAACCAGAGGAGACTGAGGATGATGCGGTAGACAACGTCGAAGCAACCGCACCGGTAGAAAAGCCGATGTATGATGCTGTCTGTGCCACCTGTGAAACCCCAATCCAAGTACCATTCGTACCAGATGGGAGTCGGCCGACCTTTTGCAAAGACTGTCTCAGAGATTATCAGCGAGCGACCGCCAAAGCCAGGAATGAAATCGAACAAGAGCAGGTCCGGGAGACTCCGCGCCCGGCACCCGCACCATCACCAGTACCCGCACGACCAGCCGTCAAACGTCCGGCTTATGTCCCCACAGAACAGCCGATGTCTCTCGCTCAGACTCGACACATCGAGCCCAAGAAATTCAAAGCGCTCAAAAAGCGCCAACCAGACCTCGGCGGTATCCGAGCTCTCATAGATACGGCCAAAAGAGAGTCATAGCCACTACTCCCTGTTGTCGGCGAGCTGCTTTTTTGTTACCATAGGGAAGTAAATCGTGACTGCGCCCTATGAGTTTTCGTCGGTATCATAAAAAGATTTATGCGGTCTGGGTTGTGGTCTCAGTGTTTGTCGTTGTTTCGATGATTGCTTTTCTTTTTGCGCCCTTTTTCATGTACTAGTTTCTCTATGAAGAGTCGATATTGGCTTCGGGCAGGACTAGTGGGTATCGCGGTCCTTATTGCGTGGGCCGTCTATGTCTCTTCGAAGCAACTGACACGCAATGAGCGCATCGAAAGCGAGGTAGAGACGCTCCGGATGGAGGCTGACAAGATTCGTCGTGAGAACGAAACGCTCCATGAAAAGATTAGCTACTTCTCCACAGCGGATTTTCAAGAACAGGAGGCCAAGGAGAAACTCGGGATGAAGAAAGAGCACGAAGAAGTAGTCGTGATCAAGGAACGACCCGAAGAAATAGCGACACTACCAGGCGTGGAGCGGAAACCGGCGAGAGTAACCGTCGAAACACCACCGTATCGCCAATGGTTTGAACTTTTTTTTAGTGCCCCCTAACGTATGAAAACCTTTTTCCCCAAATTACGCTGGTCGACGGCTCTCTATGGAGTACTCGCTTTGGCGACGCTCCTGTTGGTCGTGAGTCTGATCATCGCTTATTTCATACCACGTAATTTTCCTCGTCTACAGACGCTTGTCGACCGGAGTCCATATCCAGTCGCTATCATTGGTTATCGGGGAGCCATCACCTTTCGTGAGCTCTCTACCAATATGGAGTCGATTCGACGTTTCTATGAAAATCAGGATTTTTCACAAGTGGGACTCCGAGTAGATTTTTCGACTGATGAAGGCAAGAAACGTCTCAAGGTACGAGAAAAAGAGGTCTTAAACAAGATGATTGAGGATGAGTCGGTCATGATTCTGGCCAAGAAACGGGGCATTTTTGTCAGTCCCGAGACGGCTCGTCAGGGAGTGGCTCGCAAACTTGAAGAGTATGGTAATGGCCGGGAAGTCGCCGAGAGCCTCAAGCGTCTCTACGGTTGGACGCTCACTGATTTTGAACAGAAAGTAGTCCTCCCCAGCCTCTACGAAGAAAAGCTGTACGAGAGCTTTACCAAGGAAGTCGATGTGGCATCAGCCGCTAAGACCAAAATTGAGGAGGCAGCCCTCGCGCTCCGAGAGGGTCGGGATTTTGACGAGACTGTTGAGCAGTACTCAGACGGACAGTCGAAAACCAAGGGTGGAGATCTCGGGTGGTTTGCGATCCAAGATCTCGCTCCAGAGCTCCGGAGTGCCGTGGCGACGCAAAAGATAGGCGTCCCCGGGAGTGTCATCGAGAGTAGTCTCGGGTTTCACATCGTTCTGGTGGAGGAACTCCGCGAGGAAAAAGGGGGGCGTCTCTATCGTATCAGTCAGATTTTTGCCCGCAAGAATACTTTTGGGGATTGGCTCTCAGAGCAGATGAAGGGTCTTTCGATTATGGCTCTTGACCCACTCTATCGTTTTGACGCTGAGACGGCTCGAGTAGAATTCCGTGACCCTACCTGGCAGGAGTTCGAGAAGTCCCTTCTCGAGAAGGCCGCTGGGGATGCATCTTTCTTCTTTTAGTCATCGTATCTTCCACTGGAGCCAATAACATCTAACTTTGACACCTATGGAACAACCCACACCTACTCCTCTCACAGAGATTTCTCCCGAACCCACTTCGCAGCCGCCAGTGACCCCGCGCCTCAGTCGGGGCCAAGTTACGGCACTCTTTGTACTCACCCTCCTTTCGGGCCTAGTCGGGGGACTTGCGGCTCCGTATCTCTCCGCTCAATTGGAGCGTTCTTTTTTGGGGGGAGATAGGGAGACAAAACCAGCGCTCAGTGCCGAACAGATACGCGTCGTGGCTGAGGACAATGTGGTCGCGGATTTGGTTGAGCAGACTTCGCCCGGAGTCGTGAGTATCGTCATCAGCAAAGATGTACCCAAAGTACGGAGTTTTTTTGGTAACCCATTTGGTTTTCCTTTTTCTGATCCGTTTGGGACTGATGGGAATAGCGCGGGACAGACCCAAAAGCAGCGCGTTGGGAGTGGTTCGGGCTTCTTTGTGTCGGCTGATGGCCTCATCGTCACCAACAAGCATGTGGTCTCTGATGAACAGGCAGAGTACACCGTCATCTCAGGTGATGGGACCGAGTATCCGGCCAAGGTACTCGCTCGTGATCCGAGTAACGATATCGCTCTCATCAAAATTGAAGGGAACAATTTTCCGGTTCTGCCTCTTGGTGATTCAGATCGGATCCGGGTGGGAGAGACTATCATCGCTATTGGCAATCCGCTCGGTGAATTTGAGAACTCAGTCAGTCGCGGGATCATCTCGGGTCTCAAGCGGAGCCTCGAGGCCGGTTCTGGGCGAGGGGATTCGGAGCACCTCTCTGGCATCATCCAGATTGATGCCGCTATCAACCCAGGGAATTCTGGTGGACCACTCCTCAATCTCTCGGGAGAGGTAGTAGGAGTGAACGTTGCCATGGCTCAGGGTGCCGAAAACATTGGCTTTTCACTCCCGATTAATCAGGTCAAACGTATCGTGGAGCAGGTGCGTACGACGGGCAAGATGAGCTTTCCCTATCTCGGTGTACGGACGATTACACTGAATGAGGAGCTCAAGAAAAAGACCAGTCTCCCGTTTGATTATGGTGCACTCGTTCTCCGTGGTGAGACCATGACGGATTTCGCGGTGGTACCAGGGTCACCGGCTGACAAGGCAGGTATCGTCGAAAACGATATCCTCCTTGAAATCAACGGTCAAAGGATTGATGAAGAGCATAGCCTCATCAGCTTTATGGGTCAGTATGCAGTGGGGGATGTGATCACTGTCAAGGTTTGGCACAAAGGCGAGACCAAGGATATCCAGGTTCGACTTGAGGAACGACAATAAGTATGGTATTTCACTTCGCGGTCTTTTTCTGGAGTATTGTCTTCTTTGTCGGTTTGGAATTGGTGGCGCAGAGTCCGACACTGGCGACGTGGAGCTGGTACCTCATGACGATTGTCCCGCTTATCGTCGTCTCACTCATAGCTAGTCGGCGGCTGACGGAGCGATTTGCCGATGCTTTTATCCCGGTACTCCTCTCTATCTCGTCACCGACCCTTCTGTCACTCATCGATAGTGAGAGAGAGCGTCACGTGTTTGTGGTGCTCTCTTCGGTCATGTACTATTTTGCGCTTCTCGGCAATTATCGCCTCCGTCACGCCCCCAAGGACAAAACGGCTGAGGCCTTTCTCAATGCGGCCGCCATGGCTGCTCTGTTCTTTTACTACGCTGGACTCTACGGGTTCTACCTCAATTTTTCTTTTCCACTGTGGGGCTTGATGGGGCTCTACTTTCTCGGCGCCACCTTTACGAGCTACGAGACCTTTATGACCGTCGACCAGAAGGAGCGTCGGCGCGTCCTCCTCTACAGCGTTCTCCTCGGTCTCATTATGGGGGAGATGGCCTGGGTGATGAGCCTCTGGCCGTTTGGGTATCTCACGACTGGTGCGCTCGGGACCCTTTTTTTCTTTCTCGTGTGGGACATCGCCTTTGACGCTTTTCGTGAAACCCTCTCTCTCAAAAAAGCCACCGTCCGCATCCTTTTCTTTCTGGGTCTTATTCTCCTGCTCTTACTCAGCTCACCTTGGCGGATTTTGGTGTAAAGAGAATGATTCTTGAGCGTCTCCGCCATCCATCATTGCATACTCACACGGATTCCCCACTCCCAAGCAACCCTCTCTGGCCACAAAAATC
>CAYUIR010000030.1:0-6135 GCA_964444815.1 uncultured Bdellovibrionales bacterium | reverse complement strand
AATAAATCGTAACGCTAATCATATGGCACAGTATGTGGATGGGTTTGTACTGGTAGTAACAGAGAAGAATCTCGATGCGTACAAAAAGATGGCCAAGCAGGCAAGTAAGATTTGGAGGAAATGTGGCGCGCTCGATTACAAGGAATGCGTGAGTGATGAACTCCGACCCAAGGATATGGGTAATATGACGCCCTTATTTCCCAAGATGACTAATCTGAAGCGAGGGGAACGCGTCGTGTTTTCGTATATTGTGTATAAATCAAAGAAGCACCGTGAACAGGTTTTGGCTAAAGTGCACAAGGATCCGTATATGTCGGAAGAAAATTGGAAAGATAAGGAGATGCCGTTTGATGTGAAGCGTACGGCCTATGGTCAATTCGAAGTGATAGCTGATTAGCCAGTTCCTCAAACATACATCTATGTGGCACTGTCAGTGTGGAAAAAATGAATCGGGGAGTTGTTGCCGGAGTCCATGGCTTCGGGCTATTCAGATATTCCTCCTTCTCCTCATCGCCCTTGGTCTCGGACTGATTGTGACGCAGGATCTGTGGGTGCCAACGCTCGTTCATTTTCTATTGGCGCAGGGCATATAATATATGAACAACTTTACCGAATACGCCATGCTCATCAAACCGACCTGGTCACCACCAGCGTGGATTTTTGGTCCGGTCTGGTCAGTGCTCTATGTCATCATCGCGCTCACGTTTGGTCGGGTTTTTTTCTTGGCCTGGCAGGGGCAGGTGTCATTCATGGTGGCGCTGCCGTTTCTGCTCAATCTCGTTTTTAATTTTTCCTTCACCTGGCTACAGTTTGGATTGAAGAATAACCTGCTCGCGTCCGTCGATATTCTCCTGGTGCTCGGGACTATTATTTGGGCGATGATTGCCATCTATCCTCTCTCGCGCGTCCTCGCCTATGCCCAGATCCCGTATCTCCTCTGGGTATCATTTGCCACCGTGCTCCAACTCACTATCACCTCTCTCAATAGGTAACGCTATGAAGGACAAGGTCTTTGAGATGAAAGGAAAGGTCTGGCTGTACCCCGGCGAGAGTGCTAACTGGCATTTCGTAAATCTACCCAAAAAAGAATCAGCACTCATCAAAGAACTGTATGGCAGTCAGTCACGAGGGTGGGGGTCGCTCCCGGTCTCGGTCACTATCAGTACGACCACTTGGCGGACGTCAATATTTCCCGATAAACATTCCGGTGGTTATGTCCTGCCCCTCAAAGCGAGTGTGAGAGCCAAAGAGCACATCCGCGAACGAGATACTATCACTTTTACGGTCGTACTACTGTCTAAAAAGAAATGAAAAAGCCCGGCGTGAGTCGGGCTTGTCTGTGTCCGCGTTGCGGACGGGGGCGCTAGGCGCCGTTGAATCCTGCCCGAGAGGCTTCCTGCCAGTCAATGAGCGGAGAGGTCGGGGTATCTTTGGGCGGAGTGGTATCCGGGACTACGCCGGCCCCTTCGCATGTTGGGCACATGCGGGTGCCCTCTTTGGAAAATGTGGCACGGAAGGGCAGTGTCCTGTTCCCGTGGCAGGTAGGGCAAGTGGCCATGATGGCTCCTGTGGTGAATTTGGGTGCTTGGAATGTAGCCATTTTTGAGTGTTTTGTCAATCGGTCTATGCCTAGCGGTATTCTCTAGCCAAAGGAGAGGGAGAGATATGATATACTGGGGCTATGAATACCAAAGAAACGAATACGCTATCTGATGGGATTGTCTTGAAGGACGTCACTGGGAGCGACCTCGTGACACCGATGGTTCAGGCAGCCGCCACAAGTGGTACGTCCGATGTCCATATCGAGGCCATGCCGAACGAAGTGCTCATCCGTTTCCGTATCGATGGCGTGCTTCAGACCTACCAGCGCTTTTCCAAAGAAGATCACGAACATATCATCAACCGGCTCAAGGTGCTCTCGAACATGGAGATAGGGTGGGTGCGCCTGCCAGAGGACGGCCACTTTGCGGTGAAGCTCGCTGATGATGTCGGCAAGGAGCGCATCATCGACGTCCGGGTTTCTATCTTTCCGACGGTCAATGGCCCGACCGCCGTGCTTCGACTCCTCAATCGTTCTGACATGCTCATCTCGCTCGATGATGTCGGATTCGACGAGGATATCCGGTTCCGCGTACGCCAGTTGACGCTCGCGAGCTACGGTATGATCCTCACCACCGGACCGACTGGTTCTGGTAAGACCACGACGCTTTACTCGATGCTCATGGAGATCAATCGGAAGGAACGGAACATCATGACCCTCGAGGATCCAGTCGAGGTGTTTATCGAAGACATGCGCCAGAGCCAGGTGGTGCCAGAAATTGGTTTTACCTTTGGGAAGGGGATGAAGAGTATCCTCCGTCAGGATCCGGATGTGATGATGATCGGAGAAATTCGTGATTCAGAGACCGCACAGCACGCGGTCCAGGCATCGCTCACGGGACGGATGGTCTACTCGACTCTCCATGCCAATACCACTATTGGTGCGGTCGCTCGGCTCATTGACTTGAATATCGAACGCGGGATGATCGCCTATGCGGTCCGGGGGATTATCGCCCAGCGTCTGGTCCGTAAGATTTGTCCGTCGTGTAGTGCTCCTGACCCGGCTCCACGGGCCGAGTACATCAATTTCTTGGGACTCCAGGGGATGGATATCGCCTACCGTCGTGGCACTGGCTGTGACGCCTGTAAAGGGACGGGCTACCATGGCCGCACCGGCGTTTTCGAGGTCCTTATATTCGATGATGAACTGCGAGCGATGATCGTCGATAAAGCGTCGATGAGTGAGCTCCAGGCCTATGCAGAAAAAATTGGCATGACCACCCTCCGTCAGAATGCCGTGAACCTCGTCATGAGTGGTGTGACTACCCTCGACGAAGCCATCCGTGTCGTCTAAACCTTTCTTGACTTTCTACTCGACTCAGGGTATATTGATACCCTGAGTTCTTTGTTTTTCAACCCTCCAACATCGAGGATATGACATGAGCAGAGTTTTTCGTTTGGACGAGCTTCAGAATAAGAAGCTTCCGAAGCTTGGCGATTTCCCCCCGTTCGTGGCATTGCTCCGTGAGACCATCGGCCGAGCTGCATGTGTCGTGGCGGCACTGGTCTATGGTCCGGTCCTCCGAGGAGGCTGGACCATTCGGAGTACGGTCAGCGTACTCATCGTACGCCGGATTGATGGCGAGCGTGAGACTCAGAAGCTCGTGGCAACCTTGGAGGAAATGGCCTCGAGGCGTCATATTCCTCTTCTGGTGACCGTGTACGACATTGATTCGGCATGGCATGGTCGTCACGATTTGGGTCCGATGACACTTGACTACCTTCGTCTCGCAACGACGCAGGGTGGCCTCATCAAGGATGACCCCCTTGCTATTTTCAAGCGGCTTCCGATGGCGCCCCGATGGGAGCTTGAGTATTACCTGGCAAGGAAACGTGAATACTTCGAGCAGTCTGTTCACTCTTATGACGACATGTCGGAGGATGAACGAGTTAGGGTACTCGGTCAGGCACTCGAATTTCCGTTTGGGGTCGCGAGTAGGATGCTCCAGTACTCAAGGCCATTTGCGTGGCAGTGCGTTGGGGCCATGAGGGGCCCAGTGGTAATGCTCTATCCCTCACTTGTGAGTAAACGGGTCCGAGAAATATTCGGTACGCTGCTTGCCTTCAATACTTCGTACGATGGATTCTTGGGTGTTCATCGGAAGTATCCGAATCGGAACTATATCGCGAGCTTGGACATCCTGCGAGTAGCGATCATGTTGGCTCCTGAGTTTGCCGAGATGAATCTCGCGCTCCTCGATACGCTCGAGTAGGGCTGAAGACACCGTCGACCGCTTTCCCGCACACCGGGGACGCGGTTTTTTCTTTTGGTCCCATGTCACTAGTGGTATACTGGAAACATTCTTTTTTTGATTTGGTATGGCTAGTTTTCGAGCGCATGTTTCACTCGGGATCGCTTCGGGCATTCTCGGTGCGAGTGGTCTCATCACTCTCGCCTTTTTTGATGCGCCGAGCTTTCTCTCGGTTGTGTTTGTGACGGCGGTCCTTGGCTCGGTCTTGCCTGACATGGATAGCGATTCCGGTATACCGTACCATGTTTCATTTGGGTCGTTTGCGCTGGTGGCGGCCGTCCTCTTCGGGTCTAGAGCGTATCAGGAGACACCCGAAGATTGGGTGCGTGTCATGCTGTTTGCAGGCGGAGCCTTTGTCGGGGTCTATGGCATCATCGGGTTTTTCTTCAAGCGGTTTACTCGGCACCGAGGGATGGCTCACTCTCTCCCGGCAGCCCTCCTCTCAAGTCTCATCACATTTTTCTTGGCGGGCCATTTCTTGTTTTCTGACATGGAATCATTTCTCCTCGCGCTCGCGATGCTCATTGGCTATGTCGGTCATCTCGTCTTAGACGAGCTCTATGCCGCGGTCAATTTTCACGGGACACCGTTTGTACCGAACAAAGCATTAGGGAGTGCACTCAAACTTACTTCTGAGGATAGACTCACGACATACGCGGTGTATGGAGCGATTCTTTTTTGTACTGCTGGGAATACGGGGCGTTTTTTCAATTTGGCAGAAAAGCTCTGGCACATCGTGAGTTGAATCGAACTATGGTGTATACTGTAAATCGTTGATAATTTTTTGGTAATACGAAGTATGCTTTCTTTGGAACTGGATCTCAATGTTATTCAAACAAAAGAGGAGCTCATGGAATGGCTTGGTAAGAGTTTCGATTTTCCGAGTTACTTCGGTGGCAACTGGGACGCGGTGGAGGAATGCCTCTATGATAGCTGTGCCGAGGATACAGAGATAGTACTCATCCACGAAGACGAACTCTCAGACGAGCTTGAGACCGAGTTTCCTCGACTCGAGCGCATACTCAAGAATTTCAACAACGCGGGCGAACTCACTATCACAGTGGTTCACGAAGAAGACTAGCGGATAACACCCCAGTCATTGGTATCTGGGAGACGCTCTCGACGTGTCAGGGTGAATTGGTAGCACCCAAAGGTGACCGTGATGATAATAATAATGATTTTGACTATGACCCAGTGCTCGGGTGACTGTGTTTGACGTACCCACTCGTTCACCGCGGAAAAACACAAAAAGAAGATACCCCAGCGGAGGGTGAGCGTGCGCCAGCCGAGGTCGGTGAGACCAAAGACATTACCAAACAGGTGTCGAAAGAGGGGTCGACCGATCCAGACCGAGCCGATAAGGACCAGGCCGAAGATAGCATCAAAGAGCGTGTCACGGAGAATAAAGAGTGAGGGGAGGCCAGTTGCGAGCATGAGGCCACCGAAGAAGAGGACGGTCCCGGTCGAGAGGAGGGCAAAGACGGGGTAGTGACCATAGCGCCGTTTCTCGACGATGAGGGCGAGCGCCACGAGAACCATCATGGTGATGACTCCAGAGCGAAAATCGTGGAGTTCAAAAGCGACGACGAACCCGAGAATGGGTCCGAACTCGCAGAGCATATTGATGACGAGGCGCTGATTCAACATAGTAACAGTATATCACGAGGCGGTGCTCGTTTGATAAACCTGCTATACTAGGAGCGTAATCTGTTCTATCAAACGAGTATGTTTCTCAAACTCTATCTCATCGCGCTCCCGGTCTTCTTTGCTATCGATATGCTTTGGCTCGGTGTCGTGGCGCGCAGTTTTTATCGGGGACAGATGGGTGGGCTCATGAAGACCGAATTCAACTGGGTAGCTGGATTCAGTTTCTACTTTCTCTTTATCGCGGGACTGGTCTACTTTGTCATTATGCCGGCGGTCAAATCGGGATCGTGGTCGAGTGCACTCCTTGTCGGGGCGCTCTTTGGGCTTATGACCTACGCGACCTATGATCTCACCAACCTCGCCACTCTCAAGGACTGGCCGGTCCTCGTCACGTTTGTGGATATGGCTTGGGGGATGGTACTCGCTGCGTCGGTCTCGACGGTCACCTATCTCATCGCGACCAAAGTCCTATGAATTATTTTGTCACGCTCGCACTCGTCCTCCTCGCGTACATGACCCTCTGGTTTGTGGTGTCGATAGTGAAAAAGCGCAATGACGTCGCTGATGTGGCCTGGGGCCTCGGGTTTGTCCTCCTTGCGTGGGTGAGCTACTTTCTTGGTGAAAGTGACAGCCTCCG
>CAYUIR010000029.1:1515-6431 GCA_964444815.1 uncultured Bdellovibrionales bacterium | reverse complement strand
CCGACGATTTCATCGACGTCCGGTTTCTGCATGGTATTCAAAAATTGTCGCGCATAGGCCGAGAGTGACTCGACATAGCGACGCTGACCCTCAGCAAAGATAGTATCAAACGCGAGCGAAGACTTGCCCGAGCCAGAGAGTCCGGTAAACACAATCATCGCTCCCCGAGGCATCGCGACGGTAATGTTCTTCAAATTGTGCGTCCGAGCGCCCTTCACGATGATGGCGTTCGTGGCATCAAGTGCCGGATGTTTCTTGGTAGTCATAGAGAAAGGGATCGATTAGAAATGCTCGAGCATGATGCGGTAGTCTTCTTCACGTTCGAGGTGGACCACGAGTTCCACCGTACCAGCGGGCAGTGTTTTCTGAAACGTCCAGAAGTCAGAGAGCCAGTCGAGACTGACGAGATAGTCAGAAGTCGCAAAGGATTGATTCTGATAGAGATAGGCGGTCCGATTCCAGAGGAGTGACAGAATCTTACCAATGAGCGTAAAGTCCTGGGAGAGGAGCATCCCGCGCCGACTGAAACGAACATATGACAGTTGGTACTCGGTAGCGAGCTTCACGAACACCCGTGAGAACTCTGGGAAGAAATGCAGGTGTTCATGCGAGTTCAGTCCATCCGGAAGTCGGCCAAAGAGTTCCTCAAACCGCCGGATCTGATCGCGCCACTCGCTCTCGACTTGTTTCGCAGTGAGAAGTCCGGTCACGTAGCGCAAGAAAAAGTTGAGTCCGCGTGACAGAGCGCTCTCCCGTACTTTGTCACCGGTTTTCAATATCCCGATGAGCTCGAGATGGAGGTCAATCTTAGCTCCAGAGGCGAGGAGTGCTCTGGCCTGGTCATGCGAGACATAGTGGATGAGCACCGCTACGCGGTCGACCTTGCCCTCGTGCACCAGACGCAAAATAGGCTCCGCGGTCTGTCGGATCCCATAGTCATCAGCGGTAATAATGAAGCGCTCGCGGATATCTTGAGTCATGATGTCTCTTTTGAGAATACGACCTAGTATGTCACGAAATAGCAGTCTCGGCAAGCCTCGAAGAGAGGTGGACCCGATTCCCCTCAAAGACTACTCCTTCGTTTTTTAAGAGAGATTTTTTGCGTTGTGCGCCCCGATTGTATTCGCCGAGCGTCCCATCAGAACGAATGACTCGATGACAGGGTCGAGCAGGATCAAAGTTCTGTTTCATGAGTGTCCCCACGGCTCGGGCAGCCCCAGGGAAACCCGCTCGCTTGGCTACTTCTCGGTACGACAATACTTCGCCACGTGGGATAGCACACACGACTTGCCAGACCCGCTCTCCAAATGTCGCCACGGGTAATTGTTTCATATCGCTCATCCAGTATACCTGGTTCTCCCCCACCAAAGCAAAAGCCCCTCCGGACGGGAGGGGCCTGGTAAAACAGAGTGAGTCTCTATTTCTCGCCAAAGGCTTTCTTGAGAGCAGCCTTGGCAGTATCCATCGTAGCCTGGAAATCATCGACAGCCTTCTTGACCGTAGCACGACGAGTTTCCGTGAGAGCCTTGATATCAGCCTTCACCTTCTCAGAGGCAGCATAGTCTGCTTTGAGCGAGGCGCGAGCAGCCTCCATAGCGGTACGGAAATTGGTCCGTACAGTCTCTGGGGCTGTCCCTGCTTCACAGTCACTCTTGGCCTTGGCCACAGCTGACTTCACTGCGGAGTCAAACTTGTCCACGGCATTCTGCATGTCATCCTGGCGACTGGCGAGGCGGGCATCGACAGCACTCCGGTAGGTCGATATAGCCGTATCGATAGCAGCTTGCCTGGTATCAACCGCTTTCTCTACAGTTTTCTTGAACTCTGCAACAGCATCTTTCTCGGCATCAGTGTCTGCCTTACCCTCGAGCTTGGAGTACATTTCACTGCGCTTCTGATCACTGTCGGAGCGCTTATCACCGAGTTTGGCGTCACGACTGTCACGACTGTCCTCAAACTTGCCGACGCGTGTATCCTTACGCTCCTGGAACTTGGCTCGACGCTCAAGGACATTCTGCCCAATCTTGGCAGCGGTCTCCGCAAAACGGGTGCAGAACAGTTCTTGGCGTTTGTCCTGCATTTCTGCTTTTTTCTCCTCCATCGCAGCAGCGCGATCCGCCTGACGCGCCTCCATAGCGGCCTGACGTTCTTCGGCAGGAGTAGCGGCCGAAACTACCATTGGCATCACCATGGTGGCGACACCCAAAAGAGACATGATGCTCTTATAAGCTGTTTTCGTCATAAGATGTGCCTAAGTTATTAACGCTTTCACTGTCTGCCTCGACTTCGCTGAGTGACCCCGCTTCTTCTTCATCGAGAGCCGTGACGTCAACTGATGACTCTGACTCAATACTTCCCACCACGCCATCGATAGTATCAGGCACTGGAGCGACCTTCTTTTCGGTCGTCATTTTCTTTTGAGTACTCCCAGTATTCATCGCTGTGTCACCGGTATACTGCCGATAGACCACCGTGCACACGAGAATGGCGATGGCCACTCCGACCACTACACCAAATATCTGCTTTTGTGTCATAAAAAATTGTTAT
Source organism: uncultured Bdellovibrionales bacterium (assembly GCA_964444815.1). GTDB lineage: Bacteria > Patescibacteriota > Minisyncoccia > Moranbacterales > UBA1568 > UBA1568. The sequence goes on along the minus strand of CAYUIR010000029.1, from coordinate 3,884 downwards.
ATTTATTACCCTCGGTAAGACCGACCTTGTCTCACCGGCTGTACACCTAGTATACCGTATCAAGTCGAGACAAACAACCAACTCTTGCCAAAATGTCAACAATAGGGTACAGTACAGTGTTCAGTTCCTTCCCCCCCAACCAGGAGACCGCCATGGAATACCCTGTGTTCAGGGTTGTGATTCATTCGCTACGGCCAGCACTTGTTCAAATCGTGCTCCCTGAAGAGGGCCGCGTACTGGACATCGTGCTAGGTACCGATGGCCCAGAAAACGTGCTGTGGCAAGACACTGTCATGTCGGTGGACTATACCAGTAGCGCCAACTTGTCATACCGTGACGCTCGGCAGCGCGGTATCCAGTATTTCTGGGAGTACGTGGTCGTCAAGCACTGTAGCCACCTCTTGAAAGACCCGAGCAAGCTCACAATCAGAGCTATCGCCAAAAAGGTCATGTTTGGCTACGGTAGAAAGTTTCTCCCTCGGGATATCTTTGCCACTGTCACTCATCTCGAGCCAGACAGTACCAGAGAATGTTGGCGCACCATCGCGCACGGTGCAGTGCTCGAAATGTCGAGACGCGGATGAACCCATCCGTTTTTTTCTTGCCTAAAACAGCCGGGAACGGACTTGTTTCTTCTTTTTCTTACCACCAAGGCTCTCTTCGAGGACTTGGATCTCATCGCGGAGGATAGCAGCGGTCTCAAAGTCGAGCACCTTGACTGCGGCCTGCATCTCTTTTTCTTTGAGACGAATCAATTTCTCGGGATTCTCGGCAAAGATCTCCTGGTCCAAAACGACATTGGCGCGCACTGCCTTGTCGTGCTCACTCTCCATATTCTCGGTAATATCGTGAATGTTCTTTTTGATAGTCTGAGGCGTGATACCATGTTCGGTATTGTAGGCAATCTGGAGCGCCCGACGACGATTGGTCTCATCAATCGAATGTTTCATCGAGTCAGTGACGCGCTCGGCATAGAGGATGACACGGCCATCCACATTACGAGCGGCGCGACCGATGATCTGAATGAGCGAGGTCTCAGACCGGAGAAATCCCTCTTTGTCGGCATCTAGGACACCAATAAACGACACCTCGGGGAGGTCGAGACCCTCCCGGAGAAGATTGACCCCGACGATACAGTCGAAATCACCCCGACGGAATTGGGTCAATATCTTGATCCGGTCGATGGTCTTCACGTCACTGTGGAGGTATTCGGCTTTAATCTTTTTTTCTTTCAGATAGACGGAGAGGTCCTCAGCCATCTTCTTGGTGAGAGTCGTCGCAATCACTCGTCCACCCCGAGCAATCTCCTTTTCGGTCTCGCTGATAAAATGCGCGATTTGACCCTTATAGTCCCCCTTTTCATAAATAGGCATGATCGTCACTTCCGGATCGAGGAGTCCGGTCGGACGGATAACCTGTTCGGCGATATGCTCACTCACCTCGCGTTCGTAGTCAGCTGGAGTAGCTGAAGTAAAGATAACCGATCCGATACGCTCCAGGAATTCCTCATAGCGAAGCGGTCGGTTGTCGAGAGCCGAAGGAAGGCGAAAACCATATTCTACCAGGGTCTTTTTGCGTGACTGGTCCCCAGCGTACATCCCTCGAAGCTGCGGGAGCGTCACGTGCGACTCGTCGATAATAGTGAGGAACTCTGGCTTGCCATCGGCCGAGTGTGGGAAGTAGGAGAGGAGTGTCTCTGGGGGCTCACCCGGGAGTTTGCCCGAGAGGTGCCGTGAATAGTTCTCGATGCCGTTACAGTAGCCAATCTCTTCCATCATGGCGAGGTCATAGGTGGTCCGGCGCTTGAGACGCTCCACCTCGAGGAGCTTCCCATCGGCTTCAAGTTCTTTGAGTCGAGTGGCAAGCTCCTGCCGAATCGATTTGATGGCCTCATCCTTTTGGTCCTTGTCGGTGATAAAATGTTTGGCCGGAAAGAGAAACACGCTTTCGAGTGTCCCCGCGATCTTTTGTGACACCGGGTCAATCTGAGTGATACTTCCGATGATGCCACCGACTATTTCGATGAGGTAAATAAATTTTTCTGAGACCGGCATAATCTCGATCCGATTGCCGATACTCCGAAACTGTCCCGGGGCCATATCGGCATTGGTGCGCTCAAAGAAAACCGCCACCAACCGATGAAGGAGCTCGGTCCGTGATATCGCCATGCCGACTTCGAGTCTCAGGTGCTCTCGTTCATACTCCTCGGGACTGCCCAAGCCATAGATACACGAGACCGACGCCACGATGATGACGTCTTTGCGCGTGAGGAGGGCCTGAGTTGAAGCATGACGGAGACGGTCTATCTCGGCATTGATCTGAGCATCCTTTTCGATATAGGTGTCAGAGGCAGGCATGTAGGCCTCGGG
>CAYUIR010000029.1:0-1415 GCA_964444815.1 uncultured Bdellovibrionales bacterium | reverse complement strand
CATACTTACTTCTTTTTGAACCACTGAACAAGTTTCGCTGAAAAATGATGATACATCTTCTCACCCCGACCACGCTCGGTATAGAGAACAAAGAGAAAAGCTGCTGCCAAAACAAACACGATGATATCCACCACTATCTTCATCTCATCAATGTGTCGCCAGAGCGTATGGAGCTTGGCGATACCGGCGTAGCCGATGTAGAGATAGAGGAGATCCTTGAAGAAGTTGCCTGCGTAGGTGGCAATAAAAAATACCCGGAAGTCCATCTTGATAATACCGGCGACGATAGAGACCGGCGTCGTGGGAAATGGCGGGAGGAGCCGGAGGACAAAGAGCGCTCCGCCATCCTTCCAGTGATGCCCGACAAAACGCTTGCCGATATGCTCGATATCCTGATGAGTGATCCCAAACCACTTCTCAGCCCGAGGCATAAGCACGTCCTCCAGTTTATCTCCGAGGAGGTAGTAGAGCGAGGCCCCGATGGTTTTCCCGAGATTCCCGATCCCTGCCAAGAGGAGGAGGTACCAGATTGGGTCGCCCTGGACAAGGGCGAGCGATCCGGCGACGCCCATAATGAGAGCCGAGGGGATGGGGCTAACCACTTCTTCGAGAAATGATCCGCAGAATACAAAGAGCTCAAGCGGCATATGAAACGCCGCGTAGCGTACAGTGGCTTCAATAGTAGAGAGGAGGTGATGCATAGGGGGACAAATGAGCAGTCCCCCCATTATACCACCCTGCACCAGAACTTACCCGATAAAGGTCAGAGCATTCCCCTTCTTGTCCCCACGACCGGTACGACCGATACGGTGGATATAGTCTTCGTAGTTCTCAGGAAGTTCGTAGTTGATGACGTGGGTCACATCCGGGATATCGAGTCCGCGAGCCGCCACATCGGTGGCCACAAGAATCGTAATCTCATTTTGAGTAAACCTCCGGAGGGCGCGCTGACGCTGAGACTGTGACTTGTCACCATGAATGGAGTCAGCCTTGAATCCCCGGTCTTCCAAACGATGAGCCAGTTTGTCTACCCCATGTTTGGTGCGTCCGAAAATGAGCACTTTTTGAAACTCGGGCTTCAAGAGTAAGTTGTGAAGGGTTTCGATCTTCTCTTCTTTCGGGGTGACGTGGATGACGTCCTGATCGACGTTTTCCGACGTTGCCCGTGACTTGATAGCGATGGTTACCGGGTCGTTCAGAAACTTCTTGGCCAACTCTGCGATTTCACGAGGCATCGTCGCCGAGAAAAAGAGTGACTGGCGAGGTGACTTCATGAGCGCCACGAGGTACTTGATATCATTGATAAATCCCATATCGAGCATCCGGTCCACTTCGTCGAGGACAATGTTGCCGAAACCGGAGAGATCGAGCTTGCGTCGTTCGATCAAATCTTTGAGACGTCCCGGGGTACCGAT
>CAYUIR010000028.1:0-6564 GCA_964444815.1 uncultured Bdellovibrionales bacterium | reverse complement strand
TCACTCGCATTTCCACCAGCTCCGGTACAACTCAACGTGTACGTCCATGTCCCAACACCAAGAGCCGCTCCTGATAAATCGGTATTACTGTTCATCGAGCTCGTTGAATAAGATTTGCCTGAAACTGTACACGAGCTTGCGCCAGATGAGGTCCAGCGAATATTTGCAGTTCCAGTTGTTGAAATAGTGGCCGCTGGTCCTGTTGCTTTCGCTACATAATCTTTACCAGTGACATAAGAGATAACTCTTCGCCACAGACTAGTTTCTCCAAGCGAATACTGCTTCACACTCGCGGTAATCTGAACAGTTGGACCGGTAGTGCGTGTAGCGGAGCAAGTATCTGTCGGGCCGGTGCCATTGGTACAGCTCCAAGTATAGGTTGAAGCATTGGTCGTCACACTGGAAGGTGTCCCCACCTGACAAAGCGTCTGTTTCATTGGACTCGAATCATCGGTCGGGGCACTCGAGTATGATCCGCCGTCAGCCGAGCCACAGAGTGGCTCTCGATAGGCAAAACATCCCTTACTTGAGCCACCACCCGAACCATTACATTCCCAGTAATACCCGAGGTAGAAGGAGTTGGACGGGCCAGCACTGATAAATCCATTGGGATCAAAAGAATCACCAGAAAGGTAAGCATCTTGATTCCCAACTGCTCCAGCGGAACACTGTTGGGCCGGCGATGGAGCACCACTCACCGTACTTCTATGAGCACTTCCGCAGGTGCCATTGACTGGGGCAGGTCCGCTTGAAACACAGGTGAGCGAATTCGTGTTCCACGTGGTCCCACTCGCACAACTAGAATTTACATTGCCCGTCGCCAAAATAGGCCCTGTTCTCGTCCCATCATGAATCCGATAACACCCGCTATTATACGGCACATAGACTGGTGAAAAAGACTGGTTGCCCACCCCGGCACTCGTAATCTGCGTATCACTACAGTTGGTGAGCACAGCCGTCGTCAAGTTGGCTGATGTCCAACCGATTGTGGTATTACATCCTGTCCCATTTACGGCGATAGTACACGATGGGGTACTCGTAAAATTGGCAGATGGAGGAGATGCCGCGTTGATTGTCAAAGTATCATTATCTGTACTACTCACTGTCCCCGTCCCATTGGTACCGGACCAACAGCGCGTCTGGAACTGGTACGTTCCTACTGCTACCTGACTTGGAGGAATAGTGATACCAGTGGTATTAGTACTTTTATCAACATACGTGAATGGCTGAGTTGTCTCACGCACTTCACAGCTCTGGGCATTGGTCGAAGAAAGCGTGAACGTAATCTGAGTTGGGAAGGTTGCCGTCGAAGGCGAAATATTCAGCGAAGCCGTCGGGGTCGGGCTCGCTGCGACAGAAAGACTAATATTCTTTACTGCTGGCACAGTGTAATTTGCCCCAAGTCCAACGGAAAAGTTTAGAGTAAACGGCCCAGTCGCACTTGGCCCACCGCGAGATAAGGGTATGTCTATCCCAGCTGTAAACTGCGCTACGCTATAGCACTGAGATACTAAATTTCCTGTATATCCACCACCATTGATCCCGAGTGATACAAAGGGGCAGAGAGGTGTGGATGGCTTATCATCGGTATGCGCAGTCAAAGTCACTCGAATAGTATCATTGGGAGCATACACATCCTTATCAGTCACAAACGTATAAAATGCTTGATTGCCCGCTACGCAAACGCCACCCTGACAGTCCATAGTAAAACTCACCGAACCGGCATGAGCGATATCTGTCGAAAATCCGAAGAATGCTGATGAGAGAGCTAGGACAAACATCGGTGCTATCCGACGGAGACGCTCTTTCTGAAAAATGAAATAGCCAGCGAACACCCCGAGGATAGCAACAATTATCCAAGGGAGCTTGGACAAGATACCATCAAAGAACGACGTTTCCATCATAGGTGTGGGCATACCGGTTATGGGACTTACGGACTTCTCAGCTTGATCGAGCACAGTACTCCCGTCTGTGAGGAGCGTAGCCGAGAGGACAGGCGTATCACAATTCTTGGTCACTTGGAGTACAGCCTCTTTGAGGTTGGTATTCTGGACCATGACTGAGACTGGCTCAGCACATGCAATTCCTCCCGAGAGAAGAGCAAATGACAGGGTATACTCCGCATCATCAGCGAGCTCAACCGCTGCCCCGACAGGGAGCATCCCTGACTCTGCACTATCCTTCTTCAATTCGCTCAATCCCAGTATCTTCCCGCCGTTGCCCTTGACCGTGAGTGGTACTCGCACTGGTGCACTGATGTCCTGATTGTTTTCGTTGACCATTACCGCCTCAAGCTGATACTGCCCTGCCTCCTTGGCCGATACAAACAAACGTACTGGTATAGCTACCGTCGACAGTGCCAACGATTTTTCGCCCAAGACTACTGGCGTAGCCGTACGGTAGTCAGTCACCCGAGCCACCATACGAATCACGGCCGGCTTGCCTTTGACGAGCGCTGCTTCGCAAGCCATGATGATTTCCGACTGCTTCTCATCCATAGCCACGACGAGGACGCCATTATCACCATCACTCGGACCGAATGTGCAGTTCTTGACGGTCACACGCTCCGTCGCTACGAGCTCCTGTTGAGTTAGAGATTTTCTCGTCACGGTATTACCCTTGTCGTCACTCACAAGGAGCACTGTATCGTAGGCCCCCTCAAGCGATACCGGACGAAACACAGAAAAAGCAATACTCAATTCTTCGCCTGCCGGGACGGTATAGTCTGCTGGAGCACGGACCACGGCTGACTCTCCCTGATTTGCTTCAGTCGCACCACGAAACTCGACACCGACCCCAAAAGTCCGCGTATCATTACCGGTATTCTGCAATTTTGCTGAAAGAATGAGGTCCGGATTGCCCTCGACAGAGTCGAGACGAGTATCCACCACTGAGAGTGATGCATAGCTCAGGTCCACACCATCGAAGGGCGTGGTCGCCATCTCCTCATCGGCCAGCACAACTGTTACCCCAAAAAAGAAAAACGTACTTATCAAAATTATCCCCAACGACCATCGAGACACGCTCATAGTTTTTTATTTTAGTATCACTTGAAAAGCAGAGACTCTGCTCGATGACACTATACCACAAAAATTATGAAAAGAAAAAAGCCCACTCCCGAAATCCATCAGGTGTGGGCTGTGTCGCTACTTCACGTCACTGGGTGGTATCGTAGATACCAATGCCATGAGGCATGTCACCGACGTTGGTGAACGTGTTCTTGATTTCCCGCTTGTCACGGTCAATCTCATACACACTGTCACCGATCGGATCCCAGATCAGTTTCTTGGGGGCGGCCACCCAGAGGCTCCCAGCAGCCAGGCCCATTCCCCACGGCACGTCGCCGATGATGATCCGGCCGACCTGTTGGTCGGTGGCGAGACTCATCACTCGGACCGAGTCGGCCCAGTCGGGGACATAGTACACGCCCTTTTCTGAGTCAATCTTGATGCCGGTCGGATTGGTAAGACCAGTGAAGGAATTCTTCCAGTCCACCGTCACCACCGGAGTGTTGCCCGGCGCCAGGTCGATCTTCGACAGGCTCTTGCCGCCCGCATTGATGACTCGGAGCACGTTACCCTGCACCTCACCGTCAATCGGCACGGACCCGACAGTCCAAACCCGACCCTTTTGATGGGTCAAGGCATCCACCTCAACCACCAGCCCCAGGGTACCCGGCGCAAAACCGTCTCGCCCGGTCCCTCCGCCGATTGTTTCCACGTAGAGTCCTGCTTCCGTCGCCATGAGCACGTAGTACTTCTTGTGCACTGGCGAATAGAGGAGCTTCTGAGGAAACAGAGTCTGGTTGCCCAGAAAGTCAGTGGGGCTAGTAAAGACAGGGGCACCCGACACAGGATTGAAGCAAACCAATCGATTACGCCCATAGTACTGGGCCTGATTGCCAGGTATACCTGTCACCAGGCATACCTGAGTCGCGTCATGCGCAATCCCACGGATGCCATGCACCAGTGTGGGATTGGTTGGGTCGATGGCAAAGGGCTGAAGTGCCTGGCCTGTGAGCGGGTTGACACGATGGAGCACGAAAGTCGCCTGGGCTCCAATGTAAGCCAGCTTACGACTCGCATCCACATCGATATGGACGCTCATCAGGTACCCTGGTACCTTCTCGAGCATCACCCGGCTCACCACTTTGGTTGCCGGGTCGATCACCGAGACTGCTCCCGTGTCGTAGCCATTCCAGTTGGCCGTCAGCACCCTGACCACCGGAGTGGCCTTGGCAGTAGTGAACGACCAAGTGAAGGGCGCCATCTCAACAAAGCCGGACATATCCGTGAAACCGGCAAGTGTTGCTGAGATGAGGGCGCCCGAGGGCAACTCTGCATCCGGAGTGATAGTGACCGTAGACGTGTCTCCTACCGTAGTGCAGCTAAGCACACCCGTCCCCAAGCCGAAGCTCACTGAAACAGGACGATTCGGACACGCCACAGCTGGCTCAAGCGGAACCTTGAACTTGGTCCCGACCGTCGGTACATTGGTTGCTCCGTCAACAGGTTGCACTCCTGCGACGACCACCTTTGGCCGACAACTGTCAGTCATCACCGGAAAACTGCAGATGTGCCCGTAACTCACGAGCGTATATCCAGTGAACGAGCCGTACCCATAGACCTGTCCATCGGGTGTGACCCCGACATAGTTGTCCTGAGCCGCATAGTGGCGGATCTGATAGCTCACACCGCCTGCTTCAAGCGGACGAGTGACTTCGTGACTCGGGAATATAGACGCGTAGGTCTGTTCTGCCCAGTTGTACAACATGTCGATTTGGGCTTCACGTGACATCAAGTCGCTTGCGGCCGTCGCGAGCTTTTGCGACCGAGCTTCGGTGGCCGTCGTACCTTCTGCCAGGAGGAACCTGGGTTGAAGTTTGGTCACCGGTGCCGAAAAGGCTTGCGCCTTCTCGCGAGGCCGTCCGTCAAAGGACATGGTCGTGGCAGTCGCAGAGCCACTCAAGGCCAGAACGACTTCGGCCGAAGCCGAGGTTTGGGCCTGAGTCTGCGGGGTTTCATCCCCGCCACTGCAGGCACCGAGGAGCGCCAAGAGACCTGCGGCCAAGGCCGCAGAAAGCGAACGATAGACCGAGGCCATGGTGGCACTCCTTGTAGAATTGAATTGCAAATTGTTAAGGTCCATTTCTGGACTTAACGGGGCTAGGCGAGGTTGAAAAAAGGGGCGTTACCCCTCCTTCCTCGTTGCCCGCAAATTAGCACTTTTCAGCCTTTTTGTCAAGTGCTGATAAGCGCTTGCTACAGCAGTTTTTTGTAGTTGTCGGCCCAGTAGAGAATACCGTTGATATACGGGGCGTAGCTCGTTCCGAGGTAGGCAGCAGCGGCTTTCTTCCAGGCTGAGCGATTTCCCTGGTCCACCCCAGGGATTTTATCAAGTTTGAGGGCCATAGCCATCACACCATCGGTCAGATTCCAGGGACTCGGTGGTCGATGACCCGTCGCACTCGTCACTGCCGCCTTGTAGCCCATCCAAGTATCAGGCATGAACTGAGCGACACCCATCGCTCCCCCAGTCCCGACGTAACCCCTCGGGTTACAAGACACTTTTTGTTTGCGATAGTCGATATCGAGTTCCTTGGTAATCGTCTTGAATATATCTCGTCGACGAAGAAATGTGGCCCAGGCAGTCTTCCCAAGCTTTTTGGCCTTGTAGCTTTTCTCAGCCCCATCCTCTACCTGGGCATAGGTACAGCCTCCGACGTTGGCCCCCAGGTTGGTCTCCATCTTGAGCACCCCAAAAAGAAAGCCTTTGGGCACGCCAGTTTTCTTGCTCGCGAAGTCCACAGCCTCTTCGATATCCTTGGCGTTATATGACTTACCGAGGATGGTACTCAAATCGCCCTGCAATTCTGAGAGTTCTTTCTTGAGTCGATTGACCGTGGTTGCTTGATCCTCCAGGTCTTCTTGGACCTCGCTCTTCTGATAGGCGAGTGATTGCTTCTGCTTGTTCTGGATAGCGAGCAGTTCCTCATGGTCAGCCTTGGCCTCCTCGAGGGTCGACTTTTCTTCCAAGAGCTTGTCCTTGGTGCTGGCTATCTCGTCGATGAGCTCGACAATCTTTTCCTGGGTCGAGAGAAGACCATCACCATTGCGGAGAAACGACAGTACATCCCCTTCTCCGAGCACTACCTCTACGAGAGGCGTCGCATCCGCAAGATAGAGCTCCTGGATGAGTCCAGTCAACACCTTTTTCTCGAGGTTCAGCTGTTGGTCGAGATTACCAATCTCAATCTCCTTTTCATCGATTGTCTGCGAAGTCTGATTGAGGAGATTCTGTACCCGGAGAATCGCCTGTTGGGTAGAGGTGAGTGTCGAGCTAATTTGGTTCAGGTTACTCTGAATGAGGCCATACTTCTTCTCAGCCTCTTTGAGTTTCTTTTCAGTCTTTTCGATATCCTCCTCTATCTCATCCGGATCCTCCTCAGCTTGAACCATTGGTGCCACAGCAAAAAAGAGTGAGGTGCCAAAAGCCCCTACCAAAAGCAGGTTCCACAAAAGATTTTTGATATATATCATAGCACTCACTAGTATACCATATTCA
>CAYUIR010000027.1:3202-7109 GCA_964444815.1 uncultured Bdellovibrionales bacterium | reverse complement strand
TTGAGGAGCTCATCTAGGCTAAAAGGCTTGGCCAAGGCACTCCCGCGACTCTCCTTTACCATGATACTCTCTTCAAAGTCAGTATTCAAGGCGGGGATGGTGGCGAGGGTGACCTCCGAAAAACCGAGTTCTTCCCGGAGCAGGGTAGCAATTTTTGCCGTGACCTCTCGATTGATTGGCTTGGCGTAGAGGGTGAGAGTGGGTGCTTCAGCTCTGATGGCTTGTCTACGCATTTCGAGGGCGTCCCGGTCAAAGATATTTCGGCTGACGTCGGTAATCTCACTCCAGTTACCCACTCGGGGGACCAGAATAAAGGCCGAAACCGCACCAACTTGTACGTGTGAAACGCGGAGGAGGCTGTCTTTCTTCCAGGCATCGATGACGGTGGTGCTAATGTTTTGGGTATCGAGGGATTTGGCCAGTTCAAAGAAACGAGTCATGTCCTCGGTCGGCATATCTGTCTTGATACTGTCACCGAGGTTATCGACGAGACGATGGAGCGTGACGATGTTAAAGAGTGTCCCGAGCGAAAGAGTTTTGTTCTTGATGGCCTGGATGACCTGCTGTTGGCGCTTGGCTCGGCCAAAGTCTCCCTCGGGATCAGCATGGCGCTCACGGACGTACTTGAGGGTGGTGGCACCGTCAAGTGTCTGCCAGCCCTTTTTGATCTCAAAGGTCTCGTAGCTGTAGTTTTTGCCGGGATAGCGGGTGTCATACATATCACGCGGGACATCGACCGAGATGCCGCCCAGGGTATCGACTACTTTTTCAAAGCCATCAAAGTCGAGGGTGAAGAAATAGTGGATAGGGAGACCAGTGATAGTGGTGATTGATTCTCGCAGTGGTTCGACGCCCTCTTCATTTGACAGTCCGTACTGGTAGACGGAATTGAGTTTGGTATAGAAGCCGCTCTGCCCGATGGGGACGTAGAGATCGCGGGGGAGTGAGAGGAGACCAATCCGTTTGGTGGTGAGATCGATACTCATGATCATCACCGTATCGGTCAGATTCTTGCCGGGGTAGTGTTCGCCGGCGCGACCGAGGAGAAGGATATTGATGCGACCTCCCTCGGCGCCTTTGAGTGGGAGGGCCTCATCGCGGAGGTAGGCACGTGAGAGGGCTTGGAGTGAAGTGACAAAGGATCGCGGTGACACCTGAGAGAACTGCATCCGCTCGCCTAAGGCGAGTCCCTGATAGAGGACAAAACCAACGCCAAAAAGGATGAGGGCGCCCACAATCATGAGACCCGGCCACAGTCGCCTGGTACGAGGCCGGCGCCTCGGCATCTGGACGGGCGGGAGACCACCTCCTCCGGTATCCGGGAGGACAAATGGCCGAGGTCCGCGGTCTTTCTGCGTGGTGCGGATGTCATCCATAGAAAATCGAGAAATATGGCTCTAGTAAGGGGGAATACCGGTCTTGCTCAAGGGGTCAAAATCTGTTACAATTGCATTGTTTTACCAAATTTTGAGCGCATCTTGATATGGCTAACGAAAATCAAACAGAAAAAGAGCCGCTGGGACAGGAAGAGGAGCACTTGGGTCTCGGGGGTCTGTTTTCCGAGATGGTCCGGGTCTTTCTCTTGGCCGTAGTCATCATTATACCTGTTCGCGTTTTTTTGTTCCAGCCGTTTTTTGTCCAGGGTTCGAGCATGGAGCCCAATTTTGAAGACGGAGAGTATCTCATCATCAGTGAGTTTGGCTACAAGCAGACCAAGGTAGGATGGGACGAGACCAGTTTTGAGGTCAAGCCGTTTAAAAAAATTGTCCGTCAGGATGTGGCGGTGTTCCGGTTTCCCAAGAATACCGAAGAGTTTTTTATCAAGCGCATTATCGGACTCCCCGGTGAGGCCGTCGAGATTCGCCAGGGGAAAGTCGTGATCTACAACACCCAGTATCCAGATGGCTTTGTGCTCGATGAGAGTGCCTATATCGGCCCCGGCGTCTTGACTCAAGATATGCCACGGATGCAAATCGGAGAGGATCAGTACTTTGCCATGGGTGACAATCGAATGTACAGCTATGATTCTCGAGCATTCGGACCATTTAACAAGGACAAGATTATCGGGCGGGTCATGCTCCGAGCGTGGCCAGTAGATCGATTCTCTATTTACTAAGCAAATACACTCTTAACCTTAACCTGTCTACGGGTATGCCAGACAAGAAATCAGTCGGAGCCAAAGCAGCCAAGTCTACCAAGAAGGGGGTAACCAAGAAAGTCGCGACTCCCAAGTCGAAAGACGTCGCATCGAAAAAGGTGGGCCCCAAGGCTGAAGAAGAGATGCTCCTCCAGACACTCCGGGGTATGCGTGACATCATGCCTGATGAACAGCCGTACTGGGAACGGGTACGCAAAGCGCTCTCAGCTGCGTCACAGGAGTATGGCTTTCAACGTATCGACTTGCCGACCGTAGAGTTTGCTCACCTCTATCTCCGCACCATCGGTGAAGGTACTGATATCCTCGACAAGGAGATCTATCTTTTCAACACTCGTGGTGGTGATCGTGTCGCCCTCCGCCCGGAGATGACCGCCGGTCTCTGTCGCGCCTATATCGAGCACGGGATGGGTATCCTCCCCAAGCCGATCAAGCTCTTTACCATGGGTCCAGTCTTTCGTTATGACCGTCCGCAAGAAGGTCGCTATCGCGAGCACTGGCAGGCCAACTTTGATATCTTTGGAGAAAATGATCCAATCATTGATGCTCAGACGATCCAGCTCGCCTATCGTGTCGTCGGTCAGCTCGGTCTCAAGAATATCGAGTTCCAAGTAAACAGTATCGGGACGCCTGAGTCGCGGCGTGACTATGAGAAGGCGCTGGTCCGTTATCTCGAGGCTCAAAAGAGCAAGCTCTGTCAGAACTGCCGTGAACGTCTCCTTTCGAACCCGATGCGTATCCTCGACTGCAAAGAGGACAAGTGTATCCAGCTCACGGCCCATGCTCCGCAGTCTATCGACTATCTCGATCAGGAATCGCGCGACCACTTCAAGCACCTCCTCGAGTATCTCGATGAGCTCGAGCTCCCGTACTCGATCAATACCCGTCTTGTCCGTGGTCTCGACTACTACACGAACACGGTCTTTGAAATCCGCTCGACCGACAAGGATGGCAAGAACTATTCGCTCGGTGGCGGGGGACGCTACAATCGTCTCATTGAGACGCTCGGTGGCGAGCCGACACCAGTCATCGGCTTTGGTCTCGGACTCGACCGGATCGTGCTTGAGATGAAGCGCACTCAGGTCAAACCCTACCAGGAGCCCAAACCTCGTGTCTTCCTCGCTCAACTCGGTGACATGGCCAAGAAGAAGAGTCTCCGTCTGTTTTCGGCGCTTGAGAAAAATGGTATTCTCATTGCAGAGAGCTTTGGCCGAGGCAGTCTCAAGTCGCAGATGCGCGTCGCCAACCGACTCGGTGTCGAGGTGACGGTCATCATCGGCCAGAAGGAAGCGCTCGATGAGACCGCTATCGTCAAAGACATGGTTTCTGGAACTCAGGAAACGGTGACCCAGGAGAAGCTCGTCGATGCGGTAAAGAAGATACTCAAGACCAATGTCGCCCTCAATGTCTAATGTGTACGGATATGGGAGAGAAGACCGTGTTTGAGAAAATTCGCGACCGAGAAATCCCGACAGAGTTTCTCTACGAGGATGACGACGTCATGGCCTTTTATGATATCGCTCCGATTGCTCCTGTTCATGTCCTCATAGTCCCCAAGAAGCGCATCGTGAGTATTGCCGAGATGGCGGATGGTGACGAGATGATCGTAGGCCAGATGTTCCGTGTGGCCCGGGATGTGGCTCGAGACTTGAATATTTCTGAAAAAGGGTATAAACTGCTATTCCGGGTAGGGAGGGATGGTGGGCAAGAAGTGCCATATCTCCACCTCCATCTCCTCGGCGGGGCTCGTTT
>CAYUIR010000027.1:0-3102 GCA_964444815.1 uncultured Bdellovibrionales bacterium | reverse complement strand
CCCGTGTAAAGATTGATCTTTCTTCCTCTGGGAAGAAAATGTTTGAAAGGAGGTCTTGTATATGATCCAAGTCAAAAGAAAAGAGCGAGAGACAGCCGAAAGCCTGATCCGTCGTTTTTCACGACGTGTCCAGCAGAGCGGTGTCTTGAAGCAGGTCCGGAAGCTCCGTTTCCGTGCTGAAGAGCCGAGCCGCGATAAGCGTCGTATCGGTGCGCTCTACAAAGTCAAGATTCGCAAAGAAATTACCCGACTCAAGAAGCTCGGTAAGTTCGACGACGAAGCACTCCGTGATATTAAAAAAAGAATTTAGTATCAGAGTATCAATGGCTTCATGGTGACATAGCTGTAGGGCAGGACTGTTCGTCTGACTACAGCTATGAGACAATACAGTCATTCATACGTAATACTTTGGCTATGGCTCTCTACACGCAGATTGGTGACGATCTCAAGAACGCGATGAAGTCCGGTGATGCGTTTCGGCGCGACACACTGAGACTCCTCCAGAGTGCTGTCAAAAACGTGGCCATCGATAAGCGTCAGGCCCCAAACGAACTCGCGGATACCGATGTCCTCGAGGTGATCAAGAAGTTGGTGAAACAACGGAAGGACAGCATCGCTCAGTACGAGGCTGGCAATCGTGAGGATTTGGCGGCCAAAGAACGAGACGAGCTCGCGCTCCTCTCTACGTACCTGCCGGCAGCCATGCCAGAAGCCGAACTCCGGGCGCTCGTAGAGTCAGCGCTCGCAGAGGTCGGTATCTCGACCAAGGACAAGATGGGGCAAGCCATGGGCGCCGTTATGAAGAAAGTGGCTGGACGTGCCCCTGGGGATGACGTCAAGCGTGTGGTCGAGTCGCTCCTCACCTAGTTTCTATGCGTCTTCATCTGGAGTATGTTTCCGAAGTGGTCACGGTCCCAGCGTCATTGGATCAGGATTTTTTTGAACGCATTGCGACCGAGACGCTGAAGCGAGTGCCGCTCGACAGTTTGAAAGACAAAGAGAGTATCACCCTTTCCGCCGTCCTCGTCTCACCCGAGCGCATCCAAGAGCTCAACCGGACGTATCGCGGTAAAGACAAGGTGACGGACATTCTTTCGTTCGGAGACTATGCCGATATCGAGTCACTTGAGCGTGACGGAGCGAAGGAGATATTTCTCGGCGAGCTCTTTTTCTGCTACGATTTCATTAGCCAGTCAGCGACAGAAGATGAAGTGAGCGTCACGCATGAAATGATCTACGTCTTTTCTCATGGCATCCTCCATCTCCTCGGCTATGATCACAGTGACGAGATGTTTGCCATCCAAGACAGCGTCACCGCCACTCTGGTCCAAAAATAGAGTCACTCAAATAAAAAGAAAAATTGTATGAAGCGTTTTGCCCGTAGTGTCGCCCATGCTCTCAAAGGTCTGTTTTATACTTTTCGTAATGAGCGTAACTTTCAGGTCGAGCTCGCGGTGACCGGTGTCGTCCTCCTCCTTATGCTCTGGCTCCCGCTCACCGTGACTGAGCGCATGATGCTCATCGTCGCTATCGTACTCGTCCTCGCGCTTGAGCTCGTGAATACGGCAGTGGAGCGTATCATGGATATTTTGAAGCCACGGGTCCACCCGTATGCTCGCGTGGTCAAGGATGTGATGGCAGGATCAGTGTTTGTCGTATCGCTGGGAGCCCTGCTCCTTGGAGTGATCATTTTTCTCCCGTATTTTTTCCGCTAGCGTGATGACTCAGTGTAAGAAGGGGCCACGGCCCCTTTTCTTTTTTGCGAATCGCAGTTTTTTGGGGTATAATATGGCTCATGGAGCTCTACCTCCCATGTAGAGCTTGAACTTGTATTTTGGCTCATCAGATTTTTATGGCGAAAGGTCACTATTCCGTCGGTCTCGATATCGGGTCCGCGACCATCAGGGCAGTCATTGCCCAAGAAATGCCGGACGAGGAGCCACTCCGTGTCATCGGTATCGGAACGGCTCCATCAGAGGGTATTCGACGTGGGGCAGTGGTCAATGCTGAAGCCGTTGCCAAGTCCTGTAACGTCGCACTCGAACAAGCAGAGCGGATGGCTGGTCATCCAGCCGAGAGTGTGGTCGCCAGTGTCTCGGGGACCGAGATCGCGTGCCAGACGGCGCTCGGGGTGATCGCCGTGGGACGGGCTGATGGCGAGGTGACCTATGACGATATGACGCGGGTCCTCGAAGAAGTCCAGGCGCGACTCACAATGCCCCTTAATCGTGAGATTATTCACGTCATTCCCAAAGACTATCGCCTGGACGATCAGAAGAATATCAAAGATCCGCTCGGGATGCGCGGGGTCCGGCTCGAGATGAACGCGCTCGTCGTGAGTGACAGTACGGCACACCTCAAAAACATCGGGCGGAGCCTCGAACAGGCCGGCACCAATGCCGATAGCTTTGTGGTGGAGCCCCTGGCTTCCGCTGAAGCGGTCCTCCATGAAAAGCAGAAGGAGCTCGGGACTGTCCTCATCAATATCGGCGGGAGTACCACATCACTCGCGGTCTTTGAAGACGGTGACCTCCTCCACCTTGCGGTCCTCCCGGTAGGTGGGGCTCATGTGACGAACGACATTGCCATCGGACTCCGGACCTCGATCGAAGTGGCCGAGGCCGTCAAACTCCAGTATGGTACCGCTCTCCCTGATGAGGTCGGCAAGAAAGAAGAAATTGATCTCGGGGTTATCGACTCTCAAGAAGAGGGATTGGTCTCACGTCATCATGTGGCCGAGATTATCGAAGCGCGCCTCGAAGAAATATTTACGTTTATCAATACCGAACTCAAAAACATTGGTCGTGAAGGACTTCTCCCCGGTGGGGCAGTACTCACCGGTGGTGGAGCGCTCCTCCCTGGCGTGGTGGATCTCGCCAAGCGTATCCTCCGTCTCCCAGCCCAGATTGGATACCCCAAGCCTCTCGGTGGCATCCTTGATGAAGTAGACAATCCTCAGTTTGCGACCGTAATCGGCCTCCTTCTTTTGTCACAGCATACGGGTCATGACAAACGGACGTTTTCAACACACAAGCTCTTTGGATCGATGCCTGAGGGGATGCAGTCTGTTGTCGACAAGGTGAAGCACTGGTCACAGCGTTT
>CAYUIR010000026.1:4946-7594 GCA_964444815.1 uncultured Bdellovibrionales bacterium | reverse complement strand
CGTACTTGATCCACAATCTCATCAGCGAGGAGATTGCGAGTAAAGCCCATCGTCCCAGTGGCGCAAAAGGTGCAGGCCATGGCACAGCCTACCTGAGAGGAGACACAGACGGTCCACTGCCCACGCGCGTTTTTCATGAGTACCGTTTCGACGCGCTTGCCATCCACCGTCTCTACTACTGCCTTGTAGGTATCCTTTTTGACACTTTCAAACGTCTGTACCTCGCGAAGAGACAACCAGGGAATCTCACGAGTCAAGGTTTCTCGCATCGAGAGAGGCATAGTCGACACCTCACCAAACCCCGTGAGTGACACTGAAAAAAGCGCCTCTTCCATCTGCTTGAGACGGAAACTGGGCGCGCCCGGGAAAAGTGACTCGAGTTTTTGACGACGGGAAATTGGGGTCATAATCACACTACTGTACCCCAAAATCAGCCATCTGTAAAGAGTGAGGACTAGAGACCCCGCCCTATTTGAGAGACTGGCCAGAAAAGAGGTCTCTCGTGAGCTCGAGTGTCTCCTCGTGGGACAACGCTCGTTCATCAAGACGTAAGACAAGCGCATCAAACTGTTTCTCCTTGAACACGGTCTCTTTGAAGTGCTGTTCGATAAACTGCAGTTTGCTCTCATCACTCCACTGATAGAGATGCAAGTAGCGATACCAGACGAACGCACCCATACCGAGAACGACTAAAAAGCCACAGAAAAAGAGAATCTTGTAGTGGCGATACCACATGAACATGACAAATCGCAGTGAGAGATATCTCTTGATTTTTTGAGGAATGACCAGGGACTTCATAGGTCATTTTTCTTACTGATATATATCGCCGTCTCAATAGTGGCCTCAAGCGATCCAGGGATAGCTTTCTCCTCTTCTTCTGTCTCAGTGAAAGTCGTCTCGCCTTGAGCCAAGATAAGGAATGGATTTCGACCCGGACTGGATGGTTTGGTCACGATTTCGTCTATCTCTCGCTTCTTTACTTTCATGCCGATGACATCGAGTCCATATGGGAGCGTCTCCATCTTATAGAGAAACGCGGCGATGTTTTCGTATTCGCCGATGAGGACGACACTAATGGGGAGATATCTCTCGTATGGCAATGACTCAGCAATTTTTGGAGCTTCTTTCTTTTTGGGCGTCACTTCTGATTCATCTTCAGTCTTGTCATTTGCTTTACGCGCTGATCGGGTAGCCTTGGGCACTTCCACAATACCGTTGCTGTCTCGAGCCTGTATCTCGACATGTACCGCAGACTCTGTACCCAGACGCTCCAGTGTTTTCACAAATTCAACAATGCGATCTTCTGGTGTCAGTATGCGGATACTCTGCTCCTGTTCCAAAATGTGCTCGTATTGCTTCTGCAAATCAGGCAATCGCTTGATTTGGCGCTCGCGGTTCTCTCGGAACGCGTAGTACTCCTGTATCGCATCGGCCTTTTCCTTGATAAACGCATGGAAAGGACGGATACCGAACCAGGCAATGAGACCCATGGCAGCAAAGAGCCCGATCATAACCATGATCGGCATATACTGCTTGTTTTGTTCAAACCATGTTTTCATAGCTTTTTGAGACACTCAGGGAGAATAGAAAAATCCATTTGAAAATCGATGTCTTTCTGCGAGAAGAGATTGGAGATGGGTATATTGACATCAGCGACACACTCTTTGGCCGACTTGAGTCGTTCATCGAGTCTGAGGAGGTCATCACGATCCTTGGCCACTCCTGCCAATGACACCCGATACTCCACTGTCGCCAGCTCATTGATAGTAATACCTGATGAGAGCAATGGATCGAGAATTTTGAAGACCTGGGAAAAATGCAGGTGGGCTGCGTCGATTCGTGACACATCTTCTACCAACGCATTGGTTTCTTCGAAAGTCTGCTCGTATCCTGAGAGCCGCTCTATATCCTCTTGCGATGCCAGCGGAGATGAGGCCTCGAGTCCCTTCAAACTCTTCAATTGATAATCAAGAACCAAGTACGTACTCACGAGCATGGTGAGGTAAAATGCCTCCAAGACAAACACCAAAAACAACTGCCACAGAAGGAATCGTGACCGGAGGCGGTTTTGGATAGCGTCTTTCTTCTCCTCAGGGAGAAGATTAAGCAAAGTCTTCATATTCGTCCAAACCTCTTAATGCCAAACCGATAGCGGTGGAATACTGTACGGAACGACGTTTGTCGATGATGGGTATCTCCCGTCCTAACTGCACGTTCACCCAAGGATTGCCGGACTCGACTGGCTTACCGAGACGCTTGGTCATATACGGGAGAAATCCATTCATATTGGAGCCACCACCACAGAGCACAATCGAATCTATGCCACCCGAGTAGCGGAGACTATTGACGTAGAAATCAATCGAGCGCTCTATCTCAACCGCGATACTCTCAAGAACGGGTTCGGCTGCTTTGAGTACTGGACTCTTCATAGCGAGCGACCCGAGACCATGCTTAATCTTGATCGCCTCCGCCTCATCAAAGGAGATCTTGAGCTCTTTGGAGATAGCTTCGGTTACCATCTGGGAAGAGAGCGGCACCGACGACGTAAAGCACGGTGTACTCCCGATCGCAATGAGAAAGCTCGTGCGCCGGTCACCGATATCGACGATGAGCGTGGTACTTTTTTCATTCTTTTCCGGTAAGAGACT
>CAYUIR010000026.1:1349-4846 GCA_964444815.1 uncultured Bdellovibrionales bacterium | reverse complement strand
GGATTCATGATTTCGCCATCGACGACATTGCCGAGTGCAAGAGGTACCGAGCCAAAACTCACCACCGAATCATGCTTGCCGGCACGATCAAGCCACACGGCCTTCATGGAGAGGTCGGACAAATCAAGACCGAATGAACTCGGAAAGAGATCAAAGATTTTCTTACGAAGAATATTCATTGGTTTTTCTATTGGTGTTCTCCCCTATTGTATCATACTCTCTCTATCGCTCTTCCCAGAGATCCATCTCATACTGTGTCCCAGTCGGAAAATAAGGTGGCGGATAATAGAGAAGGTTGTTGTCATAGTACAGATTGCGGGTGATATACCCCGTGCCATCCGTCCATGAAAACCCATAACGCTCGTTGGTGGCAATCGCGCCATTGACCGTAATCACCGACTTTGAGTCCGAACCGTAGCTCTCTACATAGTGTTCGCGCCCCACTCTGCCCTGCTGTGCCAAAAGCGCTGCGTCGATACGGAGGTCATTTTCACTGGCATAAGCAATCTCGATATTGTCCTGCCCGATGATACCGATGATGTCCCGGCCATCAGTATTGGTATAGCGGATGTCATTCAAGATATAGACCGACGGAGCAGAACCACCAATGAGATTGGCGCCAACGACTGTGACTCGACGATCATTCACTGTCCCTGAAACCCAGACGTTTCCCTCAACAAAGATGACCCCCTCGTCAGGAATCGTATGATTGGTCGCGGCACACTGTCCGCTACATGTGCCACAGGTACCGACACCAGAATTCCTGGCATAGCGAGTAATAGAATTCCCTACATTGACTTGATTCACCTTGCACACATCATAGGTACCGTTGGTCCGGAGCGTAATCTGGCGTCCTGCTGCACCATTGCCACTGGGCAAGAAATATGAGGAAGTGGCCTGAGCTGCCGTCTTCATAAGACTCAGGTCACCCAACACGCCATTGAAATCAACCGTAGCCTCAGGAAAGCTCCGTCCCGCTTCAAATACGTCCGAACGATCTGGGAGCGCCGTCGGAGGTAATGGATCGGTTGGTGAATCATGGGTATGAACTGCATACTCGTTGCCACCACTGTGGTCCGGATCATTGTACGTTGAGAGCGAGCTCGTTACAACGTTGTGAGCTACACCATCAAACCGGATGCCATTATTCGAATGAATCTTGCCGAACACTTCAGTTCCCGCTCCAAAACGCATCATGTCATTGGCGAGCACAGCACTCTCGCTCCACGACGGGCGACGAAATCGTACCTCGATAACCCGGAGCTGCTCCGGATAGCGATAGGTCCAGCCCGTGGAGCGGACGGTGAGCATAGTTGATCCTGGTTCTGGGGGCGTAACTTCGAGACTATATTTGCCGATAGCATCCCCACCCGGGTCGGTATACTCCACCTCATAATTCGACGCGACACCGTAGGGATTGCCGGTGTTCCAGAAATCCTCCACCTGCTGAGCCGTCCGCCCCTCTACCTGATGGGCCAGATACCAACGATAAAAGTGGATACCCGACTCCGCTATCTGAAAGGCCTGCTCCCGGGCATGGATCTGGAGCGCGTACTTGGTCTGTGATGCGATAAAGCTAATGATGGATGACAAAATGATAGACACCATGAACATAATCACCAGTCCGTAGGCCAGAATCGATCCTTGGAGTACTCGTGTTCTATTCATAGTCATGAAGGTTACGGAGGTCGACAAACGACTCGATGTTGACATTGTTCGGCGCATGGACAGGATCGATATTGATGAGAAGTTTGACCCGCACCATCTGGATATTGCCGACGCTCGCTGGCGTAGAAAGCGGGTTATTGGTCGTATCACCGGGATAATCATCGTTGTAATAGTAAAAAATAGGATTATCACTTTCATTGACCACAAAATTCGTCACTGTCGTAACTTCGCTGTCACCCGCTGGATACGTGACTGGATTTGTGGCCAAGGGATTACTCACACCGAATTTGAGCTCATCATTGGGTTGGTCCAGGTAGTAGTGTACTTTTTCCACTACACCATCATCATCCACATCGGCATAAAACTCGAGGTCAAAGTCATCGGCCGACTCCAACGGATAGTCACCATTGTCAGCCTGTTGTACGCCACGGAGTTGGATGACTATCTTGTTGGTTGCTCGGGACGCGGCCGCCGAAGCCAGTCCCTCTTCGATGATAAACTTGTTGGTGTCCCAGGTCTTGAGGAATAAAAAGGTAAACCCTTCCATAGCAATAAGCGCGATGGCAATCGCTACCACCACTTCGAGAAGTGTCATCCCCCGCAATACTGAAACAGGCTTGGTCATACTAGTTGGCAGTCATCTGAATAGTCGTCTCGAGGAGCGTTGTGCCGACGGTTACCGTCGCTGCCTCATCCTCATAGCCGGAGAGCGTCACATCAATATCGTAGTTATCAGCATCGAGCTCAGGCAACGCTGTGGGAAAATACGCATACCCATATTGGTCGGTCGTGACCGTCGCATCATAGGGCAACGTCGTATTGGACAATTGCACGGTGGCGCCAGCAAGCGGTGTGCTGTCGGCTTGATTTTCTACCTTCACCAATACCGATCCGATTGACTGATCGAGGAGTATAAGCGAGACATCACTCGCCACTCCGGCAGTCGCAGTAAATTCATTCTGGAGGGCACTCTCTGGGGAGAGTTTGTAAAACTGATATCCTGATTTGGTCGCCGAGAGTGTGTACTGGCCATAGCTCTCATCTGGATACAGCGCGACCCCAGAGCTGTCGGTCGTGCCCGTCACATCGAGACCAAAGACGCTCGCACTGGTCACAGGGTCCGCCCCGATGATGCGCCCGCCCTCGAGCGTGAAGTCAACACTCGGTATCGCTGTCCCAAAGGGATCCTCCGTAGTGAGGGTGATATCGGACGATTGGTCCATCACGATAGTTTTCTGGTTGAGTACACCTGCCACCACCGACGCATGGACATCAACCGGATTAAAAGCAGATGTTGGGTACGGCGGATAGGTTGTCGCGCCATAGTGTCCACTCTTTGAGACGATGAGGGTATAGGCCTGTGTCCCAGCGGGAGCGCCTGGTAGCGTCAGGTTACCTGTCGAGTCGGTTGTGCCCGTCACATCAACACTGGATGCGGCGTTGATGAGTCGTACGCTTGCTCCGGAGACTCCTGCCCCACCCGCATCGAGCACATTGATCGCGAGTACTCCGCCACCGCCCGCCGTCTCGACTCCCCGCGGTGAAAAATTACCAAAGATATGCACCGTTTGGTCTGGCCCCTCATTGCCCCATGACACCGTCACACGTACGCGCTTATAGTCCGTAGGGATAGTATCGGCTGGACTCCCCGAAACCAGTCGATCAAAGGGATCATCCACATACTGCACAAAGGTATGGACATGGTACAGCAGAGTGTTGACGCTGATCGACTCATCCTCAGCCAGGTCACCAGCCGGGATACCGGTCGTCGTACCGATAGCGTCATATTCGATGCTCCGGATAATCTCCATCTTCTGATTGGCAAGCGC
>CAYUIR010000026.1:0-1249 GCA_964444815.1 uncultured Bdellovibrionales bacterium | reverse complement strand
CCTACGCCACCACCGATAAAGAGCATGAGAATCGGCTCGATAATGGACGACATGTTCTTGGTAATTTGTGAGACTTCTTCTTCATAGAACTCCGCCAGACGCTGGAGCACCACCTCAGTCTTACCGGTCTCTTCCCCTACTTCGAGGATCTGTGTGACGAGGAGCGGGAAAATCACTGGATACTTCCCAATCACCTTGGAGAGCTCGACACCCTTCTGAATCTCGCCGATAGACTCACCGAGGGCATCCTTGTAGTACGGATTGGAAAGCGTCTTCGAAACAATCGTGAGAGCATTGACTACCGAGATACCAGATTTGAGGAGCGAGCTATAGATACGAGCAAAGCGAGCACAGTTCACTTTGACCACAATGTTACCGACAATCGGGAGTCGCACAAAGAGAAAGCCAAAGAAACGCTTGCCTGGAGTGGTCCCGGCAAACAGCTTGGTCCCGACGATAATACCAACTGAAAGTAGCGTCGTAATGATCGAATGTTCGCGCACAAAGTCTGAAATGGCCATAATGACCTGGGTCGTCGCCGGGAGCTCTACTTTCATGTCTTTGAACACTCCTGTGATCTTGGGGAGGATATACACGAGCATGAGGATACCGATGCCGATCATCGCCACCACGATTACAGCTGGATAGATGAGGGCTCCCCGGACCTTGGAGAGGAGGTCGTTTTCTTTCTCAAGCTGGAGCGCCAGGATATCGAGGACTTCCTCGAGATTACCGGACACCTCACCGACGTATACCATATTCACAAAAAGCTCATTGAAGACCGTCGGATACTTACCGAGTCCCTCCGAGAGCGTCTTGCCACCCTGGAGATCATCATTGACGCTCTCCAAAATCTTTTTGAAAGTCGTGTTTTTGGTCTGAAGCGACAGGTTATGGATAGCTCGCGACACCGTGAGTCCCGATGACACCATGACAGAAAGGTTCCGGGTAAAGGTCATCTTCTCCTTGAGTGGCACGCGCTTAAAACGATCCAAGAATTTAATCTGGAGCGTCGAGGCTACTTCTTCTTCTTTGAACGACGTGAGGAGGAGTCCTTCGGCTCGGAGATCCTGCGCCAGAGACTTTTCATCCTTGGCCTCCATCTCACCCCCGGAGGTTTCGCCCGTAGTGGCGTTTTTGGCAGTATAGAAAAACTTTGGCATATGCCGATGTTGATTTTTGTTTTGTACTGCCAGTATACCACAATTTAGACCGAGATTCTCTCACGTAAACGTTTTTTGAAAGCGTC
>CAYUIR010000025.1:0-8805 GCA_964444815.1 uncultured Bdellovibrionales bacterium | reverse complement strand
CCATCATCGCTATCGCTATTGCTCTCGCAGCCCTGGTCATGGTGACTCAGGTGGCAGGGTTTTTTGGGTAGGAGTGACTGATCCCGCACCTTTTTGACCAGAGTGTCGTAGATTCGTGAGTGATGATTTTGATCCATCTACAATCTAGGAATACCCCAAGGGGGGAGCGTTTTTGGTGCTGGCAAAAAAAGGTGCGGGATTGACGTTTTCCTCCTTTTTTGCTAGACTAAAAGGGCTTAAAAAAGGGATTATTGACCAAAAATTGGCCAATTCTCAGACAAATTTTGCACTCTATGCGCTCTCTCTTGATCGCTCAAACTGTGGTCGCTGTGCTCCTTTCGGTCTCGATTCTCCTTCAGAATCGGGGCTCTGGTCTGGGAGCGGCCTTTGGAGGTGATTTTGGTGGGTTTTACACCAAGCGGGGTCTGGAAAAGTTTTTTATCTATGCGACGGTAGTGTTTGCCGTCGTCTTTCTCGCGCTCGGGATTATCAACGTCCGATTGTCTGTCATTTGATGAGCGAGGGGTGTAAGAAATAATACCAAGTTTTATTAGTCGCTTCTTCCGTATTTTGAATATTCTGAGGAGACGCCAGTGGTTGGCTCTGTTTCAGGCGCTCCAGATTCGTGACCGTATTCTTGTCCTCTTTTTTGCGACTCTCGGCCTCGGAGCTCTCCTCTTTTGGCTCGGTGCTCTCTATATCGCTTCGACCCAGGCTGTTCCGGATTTTGGAGGGGAGTATACCGAGGGCATCGTTTCACAGCCACGCTATATCAACCCGATTCTTTCTCAGACGAGTGAGGCTGATGCCGATATCTCCGGTCTCATCTATGAAGGTCTCTATGGTTATGACCGTGAGGGGAGACTTGAGAAGCGATTGGCTACGGATTCTACCCTCTCGGAAGACGGGCGTATCTATACTGTGACCTTGAGGCAGGGAATCAAGTGGCATGATGGCGAAGAATTGACCGCTGATGATGTCCTCTATACCGTCCGTGCTATTCAGGACCCGGCCTACAAGAGTCCGCTCCGGGCCAATTGGTTGTCGGTTGAAGTAGGTACAGTCGATCGTTACACCCTCACTTTTACTCTCAAAAAGAGCTATTTTGGTTTTCTCGAGAATTTGACAGTTGGCATCCTCCCCAAGCACATCTGGGAAAATATTGCTCCCGAGAACTTTCTCCTCGCAGACTATAACTTGGCACCGATCGGTGCTGGACCGTACCGTTTCTATGATTCCGAAAAGGATTCAAGTGGCAATATGTTGACGTATGAACTCCGTGCCTTCGACGGATACTATGCTGGTATGCCACATATCGAGAAAATGGCATTTCATTTTTACCCAGACGAACCCTCGCTTCTCGATGCCTACAACCGGAAAGAAGTCCTCGGGATTAACTCGGTGACCCCGGAGAACCTGGCCAGCGTTGAGGAGCGTAAGAGTGCTCGTGTCTACGAGATGGCAATTCCGCGTATCTTTGCGGTATTTTTCAACATCACGAAGAGTGCGGTCCTGGCTCATGACGAGGTCCGAGGAGCGCTCTCGTATGCGACTGATCGTGAAGCCATCATCCGTGAAGTACTCCTCGGCAAGGGAGCGCCTGCTGAGACGGCCCTCCTCCCGTTCATGAATGGCTATGCCACTGATATCGCTTTTCCACGCTATGACGAGAACCAGGCCAATACCATCCTCGATCAGAATAACTGGAAGCGTGGGGAAGATGGTATCCGGGCCAAAGATGGTACGGTGCTTGCTTTTGAGCTCAAAGTGCCTGACTGGCCGGAACTCGTCCAAACGGCCGAACTCCTCCGGGCCCAGTGGGAAAAGGTAGGAGCACGGGTGACGGTGACGGCCGAGAGCGCGGGGGATCTCCAGCAGAATACGGTGCGACCACGTGAGTACGAGGCGCTCCTCTTTGGTGAGGCTGCGATGATTGATTCGGACCCGTATTCGTTTTGGCACTCCAGTCAAAAGCATGACCCGGGTCTCAATCTGGCGGTATTCGATAACAAAGACGTCGATGATATCCTCCTGTCGCTTCGTGAGACGACGGATGTCGAGAAACGCAAAGAGTACTACCGTTCTTTTCAGGATATCCTGGCGCGAGAGCATCCGGCGGTGTTCCTCTATAGTCCGACCTATCTCTATGTGGTGAACGGTTCCCTCAAGGGTATCGAAGTGAAAAGTATCAACGCTCCGGCTCACCGGTTTAGCACCGTCAAGGACTGGTATATTAAAACAAAGCGCGTAAAAAAGTAATTTCATCTCAAGTCTATGACTCATCCACTCGATACCTCCAACCTCCGTCAGATGATTCTGGAAAGCCCGAGCCAGCTCCCTGTGGGTCTTTCGCTTGGGAAGGGCGTGAGCGTGCCGGG
The DNA here is from genome assembly GCA_964444815.1 of uncultured Bdellovibrionales bacterium. Classification (GTDB taxonomy): domain Bacteria; phylum Patescibacteriota; class Minisyncoccia; order Moranbacterales; family UBA1568; genus UBA1568. The sequence goes on along the minus strand of CAYUIR010000025.1, from coordinate 6,427 downwards.
CACCTTTCGTTCGATTATGATTTCTGGGATGGGAGGATCTGCTCTTCCGGGCAATCTGTTCCGTATTTACCTCCATGAATTGTTCCGCAGCGCCGAGTCAGCTCCTCAGCCACTCGCCATTTATCAGAATCGTTCGTATAGCTTACCGCCTGAGAGTTTTGACCAGTGCCTCAATTTTATCTGTTCGTATTCGGGCAATACCGAAGAAACGGTCGCTTCGTTTGAAGAGGCCCTCAAGCACAAGCTCCCCTGTATTGCTGTCTCAGCTGGGGGCAAGATAGAGGCCATGGCTAAAGAGCATGATATCCCTCATATCAAGCTCCCGATTCCGTTTGAGAATTTTCAACCGCGGGTCGGAACCGGGTATTTCTTTGGAGCGATGTTCCAGGTGCTCGTCAATCAGGGACTGGTGCCGGATGTGACCTCGACCCTTATCGCCGAGGCGGAGGCACTCCAGACCCAGATAGGGGCGCTCGAGGAGCAGGGGAAAGCGCTGGCCGAGAAAATGGCGGGCAAAACTCCGGTTATCTATACTACCGCCAAGTACAAATCGGTCGCTATGGTCTGGAAAATCAAGCTTAACGAAAACGCCAAAACCCCAGCTTTTTGGAACTTTTTCCCGGAGCTCAATCATAACGAAATGGTCGGTTGGACGCTCCCACAGAGCCAGTTTTTTGTCCTCATGCTGCGTGATCCGGCGACCCATCCCCAGAACCTGAAACGGTTTGATATCACGGCCGAATTATTGCGCAAACAAGGGGTAGAAGTCGAGATACTTGACATGGCAGGCGGAAGCGTGTATAGTAAGGTATTCACAAGTATCGCCTTGGGCGATTTCACTTCTTATCATCTCGCCCTCAAGTATGGGCAGGATCCGACGCCGGTGGCTATGGTAGAGGAGCTGAAGAAACTACTCGCGTAGTTTTGTATTACAGACGGGTGGAGATTTATGATTGCAGAGTGGAGTGTTTGTCCAATTGGGCAAATCTTCGGTCTTCAGTCCTCAATCTTTGTGGCATGCCCTGGTGGCGGAATTGGTAGACGCACTAGCTTCAGGTGCTAGCGTGAGCAATCACATGGGAGTTCGAGTCTCCCCTAGGGCACAACGTAAACATCTCTTTTTCGTGTAAGAAAAGAGTTCTTTCGTGTAAATTATTCTTAGTAGGGTTCATGGTGAGCCAGAGGCGGTTTCCGCTTCCGCGCACCTCCGAACCCCAAAACGCAGTATGCAGCAGTATAACAACAATGGAGGAGACAATCGGTCCGCACGACCGATGGATGTCTCTCCCCACGGAAACCAGCCTTCACGTGGTCAATTCGCGAGAAAACCAGCTCCTGTGCTCGGTGCCCCCAAAACAAGCGGTATCGGTGCCTTTGAGGGTATCGTCGCTCGTGAGCAGGCACCCAAGGGTACCCCTCGGGGTCCTCTCGGTAGCAAACCCGCTCCGCGTCCGTTTGTCAAAAAAACGGAGGTAAAAGTAGGAGGCACACCAGCCGTGGCTGGGAGCAAGTCCGAACCACAGAATCGTACCCATGCTCCACGTCAGGGTGGCGCCAAAGGAGGACAGCGTGGTGGAGCGCGCGGTGGTCGAGGTGGCAACCGTCGTTTTCAGCAGACCATACCGAACCGGCTCGAGCCGAAGAAGATGGGCCCAGCGATCCCGACTATCCCCGAGAAGACACTTCGGATTATTCCACTCGGTGGTCAGGAAGAAGTCGGTCGCAACATGACCGTCTTTGAGTATGGTAACGACATCGTCATCATCGACATGGGCGTCCAATTCCCTGAAGAGGACATGCCTGGTATCGACTATATCGTGCCAAACGTGAGCTATCTCAAGGGCAAAGAAAAAAATATCCGTGGTGTGCTCTTTACTCATGGTCACCTGGACCATATCGGTGCCGCTCCGATACTCTTGAAGCAACTGAATTACCCGACCATCATCGGTCGCGATTTTACCCTCGCCCTCATCAAACACAAGGTGGAAGACCAGGAAAAGGGTGCAGCCAGCCGTCTCAAGACGGTGCGCGTCAAGTCTCTCGAAGATCGGATCAAGCTCGGCGTATTCGAGGTCCGTTTCTTTGAAGTGGAGCACTCGATCATGGATGCCATGGGCATCGCGCTCGTAACGCCCAATGGCTCTATTATCCACCTCGGTGACTGGATGATCTCGAACGAGCCAGTCGAGCCCAACGAAGTCTCCTACAATCATCTCGAGTCACTCCCACAGCCGACATTTCTCATGCTCGAGAGCCTCGGAGCGACCAAGAAGGGGATGCCACCATCAGAGACCGAAGTCCATACCAACCTCCAGAACCTCATTCGGACAGCGCCGGGACGGATTATCATCGGGACCTTTGCCTCACAGGTGCGCCGTATTGCTTACCTCATCGAGTATGCGGAGAAGCAGGGGAAGCGAGTGGCGCTTGAGGGCTACAGCATGAAGATGAACATCGAAGTAGCCAAAGAACTCGGCTACATCAAGGTGAAGAAGGAGACCCTCATCACCGTAAACGACATCCACAAGTATCCCGACAACCAAATCGTGGTCATTTGTACCGGTGCTCAGGGCGAGCAAAACGCCGCTCTCTCGCGCATCGTGACCGACAACCACCGGTTCATCAAACTCCAGAAGAACGACACCATCGTCTTTTCGAGTTCGGTCATCCCCGGGAACGAACGCAGTATTCAGCGTCTCAAAGACAACCTCTATCGGAAGTGTGACAACGTGATTCATAGTGATATCATGGAGATCCACGTCGGTGGTCACGGCACAATCTGGGAAATCGAAGAAATTATCCGTCAGGTTAAAGCGACGTATATCCTCCCAGTCTATGCCAACCACTACTTTATCAAGGAAGCGGCCAAAATTGCCTATCGCCTGGGATATCCCGATAAGAACGTCTTTGTGATGGACAACGGTCACGTCCTCGAAGTGCCCGCAAAAGACGAGGGCTTCCCGCACCTCATCGCTGAAAAGGCTGACTCGAGCTACGTCTTTATCGACGGTCTCGGCGTCGGCGATATCGGCCACGTCGTCCTCCGCGATCGTCAGATGCTCGCTCAGGATGGGATGGTGGTCGTCACCGTCGTCATCGACAGCAAATCCAAGAAAATCATCGGTACCGTTCAGGTTACCTCACGGGGCTTTATCCACGTCAAAGAGAATTTTGACCTGGTGAACGAAGCCAAGCGCAAGGTAGAAAAGGTGGTCAAAGACACGACTTCCAAGGAAACCTCGATTGACTGGGATATGGTCCGGAATCAAATCCGCGAAGTCCTCGGCCAGTTCCTCTTTACCAAGACGGAGCGCCGCCCGATGATCTTGCCAGTCGTGATTGAAGTGTAAGCACGCTCTTCGAAAACTCCCCACTCCACAAGTAACTTTTTGTCTCTGTTTCGGACTCAGAAAGGCTCTGGATAAGCAGAAAAAGTCGCCCCCAATCAACGGCGGGCCACAGCTCTTTTTCTGAATCCAGAGCCATTCTTCAGACAACGAAACAGCAGCCAAAAAATTCTTGCGAGCAGGGAGTTTTTTTGTTTCTCTCTCGTTGGAGGGCGGGTATGCTACAATAGAGCTGTTAACCGTTCGAATACACATCTATGAAACGGCTTTTTTCGGGTATCAAACCATCAGGCAACCTCCACCTTGGGAACTACCTTGGAGCTATCAAGCAGTGGGTAGATATGCAGCATGACGCCGAGGCGATATTTTGTATCGTTGATCTCCATGCCATCACTGTAGCCCAGGACCCCGCGGCACTGCGTGCCAAGACACTCGAGATTGCCAAGATTTATCTCGCTTCTGGCATCGACCCCGAGAAGTCGACCCTCTTCATCCAGTCCCATGTCCCAGCCCACACCGAGCTCGGGTGGATACTGAATACCATCGCTCGCATGGCCGAGCTCGAACGGATGACCCAGTTCAAGGACAAAGCGCAAAAGGGTGGTGCGAGCGAGTCAGGCGTTGGCCTCTTTGATTATCCTGTCCTCATGGCGGCGGATATTCTCCTCTATGATACCCATGTAGTGCCAGTCGGGGACGATCAGCTTCAGCATATTGAATTGACCAGAGTCTTGGCTCGACGCTTCAATGAGCGGTTTGGTGAGACATTTGTGGTGCCAGAAGGTAGGGTGACCAAAGAAGGGGCGCGTATCATGGGACTCGACGACCCGAGCAAAAAAATGTCCAAGTCTGCCCCGAGTGAATACAACTACATCGCCCTCACCGATGATGCTGATACCGTGAGACGCAAGATCAAGAAAGCCGTGACCGATAGCGGGAGTGAAATCGTCTACTCCGATGACAAGCCAGCCCTCAAGAATCTCATCAATATCTACACGCTCCTCTCAGGGAAAACCCCACAGGAGATAGAAGCTCTGTATGTGGGCCGAGGGTACGGTGACTTCAAGACCGACCTGGCCGAAGTCGTCGTGGGATTCCTCACACCTTTTCAGGAGCGCCTCTCGGCTCTCTCTGATGATGATGTCCTAGCTATCCTTCGCGCCGGCGCTGAGAAAGTGCGTCCATTGGCCGAAGCCAAGCTCCGTCAGGTATACGACAAAGTGGGCCTGATTGCCTAATATGTTCCGGTATGCGTCAAAAATTTGACTTTGTCGGTCCAAACATAACTCCCGAGGCTGAAGTACGGGCGACACATGCTCTGGCGTTGGCGCAGAGACAAGAAAATACTTTTCACAAAGAGGAACTCGAAAAAACTCCTGGTGAGCGAGCCGCTATCGAACTCTTTGATGAGTTCCTCAAGCAAGAATTTCTTGAATTGGGTATTCCAGAGGTGCCTGAATTACGTCTGGATCGATTCCATGTCATGTCTGAGGCGTGGTTTAGTAAGCACAGGAATAAGAGTACTCAGGGTTCTTATGTACACCTCTATGACAAAACTCTCATTTCTCGCGATCGTCCCGAATCCCCGGTGCAGGTATACACGACGATACTCCATGAAGCGATACATTCCGTAACCAAGCTTAAAATACGTTTGAGTGGTGAAGAAGCTATCCCTACGAGTTATCGTCTCGGATATGATATAAAAAATACCTCTGACAAAGATAACGTGCATGCTCATCTCGTCGGTTTCAATGAGGGCGTGGTTGAGCTCACGACCCAGGAAATGTTTGAAAAACGAGAAAAGGAAATTGCAACGCGATTGAATCTTTCAAAGCGAGAGATGGAAGATGCTAAATTTTACTATGCTGATAGTCGTGCCGTCACGCGATCACTCTGTCATGGCCTGGGAGAGGCGACAGGCGTAGGTCCCAAAGTGGCTTGGGATAAAATTAAGCGAGGTCAGTTTACGGGAGAAATGATGCATTTACGCGATATAGAACGCACCTATGGCAAAGGAGCTCTACGGATACTAGACGCTCTCGATGTAACATCAGACTTATCAACGGATCAAACGAAAGAACAGGAAAAAATTTCTCGAAGAAACGAGCAAATACGGGCCTATTTTGAAAGCTATGACCGGCCGGGTCAATCACTGGCTGTTACAAGGGGTCGCCTAGCCATCGCTATCTTGGGGCTTGAGGGCTATAAGCAGCATTGTCAGTAAAAAAGAAAAAGCCCGCCCGAATCGCTACGCGAAACGTTGCAGGCAGGCCCGCTTCCAGGTTCTGGGGCGGGTTTTGGTTCTACTTCAAATCCCTCTTGAATACTGCGGTCCAAGCGCCATGTGGTCGCTTGGAACGAGGGACGATGCGCGGGTTGGTTTCTTCGCCGGCCATGTGGTCGAGGACTTTGTGAGGCCTGCAGACTCCATTCCTTACGCAGGAGGATGGAACTCGAGCGAGGTAGAACGCGCGTGTCTTGGGGATGTCACAACGACAGATTTCGACCGGGAAGCGACCAGGGTCGGTAGTCATGAGGGGGCAGATGATGTATCCAGCTCCCTCATTGACAACCACTTCCTTCATCCAGTGGACGATGGGGCATCTTGGATTGTTCATGGGGCAGCCTATTTTGTGTAAACGAACTGTTTCTGAACCAGAAAAAAACCGCCCCAGAGGCGGTTGTTCACGCTTTGTGGACGGCGGTTTTTTTGTGGGTTGTATGGTTCATTAGTGGATATGGTACACCTGTTTCAAAAACCGTGCAACCCCATGATTATATAGGGGAGAAACTTCCCAATCGCTCACTCTACAAACGTGTTTCTTCAAAAATACCTTCCCTTTTCTTACCCTTTCGTAACTGTCGAACATTTCTTTGCTCGCATTGCCGAACAGGGAGCTCACTGGTCGAGACCGTCCCTACTCGCTCGACTGTTACCGGCACGCTCACAAGAAATGTTACCGACGTCACCCGGAGAAAGAAAATGAAAGGTATTTTCGAGAAACTGCGTTATTCGACATATTCACCCTCCCAAGAATCCTCTCGGGCGAATTTTGAGCCGAAAGCAGGTCTTTTTGTGA
>CAYUIR010000024.1:5508-9617 GCA_964444815.1 uncultured Bdellovibrionales bacterium | reverse complement strand
GAGGATTTTCATAGTCCTTTTACTGTAGCGAGCGGGGGACAAAATGGCAAGAAAATGATGTGAGCAAGACGGAGAGTGATATTTTGGTAGGTGAAAATGAGTGAAACAAAAAACCCCACCACGAGATGAGGATATATTGTTTTCTGGTAAGCCCCAAGGGGAGTCCTTTTCGCTCCGACGAAAAGCCTGGGCGCTACACACAGGATGCTACGCTCGCTCGCATCCGACTCACGCCTTTCTCCTTCCCCTGGTATTATAAAACGAAAAACCCTGGGATAAACCCAGAGTTCTTTCGTTTCACAGTAGCCCAAGTAAGAAAATCTTGGAACCAGTTAATGGAGGAATTGAAGGAATGGGAAAGTTTAGCAAAAGAAAAACGGCTCGCTGGGTAGCGGGCCGTCTTGGCGTCAGTTGACGCAGTCCGGTGTGCTTCAGAGGAATGGATCTTCAAAGGAAAGCTCTTGAGACCACTCGCCATCGCTCATTAGCAAACGAAGTTCGGTGATTGTCCCCTGGTAGGGTCCGCCCGATGTGCGTTGATAGCAGTACTTGAAGCGTCCAGGTGCGCTCTCGATCGTGGCCATGCCACAGTTGACATCTGCTCCTGGTTCAAACACGGTCAGTCTGTTGTGAATCACCCGGACAACCAGCGATCTCACATACAACTTATTTGGATATCCATCTTCCTGCAAGAGGAAGCTGACAGCTTGTTGAGGCAAGACACCATGCATGACGACCCCCATTTGTGATATCGGTAATATTACCGACAGAGTATCGTACAATATTTCCGTCTCTTTGTCCATACTGGTTCCAACCTTAGTCGTGGGTACCAAAAGAGTACAAAAATAGAGGCTCAATTGAGCCTCTATTTTGTTGGTTTTACGTGTAGCCCCAAGGGGAGTCGAACCCCTCTTACCAGGATGAAAACCTGGTGTCCTAACCGATAGACGATGGGGCCATTTCAAACACAAAAAAAGCAGAGCGAACTGCGACGCTAGTATAGCATAAAAAAGACCATTGGCAAGGGCTCTTACCCCTTGATCTCCAAAGCATTGTTCTTGCAGATTTCGGCGTAGAAGAGGGCGGACTTGCGGACGATGCGTTCTTGGTCATCGTAGTCGACGCCGACCAGGCCGAAGCGGGGCCAAAATCCTTTGTCCCATTCGAAGTTGTCGAGGAGTGACCAGTAGAAGTAGCCCCTCACGTCGACGCCCTCAGCGATAGCGCGGTGAATCCAGAGGAGGTGGTCACGGATAAAGTCGAGCCGCTGATCATCAAAGGCATCGGCCAGGCCGTTTTCGGTGATGTAGATGGGGAGGTTGTAGGCGGAGAGCTCTTTCAGGATATTGTAGATACCCTTGGGATAGATTTCCCAGCCGAGGTCGTTAATCGGTTTGTCGCCGAGGTGGACCTTGCGGGGGAACTTGAACCGGTTGTGGAAATAGTACTGAGCAGTGAGAAAGTCGTGAGTGCCTCGGGTGAGTCGGAGGAAATATTCGTTGGTGAAAAAGTGAGAGAAGCGAATCATGAGCGTGTCGAAGAATGAGTGCTCGTGGTAGGGCTCGAATGAATGGAGGAGGTTGGCCAGGCCGACTTTGGCATCGGGGTCGATGTCGTGGATGGCGTAGTAGGCACGTTTGTGTGCATCAGCCAGGATATGGTAGACGCGGTAGGCGAGGATGTAGCTTTTCTTCTGGGGCGGCCACTGACCGGTAGTGTAGGCGCCAGCGATGACCGAGGTCGGTTCATTGAGTGGGATCCAGAACTTGACCTGGTCATGGAGCTTGCCGACCACATGACGAGTGTAGCGCTCGAAGTAGGCGGGGAACTGTTTGGAGGCAACGCCTCCTTTGTCGCGGAGCCAGAGAGGGAGAGTCCAGTGCCAGAGAGTGACAAAAGGCATGATACCTCGTTCGTGGAGCGCCGAGAGGACGTCACGGTAGTGGGCGATGGCTTTCTCATCAAAGACGCCCTCGGTCGGCTCAATCCGGGACCATTCGATCGAGAAACGGTGGGCGTTGTGGTGGAGACTCTTGGCAATATCAAAGTCCTCACGGAAGCGGTGATAGTGATCGCAGGCGTCTCCGGAGATATAGTTCATGGGGTCCTCGGCCTCGGGACGGAGGCGCTCCCAGTATTTGATGTGGCCGAATTTGCTTTGCGCTTCTTGTGCCAGGCGGTCAGCGTTTAGTTTTTCCCATTCGGACCAGTCATTGGTGGTGTTACCTTCGACTTGGTGTGAGGCGGTGGCGGCTCCCCAGAGGAAACCATCGGGGAATTTGAGCTGGGACATGGTGATGAAGTAAGTAGTAGGTAGAAAACAAAAAGCGAAATACAAATTCTATTTGAATTGTAGCGTAGTTTCGGGGAAAATGGAACAGAATAATTCTTGCGTTTTGGCTTAAAAAGCGGTATTCTGCCAGTATGAATGACCATAGTACTGAGGTTTTTACCTTTCCTGATCCCAAGACAACTGATCCCAAGAAACGCCGTATCCAGCGGGCGATTGAGGTGATTCCCGGTTTGCTCACGTGGACGACGCTCCTCGGGATACTAGCTTTGTCGTTTTTCCTCCCGGTATGGGCCGCGGTCCTCGTCATCGTGTTTGATATCTACTGGATCCACAAAGCGTTCTATATCTCCATCTTTTCGGTGGCGGGGAATTATGACGTGGCAGAAGGCAAGCGCATCAACTGGTGGGAGCGCTGTCAGAATATCGCTCATCCCGAGACGTATAGCGAGATGCTCAAGGCGCGCACGGTGGAGATGTATGACTCGCTTCGTGAGATACCACTGTGGCATCTGCGCGAGCGTCACACCATCAAAAAAGAAATTGGCCGATTGAAGAAAATCCGCCGTGAGACGCGTGAGCTCATCCCAATCCAGGATCAAATCATGGACTGGCGTGACGTCATCCATGTGGTGCTCCTCCCGACCGCTGGTGAGCCAGCTGATGTCATCGAGCCTGCGATCCAGTCGCTCGCTGAAAACAATTTCCCCAAGGAGCAGATGATCGTCCTCCTCGCGACCGAAGAGCGCGAGAATCCTGAGACTCGTCTCCCCAAAGTGGAGTACCTCAAGAATAAATTTGATGGAGTCTTCCGTGATTTTCTCGTGACGACCCACATCGTATCGAGTGACGAGATGAAGTGTAAAGCGTCCAATGCTCGCTTTGCGGCGCGCGAGCTCATGAAGTATCTCGACGAGCGAGGGATCGACTATAAACGGGTAGTGTTCTCCAACTTTGACTGTGACAGTGTGGCGCACCCGGAGTACTTCGCGGCCCTCACCTATGAATACATCATCGACCCCAAGCGTTTGCAACGGGCCTATCAGCCACTCCCGATGTATCACAACAACATCTGGGATACCAATGCCTTTGTCCGTCTCGTGGTGACCGGGTCATCGTTCTGGCACCTCTATCAGTCGACGCGCAAGGAGATGGTGACGTTTTCGTCCCATTCAGAGCCGTTTGATACGCTCGTGAAAGTCGGATTCTGGCCGGTCAATATGATTAGCGAAGACTCGGTCATCTACTGGAAGTGCCTGGCGTATTTCCATGGGGACTACCGGGTGCAACCGATCCACCTGCCGATCTCGCTCGATGCGGTGCTGGCCGAGACGTACTGGAAGACCCTCGTCAATCAGTACAAGCAGAAGCGGCGCTGGGCCTATGGTATCGAGAACTTTCCGGTCACGATGCGGGCTATCTGGCCGGACCGGGGGATCAAGTTCCTCACCAAACTGCGCATCACCTTTGAGATGCTCGAAGGACACTATTCGTGGGCGACGACGTCATTTATCCTCACTTTTCTCGGGTGGCTCCCGCTCATCCTCGGTGGGTCAGCGTTCCGGGAGAGCGTGCTCGCCCACAATCTGCCTTTTGTCACCAAGACCCTCATGACCCTCGGCATGATGGGGCTCCTTATCTCAATCCCGATGTCGCTCCTCTCGCTCCCACCGCGCCCCAAGCGTTATCACTGGTCACGCCACTTCCTCATGCTCTTTCAGTGGATACTCATCCCACTCGTGGGATTCCTCTCAGCTTTCCCGGCGATTGACTCTCAGACGCGTATCCTCTTAGGGAAATACTTCGGTGAATTCTGGGT
>CAYUIR010000024.1:0-5408 GCA_964444815.1 uncultured Bdellovibrionales bacterium | reverse complement strand
CTACTCAAGGTGGATGCGTTCTTCAAAGAGCTCCACGGCCTGTCGGAGGAGCGGATGCTCGGCGAGGAGAGGATCGGAGTGAAGGAGGGTCTTGGCCTCGTCACGAGCGATGGTGATGAGCTTCATGTTGGTGAGACTCTCCATGGCGATGTCGGGGAGACCGGACTGGCGTGACCCGAAGAAGGCCCCTGGACCACGGATGGCGAGGTCGGCCTCAGCGATGTCGAAACCGCTCGTACTTTTTTCGAGTACTTGGAGTCGTTCGTTGTATTGCCCAGAAGACTTGCCGGGGAAAAGGAAACAGTAGGACTGATGTTCACCGCGCCCGACCCGACCGCGGAACTGGTGGAGCTGGGCGAGACCGAAGCGCTCGGCTTCTTCAATCATGATGATGCTCGCGTTCGGGACATCGATACCGACTTCAACCACGGCCGTGGCGACCAAGATATCATATTTTTTCTCCTTGAAGTCGCGCATGACGACTTCTTTTTCTTTGGCTTTGAGCTTGCCGTGGAGCAATCCAAGCGAGAGGTTGGGGAAAATAGTTTCAGTGAGACGCTGGTGCTCGGCGATGGCCGCTTTCACATCTTTGAGGGCCATGGATTCTTCGACCAGGGGAAAGATGACAAATGCTTGGCGACCTTTGGCGATTTCACTCCTGATGAATTCGTAGATTTTTTGGCGGTCACGTTCACTACTCCCGATACGGGTGATGATGGGCTTGCGATCTTTCGGGAGTTCGTCCAAGAGTGAGAGCTCGAGGTTGCCAAAGAAGGCGAGGGTGAGGGTGCGCGGGATCGGCGTGGCGGTCATTGAGAGGAAGTGCGGTACCAATTCTCTGGAGCCGTCTCGGCTATTGAAAGAGAGTTCCTGCAAGCGAGCACGCTGGGAGACACCGAAGCGGTGTTGTTCATCGACGACGATGAGAGCGAGCCGGTCGAACACCACATCTTCTTGGAGGAGGGCGTGGGTGCCGATGATAATCTGGGGGATGCCGGCCGCTATCGCTTTGAGGAGCGAGGGCCTGGTGGTAGGGTGCCCATCGAGGAGGCGGTAACTCCCCGTAAAGAGGACGATGCCATGACCGGTATCAGCAAAGAGTCTCACGAAGCTCTCATAGTGTTGACGGGCCAGGACTTCGGTCGGGGCGAGGATGGCTACTTGGCAGGTGTTTGCGACCGCGACGTGGGTGGCGAGGGCGGCGACTACGGTCTTGCCACTTCCGACATCGCCATTCAAGAGTCGGTTCATGGGACGAGGTTTGGCTAGATCGGCGAGGATCTCGGCACTCGCCCTCTTCTGCGCACCGGTGAGCGCAAAAGGCAGGGTCGAGAGGAATTGTTCCTGGAGGTCTGGGTGAGCGGGGAGGGCGGTCGCTTGGGCGGTTTCAAAGAGTGCCTTGACTTGGAGAGCCTTCAGTTGGACCATGAGCATCTCATCAAAGGCAAAGCGCTTGCGGGCAATCTCTCCTTGTTCGGCAGTCTTCGGGAAGTGGAGGGCGATGAGGGCCTGTTTGAGGGTGGGGAGGTGGAGGCGATGGAGGATATCCTCGGGGATAGGATCAGGGAACTCGGTTAGTTTCTGAAATATGCCGGTGAGTTGCCAGCGGAAGAACTTGGAGGTGAGGCCGGCGGTCTCGGGATAGATGGGGACCAGGCGACCGGTGTGGGTCGCATCACGAGACGATCGCTCAAAGGCTGGGCTCTGCATGACGAGGCCAGTTTTGTCGCGCGACACTTTGCCACTCACTCGGATGGTCATGCCGACCTCAAGCATCTGAGAGACAAAGCGTTGGTTGAACCAGATGAGGCGGATTTGGCCGGTATCATCAGTGATGGTGGCTTCGGTGAGAAAGAGTTTTTTCTTCCAGGTCCGGCCGGCTTCTATCTCGGTTATCGTACCAATGAGAGTGCATTTTTCTTCTGGTGCGACCGAATCGATGGTATGGATAGCTGAGTAGTCCTCGTACCGAAACGGGAAATGATAGAGGAGGTCACGCACGGTGACGATACCCATGTGGGCCAGTTTGGCGAGCGTGGGTTTCTTGATGGTAGCGATGGAGGAAAGAGGGGAGTCAAAAGTCATGGAACAGTTTTTAGTCGTTAGCTATTAGGGGTTAGCTAATGCCTAAAGTATACCACCCCGCCAATATGTCGGTGTGGTGGCATATCATCTTAGAAAAAGTTCGGACCCGCCACACGTGTTGTCGTGGCGGGCCCGGGAAAGGTCCTACGTGGAGGACTTCGACGCAGGGGGTGCAAGTTGCGGTATCAGATTTCAGTAGCGATTGCAGCGCCAGGAATCGCCCCGGTCGTACTTCGGATGGATGAAGCGTGGGGTGGTAGACGGTAGTCGGATGTCTTCGATCGTGACGAAGGTCGTCACGTCGGTGAAGCCGAGGTGCTCGTTCAGCCAGATGAGCAGTTGATCGAAGAGTTCCATCGTGGGGAGCTCTCGTCCATGAACTTTGCGGAAGCTGAAGGTATCAGCTGCAAAGCACTGGACATCGATCAGGGGCCGGTTGGGGCCACCGCGAGTCTGGCTGTAGAAGTCCATCACGGCGAGCTCGAGGGCTTGCCGCTCTTCTGCTGTGAGTGGACGTTCGAAAACGATCACGCTCAGGTTGGGGTCATGCAGAGCAAAGGCTGTGCGCCTTGCGACTGCGGGAAGGAAAGGTTGCGTCATCATGGATCCTTGTGGTTGGCACACCCCTTGTAGGTCGATTGTTAGAGTACTCAGAGAACTATGAAAGTATAGATATCTTTGCATCTTTCGTCAAGTATAAAAAACACCACCTGCAGGGTCTGCAATGTGGCGAGAGAACGGAAAACTCGTCAGAACAACTCAGTGCTCCAGGCGGGATGTGCCATCAATGGGAAGGCAACTTCCTTTCTGAATGAATGACAGTTCACGGTTATAGCCCAAATGTCGTGATGCCGCTTCGAAATACCGAATTTCACTGGTTGGCTGTCTGGGAACAAGACTGATGACAGTGCCATCGACGTGAAACTCTGGCAACATGAGGATGCCGTCCTGACCTTGCATGAACGTTGCTAGGTCTCCAAGAAAGAGGCCCAGGCTCATCCGATCATGAGGTCTCTGGAAATGAAGATGGAGCGCCAATTGACCGGCGCCACGGTTCTCAAGTGCAGCGTGGTGCACATTGTTATGGTCGTAGGTCATGCGGACTCCTTGAACAGGGGTGGAGGAGGGTATTATTTTTTTAATGAGCCAGCTCCGTCATGAATTGACGTGCGGCATAATTATAGTCAAAACAAGTGGCGACGTCAAGGGTTTTTGTGTGCGCTCGGCAGGAGTCCCCGCCTACATCTCGAGACGAGAAGTGTGTCGGGCAGGGAACTGTGATAAATGTGTCCTCGCGTGGAATCGAACCACGATCTCTTCCTTCGGAGGGAAGTGTCCTATCCGTTGAACTACGAGGACGAATATGTTGTATCTGATGTGTCTCCCGCCCGAACGTACCGTTCGGTACGGGCGGGTATCCGTTATACCCTGCCTACCGGCAGGCAGGGACGAGCGCTTGGCTTCCCTATACTACTGAAAGACCAGGTAAAAAGCAAAAACTCCTTTCGGAGTTTTTCTTTGTGCGCCCGGCAACCTGCCTACGGCAGACAGGGAATCGGACTGGAGTTTATCCGCCGTGGCGGAACCTTCTCTACCGCAACTAGACGCTCCCTGCCTCCGGCAGGCAGGTATCCACTGAGTCCTGATTGAATGCCTTTAGTAGGCGGGTACACTTGTGTATTTATTGTACCAAGCTCGAACCTATTTCCAAAATCGCTAACGTGCCACGCGCGGAGCGCGTGGTGAAGCGAAACTGAAGCGTACGCTCGGAGAAAGTCCCACGCACTGGCGAGTACGCCAGCAACCCCAAAGAAAAATGTCTCTTGCTTTTTTGATTTGGCGGGGGTGAATTTTTTCTTGAAAATGGAAAGGACATTTTTCTTTGGGGTTCTGCCCTCCAAGTATTCGGGCAGTGCGTGGGGCTTCAATACGGACTCGGCAAAACGAAAATCTGTTTTCTGGGGAAAAAGGATTTTTCGTTTTGCCTCGGCTGATTTCCCGCCCGCAGGAGGGGTCTGGGGAGGAATGCGGGCGGGATTCCCAATTCTTTTTTCGCGAGAATTTTTGGCGACTACAGGTAAAATACACTAAAAGATAAAGTCTGGAAAGTCGCTTGCCCCACCCTCCCGTGCGCGCGACTTTGTCTATTTGCTCCCTCTCCAATTTCTCGCCGTCCGAGTCCGATGAATTTTTTGCAAAGATTTCTGCTGTACCAACAATTTTTCGTACGCACCTCTTGTTTTTATTTGGCGGAATTTTTCAACATTATCTAAAAAATAGTGGAAAATTCCCAGCCATTGTTCAAAAGTTAGGTCTGTAGGTTTTGCCGATGCGTCAAATCCATAGTCGGTAGCCAAGCGTAAAAATTGGACATGACCAAAAACATTTGTATAGCCCTTTTTCAGATTTACTTTCATGCTGGAAAAACCGAAAGCGACGAAATCTCGAAATGCATCCGCATTTCGAGATTCAATAAGCGGTCGCTCCAGTTTTTCTATCTGCAACAAAACCGTATCTACGACAGGACGAGGAGAAAAATCATTTTTCTGAAATTCATAGACTTTATTAAATACAAACCAAGGTTTATGGAGGATAGAAAAAAGTGTTTCTGATTTGAACCCACCATATTTTTCGGTTGCCTCTTTTTGCATAATCAAATAACTATCAACTGGACTATTTTCATTATCGAATAATTTTCTAACAATGTCGGCGGTTATGTTAAATGGAATGTTAGAAAAAACCTTATATTCGTATTTAGGTAAAGAAAATTCCAAAAAATTTTGCTGATAAATTTCTACATTTGAAAAAGAATTAAATTTTTCTTTAAGCTCTGTGTATAAGTCTTTATCTGCTTCCACGGCTAAAACACGTTTGGAATGTTTTGCCAAAACGCCCGTGATTATTCCTTTTCCCGGTCCGATTTCAAGAACCATATCCTCGCTTTTGAGCGAAGATTTTTCTATCAATTTCTTGACTAGCTCCGGGTCGCGGAGGAAGTTTTGAGAATGAGATAATTTTGTGTGATGAGTGTTCATAAAATTATAAGTCCTTAGTTAAATCCGTAATACGTTTTGATGTTGCTTCAAGCTCTTTCCAATTTTTATTATGCGCATTCCACGCCATGCCAGCCAACCCTATATGAAGTTCGCAAAGGCGGAGTCGTTTATCAAAATCCTGAATTTCGATTCCTTTTTCGGCAAAGTATTGCTTGGCTTTGACTTTCCAATCAATTTTCTGTATCGCTGGATGTAGCGGAGCCCAAAATGTAAAGTTTGCAAGGTCGTAAAGAAAATCGCCATACATTGCATTACCCCAGTCAATAA
>CAYUIR010000023.1:9105-10277 GCA_964444815.1 uncultured Bdellovibrionales bacterium | reverse complement strand
GCCACGATCAGGCTCTTGGCCAATTCTGGATCCTTCATACAGGCCGCTCCAGCTCCCTGCTTCATCACGTTCTTATCCGGACAACCCATGTTGATATCAATCCCATCAAAGCCAAGCTCCGCGCACAGTCTCGCTGCCTCGCGCATGTTGTCGGGGCGAGAGGTAAAAAGCTGAGCCACAATCGGTCGTTCGGCCTCGGAAAATTTGAGGTCACGCATGAGCGCCTCACGCCCTTTCGGATGGCAGAGTCCATCGGCCGCCACAAACTCGGTCCAGATCACATCCGGTTTGCTGTGTTTCACAATATGCGCGCGAAAAACAGCATCCGTCACATTGGCGAGAGGCGCCAAGACAAAAATCGGCTTCTTTAGTTGTCCCCAAAATCCCAAGAATGGTTCCATGATATGACTCTAGTGTAACGCAAACAGTGTACTGCGTTCTGATAAAAAAAGAAACCCCGAGGTGCCGAGGTTCTCGGACAGCGGGGGTCGACCCTACCAGGGCAGAACAAGGTCTGACGCGGTGTGTGGCAACAACTGAAGCAGAGATATCACTGGGACGGGCCAGTAGTCATAGTGATCAGCTGCTCCTTCGCGCAAAGCCACAAAAAACTTCTGGCCAGGCCCGACATAGTTCGGACGTATTGAGAGGAGCGCATACTCCAAGTCCTGTCGATATGGACGAAGCGCTGAATCCCTCTCGCTAAACCGAACAATAGCCGGTCTATAGTCTGGCAGGAGATGAAACACCATCGCCTCGCCATCATCCCAAATCTCAGCATCAAGGAGTGTCGAGGGAAGAACCTTCCACTCGCTCCGCCTTGGACGGTAGAGAAAGAGATTGGTTATCCCGAGTTCCTGAAGCAGGAAGCCCGGGCTCTTATAGAGCTCAAACAGGGCGTTCCTGTCGTTCATGAAATCCTCCTGGTTGGGTCTCTCACTTGTACCAAATATCGCTCCACTTGTCTAACCCCACCACAGCCATTTGACACCTCAGGTATTCCCTGGTATTCTAAATCAGACAAATTTAGTCTGATATATGAAGATTTCTAAGAAATCCTACTATGGCCTGAGAGCGGTCTTGGCGCTGGCCCATGCGGGCAAACCCCTCTCGATTCATGCCTTGGCCGAGACCGAGCACCTCCCTGAGGGCTACCTCGAGAAAATCCTCCA
>CAYUIR010000023.1:6087-9005 GCA_964444815.1 uncultured Bdellovibrionales bacterium | reverse complement strand
CACTAACCCTATGCTCACCCTCGACCACTTGAGTGTCTCTATCGGAGACAAAAAAATCCTTCACGATATTTCGTTTGCCTTTAAACCCGGAAAGACCTATGCCCTCATGGGTCCGAATGGTTCCGGCAAATCGACGCTCGCTTCGGCCATCATGGGTCACCCTGATATCCGTTACACCCGCCCATCCAAAGTGCTCATGGGCAAAAAGAATGTAAAGGGCCTCGCCCCAAACGTCCGCGCCGAACTCGGCATCTTCCTCTCCTTTCAGACCCCCTTAGAAATCCCAGGCGTCACCGTCTTTGACCTCCTCCGCATCGCGCTTGAAAAAAAGATGGATCCGGTTGTCATGCACCGACAGGTACAGGCGTATGCCAAGGAACTGAAGATTAAGGACGAACTCCTCCGGCGTTCGCTCAATGTCGGGTTCTCTGGCGGTGAGCGCAAAAAACTCGAAGCACTTCAAGCGGTGATGCTCGCCCCACAGTTTGCTCTCTTTGACGAAATTGATACGGGTGTCGATGTCGATGCCCTCAAAACTATCGCCAAGTTCTTGAAGAAGCACCTGCCCAAAACTACCACCCTCGTCTGTATCACCCACTCCACCAGACTCCTCAAGTATGTGAGTCCCGATCAGGTCCTCATCATGAAAGAAGGCCGACTGGTGAAAACGGGTGGCGCCACTCTCGCCAAAACGATTGAACAATCCGGTTTTGAGTCACTCTAGGACATGAAAAAATCCTCTCCCAACAATCTCGATCTCGACGACTACAAATACGGATTTTCTATGCCAGAGCGATCTGTGCATCGGACCAACACCGGCATCAATCCAGAGGTCGTCCGAGAGATCTCCAAGGTCAAAAAAGAATCCGCCTGGATGCGTGATTTTCGTCTGCGCTCGTATAAGATTTTCATGGAGAAGCCCATGCCGACTTGGGGAGCCAACCTCATGCCGATTGACTTCGATGCCATCACCTACTATTTGAAGGCGACCGATGCCCAAGCTAACTCCTGGGAGGACCTCCCCCAAGAGATCAAGGATACGTATGACAAAATTGGCGTGCCCGAAGCTGAGAAGAAGTTCCTGGCTGGTGTCTCGGCCCAGTACGAATCAGAGGTTGTCTATGAAAGCGTCAATCGTGAACTCGATCGGCTCGGGGTCATATTCTGCGATATGGACACGGCAGTCAAGAAATACCCAGAACTGGTCCGAGAATACTTTGGTACCCTCATCCCACCCCAGGACAACAAGTTTGCGGCCCTCAACTCCGCTGTCTGGTCGGGTGGCTCCTTTGTCTATGTCCCCAAGGGAGTCCGAGTTGATCTCCCACTCCAGGCCTATTTCCGGATCAACGCCGAGGCCTTTGGTCAATTCGAACGAACCCTCATCATCGCCGAAGAAGGGAGCTACGTCCACTACATCGAGGGCTGTACCGCCCCGATTTATACCACCTCTTCTCTCCACTCCGCCGTGGTGGAAATCTTTGTCAAAAAAAATGCCCGCGTCCGCTACACCACCGTCCAGAACTGGAGCAAAAACATCTATAACCTCGTGACCAAGCGCGCCCGGGCCGAAGAAAACGCCGTCATGGAATGGATCGACTGTAACATCGGGAGTGGCGTCACCATGAAGTACCCGGCCGTCTACCTCGCCGGGCGCGGTGCCCGAGGCGAAGTCCTCTCCATCGCCTATGCAGGCTCGGGTCAACACCAAGACGCCGGAGCCAAGATGGTCCACCTCGCGCCTGATACTACCTCACGAGTCGTTTCCAAGTCCATCGCCAAAGATGGCGGTCGCACCTCCTACCGAGGCCTCGTCCACATCGCGCCCGGCGCCAAAAATGCCAAGGCTTCAGTCGTTTGCGATGCCCTCCTCTTAGATGACATCTCCCGCTCCGATACGTACCCCACCATGCGCATCCATGAAGAGTCGGCCGAACTCACTCACGAAGCGACAGTCGAACGAATCGGCGAGGATAAACTCTTTTATCTCACCTCGCGCGGTATATCCGAGGGTGATGCCGAGGGACTCCTCGTCAATGGCTTTATCGACCCCGTGGTAAAGGAGATTCCCCTTGAATACTCGATCGAACTCAACCGTCTGATTAATCATGAGATGAAAGGCTCTATCGGTTAACACTATGAAATTTTTAGATATCAGCGCTGATGTAGAAACGACTTACCGGCTCAAAGAAAACGAGCAGGGAGTATTTTTCATGCACAATCGGAGTGGCGATCTCACCTTCGAACTCCTTGGCCCAGGTGCTACGGCTCATGTTTTTGCTTTCTGTACTGGTCGCGGTACCAATGAGACCACCCTCCATATCCATCAGCGCCACCTGGCGCCACATACCACTTCCCGTGTGGTAGTCAAAAGTGTCCTCACTGATGAGGCACGCTTCTCCTATCGTGGGACACTCCATATCGCCAAAGATGCTCCTCTCTCCGACGCTTCTCAAGAAAATCGGAATCTTCTCCTGTCACGTGACGCCAAAGCGTTCTCTGAGCCTGCGCTCGAAATCCTCTCGAGCGATGTCCGCTGTCATCATGCCGCGACGACCAGTCCCCTAAACCGTGACACCCTCTATGCCCTCATGGCCCGTGGACTCTCGCAGAGAGAAGCCCGAGACCTCCTCGTTCACGGCTTCATCCATTCGTCAGTAGATATGCTCAAGACTCTCGTCGATGGAGAGGACCGTGAAAAAATGCTATCCTTGATGGAGAAAATTACCCTCTAAAGTCGTCTTATGGACATTGCGACCATCCGCCAGGCATTTCCCATCTTTACGAAGTATCCGGAGCTCGTCTATCTCGACTCAGCAGCGACCGCCCTTAAGCCCGAGTCGGTCATATCGGCCGAAATGGCCTACTACCAGTCCTACAGCGCCAACATCGCTCGTGGTATCTACCCCATGGCCGAA
>CAYUIR010000023.1:3668-5987 GCA_964444815.1 uncultured Bdellovibrionales bacterium | reverse complement strand
GGTGTCCACCCACACGATGTGGCCCAGCTCTTGGGTGATCAGAACATCTGTATCCGAGCCGGTCTCCAGTGCGCCGCACCGCTTCACGAGAGTCTCCGTCTCCCTGCGAGTGCCCGCATCAGTCTCTCGCTTTACAACACCGAGGCTGACATTGACCAGCTCGTAGCTGGTCTCAAGCATATCCGCACCGTCCTATGACCAGTATTTACCAAGACATTATCCTCGACCACTACCGCAACCCTCGCTGTCACGGCACCCTAAAGACGCCTACGCACCAGAGCCAGGCCATCAACGCGAGTTGTGGCGACAAGCTCCAAATGGACATCATCGTCAAAAATGATATGATTGAGGAGGTACGGTTTTCTGGTGTCGGCTGTGCGATCTCCCAGGCGAGTGCCTCGCTCCTCTGTGAGCGGATGACCGGTCGACCCGTAAAAGAGGCCCTCGCCCTCGTACCAGGCGACGTCCTCGCGCTCCTTGGCGTCACACTCTCCCCGAGTCGCATCAAGTGTGGCCTCTTGTCACTCGAGACCCTCCAGAAAACGCTCGGCACACCAAAAGAATAATAAGATATAAACCCTCTAACCATCACCAATATGTCGCAGTGGAAAGATGAAACCAAAGTCGCTGGCCCTATCGCTCTCAAGAACGGCTGGACCGTCGAAGTCGATCATAGTATCTGTATCGGTGCCGCTCCCTGTACTGCCATGGCCCCGAACACCTTTGCCCTCGATGATGCTGGCAAAGCTGGTATCCTCGCGACCGTCGATGCTGATGACCAAGAAACTATTTTGAATGCTGCCCGCGCCTGCCCCGTCGGAGCCATCATCGTCAAAGATGAGACTGGTAAGGTCATCTTCCCAGAATAATTTGGAGTACGTAGCAAGTAGAACGTAGCAAGGGTATCCCCGCTTACTTCTTGCTCTTACTCCTTGCTACTTTTTTTATGACAGCTACACCCCACCAAAACATGGAGACGTCCGTCCTGGATCAGCTACGAAAAGTGCTCGACCCCGAATTGGGCGTGTCTATCGTTGATCTCGGTCTCATCTATGGCATCACGGTTTCAAAAGATGGTATCTGCACCATCACCATGACGCTCACGACGATCGGTTGTCCGCTCTTTGGCCAAATCCAGAAAGAGATAGAGGATCGGGTGATGGAGCTCACGGCCATCGAAGAAGTGGTTGTCAATCTCGTCTTTGATCCCGTCTGGACCGCCGAAAAAATGTCCGAGGAAGCCCGTATTCAACTGGGGTTGGATTAAGGGCTTTTTTATACAAAGAAGGCTCCCGGAAAAGTAACTTTTTCTCGCCGTGTTCCAGACTCACCAAAGCTCTCGATGAACGAAAAAAATCGCCCCCAATCAACGGCGGGGCTTAGCTCTTTTTTCGAATCGAGAGCATTGTCTCAGACAATGGAACAGTCGATAAAAAATTCTTTTCCGTTAGCCTCTCTCTTATCGGTAACTCTTTATAAGTTCGTTCAATTTTGTTTCGTCAAAAGCTCGTTTGTGGAGGGCATCATCGCCTGACCGGACCAATGTTTCATAGCTCGGGCGTCCCGTTACTTGGTAGAGGATACCGAGGGGCATCCGCTCCAGTTCAAAGGCAAGCGCAAGCGCCTTCATCTTATCCTCCCGATCGTGAGTCTCATCGAGATAATAGGTGTTTTGCTTGAACCACTGGTAGGTGTTTTGTTTGTTAAACACGACACAAGGCTGGAATACATCGACGAGCGCATAGCCCTTGTGCTGTATGGCGGCTTTGATGATTTCTTTCGACTGCATAATGTCCCCCGAAAAGACCCGCGCCACAAACGTCGCCCCGAGCGTGAGAGCGGTCGCGAGCGGATTGAAGGGTTCGAGGACCACACCCCCTACCTGGACGGGAGTCTTCATCCCCTTTTCTGACGTCGGCGAAGCCTGGCCTTTGGTCAGACCATAGACCATGTTGTTATGGACGATACTCGTGATATCGGGATTGCGCCTGATAGTATGGATAAAATGGTTCCCTCCCTCGCCGTAGGTATCACCATCTCCACTCTCCGCGATGACGGTCAATTTTGGGTTGGCAATTTTTATGGCAGTCGCCGGTGGCAGGGCTCGGCCATGGAGGCCATTGAAGTAATTGACGCGGAGGTAATGTGGGGTCTTGGCAGCCTGCCCGATACCAGAACAGATAACCACATCCTGAGGCAAGATATCCAGTTCCGAGAGGGCCATTTTGACAATATTGAGTATCGGAAAATTCCCGCAACCTGGACACCAGGCCATGTCCGTCTCCTTGGGCATGTCGTAGAGTTTCTTGTCGATCATAC
>CAYUIR010000023.1:2033-3568 GCA_964444815.1 uncultured Bdellovibrionales bacterium | reverse complement strand
GCAAACTGTCCCGTCGCGTTGTTTTCCATGACTACCACTTTCTTCTTTGCGAGAAGTTTCTTGGCTTTTGCTGGTAACGGATAGACCTGATGAAAATGAAGTCCAGCCATACTCTCATTATCCAGTATCTCGAGCGCTTCCTCGAGGACGCCACGGTTAGAGCCCCACGTCACGACAACGATATCAGCATGGACAACATCACCGAGAGTGGTCGGCATGAGTGCCTCATCACGCATACCTGCGAGCTTGGAAAGACGCTTGTCATGCATAGCCTGACGGACGAGAGCGCTCTCCGTGATATGCCCCGCTTCATCGTGTTCGTCACTATCAATCCCCACGAGTCCCTGTCCATAGCCTGGGATGCCACGCGGTGAGATACCATCCTTTGAGAGAGCATAACGCTCATACGTAGCCTCAGTCTCCACGATATGGTTCACGACTGGTAGTGGCACCAATTTTTTTTCTGACACTGTGCCAAGAGAGTCGAGGAGATACTGGTCGGTCAAGATAAAGACAGGAACCTGGTAGGTATCGGCCATATGAAACGCCTGTTCGGCTGCCAAAAAGCATTCTTCCAGTGTCCCGGGTGCAAAGATAGCGCGGGGAAATTCACCATGCCCAGCATAGAGCGCCAGATTGAGATCGGCCTGTTCGGTACGAGTCGGAAGTCCAGTCGCTGGTCCGGGACGCATCCCGATATGGACCACGATCGGTGTCTCGATGATCCCAGCGAGACTCACTCCCTCCGTCATGAGCGCAAACCCTCCGCCCGAGGTCGTGACAATCGCTCGCGCTCCAGCATACCAAGCCCCGAGACCCTGGTTGATCGCCGCAATTTCATCCTCAGCCTGATCCACCACCACACCAAAGTCCTTCCCCTGCTCAGCCAAAAAGGTGAGCAGTCCCGTCCCAGGAGACATCGGGTACGAAGAAATATAGTTACACCCAGCCGAGAGCGTCCCGAGTCCGAGTGCGGTCACTCCATCGAGGAGGAGCTCGTCTTTGACCGTATCATGTCGACTAATCGCCACTTCGATACCGGCATCATAGGCGATATGAGCCCCAAAGGCATAGCCCTTTTCGGCTGCTTCGAGGTTCTTCGCGACTACTTCTTCACCCTTACGAGCGAAGCGCTCCTTGAGGTACGACTGGAGGACTGAGAGGTCGGCCTCAAGCATCCCCAAGACTACCCCGACGGCGACCGTACTCGTATAGATCGGATTCCCGAGCTCGTTCGCAAACTGTGTAAACGGGACATTGACCACCGGACAATTGGTCATGGTGCACACTTTTTCCCGCTCACCAAGCACAATGGTGTCCTTGGTGATGCGGTGCTCAAGGTGTGGGAGGACGTCTTTGTCGAGCGCAAAGAGGAGATCGATACGATCCACAAACGAGGCGCGCCGCTTGTTCGTGATGCGGATCTCGGTCGAGTTACTCCCACCACGGATACGCGACATGTATTCTTTGATAGCAAAGACATGGTAGCCCTCACGCTTGAGGACCGAGACCAGAAGAGCCTCGACGGTCTGGAC
>CAYUIR010000023.1:0-1933 GCA_964444815.1 uncultured Bdellovibrionales bacterium | reverse complement strand
TCAAACTCGTTCTCAATTTCCTTGAGCCGAGCCCGGCTGTCTTTGATGAGGACGGTGCCCTCCTTAATTTTCTCGAGTCCCTTTTCGACGTCCACTTCTTCTTGGTTATCAAACCAAGCGATGATGTCTTGGACCTTCTTGAGCGAATCGCTCAAATTCATTTTTGGCATAATGCTCTAGGTTATTTATCATTGATTTCCACGATCCGCGCTCCGATACTTCCTTTACTTAACTGTACGTTGAGTATATCACCCTCTTTCAAACCTCTCACGTCTTTCACGATCTTTTGACCACTTTTCACGAGACTATACCCGAGTTTGAGGACGCGCGTCGGATCATACTGGCGGAGGAGTTCTTCAGCATACGTGAGCTCCTTGGTAGTTCGCTCGAGAGATGCGAGGAAATACTGATGGAGCTCCTTTTTGGCTTGGGTCATATCCGATATCTTCTGCTCGAGCGTCACCCGGAGTGACAAGAGTCTCTCAGTGAGCGCTTGCCTCAGGGTCGTCGCGTAATCGAGGAACGCCCCCAGTCTCTCGAGGAGACTCTCCCCTGCCGTACCAAGGGTCGTCCGGACCACTGACAATTCCCGCTCCATAAGTACCGGTAAATGCTGTTCAAAATGTCGCAGGAGTCCTCGGGCCTCATCCCATGGTTCTCGGAGAGTGCGGGCCGTAGCCGTCGGAGTAGACACCATCAGGTCCGCGGCCAAAGCCGCGAGCGTCACGTCCTTTTCGTGCCCAACTCCCAAGAGGGTCGGGATGCGACAGGTGGCGACCGCTCGGACCAGAGCTTCATTGTTGAATGCTTGGAGACTCTCAAGACTGCCACCACCACGGATCATGACGAGGAGATCGTAGTCATCGGCATGCTGGTCAAAATAACGGAGAGCTTCGAGGATCTCGAACACCGCCCGCTTCCCCTCGACACTGGTCGGATAAAACCCTACATGCAAGCCCTGCGAACCAAGGTTCATGGTGAAGTCTCCGATAGCTGCCCCCTGTTCGGAGGTGATGAGCGCAATCCGGGTCGGAAACGGCGGGAGTACTCGCTTCTTCTCAGGCGCAAAGACTCCCTCTTGTTCGAGTTTCAACTTGAGCGCATCATAAGCTTTTTTGAGGGCTCCTTCACCACAGAGCTCGATGAGGCCCGCCCGAAAGGACAGTCGACCACTCGGTTTGTAAATATCTGGTGCACCCTCAACGATAATCTCATCCCCGATAGCGAGCTCCACTCCTGAGAGCGTATATTGGTTCCGAAAGATGAGGCACGAGAGCATACTCTCATCCTCACTATCCTTGATGGTAAAGTATACGACGCGCTCCCGCACATCGACACTCGACACCTCTCCCTGCACTCGAGCGGCCATCCCTGAGAGCTCGATATTGAGGCCATCAAGAAAAGCGCTCACGGTGAGGGTCGAATCTTGAAATAGCTCTTGATTGATCTCTTCTTGAGACTCGAACTTCGATTCTTTCAGTGGCGGACGAGACACTACCTCTGTATCACTCCCCGTATGTTCTTTGATCATCCGAAGTAGGGTCGTACCATACTTACCGTACTTGGCCTCTTTGATCCCCTTCACCTGGAGCATCTCCTCCCGGTTAGTCGGGAGAGCACCAACGATAGCCTCAAGCGTAGCATTCGAGAGTACTCGGTACTGCTCCACGCCCTCTATCCGAGCCTGATTGTTCCGCCAGTTCTTGAGTTCATTCAAAAGTGACATGGTAGGTGAACTCTAACGGGATTGGTTGTAAAGAGAGGATATTTCAGCAGCTGAGAGTGCTCGCTTATACATACGCATTTCATCGAATCGACCATCGAATGGAGTTGTAGCTAATCCAGTAACACCAAATGCCAGTGGTCGTGTATTGGAAAGATCTCCAATGCTACCGATTGTACCTGTATCTACGGCACTATCGGCCACGCCATT
>CAYUIR010000022.1:0-10400 GCA_964444815.1 uncultured Bdellovibrionales bacterium | reverse complement strand
AAGTTTGCAAGGTCGTAAAGAAAATCGCCATACATTGCATTACCCCAGTCAATAATTGCCGAAATTTTGTTATTCTCAGCTAGTACGTTAAAATGTAGCAAATCGGTATGAATAAGATGTCGTCCTTCATAACTTTTTTCAGCTAAAATTTTCAATTTATGGGTTATTTGGTCAAACAATTCAGCTCCTTGCGGGGATGATTCCAAAGATGCGCGCCAACCATGAATTTTACTTTTTGGATCGTCAGTGCCGACAGCAAACAAAAATTTATGCCAACTTGAATATTGACCAGCCTCGTTTTTGTCCCAATGTCCGTAGCCAGTCGTTGTAGAAATATCCGCCTCGCGAATTGCGTTCAACATCTCCAAGATGGCGAAAATCATTTTATCCATCTTGTTTTGTTCTAGTTCATCAATCATAGCCCCGCTAGCTCGTTCCGAAATAGCGAAATGAAGTCCAAGAGCGGTTCCAGTTTCAGTTACGGTTGGAATGGGAAGTTTATTTGAAGAATACTTAGAAGCTATCCGGTCTTTTTTATACGATTCACTTTCATTCCCAAAACGAAGAACATAATCAGCACTAGCTCGGCGGAAGAAAAAAGATTGCGACCACAAACCTTTGCCCACAACTTCAACATCAGAAATATCCTTACCAAAGTGTGCCGTAAGAAATTTAACAACTTGTTCAATTTGAATTTTTTTTGGAATTGAACTCATTATTTTATTTCAACAATTCATCTGGTGATACTCCAAGCGCATCAGCTAATTTTTGAAGTGTCGCAAGGGTGGGATTCTTCTTTCCGTTTTCAATATTGCTTATATAACCCCTATCAACCTCTAAAGCTCTTGAAATATCGCCTTGCGACATCTTCTTTTTAGCCCTGATGCGCTTCATATTTTGACCAAGTTTTGCGGATATTTTTTCCATATTTGAGTTATTCACATTTTACACTTTGCTATACTTTAAGACAATGTTATACTATAATCCACTATGACATTTCTTTATTTAATAGTCGCCAAAAATTCTCGCGAAAAAAGAATTGGGAATCCCGCCCGCATTCCTCCCCAGACCCCTCCTGCGGGCGGGAAATCAGCCGAGGCAAAACGAAAAATCCTTTTTCCCCAGAAAACAGATTTTCGTTTTGCCGAGTCCGTATTGAAGCCCCACGCACTGCCCGAATACTTGGAGGGCAGAACCCCAAAGAAAAATGTCCTTTCCATTTTCAAGAAAAAATTCACCCCCGCCAAATCAAAAAAGCAAGAGACATTTTTCTTTGGGGTTGCTGGCGTACTCGCCAGTGCGTGGGACTTTCTCCGAGCGTACGCTTCAGTTTCGCTTCACCACGCGCTCCGCGCGTGGCACGTTAGCGATTTTGGAAATAGGTTCGAGCTTGGTACAATAAATACACCAATACAGAACTCAACGGCTTTTTCAAAGCCAGAAGGTGGGACGCGCGAAGCGCGTCCCACTGATTTCCCCCCATTTTTCCAAACGAATTCAGAATTTTTGGCGCGCTTGCGCGCACCTGTTTTTCGCCGAGGAGGAGGTTCGAAATCAGAAGCAATTTTGACTAATAGTATTTGCTTAATACAAAAACAATTTTTATTACTATGATAAATAATATGGAAAATAAAAAATTCTTTTTGTATGCTCGCAAGTCCACTGATGTCGAGGATAAGCAGGTTTTAAGTATTGAGGCACAGCTTACAGAATTGCGAGACTATGCCAAGAAAGAAAATCTGAACATCGCCCTTGAGTTTGTGGAAAAACAATCTGCTAAAATTCCAGGTCGTCCAATTTTTAATGAAATGATGAAGTGTATTGAAAAGGGCGATGCAGATTCTATCCTCTCTTGGCATCCGGATCGTCTCGCAAGAAATAGTATTGATGGTGGAAAAATAATCTATCTCCTCGACACAGGGAAACTTGCGAGCCTCAAGTTCCCAACTTTTTGGTGCGATTCTACCTCGCAAGGTAAGTTCATGCTCAATATGGCTTTCGGGCAAAGCAAATACTATGTGGATTCTCTTTCCGAAAATACCAAAAGAGGACTTCGCCAAAAAGTTAGAAATGGTGATTACCCAACGCTTGCCCCTGTGGGATATATCAACGACAGTAGAACAAAAACTGTTGTCGTGGATAGGAAGAAAGCTAAAGTTATCAGGCAAGCGTTTGAATTCTATGTAAAAGGCGGCAACGGACTGGAAGATGTCTCAAACTTTTTGGCGAAGCACAATCTCTTTTCAAAAACCGGAAAGAAAATCCACAAATCCCGTGCGACTTCTATTCTCTCAAATCCTTTCTATACTGGACTCTTTCGCTACGGTGGAGAATTACACGAAGGAAAGTACGAGCCAATCATTTCAAAGAAACTTTTTGATCAGGCGCAGGAAATGTTGAAACTTCGCGGTAAGCCCGACAGAAAGCCCCTAAACGACCCTCAACCTTTCTGTGGCCTCATTTCCTGCGCCTCATGCGGAATGATGATAACTGGCGAATACAAGGTTAAGAAACAGCAGAATGGTAATACTCACGAATATGTCTATTATCACTGCACCAAGAAAAACAAAATGGTGAAGTGTGAAGAACCTTGTATTCGTCAAGAAGGATTAAATCGCCAGTTATCATCCTTAATTCAAAAAGTTTCTTTGCCCAAAGACTGGGCGGTGGAACTCAATCGTCTTGCTTTGCAAGATCACGGAAAATCCGCCCAGTCTTTGACTGCTTGCGTGAAAGAGAAGCAAGACAAGATTTCTTCTTTGTCTCAAAAGTTAGAGCGACTTCTTAATGGATATTTAGACCAAATAATTGATAAGGAAGATTATCGTGCTGAAAAAGGAAAACTGCTTTTGCAAAAGAAGTCGCTCGAAGAAGAAATCTACAATCTTTCACACAAGCAAAATGATTGGCTCGAACCTTTCCAAAACTGGCTAGAAGTCGCACAGAATATAGACAAAATTGCTTCTGATTCAGACCTTTTTGCGAAAAAGGTCTGTGCCAAAGAAATCTTTGGCTCGAACCTGCTTCTTGGCGAAAAACAGGTGCGCGCAAGCGCGCCAAAAATTCTGAATTCGTTTGGAAAAATGGGGGGAAATCAGTGGGACGCGCTTCGCGCGTCCCACCTTCTGGCTTTGAAAAAGCCGTTGAGTTCTGTATTGGTGCGCTTGGCAGGAATCGAACCTGCGACCCCCTGGACCGCAACCAGATGCTCTATCCACTGAGCTACAAGCGCTTCTTTAGTCTCTGAAAGCAAAAAACCAACTCGCAATCGTCGGTCATTTGCTCGTTAACTATGGAGCAATTTCTCCAAAGTGTCAACTAGTCCCGGCTCGTGCTTGTCCTCTGGGACATACTTTGCGAGTGTCTGGCGGAGTTCGGCGACGGGGAGGGTAGTGATAGGGATATGGACGTGCGATACCAGGTGGCCATTGGTTTTGATCGAGAGGAGGTTGTCAAAAGGGGGCTCATCATAGAGGTGAAAGGATTCGATGTGGTCGTACTCGTAGAATTCTTTGGCGGCGACTATGCCCTTGGTAGTGAGGTAAAAGGGGAGGATGCCTGGTTCGTGACCGAGGGCGAGGTAGCCCGTCATACCAATGAGTATAAAGGTGATGGCCATCAGTGGGCTATTGGTATAGAGGGCCCAGCCGATGATAGCGATGAGGAGAAAGAGGACAATGATGCGGGAGCGTGGTCCAAGCTCGAGTGGCTCGTGCTCGGGAGCATCCCAGTGGAGGAGGATGTCGCCGTAGCGTGAGTGGAGGGTTGGGGCTTCGCTGTGCTGGTGATTTTCGTTCATAGTAATTTGTTTTCTTCACTATACCACAGTTTTCTAAAATTCGGATGGCTCTTCACAAAGCGGGGGTGTCCTGATACGATGACAAGGCAGAAAAATGGAAGCGTGGCCCCAGCCCAAGGCTGGTCCGCCTCGGGCGGAGAGTTATTGAATAATTCAAGTATCTCATTAGAGCGGAGGGATGGCCGAGTGGTTTAAGGCAATAGTCTTGAAAACTATCGTACTGAAAGGTACCGTGAGTTCGAATCTCACTCCCTCCGCTTTGATTGGATAAAAAGTATCGTGAGTTCAGAATCCCTGCCCGCCTTAGGTGGGTCACTTTCCTGCTTCCTTCTGAAGTCTTGCCACCGCCCCTGGCGGGGTCCCGATCAAGCGGGAAAAACTGTCGTACCCGAAAGGGTATCGTGAGTTCGAATCTCACCGCTTCCGCAAATTGAAACTTCCGAATCCGAAAGAGAAAAGGATCGGTGCGCCGTAGGCGCAGAAGCAGAAAGAAGGTGGCGTCGCTCCGCGACGAATCGGTATGGGGCGGGCAGGCTGAAGCGGGCGGATTTGTCACGAACAACAGGGTTCGTTCCGATTTTTTGGACGAGCCTTTTTGTTTGGTGTAAATCCTCATGTTCAACCAAAAAATCGGCTTGTTTCGTATCCAAAATCCATTCTCGCAGGGGTTCGACCCACTGATTTCTCCCGCTTTCAAAATCTTTCAGCTTTTCCCGCAAAGCGAGTGTGGCGCGCATGCTTTCATCTTTCTTGCGGAGGTAGATTTCTTTGGAAACATCACCGTCAAGATACATCGAAACCAACTTCTCCAAGCGCGCCTCACTCGCTTTGATAGTTGCTGAAAGATTTTGTGTTTCGCTGTGTGATGCTGATACTTCCTCACGCTCCCATTCCTTCACCTTACTCAACATCCAATCAGTATATCGGTCGCACAGCGAAATGGTTTGAAGCCGTGCCCGTAATTGTTTGGCGAGGGTTTTTTCCTGAATATACGACTGCGAACAGCGACCGCGCTTTTTCGAACACCGGTAGTAGCGATACTTCGTGCCAAAACGATTCGTCGTCCATTGAGCGCTAATCATCGAATTGCACTCACCACAGCGAAAAAGCCCCGTAAATGGAAAGTCATGCTTTACTTTCCGCTTGCGCGGTCGTTCCCTTGCCAAAAGTACTTTCTGCACGGCTTCAAACAAAGCGGGAGAAATCAGGGGCTCAAAGTTTCCATCAAACCACTCCTTGCCGTGCTTCACGAATCCGAGATAGGCACGGTTGGTGATAAGGCGTTTGATGGAAGCTTTGGCAAGTGGCGTTCCATTCCGACTGACCACGCCGAGTTCCGCCAAAAATGCGCCGAGAGAAAGGAAAGTACGTGTTCCTTTGGAATACTCCTCAAACGCAAGCTGTACAATCCGTGCTTCCGTGGGATGTGGCACAATATTTCGCTTCAAAGGATCATTTACATAGCCAAAGGGAGCGAGATTGAGCCACTCACCACGGCGCAATTTTTGGCGGATTCCGCGTTTGATATTCTCGGCGAGGTTGTCGGAATAGTATTTCGATTGTCCAAACGCCACTTGCAACATAAAGAGCCCCTGCGGGGTCGGTTCAAACCAAAAAGTCGGAAAGCGCAAAGACACAATTTTCTTTTGATCGACGGCGTACACCACGCGCCCGCCATCCATCGAATTACGCGCTAAGCGGTCAGGATGCCACGCGAGAATACCAACGCCATCACTCTTTTCAATTCGTTCCATCAACTTTCCAAAAATCTCGCGTCCTGGTGTCTTTGCGCTTTTCGACTCTTGAAATTCCTCCAGGATTTCAAGATTTTCTTTTCGCGCGTACTCTCGCAACTCAAAAAGCTGCGCCTCAATAGACATAATCTGCCGATCATCATCTTCGGTAGACTTTCGCGCGTAAAGAAAATATTTTGGTTTGATCATATTTGCTTTTGGATACGAAACAAAGACAAATCCGCCCGCTTCAGCCTGCCCGCCCCATACCGATTCGTCGCGGAGCGACGCCACCTTCTTTCTGCTTCTGCGCCTACGGCGCACCGATCCTTTTCTCTTTCGGATTCGGAAGTTTCAATTTGCGGTGAGATTCTGCGCTTTGCGCGAACCTTTTTCGAGCAAAGCACCAAATAAGGAAGCGGAAGCCGTCCCCGCCGCCGTCCCGAAGCCTCGGGACTCCCCATCAGAAAACCCTTTCTTTGCATTTCGGATTTGCGCGCGCCGGATTTTTTCTTCTCTTAAGGAAAAGAAGGGTTTTTCTGATGGGCTCTGCTCTTGAGAGCAGGGCGGCGGGGAACGGCTGCTGATTTCAGTATATCAGAATATCTAAAGTTTAGATATTTACTTTCTGTATATATGCTGATAATATATGGACAAGACAATACAGACAAAAGAATACGCTCGATTTATCGAGAAACTGCGCAAGGCGCGGCTTGAAGCTGGCTTGAGACAGATCGAGGTTGCGAAGAAGCTTAAGCGTCCACAATCTTATATCTCCCGCGTGGAATCTGGGGAATATCGGTTGGATATTCTTGAAGTCAAACGATTCGCGAAGATATATGGGAAAAGTGTTGATTATTTCGTGAAGTAAATAACTTAATTAAGTTTCTTATGAAAGACGCTTTACACAAGTCGTTGTCAGCGAAGACAATTTTTTTAGTTGGATTAGGATTTGCTTTGGTAACGTTTTTGGCTACTGGGAAAGTTGGCTTTCCTCTCTTTTTTCTTGCATTAGCATTGGTTGCTCTCGCAAGAGAAAGAAAAAATAAAACAGCCATACAAAATGGGTTAGAACCAGAAGACGAAAAACATATTAAGCATGGTGGTTTGATTGCTCTGGGATTGTTTTTGATAGTGATCATTGCTTTGGGAGTTTATATGTATTCTGTAATTCAGGCTGATTTATAGGAAAAGCGTTAAATGCTTTGCGAAGTAAATTTTATGAAGAAATGTCCATTTTGCGCTGAAGAAATATTGGATAGTGCAATTAAGTGTAAACACTGTAATGAGTGGTTGAACAGAAACGATACAAAGGAGCAAGCGGTAAATGGAAATGTGATTAAAAAAGGTTTTAGCTTTCTAAAATACTTTCTTGTTTGGGCGTTTATTCTGTCGGTTTCCATGACCCTAGTTTTTTGGGGAATTTCTGATAGTAAGGTAGATGACATTTCGGATATAATCTTTGGTAGTATCATATTTTCTCTACTTCTTTCCGTTATTGTCACCTATATTCACAAATGGATATTTGAAAGTAAAAATCCGAAACGGGTAACAGACGAAGAAAATAAAGTGAACAAGCCACTTCATTTTGGTGCTTTTGATTGGGTTATCCTGATAGGCGCAACTGTCATGTTGTCGTTTTCGATTATTGGTATCGTTGGTGATGGATTGATTCTATTCGTTTCTGGGCAATTAGAAAATTATACTCAATTTCTCGCTACTATCTTCTGGGCAGCTATCTCTATGGCGGCACTTTTGATGAAACTGAAGAAATATAAAGGTGCAAAGACTTCAAAATCATATAAAACTACCATTTTAGTACTTTGCCTTATCTTTGGAGTTATCGTAGTTCCAACTACCTTTTCAATCTTCTCATCTTTTTTTAAAGCAAAGTCAGCTTCTTCCGTGAGCCCAGAACAACAGAAGGTGGTTAATGGGCTTTTGCTAAAAACAGAAGATTTTCAGATGACGAATGAAAAGGTAAAACTATCCACAATTGCCCTTTCAAATGCTGAGGATGACGTAGAGTATAGTAAGAAATCATCAGAGTTACTTTTGCATGTAAAGGACCTCCAGACTCATTTAGACGGAATTCAATCTTTCCTTCAGGAAAATTCTAGTGCATTTAACGAACCGAGTGACCAGGAAGCTTTTCAGGCCGTAAAGGATGTTTTTGAGTTCCGAAGCAAGCATAACAAAAAACTTATTGAGCTTGCAGAGCTCGGATTAAAGCTAAATGTCAACAATGAAACACAGCTAACTAGGGCAATCAAGCTAGATAAGATAAATAAGTTGGCTGACGAATTGGAAGCAATTGAGGCACAGCTTCCGGCGGTTGAAAGTAAATTCCTCGAAGCATTTGAGAAACTTGATCCAGAGTTGAAAGATCAAATGCAGCAACAGATGCAGCAAAAGAAAGAGCAAAATCAAAAACTATTGGAGGGAGTTGGCCAATAGGATATTCTTGGGATTTTTACTGATGTTACAAACAAACAGGATGTTTGAAAAGTTTTTACTTGTATTGATTCTTATTCTACAAGCCATATTTTCTGGCTTGATTTTTTCAAACAGCGAAAGTTCTTTTAATTGGGACGCTTTTTCGTCTTTATTTCAATCATTTGTATTGATCTTTGGTTTTTTTGTTACATATTTTATTTTGACGAGAGAAATTTTTTTTAAGAAAAAGCTGGATGTTCATGAAAAAATAACAAATTTGCTCGTCGATGGACTACATAAGTCTTTTTATGCTCTAAGTCCTTTTGTAATGAATTCTTTTTTTCTTGAGAAAAGTAATCCGAAAAATAAAGATGATTATCCTACAAAAACTCTTCAACAAAACAGTAAGGAGCTTAGTAAGAAAATAAGTGATCTTCAGGCTGATTTTCAAATATTCTACGAATTCTTCCAATTTTGGAAAGCATTATTTTCTGAAAAAATAGATAGGGAATCAAAATTTCTTTTTGATTTGGAAACAATCTTCTGTGAGGATTTATGGAAGTATCAAAGCAAGCTAAGCGACTACTCTATGCTTAGCCTTATGAAAGATGGGGCTGATATAGAAAAGGAAAGAAAAGAGCTCCTGTCCTTAGAAGAAAAGATCACTGGAAAAAGTAATGCTTTGGCCAATGGCCTTGATAAGTTTGTTTCTGATATGAGTAGAGAAGTTTTTAAGGGGTTGTTCACAAAAAAGAAAAACGTAGAGAAAAGATTGTTTGATCCAGAAATAGAAAATTCAAATGATGGTGATCCGAGAGTTATCTTGACAGATAAAGGGTTTATGTATCAGCTTTACAAAAAAACTGGCTTTCAAAGGGAATTCGGTGGATTCAAAGAAAGACAGCAAGCTCTAAGAGAATTCTTGGAGAAAAATTGATAATAACGAGTGCATTGGTTTGTATAAAACATTCTGATTGTTTAGCTCATCAAAAAGTTATATAATATCATCAATGGAACAAGAAACTCTTACAATAAAATTTGATGGGCAGAACCATCAAGTGGATGTCCAAACGTTCGTGTACTCTGTGCTCAATTTTACGACGGTCGTAAAAGAGGCAAACAAAAAAAATGGAGGGAATCCAATAAATATAAATATTAAGGCTCCTGAAAAAGGTAGTCTTCTTGTTGATCTTGTAACTAACGCCGTCAATAATCCGACTTTGTTGAATGGAACGACAATTTTATCGAGCACAATAGTTATTGTTGGTGGAGTTTATCAGCTTCACAAATTTATAAGTGGAAGAAAGACTAAAGAGGTAAGGACTGAAAATAGCGAAACGACTATTACACTTGAGGATAACTCAACGCTTACTATTGCGGAGAATATTTACAATATTTACACAACAACTCCAGCTATTCCGGATAGTATTTCTAAAAACTTCTCTGCCTTAAGCGAAGATCCGGCAGTAACAAACTTTGAGGTTTCTAGAAATGGAGTAGACAAAATTATTGAAGTGCCAAAGGAGGATTATGCGAGAATGGCTATCAAACAACAGATTGAGACAGAAAACTCAAGGACTATCGTTGAATCCGCAAACCTCTATATTTACAAAGTCGTTTTTGAGAAAACCGATCGGAAGTGGGAATTTTATCATAACGGAGACAGGATTTCTGCAAATATCTTCGATGAGGATTTTTTCAAGTTAATTGATAGAGGAGAGTCTTTTTCAAAAGGGGATCAGTTAAAAGCCGATCTTCAGGTCACTCAGGTTTTTGATGAATCTATAGGTACTTACGTGAATCAATCTCATGCGGTTTTGAAAGTTTACGAACATATTAAACGGTCAGAACCCATGGAGTTGCCGTTTAATAAAACTATTGAAGATTAGGATTGTAGGGAGTCCTGCTCGCACCATTTTTCCTTTGCGGGCAGATGTGTGCGCACGGGTGGGTGGGGCAAACACAGTTAGATTTGCTTGCGTTATGGCGCAATCCATATTTTGGTTTGGCACCAGCGTAACCGAAGTCACAAACAAACGAATTCTAGACAAATGTAGATATGGCACCGCCGCAAAGATGGAGAAATGAGCAGACAGAATATTGCCTGATGTGATAGGATAGCCACGAGCTTACTTCTCCCTTTTGCGGTGTACTGATAGCAGCCGTTCCCCGCCGCCCTGCTCTCAAGAGCAGAGCCCATCAGAAAAACCCTTCTTTTCCTTAAGAGAAGAAAAAATCCGGCGCGCGCAAATCCGAAATGCAAAGAAAGGGTTTTCTGATGGGGAGTCCCGAGGCTTCGGGACGGCGGCGGGGACGGCTTCCGCTTCCTTATTTGGTGCTTTGCTCGAAAAAGGTTCGCGCAAAGCGCAGAATCTCACCGCACTGAGAGTAATGTGCGAAATTACGCTTGCGCTCTTGACATGGTGTTCAGG
>CAYUIR010000021.1:6316-11028 GCA_964444815.1 uncultured Bdellovibrionales bacterium | reverse complement strand
CGGCAATCATCCCGGTAAACTTCATGAGGAGGTAGGCCAAACCAAAGCCGACATAACCCCCGCCCCCACCATTCTCGGCCACTTTGAGCATTTCTTTGGTGGTATCGCCACTGTAGAGGTGAAGGAGTCCAAGGAGTGACACAAAACCAACCGCCAAGCCCACAAACTTGACCGCATCGGCGAGGGTCGTGGTCCGGCGCTTGAGGAACATAAGGGCTGCCGCGAGGAGAACGAGTGGGAGGAGCCACTTGCCGAACCCGAGCATCATCCCGAGTCCCCGGTCAATCCACTCACCGAGCACGCCGGCCGCATCAAAGTATCCCAAAAGAAAAAGGACAGAAAGCGCAAACAAAAAAACCGCCGCGATGCTACGCTTGGCATCGCTATGGAGTATTTCTTCCCAGTTGAACCCCTCATCGTCGCTACTTTCTTTTTTTCCTGGTGTTTTTTTCTTTCGTCCCATAAATGTTCTTAACCAACCAATAGTAACCCCATTATAGCACGGGCAAGGCATCCTACGCAGTGACTTTATATCCCAATCAGGTCCCGTAATCTCTG
This sequence comes from uncultured Bdellovibrionales bacterium, assembly GCA_964444815.1. GTDB lineage: Bacteria > Patescibacteriota > Minisyncoccia > Moranbacterales > UBA1568 > UBA1568. Next base: position 10,470 of record CAYUIR010000021.1, on the reverse strand, counting down.
GAGTGGACTTTTTGCAGGTCCCGCTGAAGCCTCTACAGTCGTTGTTTTGGATTCAGCCCCTCCTCGAGCTGACTTGGGATTCAAAATATTCCCACGTAAGAGGGCCTGTATCTCACTTCTATCCTTGGCCCCAATGGGATCCAGTTCGTCAAGCGCCTTTTGCGAATGTTCCATCCTAGAACGAATCAGCTTCAATATGTTATCAAAACTCTGATTATAGGCCATGTTCTCCCATTCTGCCCTCACCACGGCAATCCGCTGTTCTGTCAGTTTCGCTCCACTCATTTCTGAATAAAACAAATATCCAGCCACGATGGGCATATGTTCATCGAGCCAGTCACGGACATTCTTTGGCAAAAGTTCTTGCTTTGAAACACTCACGTTTTCCATCAGTTTCTCAAGCTGCAGACATAAAACTCCCATCTCCTTGAGCTCACTCTGTCTCCGATTCTCACGCATGATCTTTGCTTCCTTACTCTCCTCAATAGCACCCGATCGAATTTGATCCGGTGTCAAAACTGGCTCATACCTATTTGGTTCGGTCAGGTCAATATCCAGAGGCTCTTCTGCCATTGGGACTACACTCTTCCTCACTGATGGTGTTTCTGGTCCGTTCATAGAATTTATTGTTCGTTATCATCTCCATCATCTGACGCATCAAAATCGACCAGGAGAGCAATGCCTGCCTCCTCAGTTTTTTTCACTTCCGCTTCTATTTCGCTATCGAGCGACGCTTGAAGGGCCGAGTTTTTGGCATGAGCCTGATCGAGAGACGCCTGTGTCTCTGCGAGGAACTGCTCCGTCCGCTCATCGGCGCGATCGCTCTCGGCGAGAAGCACGGTCACATCTGGCGCTACTTCATCTGATGGCATGTTATCTGTCATAGAGTTGAGTCTCAAAAATTAGCCCATAGCCACCTGGTTCCGTCGCAGCGCTGGTCGGCGAGGTGGGGTAGGATCCGCTACTTCTTGTGGTGTCGCTATGGCTTCCACAGGAACATCCACTTTAGGTTGAGCGGATTCAGGTTTCACTTTACGGGCTTCTAAGGCCTCATTTTTCTTATTCAAAACAGCTATCTCCCCATCTACATGCGAGAGGACATCGCCAAGGTTACTCAGCGCTCTCACTTTACGCTCGCGATGCTTCATGATTTCTTTCATCGATGACTCGATTAACCGGCGTGATGCACCACGACCCATGGTCTTCATCTGGACTTCAAACGCCTGGTGTTGAGTAACCAGCTTCTCGAGAGATGCTTCTATCAGCTTTTTCTCAGCCAAAAGCTCTGCCTCTTTTTGTTTCTGAAGAGCGAGTTCGGCATTGTTGCTTTCTTGCTTGGCAGTCAATCGACTATTGATACGCTCGGTAGCTCCATCCAGTCCCTGCTTATGACTTTCATATTTCCCTTGGAGTTCAGCCACTTTTTTTCCTCGTTCTGTAGCTTTTTCGCCATACTGCTTTTCTCGTTCACGCGCTATAGCTACTTCAGTCAGGGCTTTTTGCCGAGCATCTTCTGGCACTGCTATCCCCAAGGCCTCCATACGAACCGTCAAATCATCCAAAGTTTTCTGGCTAGCCACTGCAGAAGCCAAGGCGCCATCACTCTCTTGATTGGCCGTTCTCTGTCGTCGATTCGCGCTCTCCAGTTTCCCCTCAAAGTGTTTGGCCATCAGATTACTTTTCCAAACCTGAAACCGATCTAGGGCATTTTGCACTGGTTCAGAGTTTTTTATTTTCTCAATTTTCTCATAGGCTCCTTTGAGCATATTTTGCGTTGACTCCTTCAACTTCTGCCACGTCTCACTCTTGGAAATTTTAGTGGCGGTCTCCGATGCCGGGACTTCCTCCAATGCCTCTGTAGGATCAAAGGTACTATCATTGGCTACAGTCTCCTTGCCCAGACGCAAATCTTCCTGTACCTGGGTTTCAGTTGTCAAATCAGCCTGGGGCTGTGTTTCGGGAGATGCCATAGAGTAATGTATTAGTTTTGCTTGTAGTATAGCGCTTTCTTTCTCATTTTCAAAAAAGAAAAACGGGTCTTTCGACCCGTTTTTTGACCTCCGTATAGTCCATTATAGCACAAAAACACCCCCTTGTACAGAGGGTGTTTTTGGAGGCACGATGCAACAAACTGGACTAGTCCTTCTTGTTCACATCGAGACCACGATAGCCGGTACCGGCGGGGATGAGACGTCCGATGATGACGTTCTCCTTGAGCCCACGCAGACGGTCTTCCTTACCAGCGACAGCAGCGTTGATGAGGACACGTGCGGTCTCCATAAAGGACGCTGCGGAGAGGAAGGATTCAGTAGAGAGGGCGACCTTGGTGATACCCAAGACCATAGCCTCGCCAACTGCCTCCCGACCCTTCTTCTCGAGGGTTTCTTGATTCGCTTCGAGGAACTGGTCCTTTTCGACGATATCACCTGGGAGGAGAAGCGTATCACCCGGGTCAGCTACGCGGATACGTGACATCATCTGACGGATGATTACTTCGATGTGCTTGTCATTGATAGCTTCACCCTGCGTCGCATAGATCTCTTCGATTTCACGAATGATGTAGCGATGCACGGCCTCTTCACCCATGATGGTAAAGAGTTTGCGGAGGTCGAGGTGACCCTCAGAGAGCGCCATACCGACCGACACGAGATCACCTTCTTTGACCTTCAAGGTAACGTTCTGCGGGACCTGGTACTCATGCTCCTTGCGGTCGTTGTCGATCACCGTGATCTTGACTACCTTGGCACTGTCACGAGCAATGGTCTTCACCTGGCCATCCACCTCAGAGAGGATACCTTCGGTCTTTGGGGTACGAGCTTCAAAGATTTCTTCCACACGTGGGAGACCCTGGGTGATGTCAGATCCGGCCACACCACCGACGTGGAAGGTACGCATGGTCAGCTGGGTTCCTGGTTCACCGATAGCCTGAGCAGCCACCACACCGACCGAGGCCCCGAGTTCTACCAAGGCACTGCGACCGAGATCGATGCCGTAGCAGAGGCGACAGACACCACGGCGAGACTTACAGGCGACGAGCGAGCGAATCTTGACCTTGGTAACGGCCTTGTTGGCCTCGACGACTTTGCCCTGTTCCCGATTGATAAGGACACCCTTCTTGACGAGCACTTCCTTGGTCACGGGATCCTTGATTGCTTCGACGGTCACGCGACCCTCGATGCGACTGCCATAGTTCTGACCGATAGCGTCAGAGTCTTCACGGTAGAGGTAGGTCCCTTCGGTATCCTGACAGTCCTCTTCACGGACGATGATGTCCTGAGACACATCTACGAGACGGCGAGTGAGGTATCCAGCAGTCGCGGTACGGAGGGCGGTATCAGCCATACCCTTACGAGCACCGTGAGTCGAGATGAAGTATTCGAGAACGTTGAATCCTTCTTTGAATGAGCTCTTGACTGGGAGTTCGATCGTTTCACCAGTTGGTCCGGCCATGAGACCCTTCATACCGGTCATCTGTACAACGACGGATTCGGATCCACGAGCCTTGGAGTAAATCATGGCGTAGACAGGACCCTCTTTGTCGAGGTGGAGACGGACGGCATCGGTAATCTTGTTCTTGGTTTCGTTCCAGATTTCGATCACGCGGTTCTTGCGTTCATCATTGGTGAGGAGACCCATGTTGTACTGGTTCTTGACCTCAGTGATGCGCACTTCAGCCGCGGCCACGAGTCCGGCCTTTTCTTCTGGGACAATAAGATCGTTCATACCCCAGCTGATAGCAGATTTGGAAGCGGCCTTGAACGTCAGGTCCTTCATGCGATCGGCAAACTTGGCGGCTTCGTCCTGACCGAGGTTTTCGAGGATACGCGACATGAGCACCTTCAAGTCCTTCTTGGTCATTTCTTCGTTCACGAAGCGGAGACTTTCTGGGAGGATGTCATTCAAGAGGATCCGTCCGACCGAGGTCTCAATGAGCTTGCCCTGGAATGAGAGCTTCACTTTGGCGTTGACGGCCACGATGCGGTTCTGGTAGGCGAGGATAGCTTCGTCCATGGTACCAAACGCTTTGCCCTCCCCTTTCTGACTATCTTTGAGATGAGTCAGGTAGTAGGCACCGAGCACCATATCGAGGGTCGCGGAGACAATCGGCTCTCCAGAAGCAGGCTTCAGAAGATTCTTGGACGAGAGCATGATGG
>CAYUIR010000021.1:0-6216 GCA_964444815.1 uncultured Bdellovibrionales bacterium | reverse complement strand
ACAATCGGCTCTCCAGAAGCAGGCTTCAGAAGATTCTTGGACGAGAGCATGATGGTCGCACTTTCGTGACGAGCCTGATCGGTGAGTGGTACATGGACAGCCATCTGGTCACCATCGAAGTCAGCATTGAAGGCGCTACATACCATCGGGTGGAGGCGGATAGCCTTCCCTTCGATGAGAACCGGCTGGAACGCCTGAATCGACAGACGATGGAGGGTAGGTGCGCGGTTCAGGAGTACGTAGTGGTGCTCGATGATTTCGTCGAGGATTTCGTAGGCCTCTTCGGTCTCAGCATCCACCATCCGACCGGCGGTGCGGACGTTGTGGGCGTATTCCTTGGTGATGAGCTTGTTGATGATAAACGGCTTGAAGAGTTCGAGGGCCATCTTCTTCGGCAAACCACACTGGTGGAGCTTGAGCTTGGGACCAACGACGATAACAGAACGACCAGAGTAGTCGACACGCTTTCCGAGGAGGTTCTGACGGAACCGTCCCTGCTTGCCCTTCAAGGCATCGGCGAGCGAGCGGAGTGCCCGACGCTGACCGGTTGAGGCAGCGGTCGAAGCCTGTCCACGACGAGCCGAGTTGTCGAAGAGGGCGTCGACAGCCTCCTGGAGCATACGCTTTTCGTTCCGCGTGATGACTTCTGGAGCACCGATCGACATCAGTTTCTTCAAACGGTTGTTGCGGTTGATGATACGGCGGTAGAGATCGTTCAGGTCAGAAGTCGCAAAGCGGCCACCATCAAGAGCCACCATCGGACGGAGATCCGGTGGGATGACTGGGATAGCGGTCGGGAGCATCCACTCGAGACGGAGGTTGGCCTTTTCAAATCCCTGGTAGACCTTGAGGCGCTGGAGGAGCTTCTTCTGATCGACTGATTCATCAATAGACAATTCCTCTTTCAAGATTTTGACCTGAGATGGGATGTCGATTTTCTCGAGAATCTTGCGGATAGCTTCGGCACCAATACCGGCAGTAAAGATCTGACCGAATCGGCTCGAGAGGTTGAAGTACTCCACTTCAGAGAGGATCTGGTATGGGCGGACGTTCTTGATATCATCCTTGGTATCACGATACTGCGCCTTCAATTCCTCGAGGTCCTCTTCGAGCTTCTTCTCGTTCTTCTCAGCTGCCTTCATTTCCTTCTGCTTGCTCTTGTATTCCTTTTCGAGAGCATCAAGCGACTGCTCCTTCAACTTCTCGTCCACACTCATGATGATGTAGGAGGAGAAGTAGATGACGCGCTCGAGATCCTGCGGAGAAATACCGAGGACGAGTCCGATCTTGGACGGCACACCGCGGAGGAACCAGATATGGGACACTGGAGTCGCGAGCTTGATATAGCCCATGCGCTCACGGCGGACGATAGCGCGGGTCACTTCGACGCCACACTTGTCACAGACGATACCGTTGTAGCGGATGCGCTTGTACTTGCCACAGTAACACTCCCAGTCCTTGGACGGACCGAAGATTTTTTCACAGAACAAACCATCTGGTTCGTAGCGCTGGGTGCGATAGTTGATCGTCTCTGGCTTGGTGACTTCACCGTTGGACCAGTTGAGGATCTGATCGGGACTGGCGAGGGTCAGTCTCACGCTGTCGAAATCGCTCACCTTTGTAATGTTTTCCATAGAATTGTGATTGATGTGGATGAAAGGGTGTTAGACAGTTTCGACAGGGAGCATCTCCTCCGTGTCCTCTTCTTCTGTCCGCGCTCCCTTCAATTCGACATTGAGGCAGAGACCCTTCAGTTCGTTCACGAGAACGTGGAACGACGCTGGCAGGTTTGGACTCTTGATTGGCTCGCCCTTGATGATCGACTCATAGGCCTTGGAACGACCCAAGACATCATCGGACTTGATAGTAAGCATTTCTTGGAGGGTATAAGCAGCACCGTATCCTTCGAGAGCCCATACTTCCATTTCTCCGAAGCGCTGGCCACCGAACTGAGCCTTACCACCGAGAGGCTGCTGCGTAATGAGCGAGTAGGGCCCGATGGATCGCATGTGGAGCTTGTCTTCGATCAAGTGGTTCAGTTTCATGATGTACATGACACCAACGGTCGAATCGTTATCAAACGGTTCACCGCTCTTACCATCGACGAGACGAATCTTGCCGTTCTCAGGGAGACCAGCCTTCTTCAGTTCTTCACGGATATCACCTTCTGAGACACCATCAAGTGCCACCGAGGCCACCTTGTAGCCCTGCTTCATAGCAGCCCAGCCGAGGTGCGTCTCGAGAATCTGACCGATGTTCATACGAGAAGCGATACCCAAGGGGTTTAGGATGACATCAACCGGTGTCCCATCAGGGAGGTACGGCATGTCTTCTTGAGCGGCCACCATCGAGATAACACCCTTGTTACCGTGGCGTCCGGCGAGCTTGTCACCGACCGAGATTTTACGCATCTGAGCGACCGAGACCTGGATCTGTTCAAAGACCCCCATCGGGAGTTTGTCACCACGTTCACGGGAGAAGACTTTGACGTCCACTACTTTACCGTGTTCACCGTGTGGCAGGTAGAGCGACGAGTCTTTCACGTCACGAGATTTTTCACCGAAAATAACACGGAGGAGGCGCTCTTCAGCGGTCAGGTCACCCTCACCCTTTGGGGTAATCTTGCCGACCAGGATATCACCTGAGGACACTTCGGCTCCAATCCGGATGATTCCGCTTTCGTCGAGGTTCTTCAGACGGTCTTCACCGATGTTGGGGATATCGCGAGTGACCACTTCCGGCCCAAGCTTGGTGTCACGGACGTCAATCGAGAAGTCTTCGATATGGATAGAGCTCCAACGATCCTGCTCGACGATACGCTGGGAAACGACGATAGCATCTTCGTAGCTGAATCCTTCCCAGGAAACGAAGGCGACGACCATGTTCTGACCGAGGGCCAGTTCACCATGATCAGTCGAGGCACCGTCCGCGAGGAGATCGCCCTTTCCCACCATCTGTCCTTTGCTCACGCGCGGGACCTGGTTCATCGAAGTAAAGGCGTTACTCTTTTCAAAGCTCTGGAGGAGGTATTCGGTATCAATGTGATCCTTCTTGGCACCAGCTGGAGCATCGGAGCGGACAATGATGCGGTTAGCATCAACGGCGATCACTTCTCCGGCGTGGAGCGAGAGCACCACCTGACCCGAGTCGCGAGCAGCCTTGTCTTCGATACCGGTACCGACGATGGGCGACTGAGGGATAACACAGGAGACAGCCTGGCGCTGCATGTTCGAACCCATGAGGGCGCGGTTGGCGTCATCATGCTCGAGGAACGGGATGAGAGCGGTGGCAATCGAGATACACTGCTTGACCGAGACATCGATATAGTCGAGAGAATCAGCTTCGATCGTTTCTGGATGGCCCTTGACGCGAGCTCCGACCATGTGTTCGTTGATGTTCCTGTGATCATCAAGCGAGATACGGGCATGGGCGATGATCTTCCTATCTTCTACGATGGCATTCAAGTATTCAATATCGAGCGTCACGAATGGCTTGACCAACACTGTCTCGCCTTTCTTTTCCTTGGCGACTTTCTCGGCCATTTCGGCGGTCAGCTTGTCCCCTACCTTGAAACCGGCGACGGCTTCCGCGAGGATGCGGTGCTCGAGCTCTTCTTTCTTGGCAGCCACTTCTTTCTTGACGACGAGGTATGGAGTCTCGAGGAATCCGTACTCATTGACCCGAGCGTAGCTGGCGAGGTGACCGACGAGACCGATGTTTGGACCTTCTGGAGTCTCAATCGGACAGATGCGACCATAGTGACTGTGGTGCACATCACGGACTTCAAAGCCGGCGCGCTCACGGGTGAGACCACCAGGACCCATAGCCGAGAGACGACGCTTGTGTTCAAGTTCGGCGAGTGGATTCACCTGGTCCATGAACTGCGAGAGCTGGGAGCTCGAGAAAAATTCTTTGACGGAGGCGGCCACGGGACGAGGGTTGATGAGCTGGCCTGGGACGACGGTGTCTGGGTCACAGGTACTCATGCGATCCTTGATGTTCCGCACCATACGGTACATACCAACGCGGAGCTTGTTCTGAATCAGTTCGCCGACGGCACGCACGCGACGATTGCCGAGGTGGTCGATATCATCGGCCTTGGCATCGACATCGTTGTTGAGACGGATCACTTCTTTCACGATGAGGACGAGGTCATCAGTGTTCAAGATGCGGTTCTCTTCGGTGTCAGCGCGCTCAATAGAGAGACGCTGGTTCAAGCGATAACGTCCGACGGAGCCGAAGTCATAGCGCTCGAAGTTGAAGAACATAGCATCAATCATCTGCTTGGCGTTTTCCTCGGTAGCGAGGTCACCTGGACGGAGACGCTTGTAGACTTCACGATAGGCCTCACCCTGGTTGTGGGAAGGATCCTTGAGGAAAGTGTTTTCGATGAAGTGCGTTTCGGCGGTATCAGTGTCAGCAAATTCAGCCCGGATACGCTTCTCGTCAAAGCCAAATGCCTTGAATAGAGCCGTGATTGGGAGCTTGCGCTTGCGGTCAATCTTGACTGAGATAACACCATCAAGGTCAGTCTCGATTTCGAGCCAAGCACCACGATTCGGAATAATCTTGGCCCCAAAGAGCTTCTTACCCTTCTGGTAGTCCATGGTAAAGAAGACACCGGGAGAGCGGATAAGCTGTGAGACGACGACGCGCTCGACACCATTGATGATAAAGGTCCCGCGCTCGGTCATGATAGGGAAATCACCGAGGTAGATCTCCTGTTCTTTGACCTCACCGGTCTTTTTCATGAGGAGAGTAGCCTTGGCGCGGAGCGGGGCTTCGTAAGAAATGTTCTTGTTCTTGGCGATGAGAGCCGGGTACTTGGGCTCATCGAGGTAGTAGTCGGTGATGGTGAGCTCGAGATCTTTGCTCGTAAAGTCAGCAATCGGGTTGATTTCCGAAAAAAGCTCCTTCAACCCCTTGTCCCAGAACCACTGATAGGAATCCTTCTGCACCTCAATGAGGTCCGGGAGGGAGACAGTGATACGATTATTGAAAAACCGACGCTTCGTGAGGGATGATTCCTTGCTGAAGCTCTCTTTTACACGCAATGCCTTCTCTGGGTGAGACATAAAAAGACACTCACTGGCGCACTCCTTGCTGGGTCGCAAGTAGGGCCGATGAGATTATCGGATAAACTATTTGATTATGGATAGGAGATGGATCCGCTCCATTGGGTTGGAAAATGTTAGCTTTGCTTTTGAGAGCCGTCATTTCCTTCTCGGTCTCGCCATAGACCTTGCACCCAAAGGCGATTCGAGGCTAGAAAAGTCAGTCACTTTACTCATCGAGGTCTCGAGGGAGAATTCTCGGCCTTTCGAAGAGTCAAATCTACAGTACAAACCAGTGTAACAACCTTTATTTTTCTTGTCAAACAGAAACCAAAAAATGGCTCAAAATAGGCCCTAGTTTAAAAAATATATTGGTTTTTTGGCTTCACAAGGTACTTCACATGAGGTAACCCTCTTACTTCTGCTTCACACCAAAAGCATACACTTTTTTGATGGTTTCGGCAATGCGAGTCGAGGTATAGACATCGGGGAGCTCTGACTCCACCACGAAGTCCGAGACCGCTTCTGGTCGCATCCCTTCCCCCTTCAACATCTCGGCCATCGCTTCGAACACCTTGGTTCCCATGTCCCTGGCTTCGGGCCACATCCTCTCTGTCACAACCACATCATCTTTCAAAAGTGAAAGTTTTGAGGATTCTTTTTGAAGTGCAAGTTTAAAAATATATTGCATACTTATAGATATTATTTTAATTTCTTCCAATCAAAGTTCCAGGGGTCGGATTTGCGGTCGGGGGCGATGTCAGCGTGGCCAACAATGTTTTTGATAGCGTACTTTTTCTTGAGGGTAGCGACGAGCGTATTTACGGCTTCATACTGGGCTTTGGTATAGTTTGTCTCCTCTGTATTCATGATTTCGATCCCGATAGAAAAGTTGTTCACATCCTTGCGACCATCGGGCATCTTGCTCGCCCCAGCGTGATAGGCGATATTCTGGTCTGCAACCAACCGGTATATGGTGCCACTCCGGTCGATGAGGTAATGAGCACTGACACCATAGCTCTCATAGATGGCGACGACCTTCTCGACGGAATACGGGTCACCACCCAAGGAGTTATACGACGAATGAAGGACAATCGTATCAATGGTGCGCGCCTTCGCTGGTACAGCAAAGCCGGTACTCATCAGACGATCAACAATATCA
>CAYUIR010000020.1:0-11548 GCA_964444815.1 uncultured Bdellovibrionales bacterium | reverse complement strand
GCGATCGCGAGCGGAATAAACGACTGAAACGGCATACTACCGAGACTCTCGGCCATAGTAAAGACATTGCCGGACTGCGCGATGACCGAGGCTACCAAGAGCGAGAAGAAGAGTCCACCCTCAGCGAGAGCCGCCATCGTCATCTCTCGGCTCGATCCAAAGCCACCAAAACCACTCCCCGTATCCATACCCGCGAGAGCGAGGAAGAACGTAGCGAGGGCCAAGAGGTAGATCATGGTAATAAAATCACCACTGCCGAGAAACGAAAGAGTCAGTCCCGTACCTTCAAAGAGTGACGGTGCTACGGTCGTGAGGACCGGCACACTCGCTCCCACGAGGACCATGACCGCAAAGACGAGGTACGGCGTAAACCGGAAGATGAATGAGGCATCCGCAGAGATTACTTCATCCTTATGGAAAAGCTTCCAGAGGTCGCGGTACGGCTGAAACACGCTCGCTCCCACCCGATTCTGGAGGCGGGCCTTCTGCTTCCTGATCACACCCACGAGGAGCGGGGCGATGAGCGGCAGCGCGAGGATTTGGATGAGAAACAAGAGAATTTCCATAGTGAGTGGTATTAGCGGGCCGCTACAAAGAGGAGTACGAGGAGGGTCACAAACACATAGAGGACATAGACATTGATATTGCCCCCGTGGATGCGACGCATAAACGAAGAGACAGCACTCAGTCCCCTATTGATCGGGTGATAGATGAATTTACGATACGGATCCTCGATAGCGGTTGTCACTTCCTGAGACTTGATAAAGTAGCGCATGTTCTCATCATGATACTCGATGGCGGTCTGTTTGGTCGGACGGAGGATGCCACGGAAGATAGTGACGATAGAACGCGAGAAGCTCGTCGCAGTGATCTCGGTCCGCGGTGTGAGTGAGGTCCCACAATCCCAGGTCCGGGCGATGACCACCTGTCGGTCACGCGTGAACCAGGTGACGAGACCAGCCACAAAGGCGAGGACGATCGCGAGGACGATAGCGACCTGATCGAGCGGGAGGATATCAGCAAACTCGAGCCGAGCGTCAATAAACTGGGTAAACGGGAACTGGAGTGTCACCGGGTCAGTGAGACCGATACTCGCGATGATACCGATGAGACCGGCGATGACAACAGCAGAGAACACACCAAGGACGAGGGTAAGGAGGGCCAGTATCCCCATAGCGATGAGCATCGAGAGACCGCTCTCATGTACGGTGGGAAACGCATGTCTCGCTCGAGCCAAGAACGTCGTCCCAAAGGCTTTGACAAAGCATGCTGCTGCCAATCCCCCCGTAAAGGCGAGACTTGCAATTCCAAAAATAAAGACTGATTTGACGAGCACACCCGTCCCGCCGATACCGACAAACATAGCCTGAAAGGTCAGCCACTCGCTGGCAAAGCCGTTGAATGGTGGGAAGGCTGAGATAGCGAGCGATCCGATAAGGAAAAAGAATGCGGTGTATGGCATCACTCGAATGAGTCCCCCGTAGTGCTCCATATGACGGGTCCCCGTAGCGGCCACTACTGATCCCGCCCCGAGAAAGAGGAGGGCCTTGAAGATAGCATGGTTCATCGTGTGGTAGAGCGCGGCCGCGAGCGCGAAGAGCGCAAACGTCTCAAGTCCCAGGGCAAAGAAAACGATGCCAGAGCCGAGACCGAGGAGGATGATGCCGATGTTTTCGATACTGTGGTAGGCGAGCAGGCGCTTGATATCGTGCTCTGACAGTGCGTAGAGTACGCCGAGGAGCGACGAGATACCGCCCAATACAATAAAGGCGAGCCCCCACTCCATGGGAGCACCTGGGAAAAAATCAAAGAAGAAACGCACGAACATAAAGATAGCGGTCTTGAGCATCACTCCCGAGAGGAGTGCCGATACATGTGTCGGAGCAGCACTGTGGGCCCCAGGGAGCCAGATATGGACCGGGATGATACCAGCCTTGATACCGAACCCGATGAGAGCACAGAGGAAAATCAGGAATTGGAGCGTCGGTACGATCGTCCCCGCTGCCGCCCGCCAAATAGCAAAGTCAAAAGAACCAGTCGCCTTGTGCGCCAAGAAAAACGAGAGTGTGATAAAGAGCGTCCCCACATGGGTCATCAAGAGATAGAGAAATCCGGCTTTGATATTGGCTCCCTTGTCTCGTTCAAAAATCACCAAGAAGTACGAGGCGAGTGACATACACTCCCAGACGAGGAGGAAGAACAGCGCCTGGTCAGCCATGGTCACCAGCATCAAGGAAAGAACAAAGATGTTGTAGAAGAACCCAAACGTCCCGAGATTATACTTGCCGTAGAAATGCTTCTGATACGAGAAGCCGTAGAGGGACGAGGTGGTGGCGACGAGCGCGATGATACCGAGAAAGAACGCCGCGAGGCCATCCAGACGGAAATGGAAATCAAACACGCCTGGGAGGACGCCCGGGAGAGAGAAGACAATCCCCTGACCTGCAAAGAGGACACTCCCCGCTATCACCAGCGCCATGAGCGAACCGATGAGTGCCATCCCATGAGCGAAGTAGCCAGCGCTCTTGCCTCCATCATTGAAAAACCGAGACACAAAGAGCGACCCGACTGCACCCGAAAAGAGTACGGCGATCAAAAAAAGAATTGACAGTGGGGAGAGGAGAACTTCCATACGTTATGGCCTAGGGAGTTTGCCGGATTCAATATCGTGAAACAGCTTGAGGAGCGACTGGAGTACGACCCGCGGCGATGGTGGATCACCCGGGATCTTCCAGTCAACGGGGATGACTTCTTCGACGCTGTTGTGGATAGCATACGAGTCTCGATAGATACCCCCATCGATGGCGCCATCGCCGACCGCTACCACAAAACGTGGTGTCGGCATCGCCTCATAAGTACGACGCAACCCTTCGGCCATATTGCGCGAGACAGGACCGGTCACAAAGAGCATATCCGCGTGCCGGGGCGAAGCGACAAAGTGAATACCAAAACGCTCGACATCGTAGTAGACGTTGCCGAGAGCGGTCAATTCTTGTTCTTCAGCGTTACTTGAGCCAGCGGCCACTTCGCGGATAGCGAGTGATCCCCCAAAGAGCTTTTTGACCTGGGCCTCTACCTCTTTCCCGAGGACAGTCACCTCGTTCGCGCGGAGATCCTCCGTCGTGAGAGTAAGTCGTGGAGTAGTCCAAATTTTTCGGAGCAGACGATACATACAAAAGCAAGAAAATCACCAATTCATGAGAAGCTCTGAGAGCCCGTAAAGACAAAAGGAGGTTTTATCCTCCCTCTGGAAACATCCCTATACTACTCTTTTGCCGATATTTGTCAATCTCCCTTTTTCCCGTATTTTTCCTTGAGAAATCCGACGATCGCCGGGAGAAAGGACAGAAACACGATGAGGAGGATAATCGGGAGAAGGTACTTGTCCACGTCGATGACACTCCCTAGGGAGTACCCCATGAGGACGAGGCCGAGGGTCCAGAGGAGCGAGCCGACGAGATTGTAGATGAAGAACGTCCGGAAGCGCATATTGGCCACCCCAGCAATGATCGGTGCAAAGGTCCGCACTATCGGCATAAATCGAGCGAGGACGATGGTTTTGGGACCGTGCTTGTCATAAAACGCTTGCGCTTTGAGCGCATGAGCCTTTTTGAAAAGGAGCGAATCCTCACGACTAAATATCTTGGGACCGATCCGGCGCCCGAACTCATACCCAAAGAGGTTCCCGAGGACCCCCGAGAGGAAGATCCCGAGGAGAAGTATCGGGAGGGAGAAATAGTCATCAGAGGCGAGGAATCCAGCGACAAAGAGGAGGCTGTCCCCAGGGAGAAAAAACCCGAGAAAAAGCCCCGTTTCGGCAAAAACGATACCAAAGACGCCGACGTACCCGATAGTTTTGATGAGCGAGATGAGGTCGATACCAAAAAACTCCATAGCAAAAGCAAAAAGATTATCACTTCGCTTCAGTATACCCTACTTGAGTCACTCGCTCAAATCTCGCCCGCTCGCTAAAACTCCCGCTTGGCGAGGTCCTCATCGAGCAAAATAGCCAGCTTGGATGGCAACATGTTCTTGCGGGTCAAGTGATGGAGACCGTCCGCATACGCTTTGCGGAGACTCTCACTCCCAAACGACTGGTCAAACGGCATGAGCACCGACTCATGCTCGGCAAAGAGAGCCTGTTTACGATTGGACGCATCCTCACGAAAAACCTGGTAGGCAGTGAGTACCTTGTCGAGGAGCGCATCGTAGGCTGGAGAATCAAACATCGGATGTTGTTTCAGCCGATCAAATTCCTTGACGACTTTGCGGGCAATAATCTCTTGAGCCCGATAGTACATATACTGCTCTCGGAGAGCGGTCTCACGATCCTGACGAATCAAGAACAACCGTCTCGCACCACTCGCCAACTGCTCAAACCAATCAGGCTCAAACGCCTCGTCGAGTGACTGGATCTGGTTGCCACCGACTTCGACACGTTCCAGCTGGACATCGAGTTTGGTGAGGATGCGCTTGTAGACCGACTCACTCACTTCGCGATACTGAAACAAGAGTCCCAAGAAGTGCTTTTCGATACCGATAGCATACACGCGGAGCGCCTCCTCAAAGTCATTGCCAGAATGAGCGATCGCCTTCTCGCATTCTCCTTGTTCACTCTTGCGCTTCCGATCGATCTCCCGAGTCAGTTTTACGTGGGTCTCCTCATTCATGTAGTGCTTGTCGAAAAAGTCATCAATCTTGCCCTGCCCAAAAGCAAGGACATATGACCTGGCCTGGTGATACCCAGCCTCCTCGACGCCTGTCAGCGCATCGAGTTTGAAACGACGGATGAGGGTCCCGATGGTGAGCGCTTTTACAAAGAGGGTAAAGTAGATACAGCCGATAGCGAGGGCCGTGATGAACTCCTTGACGGTGAAATCAAACTGCCATCCTGGGAGGGTGAGTGTATCCGGGATAAGGAGGACCATGACGACCGCGAGGGCCCCACGGAGACTCCCCCACGACATGAGGTGCTGCCAGGTCATCGGGATCGGCTCTTCCTTCTTGCTCCGATTGAGCCACCACGCGACCGGGTAGATAGAGACGGCTCGGGCCACGGCGACGACGATCACTGTGAGGAGCATCGGGAGGATAAAGACATGGAGCTCAATCGGGAGACTAGCAAAGAGGAATCCCATGGTGATAAAGACGAGCGAGTTCACGAGAAACGCGAAGTACCCCCAGAAACTCTCCATAAAATGATGGGTCGAGATAGAGAGCTTGGAGCGACCATAGTTTCCGATCACCATCGAGGCCATGACGGTCGCGATGATAGCCGAGAGCTTGATTTCCTGTCCGCCGATGACCAGGTGGTGCGACAACACTTCGGAGAGGATAAAGGTGAGATGAGCCACGAGCATGGTGAGGGTGATCTCGATGTGTTCGTTGTCCTCCACTCGCTCTATGAGCTTGGCAAAGAGGAATCCCATAGCGATACCAAAAGCGATACCACCAAACACCATGGTCGAAAAGGTAAAGAGGCCCTCAAGCACGGTCGACATGCCCGAAAAGCCGGCGAGGATGATCTCGAGTACCACCAAAAAAGCCGCGAGAGACGTCCCATCGTTGAACAAGCTCTCCCCTTCAAAGAGAAAGGCGAGACGACGTGGGACACCAAATTCTTTGAAGAGAGCGAGGACGGCCACAGGATCAGTCGCCGAGATGAGCGCTCCAAAGAGGAGGGTCGCCATAAACGGCACCTGCATCCCGATGAGTCCGAGGACGAAGAAGAGCACGACGGCGATAAAAAACATCGAGATGACGAGACTCCCGACCGAGAACCACGAGACCGCTCGGATATTCTGCTTGAGATCTCGGGCCCGCATGTTGTAGGCCGATTCAAAGATGAGAATCGGGAGGAAGAGATAAAACAAGAGCTCCGGCGTGAGCTGGAATGCCTGGAGAAAATGAAACAGCGGGATATGTGTGAGTGGCACAAGGAGCGACCCGACGAGGACAAGGAGTACCGTATAGGGTACGCGGATCCGCTTCGAAATGAAATACGTCCCGATTGAGATGAGCATGAGCACAAAGAACGACAGCACTGTTTCGAGTGACATAGTGTGAAATATTACTGAAAACAAAAGAGGCTCAGTCGAGCCTAGTACTTTACTATACTACTCCTCTTTTATTTCTTGTCAAAAAGAAAACCCCGCCAGAGGGCGGGGTTTGGGAACTGTGAAGCAAATTACTTTGCAACAGCAGTGGCACCAGCTTCGACGAGCTTCTTGACGATAGCTTCGGCATCAGCCTTGGCAATCTTCTCCTTGATAACCTTTGGAGCAGCGTCCACCATATCCTTGGCTTCCTTGAGACCGAGACCGGTCACTTCGCGGACCACCTTGATGACGTTGATCTTCTGAGCACCAGCGGCTGAGAGTTCGACATCAAATTCAGTCTTCTCCTCAACAGCTTCGGCTGGGGCAGCAGCGGCAGCACCCATCATCATAGGAGCAGCAGCAGAGACACCGAACTTGTCTTCGAGCACGTGTACGAGCTCAGAGAGATCAAGCACGCTCATTTTTTCAATTTCAGCCACAAGCTTCTCAAACTTCTCCGGCACCACGACTTCCTTCTTTTCTTCTGACATATCGTTAGAATTATGATTACTTAATTGATGACAGTATAATTAGGCTTTCTTTTCTTCAATGGCTTTAAGCACCTGCATGAGTCCACTCAAATTGGCTGACAAAGTCCGGACAAACCCAGCGATCGGAGCCTGGAGGGTCCCCACGAGCTGAGCTCGCAGTTCGTCTTGGCTCGGCAGTTTGGCCAGGGCCTTGACCTCACTCGCTGTGAGTGACTTGGCACCGAGGGCTCCACCTTCGATCGAGAGCGTCACGTCTTTGTTGGCTTTCTGAAAATCAGCGATTACCTTGGCTGCAGCCACCTCATCCTGAGAAAAGGCGACACCGACCTGACCATCGAGCGCGCGAGCGTCTACTTCTACGCCAGCGTTCTTGAGGGCAATGTTGAGGAGGGTCTTCTTGAGCACCTGCCAGCTCGAACCACTCTTGCGCAGTTCTCGACGAATCGAGGTGATATCCTTCACCGACACACCCTTGAAGTTGGCAAAGACGAGGGCCTTGGATCCCTTGATCTTGTCGGCGACCTCAGCGATGAGGGCTTCCTTCTGTTGTTTGGTCTGTTGCATAGTCGATGTATTAAACAAAAATCTGCGGGACGAACCGCAGACCTGAGAAATCATGTGATGAGCTCCTGATGCTATCTTTTGGAAATCATCGGGTGACTCTTCGTTTTCCTCGTGAGGATGTTACTGATAGGTTCTCCAGTCTCAGATGTGACCGGAACCAACCAAACCTCATGTCTACGGAGTATTCTATTGTGAATTCATTGTACTCTGGCTACCCTCTCTTGTCAACCACGTCGCTCGCGAGCGACGGTGGTCAATATTATGCCTTGGGTTCTTCGGCTGGAGTCTCCTCAGCTTTCGGTGCCTCTGCCACTACCTCGGCTACTGGAGTTTCTGCGGGCGCTTCAGCTACTACGGCTTCTTCGGCCTTCACTTCTTCAGCCGGTGCCGCTTCAGCTACAGGCTCTTCCTTGGCTACTGGACGAGGCATCTTCTTGGCGACTTTCTTGCCTTCGATGATGCTCTCACGAACGAGCATATTGTGGACAGCGTCCGATACCTGGGCACCCTGGCCGATCCAGTAGAGGATGCGGTCCTTCTTCAAAATGGTCGTTTTCTTGTGCGGATCATAGCTCCCGAGGATCTCCACATGGCGCTTGCCTGGGGCCTTGGTGTGTTCCTGAACTACCACACGGAAATACGCGCGGTTTCGCTTGCCTGTACGGTTGAGACGGATAGCCAACATAGCGGGAAATTAGTTTAAGATATACCTGTCCGCCGAAGCCCTTCCGAGGGCGCAGGAGGATACAAAACCCATTCTAGCCCATTTCCCCTAGTGCGTCAACCCCGTTAGAGAACGCTACGCCTTTGGCGTGACTTCAGTCGCTCGTAGCGACTTTTCTCTAACGGGGCAAGACTCCCTCATATGCCTACCACCGAGGGGTGCCGTAGCGCTTTTCGACATAGAGGATCCGCCAGAACCGCTGGCCGAGGAGGAGTCCCAGGACCACCCCACCGAGTGAGAGGACGAGCCCGACCGTCCCATGGAGTACCCTCCAGTTGCGCCACACCCAGTTGTCGCCATAGCACCCCACTTCCCCCGTGATCCATCCCAGGGTCGGTATCTCGACCCCAGCGTGGACGAGCATCGACAATAGCCACCCCAAGAACCCAAACGCCCCGATATAGAAATACTTTTTGATCATCGTTGTAAATATCACAAATAATAGCTCCCTACTTGGAATTCGTGTAGGCTTGCGAAAATAAATCCTTAAGAAATTCGCTCTTACTCTTTATATCTTCTTTATTCAATCGCAGTCGATAGACACCCCACTTCTTGAGATACCCCATATCATCCAATTCATTTTCTTCAATAAGCTTCTGGGTTTCTTCAAAATAGGGAAGTCTAATCTCGAGCGTAATATTATTTCTCCGAGGGCGAAAGACCACGAAGTTATTTGGCTGACCGTCTTTCGCTAGACCAATGTAAAACTTATTATATTTCAATTCGTAGCCAGTCGAAAAATCGTTTATCAGTGCCAAGAGTGTATCCGCCATTTTTACTGTCTCTTCTGATCCCCTATTCACCCAATAGTTGCGATCAGTGGTTTCACGTATTTCTTCATCATCATCAACCAAACCAAGCGTAAGTTCATCAAGAACGGTAGTAAACACGAGGCCGATATCTTCTCCGAATTTCAAAGCGCTCATTTTAATCGCTATGATTGGTATGTTGCCGTTAAACAGACTAATAACGTTGTTAAATCGACTCGTAATATCTTCCGCAACAATAACGGCGCAATGGTCATACTGTGGATATCGTTTGCGCTCCGTGTCCCAATATTCGATGGTGCGTATGATGTGACTCTCATCAGTCTTTCCAAGTTGTATCTCAACTTCGTACCTCCGTTGGGTATCAGGATCCTGCAACAATAAATCAAGACGGCCAGCTCTCGGCTGAACACGTTCCTTATCTTTCAGTACCAGGTCGCCGAGCCCGAGGATCGACGGGTCTTCAGCAATCTTCTGCTGAATCATCGCCTCCGTGATCGCTGGATTATTCTGAAGACTTATTTTCTCGGGTTGAAATATCTTGGTCATATATTCACTTCATATCTAGTTATACCCTCCTCGCTATCGAACCTTTTCTTCCATTTTCCGATGGACGAATTCAAAAATGCGATCATTCACATAGCTTTTCAGCTCTGGATTTTCATCGAGCTTCTTGTAAAGGTCAAAATGTCCATTGAGCATCGTCACCAGTTCATCATTGAAGAGGACATCAAACTTGATCTTCGACGCATTACGGTTATTGTTTTTGATCGAACCCTCAAGCGTCTCATTTTGCATCAAGCGCTGACTGAGAGAATTGAGAATCACCTTGTCCTCGGTATTGAAGGCTGTACCAAAACGCTGATTGATATCAAGAATAATTTTGGAAAGTGGGTCACGTTCATCTCGCACCTCGAATCCCTCGCCACCGAGCCCCATCGGATCGATCACGCCATCCTCATTATCGAGAGTAATCTTGGTCTCAATCTTTTTCTCGACTTTGTACGAATCCATATCAACTGCCTCAAGCACCTCATACGGCAGCACTTCTCGCTCTACCGGTAATTTGCGCACCAGAAACTTCAAAAAAAGAAACAATTTCTCCAGCCTCGGATCCTCAAAAGTAATAATCTGAGCGATAAATCCATACTTGCGGATATAATCCTGCGCTTTTGACTTAAACTCTTCCTTTTCTTCAACAAGAAGCGGGAGGTAGCGAGCGACAATAGCATCGAGAGCAGCATTGAGCACATCCGGGCTCTGGCCATTTACATAGTCCTCAACAAATCCATCTACCTCGTGGGTTGCAAAGAGCTTGAACGACAAAATATCGCGCTCCAAATCATTTAGAATATTCGGATCCGTTCCCTCTGATAGAATTGTCGTCGTGTAGTACGGCTGAAATGCTTCTTTGATATCCTCCGTCGTATTGACGAAATCAAGTACAAACGTCTCAGTCTTGCCGGGTGCCATGCGATTGAGTCGTGACAGGGTCTGCACTGCATTGACACTCGACAACTTCTTGTCGACATACATCACTTCGAGGAGTGGTTGATCAAATCCTGTCTGAAACTTTTCGGCTACGATGAGAAAACGATATTCATCTTTTTTGAATTCTTCGGCGGTCTGTTTCTCTGGGATACCCCCATTCATCTGCGATTCTGTATATTCAATTTTCCCATCACGAACTGTTCCTGAAAATGCGACCAGAGCGCGGTGGGGATAGCCATGTTCGCTCAGGTATTTATCAAACGCTAGCTTATATTTCACGGCATGCAAACGCGACTTGGTCACTACCATCGCTTTGGCACGCCCAAAGATATCATCGGCAATCTTTTCTTCAAAGTGTTCCACCATGATCTCGACCTTGGTATCGATAGCATGATCATGCCGTTCGACATAGCCAATGAGCAGGCGTTGTGCTTTTTTCTTGTTATACTCCGGATCATCCGCTACCTTCTTCAGCAGCTCAAAGTACGCCTGATAGGTCGTATAGTTTTTGAGGACATCCAAAATAAACCCTTCTTCAATCGCCTGTTTCATGGAATAGAGCGAGAAGGGCGCAAACTTTCCGGTGAGAGCATCTTCGACACCAAACAGTTCCAGGGTCTTTTGTTTAGGCGTCGCCGTAAAAGCGAGGAAACTGATATTGGGTGCCTTGACCTTGCGGGCTTTCATGCGCTCGATGAGCCAGTCTTCGGTAGTCTTCCACGCTTTATCCTCTTCTTCAGCCTGGGTCGCCGCTTGATCCAAACTGAGTACCTGACGCAGATCGGCCGCTGATTCCCCACTCTGTGAAGAATGAGCTTCGTCAATAATCACCGCAAATCGCTTTCCCTTGGTCGCCTCAATAGTATCGACAATCACTGGAAATTTTTGGAGGGTACTGGTGATGATCTTGACTCCGCTCTCGAGCGCCTCCCGCAATTCAGTCGAGCTCTCAACGTGCTTCACTACGCCACGTACCTGTGCAAAGCTCTCGACTGTCTCTGACAGCTGTCGATCGAGAACCCGCCGATCCGTCACCACGATCACCGTATCAAATACCATCTCGTCTTGATTGTTATGCAATTCCGACAACCGGTGGGCTGTCCAGGCAATAGTATTACTCTTACCCGACCCAGCACTGTGCTGAATCAGGTAGTTCCGCCCCGCACCACTCTCGCGGGCATCAGCAATCAATCGACGCACGGTGTCGAGCTGGTGGTAACGCGGAAAGAGGAGTTTCTCGACTTTCTTTTTCTTGCCCTTGGCGTCTTCTATCTCTTCGACTTGGACATGGACGAAATGCAAGAGGAGCTCTAGGATACTCTCGCGTGACCAGATCATCTCCCACAGGTAGTGCGTTTTATATTTCCCCTCCACCACTGGATTACCCGAGAAAGTGCGATCGCCCTGATTGAA
>CAYUIR010000019.1:10006-11577 GCA_964444815.1 uncultured Bdellovibrionales bacterium | reverse complement strand
ACATCCTGCTTGGCTCGCTCCGGATCGGTACCAGAACTAAATTCAATATTGAGAGTGGAGATATTTTCTTGGGAGACGGAGGATACCTTTTCGACTCCAGAGAGACCACTCACTGCGTCCTCGAGAGGGATAGTGACGAGATTCTCGACGTCCTCAGGTCCGGCCCCGGGAAAGGGTGTCGCCACAAAGACAATTGGAATCTGAATGTTCGGGTTGAGTTCACGAGGAAGCGAAAAGAAGGTGGCGAGACCGGCGCCCGTGAGGGTGAGGACCACGAGGACGATAGTCCGGATATTTTTGAAGTAGTGAGCTATCACTGTCTGATTGAGACTGGCGTCGAAGGTGAGGCGCTCGAGGAAGGAGGATTCTTTTTCCATAAGAGTTGTTACCAGGGAGTTACTCTGTCACCGGCGATCACAGAACGTGAGAGCAGGACCCGGTCCGCAGGGGAGAGACCCGATTTGATTTCGGCATAGCTGCCATGGAGTGTACCAAGGGTAACCGTTCGAGGTGTAGCGATATCGTTTTCGAGGACGAGTACCGTAGCCTTGGCCTCATCCTGGTAGAGAGCATCGATGGGAATAAGGAGGCTGTCACTTGAAGCAAGTGGGAGTTCGATACGGAGGTAGTCACCATTGACTACTTTGCTCGCCATTTCTGGCGAAAGGGCAAACAAGATAGAATACAAACCATTCTCATTTTCACTGGCAGCAAAGTATGTTGGGAGGAGCGTTATCGTCTCGTCACCAATCTGGAGGCGAGCTTCAGAGTGAGGAGCAAAGAATCGGGCGTTGTCTGCATCAAGGAGTACCTCGAGCGTGGTGGCCCCTTTGGGACTCATGATGGTGGCGAGCACCTGGCCAGCCGTGACGAGGTCGCCTCGTTTGACGCGGAGACTGGTGACGATGCCACTCACAAAGGTCTTTGGTTTGAGGACGGCATCACTTTGGGTGCTCAGCTGAAGCGACAAAGCGCTTTGGGCGAGACTACTTTTGCGAGTGGCTCGGTCCTTTTCCAATTCAGCCAGGGCGATGTCCTCTTCGGTGTTACTGAGACTTGAGTCGCGCTTGGTCTGCTTTTCTTTGAGGGCCGTGATGTCTTTATCGATTTTGGCCAGTTCGAGAGTAAGCCGGGCATTTTCACTGGCGAGTGACTTACTGAGTTCGGCGCTGCCACCCTGATAATCATTGGTGAGGACGAGAAGTGTCTGGCCACTCGTGACGGTGCGTCCAGGTGCGACAAGGAGTGTCGAGACGATACCTGGGGCGAGAGCGACCACGTTTACAATCGTTTCCTTTTTGGCTTTGGCTGGGACAGTGATGAAGGCAGGATCAGTTTCTGGCACAAAAAGAGGACTTACTTTGGCTTCGGATGTGTTCTCAGGAGAGATAACTTCGGGGGTGCGAAGTACAAAACTGACTCCGATTATGCCAAACAAGAGTACGAGTAAGATAACAAAGCTTATAACGGGGTACTGTTCGATGCGGGTCAAGCCACGGCGAGAGAGCTCCGAAAGACGCTGAAACATAGAAAATATGATTAGAAGTAGGTTGTTTATCCTAGCAGAAATA
>CAYUIR010000019.1:7223-9906 GCA_964444815.1 uncultured Bdellovibrionales bacterium | reverse complement strand
ATCCCGGCTATCAAGGTAGATATACGATCAGGACTGGTAGCCACAATTCCAGACCGCTTTACTGACGTCCCAATCGATGAGTATCTCTCTGGCACTGGGTTTATTATCCATCCGGATGGATATATTGCCACGAACGCGCATGTGGTATCACTCCAAACTATCAAGACCATGCTCGCGACTGAGAGTGCTCTCTCAGCCGTGTTTGAAAATGCCCTCCTCTTGAGTGAACAGGAGATGGATGCATTTCTCCGTGATGAAAGGAGCCAAGAGTTTTCGCGTGAGATTATTCGTTATGTGATTCAGGAGAGTGACTTTGATCTCCATCATGAGATAGCGGTGCTTCGTCCTGGAGCCGCCAAGATGCCACTTGAGCAATTGATTACAACGGGATTCCCAGCTGATATCGTGGCAGAAAACGAGAGCTTTATGGATGATAGCCGTGACGTGGCCCTCCTCAAGATACGTGAAGAGCGTCTCCCAGCCTTGACGCTTGGTCGGGCGGAGGATCTCTCGGTCGGGAGTAAAGTGTATATTTTTGGCTTTCCGGCTACGGCAGAAATCAATGAAAAAGACCCGTCTGAAGCCACATTTACGCGGGGAGTGGTGAGTGCTATCCGCGAATCCGAGGATGGTCAGTTTAAAATATATCAAACGGACGCCAAGGTATCAGAAGGTTCGAGTGGCGGACCACTGTTTAATGATGAGGGTCAAGTATTGGGGATGGTGACATTTCAGACTGATGAGCTCACACGTTCGGCAGGGGATAATTTTGCCTTTGCGTTGCCTATTCGCCTCGTCGAAGCATTGGCGCTTGAAGCGCGGGTCTTGCCCGAAGAAGGCCAGTACGGAGAGTATTTTCGTCAGGGCTTCGCTGCATTTATGGATCGTCACTGCGACGTAGCGCGGACGGCTTTCAATGAAACGAAGCAAACCAATCAGCTCTTTTTGACTGATGAGCATGTGGTGCCCTATCTCACCAAATGTCAGGCATGGCAGGATGCAGGTACAGCGCGGGATACCTACTGGGAGGAACTTCGCGACAGTATGCAGTCACTTGGAAGTCCGCTCACGTTTGTCCTCGGTGGGAGCCTGATTTCGTTTGGAGTCTTTGGAGCCATGATCCTGTGGCTCCTTCGAGCGCTACGACGGGAAGAGCATGAGATTGATGCGCTCGAAGATCGTCTCTTGGCCGATGAGCGAGAATTACGACGGCACGAGTCGCTGACGGAAAAGAAAAGAATTCCTCACAAACAGAGCGTAAGAGCCAAAAAGATTTCACTATGATACGGTTAACTGATATCGTCTTGTCTCGAGAGTTTCGCCTCCCTCTCCTCCTCTTGGGGATGCTCCTTTTGGGATTTTTCCCTCAAGCGGAGTTCATATGGATCGGTGCGGTGGGTATCGGCATCGTGCGTCTGACCCTGGAATCAGTGGAGCGTATAAGGCGGGGGAAATGGAATCTCGACTATCTGGCACTCCTGACGCTCATCACGGCGTCTGTGCTGTCTGAGTGGCTGGCAGGGGCAGTGATCGCCTTTATGGTGGCGGTGAGTGCGGCGCTTGAGGCCTACGGGACGCGGCAGGCTGAGAAGACGCTCCGCGGACTCTTTGACGCCCTGCCAAAGACCGTCCTCCTCCGTCATGGCACAGAGGAAACAGAGGTGTCGCTTCAGAGTATACAAGATGGCGATAGTATCCTCATCCGCCCCAATGAGCTCCTCGCTTTTGATGGCTTTCTCAATGCTAAACGGGCCCTCTTGAATGAAGCCAATCTGACCGGAGAAATGGAGCCGGTACTCTACGACCAAGGTAAGCTCTTAAAGAGTGGTAGTATCAATGTCGGAGAAGAGTTTCTCCTCACGGTGCGAGGGGATTTTGAACATTCGAGCTATCGTAAGATCCTTGGTCTCGTAGAAGATGGCAAGAAGCACCCTTCGCCACTGGCCCGCTTGGCAGAACAATGGAACCTCTGGTTCACGGTGTTTGCCCTCATACTTTCATTTGGTGCTTACTTTGTGTTCGATGATTGGGGTCGATTCCTGGCAGTGCTCGTGATTGCGACACCATGTCCACTCCTCATCGCGGCTCCGATGAGCTTTATCGGTGGACTGAACAAGGCAGCCCGTAAAAATATCATTGTGAAGAGTCCGTATGCCCTTGAGCTCTTGGCCAAGACCAAAGTCTTTTTCTTTGATAAGACAGGCACGCTCACTCTGGGTGAACCCAAGGTAAAGAAGATCGAGCTTCTGGATAGGGGACTTGATGTGGAGCAGGCGCTTGATTATGCGGCGGCACTCGAGCGACACTCATTTCATCCGCTGGCACGTTCTTTGGTGCGTGAGCAAGAGCGTGTCTGCCATACTGAACCACCACGGGCGACGGCAATCGAAGAAAAAATTGGCGAGGGTATCTTTGGTACGCTTCATGGCAGTCGCTTTGGCATCGTAAAGACAGTGGGCGTGAGTGGACTCTCAGTGGACCTCACTCATGAAAATGTCCCCATTGCCCGTTTTTTCTTTGATGATGAATTGAAGAGCGATGTGTCGGAGGTATTTACCTATTTACGGGAGCGAGGGTACACATTCGGCATACTGACGGGTGATAAGCGAGAAAATGCCGAGCGACTCCTTGGGCAATTTGGCCTGCCACTCTATGCGGAGTCGACGCCCGAGAAAAAAGTAGC
>CAYUIR010000019.1:3664-7123 GCA_964444815.1 uncultured Bdellovibrionales bacterium | reverse complement strand
TTGGGCAATTTGGCCTGCCACTCTATGCGGAGTCGACGCCCGAGAAAAAAGTAGCGTTGATCGAACGGTATCAACGGGAGGGGAAGCTGGTCGGAATGATTGGTGATGGAGTGAATGATGCACCAGCCTTGGCGCTCGCGGATGTCGGGATCGTTTTTTCTGGGACAGAAAATAGTGCTTCGCTTGAGGCAGCCGATGTCGCCCTCCTGGGACGCGAAGCCTCTGGTATACGTGATGCTATCCATATCGGTCGCCAATCATATCGGGTGGCACTCGAGAGTGTCGGGATTGGCATTGGGCTCTCGTCATTCTGTATGATCCTCGCTTTTTTCGGCTTTATCCCTGTTCTCCATGGGGCGGTCCTTCAGGAAGTGATCGATGCGGTGGTCATCATAAATGCTCTCCGCTCAACGTACTGACAGCTTGGTGAATTGTGAGATGAAAACAGCCACAGATATCGTGGCTTTTACCTTATGATTTCCCCTTTCTCGATTACTTATAGCGAAGGGCATCAAGGGTGTCGATGCTTGAGGCTTTGCGAGCAGGGAAGACGCCCGTCATGAATCCGACAAAGGCACCGAAGGCGATGACGGTCATGATAAACCAGAGTGGACTATAGAAGAGGTCGACTGATTCACCGCCAAACCGAGTAGCGATGAGGTTGATGAAGAAGTTCAAAACCTCACCCTCGATCATACCAAGTACTACACCGCCGACAGCCCCGAGGAAACCCATAAGCGTAGACTCCATGACAAACATAAGCGAGATGCTGCCACGTGAAGCCCCGATGGCTTTCATGATGCCGATTTCCTCGGTTCGTTCAAGGAGGGCGATGGTCATGGTGTTGAACATTCCGATGGCCGAAACGATGAGGGCAATCATACCAAAGACCATGAGGACAATTTGGATAGCGCTAAAGACCTTATTGGCCTGGTCAATCGTCTCGGATATTGATGAGGCGCTAAAGCCTTTCGCCTCGATATCTTGGCGGACTCGGTCAAGGACCTGAGTTGATGAACATTTCACTTTGAGTTTGGTGTAGCTTGAGAGCGGGAAGCCGGTGAGAGAATCAAGGGAGAGATAGACGATGTTTTCTTCGCCATCAGAAATACCAGCAATCATGTAGGTCGTCTCTGGGCTAAAGGAGTTTTTGCGACTGACCTGGCCGGTGGCATCATTTTGAAAGAGTGTGAGGGTGACCGTTTGACCGAGCATCTCCTCTGGGGCCGTCCCAAACACCTGGGAAACTGCTCGAGTAATAACGACCTTGTCAGGCTCATCAGCCGTAAAAAGGCGTCCATAGGAAATCTTGACCCCTTCTGATTTGAGGAGGGTGGCGGATGAACTCACGGTATTTACATCGAGGGTAATATCGCCGAATTTCCCTTGGCCAGAGAGCTCAAGGACTGGGATGACGTCGACGACGTCAGGAACGGTCTTTAGTGCTTCGACGACACTATTGTCGAGGGCTACTGCCTCCTCGCTTTTTCCGAGGGTGACGTCGAGGGTGACCAAGGCATCGGAAGTGGTGATTTTCTGGAGGAGGGTCCGCTGGAGTCCATAGCCCATGGAAACAAGGAAGATAATAGCGGCAATACCGACCGACATACCGAGGATAGTCAAAAGCGTTCGCATAGTGCGAGCCTTGAACATACGCATCGAGAGTTTGATAACATCAAAAATTCGCATAGACTAGCTGTATTTGAGGAGCATGATGATTTCGATTTCACGGACCATTTTTTCGGCGGTATTTTTGTGGAGCCCGACGCCGCCGAGTGAGACGCGGGAGTCAAAGCGCTTCTGCATTTCGAGCTGACCGATTTTACTTTCGAGACGGAGCTTGAGGGTAGCTTCAAGACGGAGTTTTTGTTCAGGCGAGAGCTTGATATGGAAGAGGTCAGCGAGGTAGGCGCTCATAGAAGTGATCCCATTGATGGGATCCATCTTGAGTTTCTGTGACTGATCGAGAATAGCTTGGGTCCGATTCGCAAAAGAATCAGCTCGGAGACGATTCCAACCAGCTCCACCTTCGTCCAAGTCGAGGTCGAGGCGCTCTTTGAAGATAGGAGTGTCAATATTTTTGAAGAGGAGCTCCTTGAGAAAGGCCTCAGCCATGCTGACTTGTTCTTCGGAGAGTTCTGAGAGGAGGTGTGAGAGGAGTTGCTTGGCTTTGAAGGGGACGAGGAGGACGTCGACTTGTTGCGGGAGGAGACTCTTAAATGATGCCATAAGCATTTTGAGCTCGCTTGACTCCGGACTTTCTTCTTCGACAACCTTCTTTTTGGCTTCAATGGGGCGTTTTTCCTTGAAGACTTCTTCTTTGACGACCCGACCATCTTTCATGTGGATGACCCGGTCGGCATAGATCAGGTGCTCTGGGTTGTGCGTCACCATGACAATAGTCTTCTTGTCGACGGTGTTCAATTCCTTCAGGATCTTGAGCACATTTTCAGCGCTCTCACTGTCGAGGTTCCCGACCGGTTCGTCCGCGAGGATGATCTCGGGATTATTGACGAGTGAGCGAGCGATGGCCACACGTTGTTTCTGACCGCCAGAGAGCTGGTTCGGGAATTTGTCCGATTGCTCTGCAATGCCGAATCGGCGAAGGAGCTGGACCCCGACTTGCTTCCGAAGAAGAGGCGCCTCACCACGAAACACTTTGGGGAGACAGACGTTGTCGAGGATATCGAGGGAGGAGATGAGATAGAAGGCCTGAAATATCATCCCGATTTTGGTCTGGTGGAGCTCGAGTTCTTCAGCGCGGGTCATTTTGGCGATGGAGGTGCCAGAAATGAGGACATCGCCGTAGGTAGGCGACTGGAGGCCCGAGATAGAATAAAGGAGCGTCGACTTGCCACAGCCTGAGGGGCCGAAGATGATGACGTATTCTTGTGGGTAGATGGTGAGGTTGGTTTCTTCCAAGGCACGGGTCTCGTTACTTTTGCCTTGGTTGTAGATAATACGCAACTTATCAACCACGATTATCGGATCGCTCATGCTTTTTGTTTGCAATTTTCCTTTATCATAGCATATTTTGCTCTACAAATCGAAGTCGAGTGCTTTGCGTATTCTGTTCAGATTCGCTATGCTGAGGGAGGAGACAATTCTCTTTTGTATGGATAAACTTTTGCCCATCGTGCTTATGCTCGCGCTCGTACAGGTCATCGGCTTGACGGCGCTTTTCTGGTTTTTTTCACGCCTTTCCTAATTCCGAGTCTGCTATGGATATTCTTTTTGTTACCGCTTTTCGTCTCCATGATTGGATGAGCGCGACACTTGCGAAGAATCTCTTTACGCTCAAGAAACTCATCTTGGTGGGAGCCCACCTCTCGCTCCTAGGGTTCTTTTTTCCAGAGATGCGCAAAGATTTTGGCGAACTAGCAGCGACGGTCCTCATTGGTATTCTGTTCTTGAGTCCGGTGTCGCAGATACTCAGGATGAGACTCCTCCTCCAAATGA
>CAYUIR010000019.1:0-3564 GCA_964444815.1 uncultured Bdellovibrionales bacterium | reverse complement strand
CTGTTCTTGAGTCCGGTGTCGCAGATACTCAGGATGAGACTCCTCCTCCAAATGATGAGTCTCAGACGGGAGTTTGGTATATTGATGGGATACCTCGCTACCGTGCATGGAGTTGGATATCTTATTGACCCGGATTGGCTGCTCTCTCTCACTCTGCTCTTTGAGGAGACTGGGCTCTCCCCGGAGAGTGCCCCGTACTTCTTTGGGATGCTCGCCTACGCACTGACGCTCCCACTCCTCTTTACGTCCAACGCGCTCTCACAGCGGTGGCTCGGAGGAGCTCGCTGGAAACTCCTCCATCGGAGCGTTTACGCCCTTTTGCGGTAACAATCCTCCATCGGTACTTGATTCAGGGGGGTGAGACGGAGGGGCTCATCCAGGCTCTTCTCCTTGTGTCTGCCTATATTTTGGCCAAGTGGCTGGCGTACAAGAACTTTCTCCCTCCACTCATCAAGCTACAAAGTGTTGTGTCCGAGCGCTATCGGGCCTATACCTTGGCCAAAACGGTGGTGCCCCCGAGTATTTGAGCGGGCGGGGAGGTGTGGTAGTATGGAGAGGCTAAATTGTATCAAAAATGAAGCTATGGAAAATGAAACAGGGGCACCAGTAGCAGAAACCAAAGAAGCCACTGAGACTCCGAGTCACGGAGAGCATACCTGCACACCAGAGAAAAAGTTCATGAAAGAGGCGCTCCTTGTCTCGGGCGCTATTCTCTTGGGTTGTCTCATCATCTCCGGCTCTATCCTTACGCTGGTACCTATGAAGCAGTCGCCCAAGGCAGTCGCTGATCAGCCGACCAATGCGGCTCCAACTCCAGAAGAAATACCGACGAACGTGACGGTCTCCATCGATGACGATGCCATCTTAGGTGACAAGACCAAGGCCAAGGTAGCTATCGTTGAGTTCACGGACTACGAGTGTCCTTTCTGCAAGCGCTTTCACACTGATACCTTTGATACTCTCGTCAAGGACTATGTTGACACCGGCAAGGCGATCATCGTGACCCGCGACTACCCATTGTCATTTCATGATCCCAAGGCCACAGAGGCTGCTTCATACGCTGAGTGTGTGAGGAAAGAAAAGGGCGATCTCGCCTATTTTGCCTTTGCTAAGGGTTACTACCAGGGTACCCAAGCGAATGGCAAGGGGATGCCCGCTGGCAAGGTAGAAGCTTTGATCGGCAAGGTTGGAGCCAATCTGAAATCCGTCATGGCCTGTGCTGAGACAGAAGCAGTGAAGGCCGAAATTGTCAAAGACACGGCGGACGGAAGTGCCGTCGGTATCTCGGGCACTCCCAGTTTTGTCATCGGGACCCTGGACGCCTCTGGCAACGTAGCAGGTGAGCGGGTCGTTGGTGCGCTCCAGACCGATGGCTTCAAGCAGAAAATTGAAATGTACTTGGCCAAATAGCTAAATGAAAAGTGAGTCAAAAAGACATTTCTGCGCGAGCGGAGATGTCTTTTTTTTGGTATACTGAAGGTAGTCTATGTCAAACTATTCTCACACAAAATCAAGAGTCCTTCAGTGGATAGGTATCATCCTTGTCACGGGTGTTTTTGCCGGTGCCTACTGGTATTTCCAGGTTCAAGGCTCGACGCTCAATCAGTCACGAAATGACCTCGTGACGAATGGCCTCGTGGGTCTTTGGTCATTTAATGGCGACGATATTTCTGGCACTACTGCCTATGATCGAAGTGGCAGTGGGAACAATGGGACGCTCACCAATGGACCGACTATGGTGACCGGCAAAGTAGGACAAGCGCTTAATTTTGCCTCGGCCTCATCACAGTATGTCGCGCTGGGAGATATTACGGCCCTCAAAAATTCAGTTTTTACCTGGTCCGCTTGGGTGAATCCTACGACCTATGCCGGAAGCGAACGATCAATCATTGGAGGAAGTTCCAATATAGCTCGGTTTTCGGTAGCATCCGATGGAACGCTCACACTGGTGCAAACAGGCGTCGGGACTCTCGGGAGTACGACGGCCACCATACCACTCAGTACATGGTCTCATGTAGCGGTATCGTATGATGCTTCTGGTAATTACGTTTTTTACATTGATGGCGTGAGCGTGAAGACCGGGACCAATCTGGTTACTTTTACATTCACTGGTGCCAACTTTACTATTGGACAGGTATCAACCAATTACTTCAATGGGAAAATTGATGAGGTAAGGTCATACAACCGGGTTCTCACAGCAGGAGAAATCCAATCGCTTTACGCTCAGGGTGGTGGAACTCGGGTAAACTCGGCTGTCAGTAACGCCCAGGGTACGGGCCGACTCGATTCGGGCCTCGCCGGCTATTGGAAGCTTGATGATGGGAGTGGTACCAGCGCTACTGACGCGAGTACCAATGGGAATACTGGAACGCTTACCAATGGTCCGACTTGGACGACGGGGCAAATTGGCGGTGGTCTAGATTTTGATGGCTCTGATGATTATGTAGAAGTTGCGTACAGTAGTAGTTTGGTTGCGTCGCAAACACTCACTTATTCATTTTGGGTGCGACCGGATTTGAACGAGCAGGCGGGTATACTTGGCTCACTTAATGGTGAAAATGGGAGTGGGTATAACTTTATTACCCTTGACAACAATGGCGCTCAAGCGGGAAATCCGGAAGTGTATTTTACTCGGAATATCAATGGGAGTACTACGTCACGTACTGTCTCGTTTCCTTACACTGTGAGTCAGTGGTTTCACTATACCTATACCTATGACGGTGCCTATGAGCGGGTATATGTGAACGGCAATAAATTGATGGAAACGGCCCAAACCGGAAACTTTGCTACTAATACAGAGTATGGCCTCGTATTGGGGGACCCGTACCAGGGGGCTCCCGGAGGATTTGATGGGGTGATGGACGAAATCCGAGTCTATACTCGTGCTCTTTCTTCTGATGAGGTATCTCAGCTCTACCGTATTACCTCACCGACTGCGGTTGATACAGGACTCAAAGGCTACTGGTCGTTTAATGGTCAGGATATGAATAGTGTTGCGTTTGATCGGAGTGGTGCGGGTAATACTGGCTCACTCTACAATAGTCCTACCATTGCGAGAGGCATACTGGGACAGGCGCTTGATTTTGATGCCGTCAATGATTACGTAGCAACGGCCGATAGTAGTAGTTTGGATATCGGTGATACTGATGACCTCACTCTCTCGGGTTGGTTTTATCGCGATACCTTTACCGGAACAAACGGTCTTATAGCCAAGAGAAGCGGTTTTGCTACGGGTGATGTGGGTTATATCGCCTATATTGATGCGACCACCGACCAGCTTATCTTTCAGCTCTCCGATGGTACTGACGTGTATACGATAACCTCTGCTTCAACGTTCACTTCAACAGGCTGGCACCATTTTGCCGTAGTATGGGATCAGGATTCGGCTGCCAATTCGGAAATTTATATAGATGGGGTAGCTGATTTGGCGACTGATTCCGGGACGATTGGTAATGTCGGTGACCTTTCGAATGCCCTTGGAGTGTATATTGGTGCTCGAAGCGATGGATCAGCACTCTTTGATGGTCGTATCGATGAAGCGCGTGTCTATAAGCGGGCACTCTC
>CAYUIR010000018.1:10440-14970 GCA_964444815.1 uncultured Bdellovibrionales bacterium | reverse complement strand
GGCCAGACATCGGATATCGATTCCTATGCGCATACGCAAACTATCAGTAAATCAGTCATTCTTTCGTTCATTCATTCTTCCAGCCTGTGTTACTTCGCCAAGTAGTGCCTAAGGAGCACGATCCAAAATCCAAAGAAAAAACCAAGGGCGAGACCGACGGCGAGGGCTAGACTGAGCGTGACTTGGGCCTCCCTCACCACTGGGTCACTCCCGATGACCACAAACCAGCTTTTCTCTCGTTCTTCGGTATTAAGCGTATCCGTATAGCGATTGAGGACCGCAACCGCAGCGACGGAGAGTTGCTCCAGTGTCTTTTTATTGTTCCCGCTATACTTGACCGTGATCATCTGAGAGGACAGGCGTCCAGCCGAGAAGACTGACCCGAGGGCCTTGGCATCGAGACTCTCAGGATTGAGACGGGCCTCACGATAGATATCCTCGACCACACGGGGTGAGGCGAGCCAGCGGACTACTGTATCCGCGAACCGCTCATCGGCCTGGAGTCGATAAAAACTATCATAGGTATAATCAGTCGTCTCACTCACCCCAGCCCGACCGATATTGAGGAGGAGGGTCGCCTGATAGGTCGTCTCCTGATCGCGCTGCCAGAGCCACGCGGTAAGCACAAAAAGCAACGTGATTCCAATATATAGCGTCCTCTCCTTCTTAAAAATTTGAATGATCTCTCTGAGTTCCATATTTCCATCAATAACCAATTACCAAATTTCAATTTCCAATCCAATCACGGCCTTCTCCCAAAATGCTCTTCGAGAGCCTTGGTGACGTAGTCCTGTATTGTAGCCTTAAACCGTTCCTTGTCAAAACGAAGTGCCTTGGACCGGATATACTCAGGGTCAAATTGAGCTTCATCAAAGCTCTCTACGGCCGTCACAATGGCCTCGGCAGTCTGAGTGTCAAAGTAGACCCCCATCCGGCCCTCCTCCATATGCTCGACGATGTCACCACCCCGATAGGCGATGAGTGGTCGCCCCGAAGCCATCGCCTCAATCGCCACGATACCGAAATCCTCTTCCTGGGGAAACACAAAGCCTCGACACTCCGCATAATAGCGTGGGAGGTCCTCCTCTGGTACCCGACCGAGGAACTCGATAGTCGGGCCCGCGAGCTTCTGGAGGCGCTTCATCTCGGGCCCACGACCGATAATCTTGAGCGGGAGTTTGAGCCGATTGAACGCCTCGATGGCAATATCGTGCCGCTTGTAAGCAATCAGTCGTCCCACCATGAGGAAATAGTCCTTCCTATCCTCCGGTTTGGCGACGTAAAAATTTTCCACATTGACCGGCGGATGGATGACGAGCGCGTCCTTGCGATAATATTTGGCGATACGCTTTTTCACGAACTGCGAATTGGCCAGGTACCGGTCGACTCGGTCAGCACTGGCTTTGTCCCACAGTCTGATCGGGCTCATGAAAAATGGCACCAGTTTTTTGATGAGATTGGGAAAGCCAAAGTCCTGAGTATATTTCTGACAGTCGTCCCAAGCGTAGCGCATCGGCGTGTGCATATAGCAGATATGGAGCGTCTCCGGCCGAGTGATGATGCCTTTGGCATAGCTCGACGAATCAGAGAGGACGATATCATACTGACTAAAGTCGAATTCCTCGATAGCCAGCGGCATGAGCGGCGGGAAGAAACGATGGCGCTTGCGGGAAAACGGCAGGTCCTGAAGAAACGAGGTATAGATACGCTTGTCAGCAAACTGCCCGCGCATCGCCTCTTTATCATGGATGAGAGTGTAAATCGGCGCATAGGGAAACAACTCAGTAAAAGCCTGGAGCACCCGCTCCGCTCCCCCGTACTGCACCAAATAGTCATGGACCAATGCGATTTTCATATATCCTTACTGTACCTTAGGCACGTTCTTTTTCCAACACCCGACCTTTCAGAACACCCAACCGTTCCCAGATGATGTCCCAGACGGTTTTGGTGCACTGAGTATCGAGCATCGCCTGATCTTCAGAGCTCAAAGCGAGTGGGTCGAGGGGTTGGTCCTCCATCAGATGGTACATGACCGAGGTCGGCATGGTCCCATGTCCGAGGCCGAGCGCGTGACCAAACTCGTGTGTCAAAACCGCGCGTAAGTGTGACAAGTCGTCATACTGATAGATATTAATCTCGGTCCCCACATAGTCACCCTGATCGAACTCCCCTGGCTCTCCGTAGCGGTCGGTATACTCCTCAACCTGACTATTGTATTCCTCGACGACGGCTACCTGTTTCTTGGAAAACGCATTGACCTCACTCGCGAGGCGATTTACTTCTAGACGTTTAGCCTCGAGCGCCTTTTGCTCTTTTTCCAAAGCTTTGGCCACCTTCTGTAAATCCTCATACTCCTCCGGTGGGGCTCCACCTACCTTGTTCCACTTGATCACGTCAGCATTGTAGGCATCAAGTTGCTTCTTGAAAGACGCGAGCATGCGCTCATACTCACGTCCGGCCTGCTCATACAGTGCTAGCGTCTTACTTTGTTTCTGCTCCAACGTCTCCTGGATGCCCTGTGTTTTCTCGAGTGTCGCCTCGAGCTTCTGACCTTCGATCGTCTGCTCCTGACGCGTATCAA
The DNA here is from genome assembly GCA_964444815.1 of uncultured Bdellovibrionales bacterium. Lineage (GTDB taxonomy): Bacteria > Patescibacteriota > Minisyncoccia > Moranbacterales > UBA1568 > UBA1568. Next base: position 12,389 of record CAYUIR010000018.1, on the reverse strand, counting down.
AAATAAGGTTCACCTTGAATTGAGCGCCAGGTACATACCGAAACAATTCCCGACCGAGTGTCTGTTCCCAGAGTCCTTCTGCCACAGTTGCTTCCGCCAAGAACTCCGCCTGGGTCATACCAAAGCGCTCATCAAAAACACCAAGCGAATACTCGATTGGCCGTTCACACGGCAACGGCACAGCGTGCCAGAGGGACACGGTACCCAAAACCAGGACTACGAACAGTCCGTATTGAATAATACTTTTCTTCATACGAGAGACTAGACGCGGAGGCGACCGCCATGTTCGCCCGCGAGGGCGACGATACGGTCAAAAGCCTCGTCCATCTCAAAACCTGAGAGTGTCCGGTCCGAGGCACCAAACGAGAGGTGAAAAGCAAAGCTCTTTTCGTCACCCTGCTCATAGATATCAAAGAGGTCTGTTTTTTGAAGGAGTGGCGCGCCTGCTTCGGACAACAACCGTTCGACTTCGCTCACGGTCATTTTTCTAGGAAAAATGAGTGAGATATCTCGGAGTGCAAAAGGAAATTTCTGAAGTGGTGTAAACGTGGTTTCAAGCGTTTGGAGCGCTTGGAGTTCGGACACGACAAAGCCCGCGACCGTCACGCGACCATCGAGGCCGAGTGATTTCTCTACTGCGGGATGAATTTCCCCGATCATGCCGATGACTCGGCCATCGACGACATAGCAGGCACTGCGCGATGGATGAAGGAGTGCCAGCACGGGCACTTCGGGATGGTCTACTCCTGCTTCGAGTGTCACCCGACCCACATCGATATGGAGTGCCTCGAGCATCGCCTCGACTTTGCCCTTGAGAGTATAGAAACCAGAGCCTCGCTCGCTTTTCTTGGCAGAAACTGATAGGAGTGATAGCGCTGTCACTTCAACAGGTTGTTTGGTTTTTGGTTGCTTGGCATAGACCTTGCCCCATTCGAAACAGTCAAAGCTCTCAAAATGGCGTCGGTTCTCCACCGCTTTACGAAGATGGAGTGGCACCAGTGACAGGCGGAGATACTTTTGGTCAGGATTCAAGGGATTCTCGAGCTCAAGATGTGAATCAAGTGGGAGGCGAGTCGCCACGATGTCCTTGTCACCATAGAAAGAATAGGTCATGAGCTCATCAAAGCCAGCTGACACCAGATACTCTTTGGCCGATCGCTCTAGGCGTTTCTCAGGATTCGCGGGACTGGCGGTGAGTGGGAGACGCGGAGCAGTCGCCTCGATACCATCGTACCCGTGCATCCGACCGATTTCTTCGATGAGATCCCACTCATCACGGAGGTCTGGCCGACGAGTCGGGACCGTCACCATGAGGATATCAGCACTCGCTACCTTTTTGACCTTGAGTCCAAGGAGAGCCAAGTGCTGGACCACCTGAAAGACAGGGAGCTTCACTCCCAAGACATTGCTCACCCGATTGAGCGACAAGGTGATTTTGGTAGGGATCGCCTCTTTTGGGTAGACATCACGCATCCCGACAATCTTACCACCAGAAAGAGTCGGGAGGAGAGCGGCCGCTTCGCGGAGCGCTTCGCCCACGAGATTGGGATCGAGATTGCGTTCAAAACGATAGCTCGCATCGGTCGGAAGATTGTGGCGATTCTTGGTCCGACGAACAGATGAGCCACTAAAGTTGGCAACCTCAAGAAATATATTGGTAGTCTCGGCGGTAACTGCCGACGCTTGCCCACCCATGACACCAGCGAGTGCCAACGCTTTCTTGGTATCAGCAATCACGAGATCATCGTCTGAGAGCTTCTTGGTTTCACCGTTTAATATGGTCAGTTTCTCATTTTTCTTGGCGCGTCGTACCGTGATGGCACCAGTAATTTTGTCTGCATCAAAGGCATGCATCGGCTGGCCCGTGAGAAGCATCAAGTAATTGGTCACATCCACGATGTTGTTGATGGGACGGAGTCCCGACACAATGAGACGCACCTTGAGCCAGA
>CAYUIR010000018.1:0-10340 GCA_964444815.1 uncultured Bdellovibrionales bacterium | reverse complement strand
ACGATGTTGTTGATGGGACGGAGTCCCGACACAATGAGACGCACCTTGAGCCAGAGCGGAGACTCGCCGACCGTCACTCCGCGGACGAGGAGCCCGGCATAGCGAGGACACCCTATCTTGTCACTGATTACCACTTTCGGCGCACGATTGGAGGCAGGTACTTTGACTGGTTTGAGTGATTTCTCACCAAAGCTCGGCGCATAGCCATCAAGGGCCGCAATCTCCCGGGCCAAACCCTGATAGGCAAGTGCATCCGAGCCACGATCTGGGAGTATCTTGACTTCGATAATACTGTCATCAAGACCAGCCCATTTGACAAAAGAAGCGCCTACTGGAGCATCTCCATCAAGCACCAAAATTCCCGTGTGATCATCACCGAGACCCAGCTCTTTGGCCGAGCAAATCATACCGTTTGATTCGATACCTCGGAGTTTGGCTACTTTGATTTCTATGCCTCCGGGCAGTTTCACGCCGGGCAGTGCCACGACCACGTGCTGGCCCTCAGCGATATTGGGTGCGCCACAGACAATTGTTCGGATATCTTTTTTGCCGACTTCTACCTCTGCGACTCGGAGTTTGTCTGCATCGGGATGCTGTGCGAGGGCGACCACCCGCCCGATAATCACGTCTTCAATACCATGAGCAAACTTCTCAATCCCCTCCACCTCAAAAGCATGGACCATAAGGAGCCGTGCCAATTGTTCGGCACTCTTCTTGGTTCCAGACAGTTCTTTCAAAAATCGATAGCTGTATTTCATAGACTAGAATTGGCGAATGAAACGGAGGTCACCGGAGAGAAAAAGGCGGTTGTCATTGATACCATACTTCATCATAGCCATGCGACCGACACCAAAGCCCCACGCGAAACCCTGATACACTCCCCGCTTGTAGCCAGCTGATTCGAGCACGTGCTGATTGACCATGCCGGCTCCGCCGAGCTCGATCCAACCACCCTGCTTGCACGTAGCACATCCGGCACCATCGCAGAGAATACAGCTGATATCAAATTCAAACGACGGTTCGGTAAACGGGAAAAAGCTCGGGCGCAAACGAATACGGACTTTCTCACCAAAAAATTTGCTAAAAAATTCTTCCGCCACATGCTTGAACGTAGCCACCGTCACTTCGCCCTCGACATCCACCATGAGACATTCAAACTGATAGAATGTGTGCTCGTGCGTCGCATCGGTCGCTTCGTTACGAAATACTCGACCCGGAACAATGACCCGGAGTGGTGGCTTGTGCGTCTCCATGTACCGCACCTGGACACCAGACGTATGTGTACGTGGCAGGTAGCGGTCCGTAGACTTCTTGTCACTCTTCACCCCGCCGTGTGACGTCGAGGCAAGCCAAAACGTATCCTGCATGTCGCGCGAGGGATGATCCTTGGGGAAGTTGAGTGCATCAAAGTTGTAGTGCTCCGTCTCTACCTCTGGACCAGAAGCAATATCAAATCCCATCGAAGTAAATATGTCTTCGATCTCGTGCTCGACTCGTGTGAGAGGATTGAGGTGCCCGACGCGTGTCACTCGGCCAGGAGCCGTGATATCGATGCCCTCGGCCTGCCAGTCCACACTCTTTTCGAGCAGTTCCTTTTTCTTGGCGTCAAACAAAGCGATGAGCTTTTGCTTGGTACTGTTCCCGAGCGGTCCGACTACTTTCTTGTCTTCTGGTGACAGGTCACGGAGTCCCTTAAGCAAGGTATTGAGCTCGCTTTTTCGGCCCAAATACTCAATTTCCCAAGCCTCCAGCTCCGGCAGTGTCGCAAGGGTAGCGAGCGCCGCCTCCCCTGCCTGTCCAATTTTTTCAATCTGTTCTTTCATGTTCGTATTCTACCCAATTTTTCCTGTTTTGACTAAAAAACTACTTTGATAAAATCTTTCTTGCCGACCTTGATTACCTTGTCATGGTGTTCTTCTTTGGTCAGGACGGTATCGTAAGCGAGCTTGACGCTATCAATTGAGACTCCTCCTTGCTCTGCTTTGCGTCTAGCATCACCTTTGCTTTCGGCCAGTCCTGCCTCAGCCAACATATCGGTCAGTTTAGTACCAGGGACGACCGTCACGGTCTGGACTTCATCTGGCACTGTTCCTTTGGAAAAGGTCTCAATGAAGTACTGCTCAGCCTTTTCGGCTTCGGCATCGCCATGGTAGAGACGGACGATTTCTTTGGCTAGGCGGACCTTGGCATCACGCGGGTTGCCGCCCGTCACCATGTCTTCGGCCATCTTGCCGATTTCAGTCATCGGCACGCGCGTACAGTGGACAAAGTAATCCGTGATCAAGTTATCAGGCACACTCATCACCTTGCCAAACATCTCATTGGGGACATCGGTGAGGTTGATAGTATTTCCCCAGCTCGAACTCATCTTGCGCCCATCAGTCCCGAGAATGAGGTTGGTCATGAGGATATCCTGCGGTTCTGACGCCAGCCGATTTGGACCAATTGAATTACCAGAACGCTGCTTAGGAATTCCCTTAATATTTTCTCTTATCAATTCTAATTCCTCTTGCGAGGTAACTACGTGTCTCTGCGACTCACGACCAGCAAGCAAATTAAAACGCTGATCGGTCCCACCCAATTCAACATCAGCGTCCACCATAACACTGTCATACCCCTGCATCAATGGATATAAAAGTTCTCGTAAAGAAATTCTTTTACCTCCATCCAGCCGCTTTTTGATATTTTCTCGGCTAATAAATTCATTCAACGAAAACCAAGTGGAGAGTTCTCCGATTCTTTTCAGAGTGAGACGAGACAGCCACTTCGAATTGAAATGCACCTCCGTAGATTCTTTATTAAGAATTTTGTACGCTTGCTCCAGGTATGACTCCATATTCTTCTTGACTAGATCTTCGGAAAGCATTGGTCTCTCGGAATCCTTGTCAGAAGTATCACCGATTTGTCCCGTGAAGTCACCAACTATAAAAACAACTGTGTGCCCAAGATCTTGAAAATCACGCAGCTTCAATAGTGGCACAGACCGTCCGAGGTGAATATTGGGGCTCGTCGGATCGATACCAAGCTTGATGCGGAGTGGTTTCCCCTCAAGCAGTCGCTTTTTCAGGTGCTCATGGTCAATAACCTCAGCGACTCCGCGCGAGAGAATTTCATCAATGAGTTGTTCTTTGTTTTCCATACGGCCAAAAATATAAAGCCTATTTAAGTCCGAAACGAGCTTTGGCCAAACGATATTGATCATCAGACATTTGTCCCGCTTTGCGCATAGCCTCGAGCGACTGAAGAATTTCACCCTTGTGCTTTTCGATATTTTTGGGGGTCATGGCCTTGCGGAGGGTCTTCTCGCGTTCGGCTGGACTCATGTTCATGAGACGCTTCATCGCAAAACGCTGAAGCATGTTCATGTCCTTGGTGTCCGGCATTCCTGGGATATTCGCCATGTCTTCTTTCTTTTCTTCTTCGTCTTTTTTACTAAAGGGATTCCACATAATTTTGAAGTATTAAGGAGTATGTAGTAAGTAGTATGCGTTGCTCGGTCTTCCACTGGTTCCTTGTTGCTTACTGCTTTCTACTCAGACGGGTCTTCATATTATACCGTGTGACCAGGAGCGCCGAGGCGATATAGACGGACGAATAGGTACCAAAGACGACACCAGCCAAGAGCGCCACTCCGAAGTATCGGACGCTCTCACCACCGAAAATGACGATGGCGACGAGAGTGATGATGACCGTCATCGAAGTGTTGATCGAGCGCCCCAGAGTTTCGTTGAGCGAACGATTGACGATGTTTTCGAAATCGCCCTTCTTACTCGAACGCATGAGGTTCTCACGGACACGATCATACACCACTATAGTGTCATTGACCGAATATCCGAGGATAGTGAGGAGGGCAGCGATAAATGGTACCCCGACTTCTACCCCGTAGAAGTGACCAAGAATTGCAAAGAGCCCAATCACGATGATGATATCGTGGGCAAGAGCGATGATGGCTCCGAGACCATACTCCCACGACGTGACTATGCCGGAAACGCGTCGGAAGGCCCACGCGATATAGAGGGCGATACCGATAAGCGACAACGCGGTCCCAGTAAAGGCATTGCTTTTGATCTGGTCAGAGACAGATCCTCCGATAAAGTCGGTCCGGAGCTGCTTCACCTCTGGATCCAGTCCGCGCAATTTGGCGAGGACTTGGTCATTGGCCGCATCATCAGAAGCTAGATACCGGAGGAGGAGCCCCTGATTCTCGGTCGGCTGAACCGTCAGACTCTTGAGTGACAACTCCGAGAGACTCTCTTCGACCGTTCTTGTTTCTGGCGCTGGGTCCAAAGCAAAGCGAACCTCCATCAAGGTTCCACCCTTAAAGTCGATACCGAGATTGAGCCCCCAAAGGATGGTCACGATGATACTCGCCCCGGTCAAGAGACCGGAGAGGAGATAGGCGTAGGCTCGTTTTTGAATGATTTGGAGCATGAGGGTAGTTCGTTAGTCGTCGAGACGTTTCTTGGGTGATACGAGGAGCCAAGGATGACGCTCCATCCAGTCACCAGCGATGAACTCGGTTGTAATCCGCACCAGTACCACGGCTGTGAAAAGCGAGAGGAGCACACCGAGTGCCAAGATGATAGCAAATCCCTTGACGAAGCCGGTCCCGAGACCAATAAGTATCACCGTCGTAATAAGGGTCGAGACGTGACCATCACGGATGCTTGGCCAGGCTCGTCGGAATCCTTCTACCAGTGAACGGATGACGCCCTTACCATACGAGAGCTCTTCGCGGGTACGCTCAAAGATAAGGACGTTGGCATCGACCGCGATACCGATCGAGAGGACGAATCCAGCGATACCCGAGAGCGTCACAGTGATACCAAATGGCGTAAAGGCTGAAAGCTTGAAAATCGTAAGGAGCATCGCCGTGTAAAGGAGGAGGGCAAAGACCGCCACGATACCAAGGAGACGGTAGTAAAACACCATGTAGATGGCGACTGCTGCGAGACCCACCACGCCGGCAAAGAGACTCTTTTCGAGCGCTGCCTCACCAAGCGATGCATCGACACTCTGCTGGCCGACGAGCGTGATCGGCACTGGGAGTGCTCCTTCGTTCAAACGTTTCACCAAGTCATTGGCTTCTTGCATGGTAAAGTCACCGGTAATGACGGCTTGCCCAGCGACAATCTCGTTTTGGACCGTCGGCTGACTGATGATTTCGTCATCGAGAAATATAGCCACCGGCTTGCCGATATTGCGCTTGGTAATCTCAGCAAACAAATCTGTCCCTTCACCATCAAACTGGAGCGCTATCTGAGGCGCACCGATACCCTGTGTCTGATAATCCACGTAGGCATTCTTTAGGTTCTTGCCAGAAAGTCCTGTGGCCTTAAAGGCGAGCTTGGGGAAATCATCGGCACTGTACTTGGAGAAGAGGATATGGGCGCCTCGCACTTCGCGTTCATTGCCCTCACCACGCTCCTCGAGCTTCTTGATGATGTGATAACCAAACTGGCTCTCCACTACCTGAGGATAGATAGCGCCGTTTGCGAGCCCGCCCTCAAAGAGCGCCTTGTCGAACTCTGGCACAAAGGCTCCCGCTTTCACAAAATCCAAATCGCCCCCTTTGTCCTTGGAGCCAGGATCCTGACTGAACTGTGTCGCGAGAGTGGCAAAATCCTCACCACTCTGTGCACGCTTGAGAATACTCTCTGCCTTACCACGACTGGCTTCATTCAAACTATCAAGTTGTGCTTGGTCCTCAGGACTGACCACGCCGTCCGATGACTCACGAAATTCAAGAAACGGCGTCTCTTTGATCATCTTCTTGGCCTGTTCGATGTCTTTGATACCCGGGAGCTCGACGATGATGCGCTCTTCGGTACCAGAGCGTGAGCGCTGAACCAGTGGCTCACCCACCCCGAATGCATTGACGCGTCGCTCGATGACTGCCTCTGCGGCAATGAGGGCATCATCTACTTTTTCAGATTCAATCTGAGAAACATCAGCCTTGTACTCGAGATGGATACCACCCTGGATATCGAGGCCTTTGTTGACCTGCATTTTTTCGAGTGCGCTATAGAGAGGTGGGGCCCACGAGACCGCTTTTGGATAAGAGATGACACCACAAACCAGGCCGAGGAGCAGTACTCCCAGGAACTTGTAACGAATTTTGTACTGTTGTTTCATGCTCTCGAGTATACCCGAAAGTCGAAATCCAGGCAACTTCAAGCCATTTTCAGGCTACTTACCGAGTCGTTCTTCGAGCCGCTTCAAGACTCTCTTTACCTGAGGCAGAGCCGAGGCTTCGTAGGCAGCATAGTCGGTGACCGGGGTGAGGAGTCCACCATCGAGGAGATACTTCTCTGAGAGAGCGACCCGCTCGAGGAACAAGCGATCATGGGTGACGAGGAGGACAGTACCAGGATAGACAGCCAGGGCTTCTTCGAGGGCTTCGATCGCTTCGAGGTCGAGGTGATTGGTCGGTTCATCGAGGATGAGGACATTGGCCCGGAGCATAGTGAGGAGTGCGAGGATGAGGCGGACGCGCTCACCCGGACTGAGACTCGCGATCTTGCTATCGAGCGTATCTGGTGGGAACTGAAATTCGGAGAGGACGAGTGATGTCTCGAATACATCGAAATCCACGACGCGTTTTTTGAAAAGCTCTCGTGGCGTCAGTGCTTGAGAAATATTTTCATGTTCCTGCATGAGATAACCAAATATCACCTCTTTGCCACATTCCACCTTGCCACTCACAGGAGCGAGGTCACCGGTAATAGTCTGAAGGAGCGTCGACTTGCCTACCCCGTTATTGCCGAGGATAGCGATGCGACTCCCAAGCGGAAGCTTGAGGTTGATGGGACCTCCACGAAAGACTTTGTCCCCGTTCTCTTTTTCGGGATAGCCAAACACGAGCTTCTTGAGGGTGATACTACTCTCCTCATTCTTCACTGTTTCCAAAATGATATTGAGCGGCGGGCGTTCCATCGGTTTTTCGATATCTCGCATGCGCTTCTCTCGTCCCTCAAGCGCCTTGGCCGACGCATCAAACTTGCGGGTTGCCCGCTCTTTTTTGTAGTTCGAGGTAAACTTGTCATTATCTGGAGTCGCTTTTTCCTGCACCCGGATGACCCACTCTTTTTTCTCAGCCATCGAATCACGGAGACGGGAGCGCTCTTCTTCTTGCATCCGATACTGCTCCTTGTGTTTACGAAAAGCATGGGCCTTCATCTCGGCAAATTCACTCCAACCACCGGTATACATGACGGCACTCCGAGTGAACCAGTCAATCTCGACCACTTTCTTCACCACGTGATCGAGGAACCGTCGGTCGTGCGACGCAATGAGGCAGGTCGCCTTGGAGCGCTTGAGATAATTCTCGAGCCAGAGGAGTGCCGGCAAGTCGAGGTTGTTCGTCGGTTCATCAAGGAGGAGGATATCGACACCACGAAGGAGCACACCGGCAAGTGCTGCTTTACGCTTCTCACCACCAGAGAGTTCTTGAATAGGACGACGCAGTCCGACATGGGAGAGAAAGAGTCCCTCGAGCACGCCCTTGGCCCGTCGTTCGAAGTCATAGCCACCCAGCCGAGAGTAATCACTTTGGACCAGTTCAAACTGGGCAAGGATGGCCTCTTCATCAAGATGTTTCTCGAGACGCTTCATCTCTTGCTCGAGTTCTTCGAGACCAGCCATGCGGCGGAGGTACGAGAGGAGCGTCTCATCTGGGAATGTCCCGACCTCTTGAGGGAGATAGCCAAGGAGCGCTCGGTTCGGTACGATACGATCCCCCCGTTCAAAGGTTTCAAGACCAGCCGCGATCTTGAGGATCGTCGACTTGCCCACGCCGTTTTGACCGACGAGCGCTACTTTCTGGCCCTCACCCAGACTAAACGAGACCTTTTCAAGGACGCGGTGAATGCCATAAATTTTCCGAATGTTTTTGAGGGTGAGCATGGTGAGAGGTAGTAGCTGGTAGCTATTAGCTTCTTAGGAAATACGAGGGGACAGATGACTTACTATACAGTAAATTAATAAAAAAGCAAGGGATAATGATTAAAAATTCCTATTTTAAGCCAAAAAGTATCACTTATTATTGACAAGTTCGATATAATATGCTATCATATATAGTCAGCTTCGGTTGACTCCGTTTATGTACCTTGTCGCATAGGTACTGTCCATTCTGGGAGACGGAAACCCCTTAACAAGGGAGCTTATCATGCGTCGGAATCAAAGCGTCGAGTACCTGTACAACGTAGCCCGCGACATGATGGGGAGGACGAAGGCAATGCAACTGGTTGCTGACGGTCTTCCGGTCGAGGGCGCAACGTTTCGGCGGTGCTTCATGGGGGATGTCCAAAGTATCCTGCGTTCTTGGAACGCGGAAACGTTGGGCTCCATCGTGTCGTTCGGGCGGGGTGATGGACAGCTCATCAAGAACCCGCACCGCGCGACGCTCCGTGAAGTCGGGCTGGCCACATCGACAACCGAGTACATGGACGGGCGGACGCTCCTCCTGACACTCGCCAGTCTGACGATCGTGGCAGCGATGCTCGATCTCGCCCGGTGCCACCAGCGAGAGCACGAGGGGTTCCCATACCCGTCGACCCCATGGGATCAGGAGCCAGATGGCGTTGCGGCGTTCGAAAAGACGCCTGATCGCTACATGCACTTCTGAGCACACGGCCGTCTAACAGGAAAAGCCACCTGGAGGACGGCTTTTTCATACTATGAAACACTATAAGCTAACTCCTATAAGCTATAAGCTTTTTAGGTATTCCTCGGTCTCACGAAGGACGCGTTTGGCGTTGTCAAAGGTGACGCGTTTCATGGCGACGTCATACTTTTCCCAGGCATAGCCCTGGTGTTCGTGAGAGATGACGACCTCTGAGGTCTTGGTCTCGGCAGGATAGAAGTGTACTTCCTTAAAAATCCATACTCCCTCGGCTTTACGCAGGCGCTTCTCCCGCTCTGTCCCCTTGGCCGCATAAAAATAACGAATACTCATCCGGTGCGGAAAGACCTGGAGATCCCGTATCCCCGACTCTTCCTCGGTCTCCCGGCGGAGCGTCATTTCCTCGGTCTCGCCCTTTTCGATGTGTCCCTTGGCGAAGTCATAGTGGCCACTCGGGTAATGAAGGAGGAGATACTGGCGCTCACCATCAACCATCCGGAACACGACCGCCCCGACCGACGTCTCCCAGACAGCCGGAAAGCTAAAAAAACGCAGAAAATAATAGAGTGCCCGATGGACAGGAAGTTTCATATTTTTATTGACAGATGGGTCTAATACTTCTACTGTATCATACAGTCTTGGTGGCTGTCTAAGGAGTATATATCCACCCCATGTCACGATTTTCGGCCTTCAAACTCAAGAACCCAATTCTTACGATTCTCTCTGAAATCGTCTTTTTCACATGCCTGGTTATTCTCGGGACGATTATCGGCCTGTTTCTCGTCTATCGCTACGCCACCCCCAATATCGACCAGATCCTCGCCTATCGCTTCAACCTCCCCTCCATCATCTATGACCAGAGTGGCACCGTCGAACTCTATCGCCTCTACGATGAAGAGAACCGCATCGTGGTCGGGCACGACGCCATCCCCGAGTCTATCCGCCTCGCCACCATCGCCTCCGAAGATGCCAATTTCTATACGCACCGAGGTATCGACCCCCTCTCCATCCTCCGTGCTCTCAGGGCCAATATCAAAAGTGGCCACATCGAACAGGGTGGCTCAACCATCACCCAGCAGCTCGCGCGCGCCCTCTTCCTCTCGAATGAGCGGACCCTCGAACGTAAATTTCGTGAAGCTCTCCTCGCCATCAAAATCGACCAGAAACTTTCAAAGGATGATATCCTCGACCTCTACCTGAACACTGTCCCCTACGGCGCCAACGCCTACGGCATCGAGACTGCAAGCGAGCTCTACTTTGGTAAGCGGGCGATTGACCTCACCATTGCCGAAAGCGCCCTCCTCGCTGCCCTCCCCAATGCCCCCAGTTTCTTCTCACCGTTTGGAAACAATACCGATGAACTCCGGACTCGCATGGACGGCATTCTCCTACGTATGTACACTCTCGGCTTTATCAACCGAAACGAGTACACTGAGGCTACCGCAAGCGACCCGCTCGCCGAAATAGAGCCCCGGAGCGACCAGATTATCGCCCCTCATTTTGTTTTTGCGGTCCTCGATGAGCTCAAGACCCGGTATCCCGATCTCGATCTCCGCACAGCCGGCCTCCGAATCAGGACGACGCTTGATCTCGATCTCCAAAAGTCTGCCGAACAAGTAGTCCGCGAGGGCGCGCAGAAGAACCTCGCCCGCGGAGCCGAGAACGCTGCTCTCGTCGCTCTCGATGCCACCAATGGTCATATCCTCGCCATGGTCGG
>CAYUIR010000017.1:12789-15294 GCA_964444815.1 uncultured Bdellovibrionales bacterium | reverse complement strand
TTCTTGGCGCTCCCAGAGCTCCGTGAAGGGTCACTCACCTGGAATGAACTGCGCCTCAGTGCCGTGACCTTTGATCCACTCATCGTCAAACTCGCTTTTGTCTTTGTCTTGGTCGGCTATGGGACCAAGGTCGGGTTTGTCCCGCTCCACTCGTGGAAGCCAGATACCTACTCCAAAGCACCGACGCCGATCGCCGCGCTCCTCTCGAGTGTGCTCTTGAATGTCGCGTTTCTCGCCATCCTCCGTTTCAAGGGCCTCACGGATACGGCGATTGGTGCCACCTTTTCGTCCGAGCTCCTTATGTTCTTTGGAACACTCTCGATTGTCGTCGCAGCGCTCCTCATCTTTGTACAGAAGAACTACAAGCGACTCCTCGCCTATTCAAGCATCGAGCACGCGGGACTCTTGGCCCTCGGGTTTGGGTTCGGGGGAGCTGGGACGCTCGTCTCACTCCTTCACATGCTCTACCACACGCTCGGTAAGGCTCTGGTTTTCTTTGTAGCAGGCAATGTGTTTCTCAAATATGGCACCACCAAGATGCACCAGGTGACGGGCATCCTCCGCGCCCTCCCACTCTCAGGTCCGGTCTTTTTCGTGGCCCTTCTCGCACTCCTCGGGTTGCCACCGTTTGGTATCTTCTTTACCAAGCTCTCGCTCCTCGTCGCGGGCATGGAGACGATGCCGTACGTGGTAGCGCTTGTCCTCCTCGCACTGGCGGTCATCTTCTTTGGATTCTTGCGCCATGCGCATGCGATGCTCTTTGGGGCGACGCCTGAGGGAGTCGTCGTGGGCGAGTCCAATATGCTCACGGTCTGGCCGGTAGTACTCCTCCTCGGACTGTTTCTCGTTTTGAGCTGGTACCTGCCGACACCACTTTCTGAACTCATGTCGACAGCGGTCGCTGGTCTCTCACTCACTCGTTAGTGCTTATCCTATGACAGAAATGTTACTTCATCGTTACGGTCTCGCCTATCCCGTGAAAGAGGAGGGGAATCTCCTGACTTTTGAGGTCCCTGCTAATGAGATCAAAGGAGTGTTTGAGGCGCTCCGGATAGAGCACATGCTCCCGCTCAAGACCGTGGTCGCGACCGACGAACGAGCTACCCGCGGGGTATTCTGCATCCGCTATGTATTTGCAGTGCCCAAGGAGAACCTCTGTATCGTCCCTATCCTCTCCGTTTCTCCTGAGACGCTCGAATTTCCATCACTTACGAGTGTCGACCATCAGCTCTCGACCTACGAAGAAGAGATCAAGACATTCTTTGGTCTCACACCTATCGGGCGACCCGAGGCCAAGCGTATCATCCTCCATGGGGAAAACTATGGGGCCGATGTTTATCCGCTCCGTAAAGACTTTGCCTGGGATACCAAGGTGGTCGCCCCAGCTGAGCCCGTTTACCCATCATTTCAAGAGTACCAGGGTGAGGGAGTGTACGAGATCCCTGTGGGACCCGTGCACGCTGGTATCATCGAACCAGGCCATTTCCGCTTTAGCGTCCTCGGCGAGGAGATCCTCCGACTCGAACCTCGTCTCGGCTATGTCCACAAGGGAACCGAAAAACTCTTTGAACACCTGCCACTTGAGAAGAAACTGACCCTCTCAGAGCGCATCTCTGGGGACAGCTCATTTCATCATGCCCTGGCTCTGGCAGAGGCGGTTGAGCGCTTGGCTGGAGTCACCGTGCCGACTCGTGCCCGGCTTCTCCGTGTTGCTTACGCAGAGCTAGAGCGCCTGGCCAATCATTTCAATGACCTCGCCTTTATCCTCCTCGATACTGGTTTCAGCTTTGGTGGCAGTCATGGGTCGCGCCTGCGTGAGCGCATCATGCAGTGGAACGAACGCCTGACTGACAGTCGCTTCCTCCGCGGGGTCGTCACCTATGGTGGGGTAACTCGTGATATCGATGCCTCGACCCTCACCGCGCTCCATGATGATCTCGAGCTCCTCGAAAAGGATTTTATGGAAGTAATGGCCGTAGTGAAAGAGAGTGACTCGGTCGCCAATCGCCTCAAGGGGACAGGCCGACTCGATGCCGGGGTGGCCAAGGATCTCGGGGCGGTCGGTATCGCTGCCCGGGCCTGTGGTGAAGAAATCGACGCACGTGCCGACTATCCGTATGCAGCCTATGACATGGTCCAGTTTGGTATCATGACCGAGAAGTCAGGTGATGTCTATGCCCGTTTTCGAGTGCGCGCTCGCGAAGTAACCCAGTCCTTCCGACTCTTGAATCAGGCGCTTGCGCTCCTCGTCCACGAAAAGAGCGCTCTGTCAGTAGCGCTCGGGACACTCCCGGCCAACCGTGAAGCGGTCGGCATCGTCGAAGGGTGGCGGGGTGATATCGTCTATTTCGTCATGACCGGAAGTGATGGGACTATCTCACGGGTCAAGGTACGCGACCCATCGTTTCTCAATTGGCAACTTTTCCCGCATGTCATCGGGCAGGACATGGTGCCGGACTTCCCTCTCATCAACAAGAGTTTCAATCTTTCCTACACCGGAAACGA
>CAYUIR010000017.1:4538-12689 GCA_964444815.1 uncultured Bdellovibrionales bacterium | reverse complement strand
TTATGAAGCGAGGATCAGGGCGAGGAGCTCTTCGCGAGTATCAACGGTTGGGGCTCCGGTCGCCATGAGCGCCTCCTTGCTATTGAGGCCCCAGGTGACGGAGATGATATCGAGACCGACCTGGTGACAGGCTTCAACGTCACGGACTTCATCGCCGATGTAGAGTACCTCGGAGAGTTCGAGGCGTTCATTCTTGAGGGTATCCCGGAGCGACTGCGCTTTATTGAAGAGCTTGCCTGAAGCAACAAAGTCAACTGGAAGCTTATAATGACTGACAATCGCCTCTATGGTGTCATGTCGACTGGAAGAGACTATGCCGAGTCTGTACCCCTTGCTCTCTAGTGTTTCCATGAGCTCTGGTATGCCAGCGAAAAGGGTCACGTCAGAGATACGGTGATGGTATTCTTCTCGACCTCGTTTGAGGATAAGCGGGAGATAGATGACGCGCCAACCGAGGCGTTGCCACATCAGTTTTTTGAGTGAGACGTGTTTGAGCGAGAGACGCTCTTCGGGGAGAATCGGAGCAAAGCCAAATTCTTTGGCGAGGGTGTTCAGTATCTCGAGAAACAGGGGTTCGATATCGACGAGGGTGCCGTCGAGGTCAAAGATGATGGTTTTCTTCATGACAGGATAAGAGAGGGGATGAGATGGCGGAGGAGGACGACGAGGGTGAGGGCGAGGTAGATCCAAAAGCTCCACACAAAGAAGCGCCGGCCACGAGCCTTAATCTCGAAGTCCATACAGATTTCTTTGGCCTTGAAGCCACAGTCTCGGAACAGAAACAACGTTTCGTAGAGGCGGATCACCACTACCCAGGTGATGAAGAGGGTGATGAGGAGTCCGAGTGCTGGGAGTGCCGGTACTGCGAGCTCAGGTGTGGGTTGGCCACCACCACGTGTGAACCAGGTCGCCCAACTAGACCACTTCATGACGTAGACATGGATGAGAGTAGCGATGACAGCAACCCTTAGGCCCCAGCGCTGGAGGAACCACCAGGGTCCACCCGTGACGAGGAGGATGACGCTCTTCCAGGAGAGGACAAAGAGGATGATGAGAGCGATGACACCCACGAGTCCGGCCAGAAACTCGGTGGCCGTAAAGTCGATCCAGACTTGTGGGAACTTGATGGGGAGGAGGGTATAGCTCACGATACCATGGAGCACGGCGAGAAATCCGGCCACGATGCCGATTTCCTTGCGGTACGAGAGCCAGGTATCGTAACGGTCAAAGTAGCGGACGATCGGACCGATGAGAAAGGTCAGAGCGAGGAGCGCCATGGCGGCGCCAGCGAGGGCTTTGTTCGGGAGAAAGAGAGTGTCTGCCGTAGTCGGAGCGTCCCAGAGATAGCCCTGGCGGATATAGAGGTAGAACCCAAAGAAAACAAAGAGGGACGTAGCGATGAGGGTGGCGATGAGATAGTCACGGAAGCTCGACGGTTTGTGCATATGTTTATTTTAATTCCCAGAGTAAAGAGCGGAAATTGGTGATGCGGTCTTTGTCATCAAGGACGATGCCTTCTTGCTTGTAGAGTCTCAGGCGCTCCTTGCGGTGTTTGGCATCGACCCAGATATGACCGTCAGCGTAGACGATGCGATGAAAGGGGATATGCTTCTCACCCTGGTCCCAGGCGCGCCCGAGGATCCCAGTAATACTCTGAGACGCCATCGGTCCCGCACCGGCGGCTCTCGCGATACGACCGTAGGTGGTCACTCGACCCGGCGGAATCGAGAGAGCGATTTTGACGACGCGCTCGCTAAAGGTGAGCATAGCTATTAGGGTGTGACTAGGCCTGTGATTTCCGGTGGGCTAGGTAGGAGAGCCAGATGAGGGTGATAAAAACGACCAAAGCCATGAAAGGGATGGTGATGAAATCAAAAGTGACGAGAGGTGCATTGGCGCACGATGCTTCACCGGGAGCGACGGAGCAAGGGATATAGAAGGGGTTGCCCATGACGTATTTTTGGTAGTGAGCGTAGTAGTGGTTCATGGCAAAGAGAGACCCGATACTTGCCATGATCCCGACGATGAGGTGGTTTGCTTTAGTCTTGGTCCAGAGCGAGACCAAGATGATGATCTCAATTGGAAACATAAAGATGCGCTGCCACCAACAGAGTGGGCAGACGGGGAGGAGATAGACGTACTGGTAGGTGAGGGCGCCGAGCGTGGCTAGGGTGGCAAACGTGCCAATGAGCTTGAGCCAGGTTTCATACGTGATAGTGGCCACCCAAGCGCGAGTGAGAGGTGAGAAGCAGTAGCTCACAATCGAGAGGAGTGTCGCGGTACCGAGGAGGAGCACCAAAACAGACAACACGGTCGAATACTGTTCGAGATTCATAGCGAGATATATCAGATTATGCCCCTATTATAGCGGTTTTCAGACGTTTCAGGAAGAGGGAATGAAACGAGATTTTATTACGTAATTTATTATATAATTATTTTACGTCAGTCCATTTTCCAGTATGTTCATCATAATTTGAAAGTGTATCTCCCCCAACACAGATATCATCCTTCATTGCTCCCATATAGTATGCCGCATCAAAGACAGTATTCGCTGCTCTTAATTCAGCGTAGTCACCGGCACGTCTATACGAATAGAGTGTGGTGTCACCAGATTCATCGATAAATACAGTTTCGTGGAGATAAACACCATTCTTATCTTCAAGCGTTCGAAGCGTCTCTAGTCTTTCTCTGGTGGGAAGATTTTTGTCTTGATCAATGACCGCGCCACCTTCCTCGAGAGTTAGTATGGAGCTCTGAGTTTTTTTAGGAATAAGAGTTTCTAACTTAGCTTTGATTTCGTCTAGAGAAAGGATCCGAGGTCCTTTCTCACTTACTGGAGTAAATGTTTCGGCCACTGAAGTGGACATTGGTTTTTCGACAGACATAGACTTTATTGTGGAGGGATTATAGGCTAAGTATAGCCTAGTTTTTATGAATGCGAGAGGGCTGGCAATTTTCTCGGAAATGTGGGATAGTAGTATTTCTGTGTATATACCTATGGACTACGATGTCATTGTGATCGGAGGGGGACCAGCGGGGATGATGGCGGCCGGACGAGCTGCCGAATGTGGCGCTCGGGTGGCGCTCCTCGAGAAAAACGCGTCCCTAGGGACCAAACTCCTTATTACTGGCGGTGGACGCTCGAATGTCACCAACGCCGAGTTTGACGAGCATATTTTCCTGCGGAAATTCGGTGAGGCGGGCAAGTTTCTCTATTCGCCACTCTCGCAGTTTGGGGTGCAGTCGACGCTCGATTTTTTCCATGGACGTGGCATGCCGACCAAAGTAGAGGCGGAGAAGCGAGTCTTCCCGGTCTCAGATAGCGCCCAGTCGGTCTGGGATGCACTTGTCTCATATATGCGCGCAGGAAACGTCACGATACTCACTGGGATGGCCGTGACCGGACTTGAGGCGTCTCGCGGGGTGCTCAGTGGCGTACGGATGAAGAGTGGCCAAATTCTGACCGCACACTCATATATCCTCGCGACCGGTGGACAGTCACGACCAGAGACGGGCTCAACGGGGGATGGGTTCCGTTGGCTGGAGACCATCGGCCACACAATCGTCGCACCACGACCGGCCCTGGTACCGCTCCGGGCGCGTGAGTCTTGGGTAGCTGAGCTCGCTGGTGTGAGCTTTACTGATGCCAAGATGACGTATTTTCAAAATGATAAACGAATAGAAAGTAGATCGGGAAAAGTACTCTTTACGCACGTGGGCCTCTCGGGGCCACTCGTCCTCAACATGAGTCGTGGTATCAGTGAGTTCCTGGAGTACGGCGAGGTCGTGGTTTCGTTTGATTTCCTAGCGGAGCGAAATATCGGAGAAGTAGATCAAGATATCCAAACACTGTTTGAAACCCAAAAAAACAAGCAGGTGAAGAATAGCCTCGATGGCTTGCTCGTCCCTGCTCTCATCCCGGTGTTTCTCAGGCTCGCGCGTATTAATCCTGAGACGCCAGTTCACAGTGTCACGCGTGATGAACGTATGGCTCTCGCTCGCCTGGTCAAAGATTTTCGTCTGACCGTCACAGGACTGCTCGACGTCGATAAAGCGATCATCACCTCTGGTGGCGTCCCGCTTGAAGAAGTGGACTGCAAATACATGCGCTCTCGTAAGTTCGCCAACCTCTATCTCGTCGGTGATGTTTTGAACATCGACCGGCCTTCGGGTGGCTACAGCCTCCAGCTCTGTTGGACCACGGGGCATGTGGCTGGTGCTTCGGCTAGGAAAATTCTTGAGTAAAAAAAGAGACGACCTCTAGGCGGGTCGTCGTAGCTCCTGTTGGAGCAGCCTTGGTGAAATCAGTTCACCTTGACCGGATTGGTCGTCGCCGTGCTGCAGGGCGATTGGCCACCGCAGGGGCAGAGCTTGCCGAATTCGCTCAACGCGGCTTGCATCGCTGGCCAGGACGCCGGCGAAGCGTTGTTGACCACTTTCAGGTCAACTTTCTTGCGTTGGTAGTCCGGTTGTTTCGCGAGACTGGCCTTGGCCGAGGCAATCACCATCATGGTCTCATGTGGCTTCGCGTCAAAGTAGCGCTCCTTGTAGTCGGCGATGTTGCCAGCGCCGATACCGGCCGCACGGCAGATGGCCTCGTCGGTGACGGGTTGCGCTTGTGCCATTCCGACAAACGCGATGACAACCAGAACCACGAAAAGCAGGCCAATAGTGCCTGCGATATGACCTATCCACTTCAAGGTACACCTCCAGTTGGTTGATGCCGACGAGAAATTCATCGGACCTAATAGTATAGCATATTTTAACGACTTTGTCCATAGTGAAAAAGAGGCTTGTGATAGCCTCCTTTCTGATACTATGTGGACTACTTCGAAAGTTGCTTGATAATCTCCTTGCGGAGCCAGAGCCGGGGAGAGGTAGCATAGTCACCGTCAAAGGTGATGCTGAGACCCTGTGCTAATACCTGTTTGAGAGTGTTGCTCGTGGCGTAGAAGTGATTTCTCTTTTCAGAGAGGCTCGGAATACTCATGACCCAATGCTCCTCTCCAAAGCTCGTGAGCGCGGATTCGATTGCCTCGAGATTATGCTCGAGAAAGGCACTGCCGTCCCAGAGTTCAAGCTGTCCGACCGTCATGGCAAAGGGGAGTCCCGGGATACTGAGGACTTTGGTATCGTTTATGATAGCCTGGCGGACGTCCTGTATGACGGCCGTCTCTTGCTCAGTGAAGTAACTCGCTATCCATTCATCGGTGAGGGTTGCGATAGTCATGAGCTCGGCGTAGGCAGTATGGTCACGTTCATGGGTGATGACCGCACCAAAGTTGAGGGTATTGGAGAGGATGGCCACGGCGAGGAGCCTGGCGCTCAGCGGACTGATGTGCTCGGCATGACCACGCTTCTTGAATTCTTCCCAGATGAGGGTAGCGGCAGCGCCGATGGGTTCGATATGTGAATCTACCCCGATGCGTTCTTGCCAGTAATTCTCAAATCCAGGGTGGTGGTCATAGACCTCAATGACAGTACCCATCTGGGCGCAGGTGGCGATGTGAGCCGGGTCCGAAATATCGACGATGACATACTCGGTAACGGGATGGGTAGGGGTCGTCAGATACTCGAGCCCCCAGGCCCGCACTGATTCGGCCACGCTGTTATTGAGCGCGCCTGGTAGGACCACTTCGGCAGTTTTGCCTTCGAGGCGGAGGAGCTCGGCATAGGCGATGGCACAGCCGACCGCATCGATATCGGCAAACGCCTGGCCGGTAGTGACGACAATAGGGTTCATAAAATCTTGTTTCTAGGAGTAGTTAGGGCTTGGCGTGGGGGTGACGAGAGGAGACCGTATATCGCAGCCAGTCAGCGAGGAAGAGCCAGCGGATAATGGGTAGACGGTGTGCGCGATGGTGATAGATATCGCACAAAATGTGGAATATGAATCCGATTACAACATATTTGAGAAACGGATAGTATCGCGAGAGCAGAAGAAGGAGCAAGTTGAATTCTACGGTGTGAAACAAATAGACAATATCGACATACATCCTGTTTGGTTTGCCATCGATAGTTGGCGTGTAGATATTTTCGTTCAACCTCTTAATCCCTTCACGAGTGTATGCCCGTTCTCTCATAATGAGGTGGACATGATCGAGATCTATCAGGACCGAGGCCGACATGGCAATGATAATATTGGGTGCCGTGGTTATCGGGTACAGGGCAATGAGTGCTGGACTGGCCAGTAGGTGTTCTGTGAGTTTCATATGGACTCCATGATGCGATTCTTTTGGCTCAAAACCAGTATATCACACACAAAAAAGCCCAAGAATTTGCCTACTTTGACAACTAGTGGGAGGTAGGTACAAAATAGGGGTAAGGATGAGGCCACAATGTGACTGGAATCCTCTGATACTTCATGAACGAGCGGTACAAGGAGACAGACATGCAAATTGTGAGACGGTGCGTGGTGGTTCTCTGGGCCAGTTTGCCGATGGTCACGCTGGCAAATGACTTTCTCCCTACGGGACAAGAGTGCCACGAAGGGAGTGACTTCATCAAGCACGCGGTCATGTCGCAGAACAACGGGTATTCGCGAGAGTGGCTGGTGCGACGGTTCGATGATCAAGTATTCGTGCTCTCAGGCATGGATCCTCGGAAGCGCTGGTTCGTGCGGAGTCCTGGCGCTACGCGGTTCTTGCGCGAGGCACTGGTAGAAGCCCTGGTGCTCAGGCGGAAGCCAGAAGACCAAGCGTCGGTATTTCTCCAGTCCTGCATGAGGCACGCGCTTACCCCGAACGATCTCTAGGGGAACATTTTCAATGCGTCGCTAGCTCGCGACGCTTTTTTCTTGCCTGACACGAGGTGGTAAAGTTATTTTTGGTGGCTGGGGAGGATGGGAAATCGAACTGCTCGCTTCACTGCGCTCTATAGGGCTTCCGCCCTCTAGTCCTCGAAACGAGGTCACCTCAAACGGGCAAACAGGTGTTTTCCCGACCCCTTTCCTTGTTCGATCTCTTACCTCTTCAGGATAAAAGAAAATCACCATACCCACAAGGGGCACGGTGATCTTTCTTATGCTGGGGAGGATGGGATCGAACCATCGCATGGAGGCTTCAAAGGCCCCTGCCTTACCGCTTGGCTACTCCCCAGTATGGAGTGATTCAAAAATTTTCTTAAGCATTCTTCGTCCGTTTCTCGTTTTCAGATACTGTTCTCTTTTCCTTGCTTGATCTAATGTTTCATATTCTTCATTGTAAATCAATGTGAATGGTCCGCGATTCTTTGTTGAGAGGTTAGCGCCCGTATTATGTTCTTTAAGTCTGCGTTCCAAATTCGGAGTTGATCCGAGGTATGTCCGATTATCTTTTTTACTAAGGAGCAAATAAATATAACCTTTCATATTTTACCCTGCCTTATCCGTCCTCGCTTTGCTCCGCCGAGATAAACCGCTTGGCTTGCCTCGGCTTGCTATGCAAGACGGGCTACTCCCCAAAATTAGCTTATAGCTTTTAGCTTCGTTAGCTTCTTAGCTTTAAACTTTTTTGATTTCTAATTCTCGGTGACAACTCTCCCGCCGAGCATACTGAGCGCTTGGTTGATGAGGGGATTGGCGTTTTCTGAGGGGGCGCTTGATGGACTCTCGTCGACGCGGATCACGAGCTTCATTTTGGCTCCTAGGATGGTATCAAAGGCCTTTTCCAGTGTCAATTGATTGCTGGCTTCCTCGAGGCGCTCCTTGTGAAAGGGGTATTTGACGGCTATGACAATAGTATTGCCACTCACCTCGCTCGGGCGGGCAGTGGAGAGTCCGAGGCTGATAGAGGCATTAAGTTCTCGAGCAGTATTCAGTATAGCGTGCCAGTGTTCCTGGATGTGTGAGAGGTCGAAGAGGGATTTTTTTTGGTCAAGAACTGAATCCCGAGTCAAGTCCGGGATGACAGCATCGACTGCGGTGCTGTTCTTGGTGGAACCTTCTACCTTCTGCCTACTGCCTACTTCTGTCTTAGTTGCTGTTTTTGTGAGGTCTTTTTTTTCGTGAGGAGCTATTTGTTTAGCGGGAGTTTCGGTCCTTTCTGTGGCTCCTCCGCCTGGGGTATCCTGTTTCATGCTGCCTACGTCATGATTCTTCCCCGAGAGTATCTTGACGATGGCAATCTCGAGAGGGAGCTCGGCTACGACTGCGGTCTTGGAGTTCACTTGGGC
>CAYUIR010000017.1:0-4438 GCA_964444815.1 uncultured Bdellovibrionales bacterium | reverse complement strand
GTCTTGCCGGTACCACGTGGTCCGGTAAAGAGATAGGCGTGCCCGACACGAGCACTCTCGAGGGCGTGTTCGAGGGTGGTGACAATGTGCTTTTGTCCGATAACTTCAGAGAATTTCTGGGGTCGGTATTTGCGGTAAAAAGTAGTAGAAGATGTCATAGTGGTGCCATGAAAAAATTCACCAAAGAGTATTTGGTTTCTCTAGTATATCACACCTGTCCGTCCGTTGGAGGAAACAAAATACTCCCCAAAAGGGGAGTATTTGATTTTAAACTAGCGCTTGAAGACCAGGAATTTGTACCCGATAAAGTTCCAGGTAAGGACGAGCATCGAGGCGGTGAGGCCACCGATGTTGGCCCAGGTCTTTTCGTCGACTCCGAGAGGAGCACCGATGATGTTGACGACAAAAGCAGTGATACCGACATTCAAGAGCAGCCCTACGAGACTGACCATGAGAAATTGGGCAAATTCTTCGCCGACATTGCGCACACTCTTCTTTTCAAAGGACCAGAATTTATTCCAGACGTAGCTGTTGACGATGGCAGCGAGGACAGAGAAGGATTTGAAGACGACTATCATATAGCCAGTTGAGACATCACTCAGATAGATAAAGAGATTGTAGATCCCGAGATCGACGACAGTATTGGCGACACCAATGAGGCCAAACTTGGCGAGTTGGAAGAAAAATGGTCGAATCCGTGACAGGTAGTAACCGACGGCGATGCCGAGCGCTGCACCTATGGCGAGAGCTGGGATAAAGACGAGAATCGGGACGGGGAGCTTGGCACCAAGGTTACTAAAGATGAAGGGAGCCAACACTCCGATAAAGGCGCCATTGATGGCGCCAAAGATGAGGTCACGTGGTGTCAGTTTCATGGCACGAATAATTTACTGTTGCTGGTTGATTTCTTTCTCGATCTCTTCCATATCTCGCACCCAAGCATCAAGCGGAGTAGCTGCTGCCACGCTCCGAGGAGTCTCGGCGACGGGAGTACTGAAGTCTTCTTTGGGGAGATCTTTCTTCCAATTGTTGACTGGGCTATTTTGTTCAGTAGCCTTGGCCATCTCACCTTCCCAGTCTTTGTGAGCACCCTTTTGGATGATGTTCTCGATAGCAGCCCAGTTGCTGTCGATATCGCGAGGGAGGACCACCGCTACTTCATCGCCAGGAGAGGCCTTGAAGTAGGTGATGGATGCGAGGAGGACACGGTGTGGTTTGCCAGAAGCGAGGACATAGTAGTTGCCGGATTCGTCCTGGGTGACGACACCGAGGGCATGACGTCGCTCGATCGGACCAATCTGCTTATAGAGAAACGTGCCGTTGTCAGTAATCGTGAGTTTGAGCATATCGCCCTCAACGAGCTTGGACTTGGAGGCGTAGTTGGCTGGGACGGGGTACTGCTTACCATCGGTACCGAGCATAATCTGGCCATCGAATGTTCCTTCGATAACCGTGCCATTTGACGCATCGACTTCAAGCTTGCGCGGACGACCGGTCTTTTTCTTGCCTTCAAGTTGAAGGAGCATAGCCTTGGCACCCTGGATGGTTTTCTCCGCGTTGTTCACCATGTCGCGAAGCGCCTGGATTTTCATCGCCTGCTCGGCATCGTTTTTGGATTCCTCTTCTGGAGGATTGGTAAGCTGGACCATAGTTTTTGTGTTTCGCACGCTTTCATTTTTGGTATGAAAACGGCGCCCCTTTACTTTTTGTTTTTTAATGTCCTTATTATATACCATATTTTTTTGTCAAGCAAATTTACTCCGAATAATTCTGCTAGGGGTGGTCTGGCTCGCCAGTATTACACAGGATGCACCCAATTATTTCTTGTATCATTACCATCTACGGCCCAGGTGCAGTTTCTCGAGGGAAATACGTGGTACAGGGTAACGGGCTTGAGCACGTCGGTCGCGACCGACGGTGCTTGACAAAATATAGGATTATGCGCTAATATAAGATGATTCTAAAGGAGAGGGAAAAGGAGCATTCTAAGCCAATATATTAGCGCAACTCATTATGGCCACTTCCAAAAAAGCTACCCCTATCAAGGATGCCTCACAGGGTGAGGAAATCTTTGCTACTACACTCCAGATTCTTCTGGAACGTCTGCCACTCCGTTCACGGAGCATTGTCGAGGCTCGTTTTGGTATTGGGACTGATATGCCGAAGACGCTCGAAGAGATCGGTAAGTCATATCAGATCACTCGTGAGCGTGTGCGTCAAGTCATCGGAAGTGCTCTCGGGTATCTCTCGGAGGAGAAAGCTCATCCTTCCATCGGACAGGTGGTAGATTCTATCGAACGTGCCCTTGCGGAGAATCACGGGATTATGCGTGCCGAAGATTTGCTCGAGAAATTGTCTCTTCGTAGCAACAAGGAGCGCGGAGCGCTTTTGGCATTTCTCGAGGCCCTCTCGATTGTCAAAGAAGAAAAAATGACCAAGGAATACGAGAAGCTTTATCGTCTCAAGGACTTTTCTATGGCTCGTCTCAAGAAGGTCAAAGAGTCAGCCAAAGCAATTTTGGAAGAAGTGAAGGACGCCCTGGAAGAAAAGGAGCTCTACGCGCGTTTCAAGAAACTGCACCCGGATGTGAGTGAAGCAGAGCTCTTCGATCTCCTCTCGGTCTCTCGAGAAATCAAGCAGAACGTCTTTGGGAAGTGGGGGCTCTCTGGCTGGAGTGATATCAAGCCACGAGGCACTCGTGAAAAGGCCTACCTCGTTTTGAAGACGGCTGCCAAACCGCTCCATTTCCGTGAAATTGCTGAACTGATTGATACCTACGGTCTCCAGAAGAAAAAACACAGCCACCCTCAGACCGTACACAATGAGCTCATCAAGGACAAGCGCTTTGTGCTCGTGGGTCGGGGTATCTACGCGCTCTCAGACTGGGGTTATAAGCGGGGGACCGTCAAGGAGGTCATCACTGAAATCTTGAAATTGGCCGAAAAGCCTCTCACCCGTGAAGAAGTGCTCGACCGGGTACTCGAAATCCGCCAGGTCAAAAAGTCGACTGTTATCATCAACTTGAATACTTTCTTTGCACGCATCGGCAAGAACGCTTATACTGTAAAGTAGAGACGTCGTTTA
This sequence comes from uncultured Bdellovibrionales bacterium, assembly GCA_964444815.1. Classification (GTDB taxonomy): domain Bacteria; phylum Patescibacteriota; class Minisyncoccia; order Moranbacterales; family UBA1568; genus UBA1568. The sequence goes on along the minus strand of CAYUIR010000017.1, from coordinate 1,354 downwards.
TTTTGCAGGGGTCAACGTACCCCATTTGCCATGAGTATTCTTTTTTCCAATCTGAGCGACATGTTCTCCATGATGGGGACCATGTTTTCTATTGTCTTTTCGGTGTGGTTCATACTTTTTCCACCACTCTTGTATTTCATTTTCAAGATTGTCTGGATGCTCCATGTGAATGGGCACTTTGGGAGTGGCATCAAGTGGGTGCTTCTCGAGATTATCCCACCTCGTGACATCGAAGCGAGTCCACTGCCGATGGAGTCAGTCTTTACGAGTTTCTGTGGCACTATCAAATCGCCGACCGCAGCTGAAGAATTTATCAAGGGTGAATTTCCCACTTCTTTTTCACTCGAGCTCGTGAGTATCGAAGGCCAGGTTCACATGTATGTACGGACGCAGGTGGCTTTTCGCAACCTCGTCGAGGCGCATTTTTACGCTCAGTATCCAAACGTCGAGATTGTCGAAGCAGAGGACTATGTGCACTTGGTCCCGAAGACGATGCCCAACAAAGATTGGGATCTCTGGGGGGTGGATTTCAAGCTTTTTCGACCGGATCTCTACCCCATCAAGTCATACAAGAATTTTGAGGAAACCATCACCGGAAAGATGATCGACCCACTCGCTGGTCTCATCGAAACCATGGGTAAGCTCGGTCCGGGCCAACACTTGTGGCTTCAGTACATCATCACGCCGGTCAATGAAAAATGGTACTCGACCGGCCAAGAGACTATCGACGAATTTCTCGGCAAAGAAAAGCCGAAGCAGGTCAGTCTCATTGGCCGATTGTTTTCCGATATTCTCGATGTATTCATGAATATTGGTCGCGGGCTGATGGCCCAAGAAGTAGTCTTTGGTGGAGGGGAGTCTGCTGACAAAAAGGATGACCAGCCACTCGAGTTTCGGCTCTCACCAGGTCAGAAGGATGTGCTCAAGGCTCTCGAATCCAACATAGGTAAGCAGATGTTCAAGACCCGCATGCGGATGCTCTACCTCGGCCGACGCGAGGTCTTTAGCAAGGCGACGGGTGTCTCGGCGTTTATCGGTGGCATTAAACAATTCAATGATCAGAACCTGAATAGCATGGTGCCGGAGGATAATTCCAAGACGTATGCCTCGTATATCTTTGTGGAAGAGCGGACTCGTTTTCGTCAGCGACGACTCCTCCGTCGCTACATGACCCGTGACTCGGATCCACAGAGCACTCGTTTTCTCTTTAGCACCGAAGAATTGGCCACTGTATTTCATATTCCAGACATGGGAGTCCTCGCACCATCCCTCACGCGCGTTTCAGCCAAGCGTGGTGGCGCTCCTGCTAATTTGCCTACTCAAGACCTTGAATAACCGCCTATGGGTGCACAAA
>CAYUIR010000016.1:0-17280 GCA_964444815.1 uncultured Bdellovibrionales bacterium | reverse complement strand
CTTGTCGGAATCCGGGAAGTTCGCTAGACTGGCTTTCGTGCTCTGTGGCACGAAATAGGAGATGTCGCATAGTGGCCCCAGCCTGAGGCTGGTCTCCTCCAAAGGCGGACAGGCGACCACGGGCGGAGAGTGGCGAAAGTAAATATAAGGAAGGGTGGCCGAGCGGCTTAAGGTACTTGCTTGGAAAGCAAGCGTACAAGAAATTGTACCGAGGGTTCGAATCCCTCCTCTTCCGCACCGCAAAAGGAAAAAATCCCTTGATAGGGATTTTTTCTTTTGTGGAGTGGTAGCGGAGGAGGGATGAGAAAGCCGGACCGCAGGGAGGCGGGGTCGCGACCCTGAGTGAGGGCCTCGGCCCGGGCACTCAGGAGTTGTGACCGAATCCCTCCTCTCGTGTTAAAATGGGCAAATGAGCGGGCAGGGTCGTGGAAATTCTGGAGCGTCGGCGAAAGAATTATCCCTGACCGAATCCCCGCCCGCCTTTGGCGGGTCTCCATCTCCGCACAAAGTATTTCACAACCAAAACCGTCATGCTTATCGAGACCGGAAAAAATGTATTGAAGCTTTCTGAGAAGCTCCTGGGAACTAAGGAGGCATGGCTCTGGGTAGGGAGCGCTTATAGTCCGCTCGACAACGATGATACCCGCGTCAAAGAGACTCGAGAACTGATGGAGAAATACTATCCGCATGTTCCGTACGGGATGTGGGTAGGGAATAAAGAGGGCGAGAAGATGGTGGCCTTGAAAAATACTAATGGTTTTTACGAAGTTGATCTCTCTTGGTGGCCCGTGGGCTCCTATCGTCTGAACCTCCATACGAGTGCCGGAGTAGAGTCTCCCTATGGTTCAAAACTCAATCCAGAGAAACGTGACCAAGACTGCTCCTGGGCGCCAATTGATAGTCAGGAGTGGAGCGAGGAAGACGAGGCAAGTATAGAGCATTTTCTTCATACAGAAGAAAATGGCGCTGGCTCTTCTCTCCGTATCCTGATTCGACCCGACAGAAGCATCGAGGCGTTTGGTGATACTGTCTAAATTTAAGAAGTCACATTGTCTGAAGCAAAAATCCCCGTGAGGGGATTTTGCTTTTACAAATGCTTCTTACCCCAGGTGTTGAGTGCACAGATAAGCGGGGAGAGGCTTTTGCCTCGGCGACTGAGGGTATACTCGACGCGGGGAGGGATCTCGGGGTAGACCTTGCGCTTAACGAGCTCGTCTCGCTCGAGCTCACGGAGGGACTGGATAAGCATCTTTTCGCTCACTCCGGGGATGAGTTTCTTCAGTTCACCATAGCGCTTGGTCCCTGAGGAGAGGTGCCAGAGGAGGATAGTCTTCCACTTGCCGACGATGAGCCGGAGGGTCTTTTCGATAGGGCAGTCTGGTTTCTTTTCGACAGGAGTCATAGGTATTACTTACTAATTTGTAGGTACTTGTATAATAGTATGTATACCTGTATTATGCAAGGGTAATAGATAAATATAACCGTATGTCGAAAGCTATCGAAGCACTCAAGTGGCGCTATGCCACCAAGAAGTATGATGTCACCAAGAAGCTCTCAGCGGAACAAGTAGCCACGATTAAGGAGGCGCTCCGTCTCGCGCCCTCATCCTTTGGGCTCCAACCCTGGCACTTTATCTTGGTTGAGAATCCCGAGCTCCGCACCAAGCTCCGAGCGGCCGGGTATGACCAGGCTCAGATAACCGACGCCTCGCACCTCTTGGTGCTGGCTTCGGAAAAAAACGTGGATGCAACACTGGTAGCCGACTATATGGCAGACATCGCCAAGCAGAAGGGGATCGCTGTCGAAAACCTCGCCGGCTTTAGCACGATGTTGAATGGCGCTATCACCGGAAAGGGTGAAGCTGGCGCCCGAGAGTGGGCAACACGACAGGTCTATATTGCACTCGGAGTGGTGCTTACGGTAGCTTCTTTCGAAGGTATCGATGCGACTCCGATGGAGGGCTTTGATAATAAGCAATTTGACGAGATACTGGGACTCGGAGAAAAGGGTCTCGCGTCACAAGCTATCGTGGCTCTTGGTTTCCGCTCGGTGGAAGACGAGGCAGCAAGGGCACCCAAGGTGCGCTACGCTGAAAGCGAAGTGATTACTGTTGTCTAAGTATGAAGAGTGTATTACACAGAGCCAAGGACCGGGGCTATGCCGAGCATGGGTGGCTCAAGACTCACCACTCGTTTAGCTTTGCCAGTTACTATGACCCGGCAAAGATGGGCTTTGGGGCGCTCCGAGTGCTCAATGACGATGTGATTGCCCCCGGGGCAGGCTTTGGCAAGCATCCTCATGACAACATGGAGATTATCACTATTCCACTCTCTGGCTCGCTCAAGCATGAGGACAGTATGGGCAATAGTGCCGTCGTAGAGACGGGCGAAGTACAGGTGATGAGCGCTGGGACCGGCGTCTTTCATGCCGAATACAATGCCTCACCGTCCGAGCCACTCTCACTCTTCCAGATTTGGATTGAGACGAGAGAACAGGGAGTCACACCGCGCTATGACCAAAAGCGCTTTGCGTCGGATGCTTTCAACGGGGCCTTTGTCTCAGTGGTGGGACCAATAGGGACGGAGGGACTCCTCGGTATTCACCAGGATGCTTGGGTGTCGCTCGGTCAGTTCGTGGCTGGTAGTGAAGTAACTTACACGGTGAGAGAACCCGGCCACGGCGTGTATATTATGGTAACTTCTGGCTCAGTCACCATCGGTGACACGGTGCTCGAGGCGCGCGATGCTATAGGGATAACCGAAGCGACTGAGGTAGGGGTGCGAGTAGATACTGATGCGTCACTCCTCGTCCTCGAGGTGCCCATGACAGGAGAGTAACTCTCTGCTATACTGAGGCCATAATTTTTGGGCACATACTATGCAAGCACTGGCCGGTTTCATGGAATTTATTAGGAAGCAGGGGGTAGTCGGGTTGGCGGTCGGGTTTATCCTCGGTGGCGCGGTCTCCAAGGTGGTGACGGCACTCGTGACGGATATCATCAACCCAATCCTCAGTGTGTTCTTGGGGGCAGCTGACGGCCTCAAAAAGGCGAGTATCAATATTGGTGACGTAGCGATTCTCTGGGGCGATTTCTTGAGCGTTCTCATCGATTTCCTCATCATTGCTCTCGTGGTCTACTACGGAGTCAAGCTCTTGAAGCTCGACACGCTCGACAAGAAGTAGGAGAAGACGGGCTCTCGGAGCCTGTTTTCTTTTTGTCACACTGGGTGAGTCTTATACGTTGTCCTCAGTATGGAAGAGAAAAGAATTTCTTCACACCCTGAAATTACGCAGGTGGACCAGGCTTTTGAGGCATTGTATGCCGAGGCCTACCAACCCTTGTTTCGCTATGTCTTTTCGCGTATCCGAGAGCGTGATCTCGCTGAGGATATCGTCCAAAAAGCCTTTTTGAGTCTCTGGCAGGCGGTCCACAAAGACCGGAGAGCCCTGACCGAACCATACCTCTACACGATCGCAAGAAACGCCCTCATTGATTATTACCGGAAGAAAAAAGAAATACTCTATGCCCCAGAAGATCCTGAGTGGCAGGGTATCGCGACTCCCGCGAAAAGCCCCCTCGCAGAACGTGAAGTGGCCGAGGAGCGAGGGACACTCGAAGAGACTCTCCGAGCCCTTCCACTCCTTGAAGGTGAAGCCCTCCGCCTCAAATTCTTTGCTGATCGGACTACCAATGAAATTAGTCAGATACTCGAAACCAGTGAAGCCAATGTCCGTCAGCTCCAGTGCCGCGGACTGAAACGACTGAGGAAAGAGCTTATTGTTAACGCACACCTATGACACCACGACCAGAACAAACCGAAGAAGCGCTCATCGCTCGGATCCTCGCCCTAGAAGAGTCCGGTATGTCGCGTGAGATGATCCGGGCTACCCTCACGGAAGAGGGGTATGGTCAGGAGGCGCTCGACTATTTGGCGCTTTTTGATCTCCTCTCGGATGAGCGGGACCGGATGGATGTCACACTTTCGACCGCCGACCGTTATACTTTAGGCAGGGAAGAACGGACGCGTTTTTCTAGCATAAACAAACTGTGGGAAACCTTTATGTCCAATTTTTCGTCGAGATATGCTCTCGCCGGTGGAGCCCTCCTCCTCTTGGTCCTCGTGACGGTCAATCTCTCATCAGAGGAGCAGGTTGCCGAGGTGGATACGCCGAAGAAAGAGACGTCAGTAGCAGTCGCTCCCAAGACAGAGGGATCGGTCACTACCCCGACCGTACCGGTTGTCTCTGAGACGCCATCAGCCCCGACCCCTTCGGTCACGGGAGAACGCTCGGATATCGATGCACTTATTCTGGCGATAGGAGCGAGTGAGGGAGTAGAGACGTTTGCAGACGATGATGCCGAACTCGATGTGAGTTCCGACGATGCTCTAATTGATAACAACACGATGTATGATGAATCACTCTTGTAAAATGAAGCGCACCATGGGCCTCTTGGCTCTCGCTGTGCTCATCCCGACGGCCGTCCCGTTCACGGCCGATGCAGCGGTACGAGAAAACAATGCCTTCTGCAATCGTCTTCCGAGTGTCCGTGAAAAGACAGAGGGACAGATTGATGAGCGGATGACAAAGATCGATACCCGCCAAGACGAGCGGCTCAAAAAGATAGATGCTCGTCAGTTGAAGCAAAATGAGGCACTCAAGACGAAGCGAGCCGAGTGGGACGACAAGCGAGATGAATCGTATGAAAAACTCGCTGAAAAGGCCAATACTGATGCTGAGAAGTCAGCCGTAGCCACCTATGAAAAAACCATGACCGAGGCCATCGCTCTCCGTCGTGGGGCGGTTGATCAGGCAGTGGAGACGTTCCGAACTGGTGTTGAAAAAACGATCAAGACCCACCAGGGAGCACTCGATACAACGACGCAAGCATTTGATGTGGCAGTGAGCCAGGCTTTTGATAAGGCCGAAGCGTCGTGTAAGAGCAGTGTCGCTTCAAACGAAGTACGCGAAACGCTTCGGGCTGATCTCAAGGCAGCTCGTGAAGTCCTCCGGACGACTCGTCCATCAGTCGAAGAAACCAAGGAGGCCCTTGCTGCTCTCAAGGCAGAGCGCATGCAGTCAGTAGAGAATGCTGTCGCCACGTTCAAGGCAACCGCTGAGACCGCTCGGCAGACCCTGAAGCAAGCCTTTTAGTCAGAAGGGAGAAGAAGCGAACAATCCAGGTCTAACCGGCCTGGATTGTTGTTTTTATGTCGGAGCGTTATACTGAGGCGTGGTACAACTTCTAACGTTCTCATATGAAAAAAGTCAAAAAGCAGGGAGTCGGAGAGGCATCGCTTGCCCTCCACAAGAAGCTCCGGGGCAAGGTGAGTATCATCCCCAAGATGAAGGTCAAGAATCGGGCTGATCTGGCCCTCGTCTATACCCCGGGAGTGGGAGCCGTGTCGTCATATGTGGCTGAACACAAGGATCAGATGGCCGAGTACACTATGAAAGGCAACACCGTCGCGGTGATCTCTGATGGCTCCGCCGTGCTCGGCTTAGGCAATATCGGTCCCGAGGGAGCGCTCCCAGTAATGGAGGGGAAATCAATGCTTTTCAAGGCGCTCGCCGGTATCGATGCTTTTCCGATTGTGCTCGCGACTCAGGATACCGAAGAAATAATCCGGACGGTCAAAAATATCGCGCCAGTCTTTGGTGGGATTAACCTCGAGGATATCGCGGCTCCGCGTTGTTTTGAGATTGAGCGCCGTCTCCAGACTGAGCTCTCAATCCCGGTCCTCCATGATGATCAACACGGTACGGCGCTCGTGGTCCTCTCGGGCCTCATAAATGCTCTCAAAGTAGCTAAGAAGCAACCGAAGAAAATTACCACCGTTATTGCTGGAGCCGGAGCGGCTGGGACCGCGATCGCCGAACTTCTGATGCTCTACGGAGTCGGCGATGTCATCATGATTGATAGTCAGGGGATCATCCATACCAAGCGTGCCAACCTGGAGCCTGAAAAAAAGCGCTTGGCCGAAAAAACCAACCGTACGGGGAGAATAGGCGGTCTCACCGAGGCACTCGTGGGAGCAGACGTCTTTATTGGCGTATCGAAGGGTGGCACCGTGACGGAAGCGCACGTAGCGAGTATGGCTCCTCGTGCCATTGTCTTTGCACTCGCCAATCCTATCCCAGAAATCATGCCCGACCTCGCCAAGCGGGCCGGGGCGCTCGTGGTGGCGACTGGTCGCTCGGACTTTGCCAATCAGATCAATAACTCGCTCGGGTTTCCGGGTATTTTCCGCGGAGCACTCGATCATCGGGTGAAGCGGATTACCGATGCCATGCTCATCAAAGCGGCCAAGAACCTCGCGGGGCTCGTCAAAAAGCCAACCGCTCTACATATTATGCCGAACACTTTCGATAAGGCGGTGGTTGAGGCAGTCGCCAAGGCAATAAAGTAGCAGGAGAGGAGAAAGACGTCGGTTCACCCGGCGTCTTTTGTGTTATACTACAAATACTTTTATCATCATATTTGACTATGGCCGAAGTACAGAAAGAGGCAACAGCGGGGGAGACAGAACCAAAAAAGAATGTATCGCACGGACCTCTGTTTGGAGGGCTCCTCCTCGGATTTCTCATCCTTTGTATTCTCGGCGCGCTCGGGTTTTTGGGATGGAGCGGGTATCAGGGATATCGTCTACAGAAAAATGTAGCGGCGCTCCCATCTATCGCTACTCTCCCCAAAGGGGAAGAGCCAAAAACCGACGTCGTGGTAGTACCGCCAGAACCAACCAAGCCGGAAGAGAAGCCCTCTACCTCGGATGAGACACTCAAAAAAGCCAAAGGCACCGAAGTAAAGGTGTTAAACGGCGGCGCTCCCAAGGGAAGCGCGACGACTGGAGCTGATATTCTCAAAAAAGACGGCTTTACCAAAGTAACGACTGGCAACACGACACTGGACTATACTGGCGTGACCGTCTACTTTGCCCCTGATCAGGGAGCACTCGCTACTATCGTCAAGGATGCTCTCCTCAAATCCTATCCAAAAGCCACCACCAAAGAGGCTCTCAAAGACAACAAAGAGACGAGCGCTGCTCCACTCACGGTGATCTTGGGGAAGTAGAGGAGTCAAAAAGACATAACACAAACACAATATGAGCCTGCGAACAAAAGTGTTTTTGGTCATTGGAGGCGTGTTAGTCACGTTCTTTTTCATTGTCTTTCAACTGTTGTCTACCATCATCGCCAAGGATTTTTATGATTTGGAGCGTCGTGAGACAACTGAAAATTCTCTGAGAGTAACTGACGCTCTCGCGAGTAAAGTGGATGAGCTGGCGCTCAAGCTCGGAGATTGGGCTCAGTGGGATGACACCTATCAGTACATTACGGAGCCGAATGACGGCTATATCCAATCCAATTTGCAAAACGAATCCTTTGAAATTCTCCAGATCGACATGGTGACTATCTTGGACCGTGAGGGGAAGATCGTGTTTCAAAAGCAAGTCAGAAACGTGATGGAGGAGCCCATGACTCCTGGATTTGTTGAGCACCTCGTCGAGGATATCGCTCGCGGGGATATTTCTCCGACGGTGGTACATAAGGAGATCATGAAGCTTCCCGAAGGAGTAGTCGTCTACGTCGCCCGCCCGGTTACTTCGGGGGACGGTACCGCGCCAGTCAATGGCTATATCGTCTTTGGATATTTCTTGGGTCAGGATGTCATCAATCATTTGTCACAGGTGACCCACCTCAAGGTAGATATGCTGGCTTATGATACTGAGACGACTGACGCCGGCTTTCTCGAGGCGAGAAGTGAGGTGAGTAGCGAAAAACCACTCTATATTCGTGAGCCTGGACAGAGCACCGTGATTGAGTCGTATACATTTATCGGTGATGAAGATGGAGAGGGGACGCTCCTTCTTCGAGTGACGAATAACCGGGATACCTACGAGAAAGGGCGCGAAGGCATCCTCCTCTTTACTCAGGCCTTTGCGGTGGCCATGCTGCTCTTTAGTACAGTTCTCTTTTTTCTCCTTAATCGCTTGGTACTCCGGAGGTTGTCCGGTTTGAGTGATCAGGTGGAGAAGATTCGAGAAAGTGGTGATATCACGAAGGGGGTCATGCTCTCTGGAAAGGACGAGTTCTCGAGTCTGGCCGAGCGAATCAATCAGATGCTCCTTTCTCTTCGAGAGGCAGAAGAGAAGCGCAAGGAGAGTGAGAAACGATTCCGCACGGTAGCTGATTCGGCTCCGGTCATGATCTGGATGTCGGATGTCGATCGTAAGTGTACCTATGTGAACAAAGTGTGGCTCGACTATACAGGCCGTTCACTCGAAGAGGAGCTTGGGCAGGGGTGGAAGAGTGACGTCCATCCGGATGATGTGAAGCACTCTGATGATGCGTATGAGCAGGCTTTCGCTCGGCAGCAGGCATTTAGTGTCGAGTATCGACTGAAGGGGAGTGACGGCACATACAAGTGGTTCTTTGCCCGAGCCGTCCCGCACTTTACCACGGACCAGTTATTCCTCGGCTACATCGGTTCTTGTGTCGATATCACGGAGCGTAAAGAGGCTGAAGAGCGACGCATCGGCTACATCGAGGAAATTGAAAAAATGAACCGTATTATGGTGGAACGTGAACTGAAGATGATCGAACTCAAGGAGAAAATCAAAAAATTGGAACGTCATGTCTGATACGTTGCCAGAGTCAACCACGTCCTCGGGTACTGATCCAGAATCCTCTCCCCAGGGAGAGGCTATTTCGGAGAAGGACCTGAGGGATTTGCGTGAGCGTAATCAGTATCTCGAAAATACACGGCGAGCTATCTTCAATGTGCTTGAAGATGTAGCAGATTCAGAAAAGGAGTTGGGGGCCAAGACGGTAGAGCTTGAGAAGTTTCGTCAGGCGGTGGATACGAGCTTTGATCACGTGGTTATCACTGATCCTGATGGCAGGATATTTTATGCCAATCATGCGGCTGAGCTCCTGACAGGGTATACTCGAGACGAGATCATCGGTCAGACGCCAGCACTCTGGGGCGGACAGATGCCACGCGAGTTCTATGAAACGTTCTGGCGTACTATCAAAATCGAGAAAAACGGCTACGCCGGCGAGCTCACCAATCGACGGAAAGACGGAACGAAGTATCTGTCGAGTCTCCGGGTAGCCCCTATCTTTGATGAGGAAGGGGAGATCAAGTTTTTCGTCGGGATTGAGCGTGATATCACAGAGGAGCGTAAGTCACAACTGAAAATTGTGCGTCACGCGGCCGAGCTCGAAAAAGCCAATGTTCATATCGAGGAGCAAAAGGAACGGGCTGAGAGTATCCTCCGGTTTCTCAAGTCCATCGGAGAGGGAGTATTTGCCACCGACAATGAACAGAAGATGATATTCATGAATGAGGCGTCGGAGCTCATGATTGGGCAGCCATTTCTTGAGTGTCAGAATCAGCCTTATAATCAGAGTGCTTCCTTTGTTCACAAGGGACACGATGGTTCTGACCGCTTAAACATTGTCGGCCTGACACTGAGAGAGCGTCGCACCATCTCATTCCCCCAGAATACTTTTTTGGTGCGTGAAGATAAGGAGATCCCGATATCCGGCACCTGCTCTCTCATCCGCGATGAAGGACAAAAGATTATTGGGACCATTACGGTATTTCAGGACGTCACCAAGAAGCACGAATTGGATCAGATGAAGGATAACTTTCTCTCGGTGGCGGCTCACCAGCTCCGTACACCACTCGGTAGTATGCGCTGGAATATGGAGCTTCTCCTTGGGGGAGACCTCGGTCGTTTACCGAAGGCGGCCAAAGATGCCGTAGCTCAGATCTACGAAAACAGTCAGCGCATGATTGTACTCGTCAATGATCTCTTGAATGTTTCACGGATTAATCAGCACAAAGGCAAGGAAGAGTTCCGCTTGGTTGATTTGGGTGGGATGCTCGATGATGTCATCCGGGGTATGCACCCGGAGGGGAAACGCCGTGGAGTTGATCTCAAGTTTGAAGGAGTGCGTCACGCGCTCCCATCGGTTTTGGTACCACCGAAGCATTTTTATGAGGCCTTTCAGAACTTGATATCAAATGCCATCAAGTATAATCACGAGGGAGGAACGGTTCGGGTCAAGCTCTCTCAGGAGAAGGACGCGCTTGAGGTGGAGATCATCGATACAGGGATTGGTATCCCTAAAGACGATCAGTCTAAGATATTTTCTAAGTTTTTCCGCGCCGCCAATGCGGTCCTCAAAGAGACAGAAGGTAGTGGACTCGGTCTTTCTGTGGTAAAATCATACTTGGAAGAGGCAGGGGCTGCCGTGCGTTTTGAAAGTAAGGAAATGCTCGGGACAACTTTTTTTGTGAGAGTCCCGCTGCCCAAAAAGCGTCCCAAAACTAAGTGATATCTGAGTGCAACTCGTATGGGAGGAGACAAATATGTTCTCGTGGTAGAGGACGATCCGTTTTATTCAAAAATCTACAAGACGAAACTCGCCAAGGAGCACATCCTCTCTGAGATTGTGGGCAATGGCAATGATGCCCTCAAGGTTTCGCGCGAGCGTCGGCCGGGATTGATCCTCCTTGATCTCATTATGCCCGGGAAAGATGGCTTCGAAACGCTAGCCGAACTAAAGGCTGATGATGCCTTGCGAGATGTGCCCGTGGTCGTGCTCTCCAATTTGAGCCAAGAAGAGGATGTGCGACGGATTATGGAATTGGGAGCTGTGGAATATTTGATTAAGGCTAATGTCCCCATCCAAGAGGTGGTAAGCAAAGTGAGAATGCACTTGGGAATCTGATACGTTTTCTATGCTCCGTGTTACGAAAAATCGTTGGTTAAAGCGACTCCTCTCCCTTCCGGCAGGGGCGTTTTTGATTCTCGCCCTACCCGCAAGCACCAACTACCAGCTGAAAGATTTTGGCTACGGTGGCGGCGGAGTGGCAAATGGCACCTCATCGAGCTATGCCCTCGAGGGTATTGCTGGCGAGCAGAATGCCGGGAAACTTTCTGGGGCTACCTATGACCTCGGTCCGGGACTCCTATTTACCAATCAGGCCAATGTCCCGCCGGCTCCGACCCTTACCAATCCGAGTAGTTACTATAATAAGTTGAAAATCGTCCTTGATACGGGGAATAATCCCTCAGACACGCTCTTTGCTATCGCTATCAGTACTGATAGCTTTGTGAGTGATACCCGCTATGTCCAGAGTGATGCGACGGTCGGGAGTACGCTTGGCATTGAGGACTATCAGACATATACAAGTTGGGGAGGGGCTTCTGGGACGCTCATCATCGGACTGGCTTCCGGGACGACGTATCAGGTCAAGGTGAAAGCGATGCAAGGAAAATTTACGGAGACTGGTTATGGTCCGTCGGCTTCAGCGAGTACCGTGAGTCCACAACTAACGTTTGATATTGACGTGTCCGCGAGCGATACGGAAACAGGTCCGCCCTTTACGACCAATTTCGGCAACTTGATTGCGTCGACCGTGACCGATAGTCCAGAGAAAATTTGGGTAGATTTCACCACCAACGGGGAAAGTGGTGGACGAGTGTATGTGTATGGCAGTAACGCTGGTCTTGCGAGTGCTCGGGCTGCTTATACGATTAGCGCCGTGACGGGGAATCTAACCAGTCTGAGTGAAGGGTTCGGTGCTCAAGGATCGAGTGCTACCCAAGGGTCGGGCGGTCCGTTTGCGATTGCCACAGCATACAGTCTTTCCTCAAACAATGTGGCTATTACTGATACGACTATCAGAGAAATCTTTACTACCACGGCGCCCACGACCAGCGGAAGAGGATCTTTTCTTCTCAAAGCCAAGTCATCAGCGGTGACCCCTGCCGCGAGTGATTACACTGAGTCTCTCACGGTTATTGCCTCAGCGAGCTTCTGATATTGGTGCGGTTCTTGAAAAAAATCTTTTGACAGGAGGCAATTTTTATGCTATCATAGTAAGTGTGATGGAGGAGGAGTCCTTTCCGGACTCCTTTTTCAAAAAACAAAAACCAATATTAAGAGTCGTGTCTTATGACTACGTCGCGTGAATCAAAACAATTAGCACTTTTGGGAATCTTTTCTCTGGTGATGGTTCTCGCTTTGCCACTTTTGTTTGTTAATCAGGCAAAAGCCGGTAACTTTCAACAAGTCTATATTCGTCTCGATCGCCTCAAGGCTTCGACTACTACTGGTGGTACGGTCTGTGCTCAGCCACAAACAGTGGGAACCGAAGCGGATGTCCAGGTAGTCTTTCCTTCAGGCTTTACGGTAAATTCCACGGCCAGTAACTGGACGGTTACGACCACGAACCTTCCCTCGGGTGCCACCGCTTGGGTCAGTATTGGCACGGCCACGGCCGTTTCAGGACAAACAGTCACCTTTCCTTCGGGTGAACTCGTGGTAGGGACTCTCTACTGCTTCAATTTTTCTGGCACCAGTACGCTCACCAATACGACGGCTGGGAATGACAAAACCGGTACGGTAACCACGCGCACCTCTGGCCCAGCCACTATCGATTCGTCCGGTTATGCTCTTTCTCTCGTTTCGGATGATCAGATTGTCGTCACCGCCACGGTCCCAGCGACCTTTACCTTTTCTCTCTCTGGTAACACCGACACGTTCTCTGGGAATCTTTCAACGACCACCGCATCAACTTCTGGACGAACCGTCACTATTGCCACCAACGCGGCCGCTGGTTGGGTTGCCTGGGTCAAGAGTGCCAACGCTGCCTTAAACTCCGCTGGTACCGGAGCCACTATTGCCACCGCTGGATCAGTTGATAACTCCCCGACTGACCTCGCCTCTACGACCGGCTATGTTCTCGATGTCGATATCACGACGGACAGCGGTACAGGTACTGGTACGGTAACTCAGGCTTCAAACTACGGTGCTGAATACGCCGGCTCAAACTCAACCTCTGGTGGTACCCTCTCGACAACATTTCAACCGATTGCGGCTTCGAGCGGGACGACTGATGGCGATGTCCTCACTCTTATTGAACGAGCCAAGATTAGTGCGGTTCAAGCCGCTGCTACCGACTATACTGATACCCTCACCATTGTCGCCGCCGGCCGGTTCTAGCGCGGGTGTTTCCACAAGAAAAGATAGGCCCCCTTCCCAAGGAAGGGGGTTTTTGTATAAATATTTGTTGACATTTTCCGAGTGTGGTATCATGTTACATGTGAAGTGAGAGACAATATAAAAATAGTATTCAAAGACATGAAGCACATAGGGATACAGGGATATTCGATTGTCTCAATTTTCTTTTTACTAGCGGTTCTTGTTCTGCCTTTATTTTTTGCTCAAAGGGTTCAAGCCGGGAACTTTCAGCAGATCTCTGTCAGGCTCGACCGACTCAAGGCCTCGACCGCTACTGGCGGCACTGTGTGTGCCCAGCCACAAACAGTTGGCACTGAAGCGGATGTGCAGGTAACTTTTCCATCCGGTTTTACGGTGAGTGGTACGGCCGGGAACTGGACGGTTACGACCACGAACCTGCCCTCCGGTGCTACCGCTTGGGTGAGTATCAATACGGCCACTGCTGTTTCTGGCCAAACCGTAACTTTCCCCTCCGGTGATTTGGTGGTAGGCACACTCTACTGCTTCAATTTTTCAGGCACGAGCACCCTTACCAATACGACGGCTGGTAACGACAAAACAGGAACCGTGACAACGCGAGCCACTGGACCATCGACCATCGATTCGTCTGGCTACGCCCTCTCTCTCGTCTCCGATGATCAGATTGTGGTGACGGCTACGGTACCAGCAACGTTTAGTTTTGCCCTCTCTGGTAACACGGATACCTTTACGAGTAACCTCTCTACGACCACAACCTCGACTTCTGGTAAAACCGTGACTATCTCTACGAACGCTGCTTCGGGGTGGGTGGCCTGGGTCAAGAGCGCTAACGCGGCCTTAAATTCGGCCGGAACCGGAGCGACCATTGCTACAGCAGGATCGGTCGATAATACGCCGTCTGATTTGGCTTCTACAACCGGCTATGTCCTCGATGTCGATATTACGACGGATAGTGGCACGGGTACCGGTACGGTCACCCAGGCTTCAAATTATGGAGCAGAATATGATGGAACTAACTCCACTTCAGGAGGTACTCTTTCCACTTCTTTTCAACCGATTGCCGCTTCGAGTGGTACGACTGATGGCGATGTCTTGACTCTCATCGAACGAGCCAAGATTACAGCGGTTCAAGCCGCTGCTACTGACTATACCGATACCCTCACCATTGTCGCGGCTGGTCGTTTCTAGTGCATGAGTTTCTCTACAAGAAAAGATAGGCCCCCTTCGCGAGAAGGGGGTTTTGGTATGACTAGGCAGGGGTGGTTGAAATGCGCTATAATAGCCATAACCGTATGAAATCACTCCTTCGATTTTCACTCCCGACATCACTATTTAGTGGTTTGTTACTTTTGTTTTTGGCTCTCCCCACCTCTGCCCAAACCACCCCTGATGATGGCCTCCGTCTTGTTACTTCACCACTCCCGATTAGCCTCACTGGAGATCCTGGTACTAGTGTCAGTACTGACCTCAAAGTGAAAAATGGTGGCAATCAAGCCGAAACCCTCAAGGTTTCCATCATGAAATTCAAGGCCTACGAAGATTCTGGCAAGCCACAGCTCCTGGAGCGAGAAGAGGGAGACAATTACTTTGACTGGGTCCGCTTCTCTGAACCGACCTTTACGCTCGCGCCAAACGAATGGAAGACCATTACTGCTACCTTTGACATCCCTAAAGAAGCGTCATTTGGCTACTACTACGCTTTTGTCTTCTCCCGAGCTGAGGACAAGGCAACACTTGAAGAAAAAGAGACCGCTCTCGTGGGAGGCACCGCTGTCCTCGTCCTCCTGGAAGCTCGCGTCCCTAATGCTACTCGTTCCGTAGAGGTGGCAGAGTTTTCGCTCGATCGACGCTTCTACGAATTTCTCCCAGCTACGTTCACTGTTCGGCTCAAAAACACCGGAAACGTGCATATTGCCCCTCGTGGCAACATTTTCATCGATAGTGGTAGCGCCAAAGATATCGCTATCCTCGAGATCAACCGTGAAAAGGGGAATATCCTCCCACAGTCGAACCGTGACTTCGAAAGTACCTGGAGCGATGGCTTCCCGGTCTACGTGAACCGCATCGAAGAGGGAAAAGTCGTCTTTGATGAACAGGGACAACCCGTACGGGAGCTCAAATGGGATTGGAATGATGCTTCCAAGCTCCGTTTTGGTAAGTACACGGCCAAGATGCTCCTTATCTATGATGATGGACAGCGTGATATCCCCATTGAAGGAGAGGTGTCGTTTTATGTGGTGCCGTGGAGACTTATCGCTGTGGTTCTCTTTAACTTTGCTTTGATTGTGGGACTTATCCTCTACGTGGTTCGGTTGCGTCGTAAATTGAAGCGTCTCAATTCTCTCTCATAGCCTATGTCTTTACTTACCCCACAACGAGGATGGTTCTTGGCTCTCATGCTTGTCTTCTGGTGCTCCATCTCCCTTCCCACCTCTGCCCAAACCACCCCTGATGATGGCCTCCGTCTTGTTACTTCACCACTCCCGATTAGCCTCACTGGAGATCCTGGTACTAGTGTCAGTACTGACCTCAAAGTGAAAAATGGTGGCAATCAAGCCGAAACCCTCAAGGTTTCCATCATGAAATTCAAGGCCTACGAAGATTCTGGCAAGCCACAGCTCCTGGAGCGAGAAGAGGGAGACAATTACTTTGACTGGGTCCGCTTCTCTGAACCGACCTTTACGCTCGCGCCAAACGAATGGAAGACCATTACTGCTACCTTTGACATCCCTAAAGAAGCGTCATTTGGCTACTACTACGCTTTTGTCTTCTCCCGAGCTGAGGACAAGGCAACACTTGAAGAAAAAGAGACCGCTCTCGTGGGAGGCACCGCTGTCCTCGTCCTCCTGGAAGCTCGCGTCCCTAATGCTACTCGTTCCGTAGAGGTGGCAGAGTTTTCGCTCGATCGACGCTTCTACGAATTTCTCCCAGCTACGTTCACTGTTCGGCTCAAAAACACCGGAAACGTGCATATTGCCCCTCGTGGCAACATTTTCATCGATAGTGGTAGCGCCAAAGATATCGCTATCCTCGAGATCAACCGTGAAAAGGGGAATATCCTCCCACAGTCGAACCGTGACTTCGAAAGTACCTGGAGCGATGGCTTCCCGGTCTACGTGAACCGCATCGAAGAGGGAAAAGTCGTCTTTGATGAACAGGGACAACCCGTACGGGAGCTCAAATGGGATTGGAATGATGCTTCCAAGCTCCGTTTTGGTAAGTACACGGCCAAGATGCTCCTTATCTATGATGATGGACAGCGTGATATCCCCATTGAAGGAGAGGTGTCGTTTTATGTGGTGCCGTGGAGACTGCTTCTCGCCACGCTCGTCGTGCTCCTCTTTGCCTTTGTTGGCGTTCGTTCGACCGTAAAAAGCGTCTGGCGTCGATTAACCAAAAAAGACAGCGTGACACCATGAAGTTTCTTGTCTTTACCCTCTCTTTTGTAGGCGGAGCGTGCTTCTTTCCCTGGTTTGCCGAGGCACGTGAAGCTGGGCTGACGGTCGCACCCGTCTTTCAAGAAGTATCATTTGAGGCGGAAGAGGAATCAGTCGAATTCTTTATTACCCTGTCAAATGATACTGATGGACCGCTCGTTCTCCGACCCTCAGTCGTTGATTTTGGCTCGCTTGATGAAAGCGGTGGAGTAGCCTTTCTTGGCGCTACAGATAATCTGGTGCGCAAATATGCCCTGGCCTCCTGGATGCGACCAGAAAAGGACGTGATTTCTCTCGCGTCAGGCGAGTCCGAGCAACTGCGCGTGGTGATCGAAAACAGAGAGTCGCTTTCTCCAGGTGGCCACTATGGAGCCGTATTGTTTCAGGTGGGAAACGAGGAAAATACCGTTGATGCCAATGCGGTAGCAGTGAATCAGCTCCTCTCGGTCCTTGTTTTTGCCAAAAAGCAGGGTGGAGAGGTGTATGGACTGAAGCTCCTCGACTATACTCTCGAGAAGTCATGGGTGCGTGGTATCTCACAGGCACGACTCCGCTTTCAAAATGAAGGGAACGTCCATGCTGTACCTCGTGGAACGGTTGTATTGAGAGATCCGGTGGGAAGAATAGTCCAAAAGGGCATAATAAATACCGAATCTGGTCTGGTGCTACCAGAAACGCAGCGCACCTTTGTGACCAAATTTGTGTCCGTTGCGCTCCTCCTTGTGCCTGGCTCATATACACTGGCTCTGGAATATCGTTACGATGGCAAAGAGTCAGTTGATCAGGTACAGGGCACACTCTTTCTTGTGCCCTGGCCAAGTAT
>CAYUIR010000015.1:1987-19139 GCA_964444815.1 uncultured Bdellovibrionales bacterium | reverse complement strand
GAACGTTTAAAAATGATGCGGACCCGATGCACAGCGTGCATGGGTCCGGGGTTCGAGGCTCACTTTGGTGAAAACCACCACAGTCCAGAGAGACTGACGATGGTGACGATGATTGCCACGATGGCGACTCCCGTCACGACGCGATTGTTCAGCGAAGAGGGATCCTCCGCTGGTCGTGGCTGATCTGGTGCGGGGCACTGGAGCCAGTGCCAGAACCGCTTGATCATCGTGCCGACCCGGGGCGAGCGCAACGGGTTGTGGCCGAAGAGGTACGCGACCCCAGCGATTGGCCAGACCACGAGAACCAGGTACAGGACCGTAATGATGGTCATTACCGCGAACTCAGCGTCCGTCGGCTCGAAGAGTTCTTCAGCGTCCATGAGGACCTCCTGTTGGGGAACGACAGCACCGACGGCACTGTTCTATACATTATACACCATACATAAGCATTAGTCAAGACTCTATGTCAGAAAATACTTCAAACAAGCCATTTTTTATCACTACCGCCATCGACTATGTCAACGCGGCACCCCATGTCGGCCATGCCGTCGAGAAGGTCTTGACTGACGTCGTGGCTCGTTATGCCCGCCAGTCACGTCCCACCTACTTCCTTACTGGTTCGGACGAGAATAGCCTCAAAAACGTCCAGGCGGCGGAAAAGGCCGGTCGTGAGACGGCTGAGTTTGTGGCGGAAAACGCCGAGGCCTTCAAGGGACTGGCTCAGTCGCTCGATCTCTCGTTTGATCAGTTCATTCGGACTACCGAAGAGCGTCATTTCGTGGGCGCCCAAAAGATGTGGTCCGCTTTCAAGCCCGAGGACGTGTACAAGAAAACATACCGCGGGCTCTACTGTGTTGGCTGTGAGGAATTTAAAAACGAAAAAGATTTGGTGGATGGCAAGTG
Source organism: uncultured Bdellovibrionales bacterium (assembly GCA_964444815.1). Classification (GTDB taxonomy): domain Bacteria; phylum Patescibacteriota; class Minisyncoccia; order Moranbacterales; family UBA1568; genus UBA1568. Next base: position 18,236 of record CAYUIR010000015.1, on the reverse strand, counting down.
CCCCGACCATCTGAAGGAACCAGAAGTCGTCGAAGAAGAGAACTGGTTCTTCAAGTTGTCGAACTACAGTGCTCGACTCCTCGCCTTGATCGAGAGTGGTGACCTCGCGATCTATCCTGACTACCGCAAGAACGAAGTCCTCTCATTTATCAACATGGGACTTGAGGATTTTTCTATCTCGCGCTCGGTGGCTCGCGCTCGGAACTGGGGCGTGCCGGTCCCAGGGGATGAGTCGCAGATCATGTACGTGTGGGTAGACGCGCTCTCGAACTACATCACGGCGCTGGATTATGCCACAGGCGGGGATTTGTATCAGCAATTTTGGGCAAATGAGGGAGAGAGAGTCCATGTCATCGGCAAAGGGATTCTCCGTTTTCATGCCATCTACTGGCCGGCGATGCTTCTCTCGGCCAACCTGCCGCTCCCGACCACTATTTATGCCCATGAATACCTGACCATCAATGGTCAGAAGATGTCCAAGTCCCTGGGGAATGTCATCTATCCGAGTGACCTGGTGGAGAAGTACGGCATCGATGGTACACGCTATCTCCTCCTCACCGCGCTCCCGTATACTCGCGATGGTGATCTGTCATGGGACAAGATGACCGAGAAGTACAATGCCGACCTCGCCAATGGCCTGGGGAACCTGGTCTCACGTATCGTGAAGCTCAGCGAGAAACTCACGACCGAAGAGGCGAAGCAAATTGAAGTATCCGAAGAGGGGGTGTCGGGTGCACTCGCGCCATTCTTTGCCAAGTTTGATCTCTCGAGTGCCCTCGTCCATATCTGGACCAGCGTCCAGATGCTCAATGAATACCTCGGCAAAGAAGAACCGTGGAAACTGGAGCCGGACACGGATAAGTTTGTCGAAGTGATGAAGTATGCCAGGCACCAGCTCGCCCAGATCAGTGCTGAGGTGCGTCCATTTCTCCCCGGGACGTCAGACAAGATAGCGACCGCTCTCGTTACGGGCAAAGTCGAGCCACTCTTTCAACGAATTGTATGAAGCTCTCAAAGGAAAATTTTGCTTTCGGCGTCCAAGTAGTCATCAAGAAGGGTAGCCAGGTATTGCTCACCAAGCGTGAGGATTTTGAGGTCTGGTGTTTGCCTGGAGGGAGTCTCAATTCACATGAGACGTTTGTTGAGGCAGCGGTCCGCGAAGCTCGTGAAGAAACAGGATTGGAAGTGCGAGTCACTCGACTTATTGGGGCGTATTCTCGTCCGACAGAAAACTGTTACAACCTCGCGTTTGAGGCAGAAGTTATAAGCGGAATACCAACCACCTCGCGTGAGGTGGTTGCCCTAGAGTATTTTGACCAGAATCAGTTACCGGATTTTACGATTTTTTTCTATCGCCGAATGATTGCTGACGCTTTTATGGACACTCTGGTGCCGACTGCCTGGAAACTTATTACCCCTGCGCCATTCGGGGCCATGCATTACCTGGAGCTCTATGCTTTGCGGGATGCTTCGGGTTTGTCGCGCAAGGATTTTTATATGAAGCACTTTGGCAATTCGGATGAGTACCAAGAAATTCGAGAAGTCTAGGTGGTAGAAAATGAAAAACGACCGTGGTTCCGGTCGTGAGTGGGTGACACGAGGCTGACTTAGCGCCACATGCCGGCGAGAGCCTCGCCGATTTCCTGCCAGGGGAGGAAGTTGGCGAAAATGATGGCGAGCAGGATTCCGATCATGATTGCGCCGAACGCAAAAGGACTGAAGTCGAAGTCGTTGTCTTTCATCTGCGCCTCCGTATGATGGTGCCGACATCCTAGCAGAGAAGCATTGTCCCCGCAACCCTTTCCCCTAAGCTCATCCGCCAGATGGCGGATTATAAGTTATCAGCTATGCATGACATCCATACCCATCTCTACTGGCAATCGTACGATACTGATCGGGACGAGGTGGTTCGGCGTGCCCGAGAGGCCGGGGTGGACAAGATGCTCGTCATCGGCTGTACGGTAGAGGAGAGCCGGCAGGCTATCGCCACGGCAGAGCAGTACCCGGATGTGCATGCGAGTGTCGGCGTCCATCCGCAGGAATTCTTTGATGAATCTGGAATCTTGAATCTCGAATCTTGGATGAAGCAACTCCGTGATTTGGCAAAGCATACCAGGGTTATTGCTATAGGGGAGTGCGGGTTGGAATATTATGCACATAACTCGGAACAGCCCATTACTGAAGCGCAGAAAGCGGCTCAAAAGGCAGGATTCTTGGCTCAGATAGCCCTGGCTGAAGAGCTCGGACTTCCGATGATCCTCCATTGTCGTGCCTCTACCGGCAGTGCCGATGCCTACGAGGACCTCTTCGAAATTCTACAGGCTACTTCCTACAAGCTACCAGTTGTTCTCCACTGTTACATGGGCGATACGGAGGTGACCAAGAAGTTTCTGACGCTACCCAATGTTTACTTCTCCTTTACGGGCAACATCACTTATCCGATCAAGAAAGTGGTGAGCGGAACGAAGCCTGCCCGAATCGCTACGCGAAGCGTTGCGGGCGGGGACGACCTCACTAAGACAGTGAAGGTGATTCCGCTTGAGCGGATATTTACCGAGACGGATTGTCCATTTCTCACCCCGCAGTCCCATAGAGGGGAGCGGAACGAGCCGGCCTACGTGGCCGAGGTGCTCGAGTGTATCGCCAGGCTCCACGGGGTCGAGCCAAAGGTGGTCGCAGAGTTGACAGATTCAAATTTCAAAAAGGTCTTTCCCATGGTACAATAGGGGCACAAACAAGCCTCAATTGTTACCTTGACTTTTACACTAAAAAGGTGTATAATAATAAGAAGTATTAAGTCTATCTTTCTATAAATTCTATGAGCGCGACTGAACTATTAGAACGACCAGGGATTAAGAAGCCAGTAGATACAGACGTTGCGAGTGCCTTACTTGAAGGCCAGCAGGTAGGCGTGGCCGAAGCGAGAGCAGAGCGTGAGGCTAAAGAGGCACGAGAGCGCGCCGAGATACAGGAGAAACTGGAGTCGTTTCCGGAATTAGTTGAGAGAATGAATAAAGAAATCGCACAGGTTAAAGTTGATTTGTTAGATCTCAAGACGAGAGGAGAAGCTCTTAAAGCTCAGATCAAGAGTAATGATGATCGAATGACTGGTATGAGGGCAGCTCTTGAGAAGCTCGGGAAAAATGAGATTGACTCTCAGGTGGTTGAAGAACACACGACAACACAAGCAGCTTTGACTGCGGAGGCTTTGAATATTAAGGCTGATTTTGATGCCAAAAGAAAACAATTTGAAGCATTAAGTAAAGAGTTGGCAGATGCTAAGGCTTTTCAAGAAGCAGTAGAGGGCTCAGGGCAATAATTGATTAAAAATGTTCCCTCAATAATTATTCACACGCAGAACTATGAATCACGCCGAACAAGCTTTTTTGAAGCCACCAGTAGCGGAACCACCCAAAAAATCTCTCAAGGATGCTACGCTTGAGGATCTTTCTCTCGAGAAACAGGCAGCGGTAACTGGTGGGCTCTCGGATAAGCAGAAGGATGCTTTGATGGCTAGGGCTGCCGAGAACAATGAGACTGCCCGTATCACTGATTTATCAGATCGAGAAAAAGATGCCATTGTTAAGAGGCTCGCCGAACAGAATAGGGCAGGTCTGTATGCTGAAGCGAGCTCACATGATGTTACGGATGCATATTTTGATAGTTTGTCGGATGATGAGAAATTGGCTATGTTTGATAAGGCTGAAGCTGACGCTAAATCTCGCGCGGAGGCCTCGAGCGTCCCTCATGAAGAGCAAACATTGAAACAAGTAGATCGGGCAAACGAAATTTTGGAATTAGATCCAAAAGTACTCGAGTTTGCAAGAAACACTATCCGAACATATCGCGAAAAAATAGTTACGGCAGAGGCTGACGCGCAGAAATCTTTCGAGAGAATACAGCAATTGCAGGCAAAACATACCAAAGCATTAGAAGTTAATAGTCCCGACGCTGGCCAGCTTGATGCCGATCTAACGGCAGAGATTAAGAATAAACAGGCTCTCGAAGAGGCGATCGAGAGACACAAAAATTTTGTGTCGATGGCTACAGCTGCCTTTGAGAAAAAGTTCAACATTCCCGCTGGAAGCACAGTCAAAGAATAATCAGCAAGAAATTTCCAGGGTTTGACCTTTCGGGATTTCACTGATACAATAGGGGCGCTGTAAAGCGCCTTTTTTGTTATCAAAATGGAAATATCAATTGCTGCGGAAAAATTGTTTAGTATTGGGGCGATGCCTGTGACCAACGCTCTTCTCATTGGCGTCATCGTGAGTGCGCTCCTTATCTGGGTCATCACTCGGGCGACGCGGAACCGGACGCTCGTACCGCGAGGGGTGCAGAACGTGATCGAGATTGTCTTTGAAGCGCTCCTCAATCTCGTGGAGAGCGTCACTCAGGACAAGAAGCAGGCGCGACAATTTTTCCCTCTTATCGCCACGATATTTCTCTTTGTCCTCATCTCGAATTGGGCGGGACTCCTCCCAGGCCTCGGGACTGTCGGGGTCTACGGTGAGCACAATGGTCACCATACTATCATCCCGTTTCTCCGGAGTACCTCGGCAGACCTCAACTTTACCCTGGCGCTCTCACTCATCGCGGTATTGTCAGTACAGTTTGCCGGGATCGCTGCTCTCGGAATCATGAAGTATGGCAAAAAGTTCTTGATCAGTCCGTTTCACAAGCCCTATGGCATCGGGACGGCGGTCGGAATCCTCGAGCTCATCTCTGAGATAGGCAAGATTATCTCCTTTACCTTTCGTCTCTTTGGAAACGTCTTTGCGGGGGAGGTCCTCCTCACCGTCATGCTCCACCTGGTACCCTATTTCTTGCCCCTGCCGTTTATGTTCCTCGAGGTGTTTGTGGGGTTCATCCAGGCGGTGGTATTTGCCATGTTGACTCTGGTGTTCCTCAAGATGGCGACGCTTGAGACAGAACATTAGGGAAAGTAGACAAAAGTGCGATTTCGGTGTAGAATAGGTCAGTTTCATCAAGGAGAATTAAGTAATATATAACGTTAAACGTATGGAAGTCGAGTCAGCAAAGCTTATCGGTGCAGCTATCGCCATGGGGCTCGGATCACTCGGTCCTGGCATCGGTCTCGGTATTCTCGCTTCGAAGGCACTGGAGGCCATCGGACGCAATCCAGAGGCTCAGGGCAAAATTCAGACCACGATGATTCTCGCTATCGCCGTGACCGAAGCCGTAGCCATCTATGCCTTGGTTATCGCCCTCATGATCCTCTTCGCCTAATTTTTCGACCATGGAAGTATTAGCAAAACTCGGTGTTGATTGGAAACTCCTCCTCGCGCAGGCGGTGAACTTTGCTATCCTTTTTTGGGTACTGCGCCGCTACGCGTATCAGCCGATGCTCGACTTTCTCGAGAAGCGGACAGCCCGTATCGAGCAGGGATTGAAAGACGCTGAGGCAGCCACGGCCAAGCTCTCAGAAGTCGCAGCCAAAGAAGAAGCCGTGCTCATGACTGCCCGGAAAGAAGCCAAAGCCATCATCGCTTCGGCTGAGGCGGGAGCCAAAAAGCGTGACGCCGAGCGAGCGGAGGAGACCGAGGTCAAAGTGAAACAGCTCCTCACTGAAGCAGAGGCAAAGATTCGTGAAGAAAAGGAGAAAGCCATGATGAGTGCCAAAGCGGAAATCGGCGAGCTCGTCATGCTCTCGGTCGAAAAAATCCTCAAGGAGAAATTGGACCCCGTAAAAGACAAAGCGCTTCTCGAGAAGCTCAAGTAATTTCTGGTATGCATCCGACTGTCACGCAATACGCACAAGCGCTCGAGGAGCTCTCACTCGGGACATCGCCATCGCCTTTGACACTGGTGAAGAATTTGGTGCGGTTGCTCAAGCGTGATGGTCGATCTTCGCTCCTCCCCGCGATCCTCGGAGCGCTCGAATCTCGTGAAGCGGAGCAAAGTGGAGTGCTCGCGGTCCGGATCGTCACAGCGCACACAGCAGATGGTACCACCGAGAAGCTCCTCCGGAAGAAGGCAGAAGCGCTCTTCTCGGGGAAAAAGATAGTGGCTACGTTTGGAGTGGACCCATCAGTCATCGGTGGCGTGCGCTTTGAGACGGAGGAAGCGGTGTATGACGCGACCGTTGCGACAGAACTCGCAAAATTGAAGAAGAGTATAAGCAAATAACGGTGGAATCTTGAATCTCGAATTTTGTTTCTGATACCAACATTCTAGATTCCCTGCCTGCCGGCAGGCAGGTAAATTCTAACTTTTGAAACAGTATGAGCAACCCATTGATTGAGGAACTGAAGAAGCATATCTCGGAGTTTCACCATGAACCCAAAGCAGAAGCGATTGGGACTGTGCTTGAGATCGGTGATGGTGTGGCCCGCGTAGCCGGATTGTCAGAAGTGATGGCCGGTGAAATGGTAGAGTTTCAGAATGGGGCTATCGGCGTCGCACTCAACCTCGAAGAGGGAGAGGCTGGTGTTATGCTTCTCGATGAAACAGGCTCCCTCGGTGAGGGAGCGACCGCCAAAAGTACGGGCAAGATTCTCTCTGTACCAGTGGGCGAGAGCGTCATCGGTCGCGTACTGTCACCCCTCGGACTTCCGATTGACGGCAAGGGTGAGGTCAAAGCCGCTGCCTATTATCCCGTCGAAAAAATCGCCCCGGGCGTTATCACGCGTCAGTCGGTCAATCAGCCACTTCAGACTGGTATCAAAGCCATCGATGCCCTCATCCCGATCGGACGTGGTCAGCGCGAACTGATCATCGGGGATCGTCAGACGGGTAAGACGGCCATCGCTATCGATACTATCATCAATCAGAAAGGACAGGGGGTCATCTGTATCTATGTCGCCATAGGTCAGAAGGAATCCAAAATCGCTCGCATCGTCGCCGAGCTCACGAAGAGTGGAGCCATGGAGTACACCACGGTGGTGGTGGCTGGAGCGTCCGATCCATCGGCACTCTCCTTTATCGCCCCATACGCTGGATGCGCACTCGGGGAATACTTCATGGATCAGGGCAAGGATGTCCTCGTCATCTACGATGATCTCTCGAAACACGCGGTCGCCTATCGCCAGATTTCGCTCATCCTCCGTCGGCCACCAGGACGTGAAGCCTACCCAGGGGATGTGTTTTATGTCCACTCCCGACTCCTGGAGCGCAGTGCCAAATTGAACAAAGAAAACGGTGGCGGATCACTCACGGCCCTCCCTATCATCGAGACCCAGGCTGGTGATGTCTCGGCTTATATCCCTACGAACGTCATTTCGATCACGGATGGTCAGATTTACCTGGAATCAGATTTGTTCTACAAAGGTATTCGTCCGGCCCTAAACGTTGGTCTCTCGGTCTCGCGTGTCGGATCAGCTGCTCAGATCAAGGCCATGAAGCAGGTGTCTGGGACGCTCCGTCTCGACCTGGCGCAGTTCCGTGAACTCGAGGCCTTTGCCCAGTTTGGATCGGATCTCGACGAAAAGACCCGGACACTTATCGAACGTGGTCGTCGCGCTGTTGAAATGCTCAAGCAACCCCAGTACGCGCCACTGCCTGTCGAGAAAGAAGTGGCGGTCCTCTACGCTCTCACCCGTGGCCACGTCGATGATATCGCTGTCGCCGATATTTCTCGGTTTGAGAAGGAGTTCATCGCGTATCTCGATAACGAAGGCAAGGACGTGAGTGAGGCAATACTCAAAGAGCGAGCGCTCACCCCAGAGGTAGAAGAACTACTGAAAAAACACATTGAAACATTTAAGAAAACTTTTGCAGCGTAAAGTATGGCAAGTGCACGAGACATCAGGAGACGCATCAAAGGCGTGAAAGGCACGGGTAAGATTACCCGGGCCATGGAGATGATTTCGGCTGTCAAAATGCGCAAAGCTGTAGGGAACGTCCTCGCTATTCGTCCATATGCACAGAGTGCTATCGAACTCTTGCGCCAGCTCGACCGAGCCGTCGGCGAAGAGCGTCATCCGCTCGTGACTGAGCGTCCGGTGAAGAAGGAACTCTACGTAGTGGTGACGAGCAATCGCGGTCTTTGCGGGGCGTTTAATGCTCAGATCGTGAAGCGCCTGCGCCAGGTACTGAAAGAAGATGAAGGTCGGGAGCGAGCGTTTATCACTATCGGCAAGAAGGGCGAGAACGCCGTACGTCGTATGGGTGGTGAAATTGTCGCTTCTTTCCCGGATGTCCTCACGTCACCGACCGCCGAGGGGATGCGCGGAGTGGCACACGTCATCATGGATGAATTTACCTCACTCCAGGTGGATCGTGTCGTGGTTATCTACACTGACTTTATCTCGATGCTTTCTCAGGAGGTCAAGGTGCGAGCACTCCTCCCAGTGGCTCTCAAAGATACCAAGAAGGCCATGCATGAAATGGGGCAAGACAGTGATGGCAAGGCTCACGAAACGGCGGAGTATACGATAGAACCATCCCCACAGAGCGTACTCGAGCAGATGATCCCGCGTTTGATTGAGATGGAGCTCTACCATGCTATCCTCGAGTCCAATGCCTCGCAGGAGTCGGCTCGCATGATGGCGATGCGGAACGCGACAGATGCCGCCAAGGACATGGTATCTGACCTGACACTCGCCTACAACCAGCTCCGCCAGGGCAAGATTACTCAGGAAATTGCCGAGCTCTCAGCTGGTATGGCAGCAGTGCAGAAATAATTTGTATACTAATCAGATAGTCTCCAAGTAACGTAAAACTGTATGAGTACGAACACAGGCAAAATCATTCAAGTCATCGGTCCGGTCGTGGACGTGGAATTTGGAGATGGGAGCACACTCCCGAATATTTATGATGCCCTCGAGCTCACCGTAAATGATACAAAGCTCGTCGTCGAGGTGCACCAGCACTTGGGCGGTGGTCGCGTGCGTGCGGTCGCTATGGGGACGACTGATGGCGTGAAGCGCGGCATGCCTGTGGTCGCAACTGGTGCTCCGATCTCTGTCCCAGTTGGCAAAGCTGTCCTCGGACGGATGTTTAACGTACTCGGTGATACCATCGATGGTCAGCCGAATGTCGAAACTGAAACACGGCGTTCGATTCATCGCACGGCGCCTGCCTTTGATGAGCAGTCGACCAAGGCTGAAGTCTTTGAGACGGGTATCAAGTCGATTGACCTCTTTTGTCCGTTTATGAAAGGTGGTAAAGTCGGACTCTTCGGTGGAGCTGGTGTGGGGAAGACTGTGGTCATCCAGGAACTCATCCGCAACATTGCCCAGGAGCACGGTGGCTACTCGGTGTTTGCCGGTGTCGGTGAACGTACTCGTGAGGGGAATGACCTGTATTTTGAAATGAAAGACTCCGGCGTGCTCGACAAGACGGCCCTCGTCTTTGGTCAGATGAATGAGCCACCAGGATCCCGTCAGCGTGTGGCCCTCACCGCCCTCACCATGGCCGAGTCCTTCCGTGATGATGAAGGCAAGGATGTGCTCCTCTTTATCGACAATATTTTCCGTTTCACCCAGGCAGGTTCTGAGGTATCAGCTCTCCTCGGTCGTATTCCGAGTGCGGTGGGATATCAGCCGACTCTCGCCGAAGAAATGGGTGGGCTCCAGGAGCGCATCACTTCGACCAAGTCTGGTTCGATCACGTCGGTTCAGGCGGTCTATGTGCCAGCCGATGACTTGACTGACCCAGCGCCAGCCACGACTTTTGCTCACTTGGACTCTACCGTGGTACTCAACCGTGCGCTCACGGAAATCGGTATCTATCCAGCGGTTGATCCGCTCGATTCGAGCTCGACTATCCTCGATCCACAAGTGGTGGGGGAACGTCATTATACCGTCGCTCGCAATGTTCAAAAGATCCTCCAGCGCTACAAAGACCTCCAGGACATCATCGCTATCCTCGGTATGGAAGAATTGACCGATGAGGACAAGCAGACGGTGGCACGAGCTCGCAAGATTCAAAAGTATCTGTCCCAGCCGTTTTTCGTGGCAGAGCAGTTTACCGGAGCCACTGGGAAGTATGTGAAGCTCGATGATACGATCGCTGGGTTTGAAAAGATTCTCTCCGGTGAGCTCGATGATATCGCTGAGTCGTCATTTTACATGAAGGGTTCTATCGAAGAAGTAATCGCTGATGGACGCAAAGCCTAAGGTATTATTGCTCATCATTCGATGATTCCTTTTGAGACCCACTCGTGGCCCAGCGTGCCACTCGTTCTGCTAAAGTCGCGCTCTTCCGCCTCCGGCGGAAACCGTGCCCGCTTGACTTTAGACGGTCCCAAAAGAAACATCGAAGACGAGCTACAATTCTCAAACGTATGATTAAGCTCAAAGTCGTTACTCCCGAAAAGATGGTAGTGGAGCAGGACGTCTATCAGGCGACTCTGCCGGTTCTCCATGGTGAGGTGACGCTCCTCCCGAACCATGTGCCGTATATCGGCGCTCTTTCGGCTGGGGAGATCATGCTCCGATCCGAACCAAATGGGCCGGAGACGAGTCTTGCGACCTCGGGTGGCTTTGTGGAGTTTCATGACAATGTCCTCTCGATCCTCGCTGATACAGCCGAACGCGCCGAAGACATCGACGTCACACGTGCCGAAGAGGCTCGCAAACGTGCCGAGGACTTGAAGAAAGAACGAGTCACTATGGACGATGAAGAGTATGCTCGGACCGCGGCTATGATCGAGAAAGAGATGGCTCGGGTCAAGGTCGCCCGTCGTCACCAGGCCCGTCGTGGACTGAGTCCCGAGAGTTTGGAGCAGTAGAGGTATTTTGTGAGATTATTCAAAACTCATCTTTCCACGGTCGTGAGAGGATGGGTTTTTTGTTGAGTTTGGTGCGGGGTTGAAAAAATCGCTTGTTTAAAGTACAGTGGGGAGGTAATGACCAGAAAATACTATGAAAAAAGGCTACGAACCGAAGAAAATCGAAGGGAAATGGCAGAAGTACTGGGAGAAAAATGGTACCTATCGCCAGTATAAGCGGTCCAAAAAGCAGTATGTTTTGGATATGTTTCCGTATCCTTCTGGGGCAGGGCTCCACGTCGGTCATCCCAAGGGCTATATTGCATCGGATGTCTATGCCCGTTTCAAACAACTGGAAGGGTATGGTGTGCTCCATCCGATGGGGTGGGATGCTTTTGGGCTCCCTGCCGAGCAGTATGCGATCAAGAACAAAGTGCATCCGAGTGTCGCGGTCAAGAAGAATATCGCGACGTTCAAAAAACAATTGGAAAAGATTGGCTTTACTTATGATTGGGATCGGGAAATCAATACGACGGATCCAGAGTACTACCGTTGGACCCAGTGGATATTCCTCCAGATGTACCACAAGGGCCTGGCCTATCAATCTTTTGATCCGATCAACTGGTGTCCATCATGTCAGACGGGACTGGCCAATGAAGACTTGGAGCAGGGTCACTGTGAACGCTGTGGCACTCTCGTAGAAAAGCGTCCGATGCGTCAGTGGGTACTCAAGATCACGGCCTATGCTGACAAGATGCTCCGAGATCTCTCGAAACTGGATTGGCCAGAGGGGATCAAGGAAGCCCAGCGGAACTGGATTGGCCGTTCCGAGGGGATGGTGTTCACTTCGCCCGTGAAAGATACCAAGCTCAAGATAGAAACGTTCAGTGCGCATTTTGAGGCCTTTGCGGCTGACACCTTTGTGGTGATTGCTCCTGATCATCCTCTCCTCCCGAAACTGCTCGACGGTATCGTTGAAAAGGAAACAATCCTGAAACAGTGTGAGGAGATGGTGCGTAAGCGAGAAGCGGCCGGGTACGAGACAGAAAAGGAATCGGAGGGCATTTTTACTGGTCGCTACACGATTGACCCAGTGGGCAATGGCGAGCTCCCGATATGGGTCGCGAGCTATGCGTTGGCGGACTATGGTACCGGTATCGTCAAATGTTCGGCCCATGATGAGCGCGATTTTGCTTTTGCTCAGAAATACGGTATTCGATTGAAGCCGGTTTTGTTTCCGGAGGATAAGACTAAACGAGAGCAAGTGAAGAATCTCGAATACTGCTACACCGATATGGAGGCGGGTATCCTCATGGAGCCTGCTTCTTTCCAAGGGAAAAAGTCGGGAGAAAGTCGTCAGGATATCATAGCGTATCTGGTCAAGAACAAGTTGGCACGGAAGAAAACCACCTACAAGATGCGGGATTGGGTGTTCTCTCGACAGCGGTATTGGGGCGAGCCCATCCCAATCATTCACTGTGAAGCGTGTGGCGTGGTACCAGTGCCTGAGAAAGATTTGCCAGTGATGCTCCCCAAAGTCAAAGCCTACGAGCCCGCTGGTACTGGTGAGTCACCACTCGCTACTATCGCCTCATGGGTCAATGTGAAGTGTCCTACCTGTAAGGGGCCAGCCAAAAGAGAGACCAACACCATGCCCCAGTGGGCTGGGTCGTCTTGGTACTATCTGCGATTTATTGATCCAGCCAACAAGAAGGCTCTGGTGGACAAGAAAAAAGAAAAGAAAATGATGCCGGTGGATGTCTATGTCGGTGGAGACCATGCGACACGCCATCTTATCTATGCCCGGTTCTGGCACAAGTTCCTGTACGACCAGGGGAGAGTGAGTACACCCGAACCATTTAAGCGTCTGGAATTCCTTGGTCTTATCCTGGCATCAGACGGTCGCAAGATGTCCAAGCGTTGGGGGAATGTCATCAATCCGAACGACGTGATTGATCAATTTGGAGCCGATGCCTTCCGTCTGTACGAGATGTTCATGGGACCCTTTACCCAGCACATTGCCTGGAATACAGATGGTGTAGTGGGGACACGGCGGTTCCTCGAGAAAGTATGGCGGTTGCAGGAAAAAGTAGTAGCGAGTAAGCAGAAGGGTGTCAGCGAAGACAAAAATATCGAGAGCCTGCTCCATCAGACCATCAAGAAAGTAGGGGAGGATATTGAAGCGTTCAAGTTTAATACTGCCATCAGTAGTCTGATGATACTGGTCAATGCTTTTGAGAAAGAGCCCGAGATTCAAAAATCTAGATTCGAAATTCTCCTCATTCTTCTCAGTCCCTTTGCTCCACACATGACCGAAGAACTATGGGCCGAGATGGGCGAGAAGAAGTCTATCTTTCTTGCAGAGTGGCCCAAGTATGACAAGAAAAAAATCGTGGCCGAGTCAGTCAATGTCGCGGTCCAGGTCAATGGCAAAGTGCGAGCCGTCCTCGCTATCGAGAGTGGTATGAATGAAGACGAAGTGAAGGCCATGGCTCTTGCTGATGCCAATGTTCAAATCTATCTCGCTGGTAAATCAGTCCGCAAGGTCATCTACGTCCCCGGTAAAATCGTGAGTATTGTAGTGGGATAAGCCCGAGCTTATAGCTGATAGGGATTAGCTTATAGAAAAATTCAGGGTACCCATTCGACAGGCTCAGGGTTGTCTGCAGAAAAAAAGCCCCGGCGCGGTTGCGCGCAAGGGCGGGGTTGGGGGGGGCAGAAGCTGATTATGCGATCAGTGTGGAGGCTATTCAGCCAGCTTTTCCAGACTGGCGGAAATTGGGTCGTAACCACGTTGATTCGCCATGGCTTGTGACAGCTGACGAAGGAACGGCTTGATCGCCTCGGGGTTTTCCGCGAGCAATCTGGCCAAGAGTGAGAACTTCACATCGTGGCCGAAGGGACTGGAGAGACCGCTCAGGTCTCCGGTGATGCTCCAGCGAGAAGGATTGTCGTTCATGGGGTTTTCCTTCGAGGTATGGCGGGAACCTTGGATTGTTCGGGGATGGCGTTGGCGATGTTTGCGCAAGAAGATTTCCAGGACAAACATGGCAAGGTCAGCGGAGAGACGTTGGTCGTGCATCTGAAACTCTCTCATTGATGTGCCAATGGCACGGGGTTGGTAAGGGGCTATGACTGTTTTTTATAGCAGAAACGACGCTTACAGTCAATGCCTCATTCTAACTTTAGATTATTCAGTGTAAGAAAAAAGCCCCGGCGCGGTTGTGCGCAAGGGCGGGGTTGGGGGGGTGGGGCCGACTGGGTTCAGCAGCCGTCGACCTCGTCGAAGGACCGGGACGGCGGATGCCGGAGGCGGTGAGCAGCGACCGTCTCCTCGAGAAACTTGTTGTCCCCGAAACGATTGTGCATCGCTGTCGAAAGCTGGCGCAGGAAATCCGCGAGAGCCGGCTCATTGGTCACGAGAAGTGCGATGGCTTGCTCGGAAGTGAGTGTCACCATCCCGGTGGAGGGTTGTCCTGTTTCAAACTGGGATCCGTCTTCCGAAATGCGCCATGGGCCGACACGGATAAGATCATTCATGTTCACTCCTTGCTCCGAAGAGCGATTGGGGGTCAGGGCTTCTTGGGGAAGGCGTAGGCGATGATGGCGCTGCCAATCAACATGGCCAGGGTACCGATGAGAATGATTCCCGTCTGACCTTCGTCAGTGTTGGCGAGGGCAGGATTCCTCATCAGGGCTGTCATTCGGCTGAAATTGCCAGTGATGACTGTCGAGAGGCCAGCAGAAAACAACGCTAAGCCAATAGCAAGACTGCTTCTGTTCATGGGCGTCTTTCGTGATAGGTGTGCCAGAATCTGGCACGGGGTTGGTAAGGCACTGGTAACATTCTATTATAGCAGAAAAATGATAAAAAGTCAAGTGTCGATGTTCAGCAAGGAAAAAGTGCTAGAATAGGGGTAAGAATGGATCTAACCTAAAAGCTATACGCTAACTCCTAATTCCTACCCCTATGTGTGGCATTGTTGGCTATATCGGCAAGCGTCAGGCGAAGGACCTCTTGATCGAGGGATTGCATCGGTTGGAGTATCGTGGCTACGACAGTGCTGGAGTGGCGCTCGTCGGTGGTAACAAACTGAAACGAGTGCGAGCCCTGGGGAAAGTAGGAGAGCTCGAAAAGAAAACAGAGGGGATGACACTCGAAGCAACGCTGGGTATTGCCCATACGCGTTGGGCCACGCATGGCAAGCCGTCTGAGAAGAACGCTCACCCACATGCTGACTGCGCTGGGGCGATTTCAATCGTCCATAATGGTATCATCGAAAACTATACTGAATTGAAAGATGAACTGACCAAGAAAGGTCACCGCTTCTCATCGGAGACCGATACCGAGGTAGTAGCCCACCTCATCGAAGAACATACGAAGAAGAGTAAAGATATTGAAGAAGCCTTTGCGCGGGCTCTCAAGGATCTCCGGGGGACGTACGGTATCGCTATGGTTGCCGTCGCCGAACCAGAACGGCTCTATGTGGCCCGGATGGGGAGTCCACTCCTCATCGGCGTCGGCAAGGACGAATACTTCGTGGCGTCTGATGTCTCAGCTATCCTCGCTCATACCAAAAAGGTGGTGTATCTCGAAGACGGTGAGCGCGCCGTCATCACCCGTGACGGCTATGTCGTCCGGTCTGGCCAGGCAGTGCAAAAGAAGACTGTCTCGGATATCGAGTGGTCAGAGAAAGAGGCCAAGCGGGGTGGCTATCCGCATTTTATGCTGAAAGAAATATTTGATCAGCCGGAGAGCTTTGCTGATGCTTTGCGCGGGCGATTGCTACCAGATGAGGGCTCAGCTCGGCTCGGCGGGCTCCGCGCCGTAGCGAAGCGTTTGGAGGGTATACGGCGCATTGTGATCGTGTCATGTGGTACGTCGTACCATGCGGGCCTGGTCGGTGAGTATATGCTCGAGGAATACGCCGGTATCCCGGTCGAAGTCGAGTACGCTTCGGAGTTTCGCTATCGCAAACCACTCCTCGATAAATATACCGCGGTACTCGCTCTCTCACAGTCAGGAGAAACAGCTGATACGTTGGCTGCTATCCGTGAGGCCAAGAACAAAGGAGCGCTCGCGCTCGGTATCGTGAATGTGGTCGGCTCGACCATTGCCCGGGAGACCGATGCCGGAGTGTATAATCATGCTGGACCGGAGGTATCGGTGGCATCGACCAAGGCCTTTACCTCGCAACTCGCCGTGCTCTCACTCCTCACCCTCTATCTCGGACGGAAGCGCGGGATGTCGCTCGTCACGGGACAGCGGATTGCCCGGGAGCTCCTCAAGTTGCCACGCCTCATGGAGCGGATATTTGAACAGTCCGGTACGATCAAGAAGCTGGCCAAAAAGTATGCCAATCGCAAGAATTATCTCTACCTGGGACGGAAGTACAATTTCCCGATTGCCTTTGAAGGAGCCCTCAAGGTGAAAGAAATCGCCTATGTGTCGGCCCAGGGGTATCCGACCGGTGAGATGAAGCATGGCCCAATCGCCCTCATCGATCGAGAAGCACTGGCGCTCTTTATCATGCCGGTTGATAGCGTCTATGAGAAAAGCGTGAGTGGCCTCGA
>CAYUIR010000015.1:0-1887 GCA_964444815.1 uncultured Bdellovibrionales bacterium | reverse complement strand
TACCATCCCTGACTATCTCCCGCTTGACCGGCCGCTCATCATCTTTGACCTCGAAACGACGGGATTGTCGACTGGGGAAGACAAGATAGTCGAGCTCGCCTATGAGAAAATCATGCCGAGTGGCGAGGTAATCGCTTACTGTGAACGGATCAACCCTGGGATGCCGATGCCGGAGGATGCCAGTCGTATCAATGGCATCAATGATAAGGACCTCGTCGATTGCCCGAGTTTTGCCAAGCTCTCGTACGAACTTTGGAATATGTTTGATGGGTCAGATGTCGGGGGATTCAACATCACTGGGTTTGATTTGCCATTTTTGCGGGGAGAATTTGCGAGTGTCGGCAAGAACTTTGACTATACCAAGAAGAAGGTGCTTGATGCCAAGATTCTCTATCACAAGATGACCGCCAAAAACATGTTTGCACCGCGCAATCTCTCGGCTGCCTACAAGCTCTATTTTGGCAAAGAGCATACGACGGCCCATACTGGGGCCGGGGATGTGCGGGTGACGGTAGAAATCCTCGAAAAGCAACTGGAGCAACATCCGGAATTCCGAAATTGGGAGTACCTCGCTGAGCTCCACGGGAACAAAAAACTCCTAGAGTCCGCCAAAACCGAGCATGCCCCACTCATCACCTCACAATCAGCCGGAACACTTTTTTAATTCTATGGAACAATTGATTATTTTTGGTGCTGAATATCTCTACCTTGTAGTAGTCATCTTGGCTCTTTTCTATCTCCTTATCGTGCCGAAGAAGCAGTCGTCAGAGGTGATTGTGGCGGCGCTCATCGCGCTCCCACTCACGTATCTCGTCGCCAAGGGATTGAGCGCGCTCTACTATGATCCGCGACCGTTTGTGGTCGGGCAGTTTGTACCACTTATCCCACACGCACCAGACAATGGCTTCCCATCAGATCACACACTCTTTGTCTCGGCGATTGCGGCTGTAATTTTTGCTTTTGAGCGACGGCTCGGCACAGCACTCTTTGTCATTGCCTTCTTGGTGGGATGGTCTCGGGTCGGGGCTGGCGTCCATCACCTGACGGATATCTTGGGGAGTATGGTCATCGCGAGCGTGGTGACGTACATTGTCGTCCGTTTGGTACTTCCTCGAGTGTGGCGTCACATGCCACGCGCTCTCAATCATTTTTTTACGCACTAACATGGCGCTGCTCTCAGGAAAATTGATAGCCGAGCGCATTCTTGCTGATACCAAGGAGCGGATAGCTTCATCTCATGTGACACCGGGGCTGGCAGTCATCTTGGTCGGCGACTATATCGAATCACAGAAGTACGTGGCGCTCAAGGAAGAACGGGCCAAAGAAGTAGGAATCCTCTTTGAAAAGCAGGTATTCCCTACGACGGTAAGTCACGGTGAACTCATTTCGGCCATCTCGGCCTTCAATGATCGACCGGATATACATGGTATCATCGTCCAGCTTCCGCTCCCCGCTGGGATGCCGACGGATGAAATTATCGCACAGATTGATCCAAAGAAGGACACGGATGGTTTTCACGAGGAAACACTCAAGCGCTTTCTCGGGGGTGATGCCACGGCTTGCCCAGTTTTCCCGCGAGCGATCGTTGAGCTCATCCGTGAGACAGGAATCGCTTTTCATGGCGAAAAGGCGATTGCGGTCGTGAACTCCAATATCATCGGGCGAGTGCTCACTTTTGCGCTGTCACTTGAAGGTCTCAAGAGTGAGTACATCCTCCGCGCTGAGGGCAAAGAGGCTATTACTCATGAAATCAAGGAGGCACGAGTGGTAGTGACGGCCTGTGGTATCCCGGACCTCATCACGGCCGAGATGCTCAGTCCTGACGCTATCGTCATCGATGGAGGCAATGTCCATGTCGATGGCAAGGTGCAGGGCGATGTGGCGCGA
>CAYUIR010000014.1:0-22600 GCA_964444815.1 uncultured Bdellovibrionales bacterium | reverse complement strand
AGTATCACGGCCAAGATGAGGAGAGTAAAGACGAGCACTGAACCACGGAGATGTGTAGGTTTGGATATCATAGCGTATATATTTAGAGCCCAGACATACCAAAGTCACGAAGCGACACGGTGGTCTGGATGCGCGCATGGTGACTCGATCCTTCAGAGATATCAAGCGACATCGTCACTTTGCCCACATGAGCCGGCACACTCGTAGATGGCGTCACTCGAAACGAACCGTTGATGACGCCGGTGGTAATATTAGAAAAACCCGAGAGAGCGGTGCCCCTACACTCATCGACATCATCGACATCAGCCGAGGCTACCTGGAGATTCCCTCCACTTATACGATAACGGAAACACTTGCTCTGCGAATGATCATAGAACTGGACAAACGATGAGTTGACAAGCGTCCCCGAGGCTGGATTCACGACCGAACTCGTCCGAAGCTCTTTGGCCAGGACATTGAGAGAATACTGGGCGTTATCGATATCACGCTGGATGGCCCGAGTACTCCGGTAACCAGAAAAAGACGACGCAAAGACCTGCGACACTGTCACCATCATAATCGAAAAAATAAACATCGACACCAATACTTCAATCAGTGTAAAACCCCGAAATGATGGAGGGTGAAAACGAGTTATAGTCATATCATTTCCAATTAGTGAGGAACGCCTCCGTAAAGACGCACGTAGCGGACCCCGCACAGGTAGCCGAGCTGCCACTCGCCGGCGGGAGCGACGCTCCGCCCCAGATCACAAAGCTCCGGACCAGGGCATGCTCGCCGCCATTGGTATCATAATCAATAAAGATATAACGGGAGAAGCGGTCCGTCGGGGACGTGGCGTGCTGATACATCCCCCCAGTATACTCGAGTGTATAGCGCGACAAGCTCCCCTGGCTGGACTGACAATCGAGATCAGTATCTGGATCATTCCAGTCAATCCGACAGTGCTTGTCACTCTGCGCAAATGCCGTAAAACCATTGTTACGCGCGGCGAAGTCATTGTCTCGCACGTTGCGCACCAGCTCTATCCCCTCTTGCGCCAGATCAGTAGCGATGATCGTGTCACGATTGCTAAAAGAGTAACGGAGGCTCCCCGCCATCACCGCAATCACAGCCACCAAGCCTGTCGTGAGCACAAACATCGAAAGAAGCACCTCCGGAGTAGAGAATCCTCGTTGCTTTCGATACATACTGGATATCCGTAGATACTGCATAGGCTATGGGCACGTTGTACCATCAAAATTATTGACCAGTCCCGTCGCTGAGACACACACGACATGAGTAATCCCGGCTTTGGTGAGAGGTACGGTCACGTTGTTGGCAGGAACTATGGTGGCATGTGGTAGGGTAAAGTAAAAACTACCGGTACCCGAAAATGCCACCCCATCCGCAAGTTGGTAGGAACGGAGCGACGCCGTCTGAGTACAAGCACCCGCCCCATCTTTGTACCCGTACGTGGTCGTGTAGCCCGTACCACTCCAAGCAACAGTAAATCGACAAGGGTCAGTACTTGTTACTCCCTGATAGCCTGTCAGGGCATAATTCTGGGCCTCGCGAAAGGCTCCCGCCACCTGTCGGGCCGAATTCTCGAGCTGCTCTGATGTACGGTCATTGCCAGAAACTGCCAAAATGACACCCGAAAGGATACTAATGAGTGCCACGGTCACGAGGAGCTCAATGAGAGAAAAAGCAGATAGTGTCTTGTGCGTTGGTTGCATCATAGATATCTCAGAGAAAAAAAGCCCAGGTGTAATCTGGAATCATCTGTGGCAGGAGGAGTGTCAGAAGTGTCCCCAGGACAAGAAATGGAGCAAAAGGGAGCTGAGTCTTCATGCCTTTCTGTCCAAAAACGAGGAGACCGATACCGATAAGCGCTCCTATACCAAAGGAGAGGGTCATCATAAAGAGTACCGCCGGGAGACCCACAATCAATCCAGAGAGAGCACCGAGCCACACGTCTCCCCACCCCATCCAGGTCTCATGCGATACAAGCACCAGCGTCAAAAAAAATCCCCCCACGACGAGTGCGCCTCCAAGTGCTTGCATCTCTCGTCCCCACCAGAGTGACTCACTTACTTCGAAGCTCAATCCATAATAGAGCAATGTCCAAATGAGGACCATCCAGAGTACCGAGACGAGAATCTCCATATTCAGAATATCGTATACCGCGATGACCACAAAAAGCGCCACGAGACCAAGGAGCCACAAGGTCTCAAGCCACGTTGCTTGGTCAGCCAAATCAAAGAAATATCTTCCCACCAACAGAAACAACACACCCGTCAGTCCTTCTACCACTGGATACTGCCATGAAAACGATGCTTGACAGGACCGACACCGACCTCGTAACCAGAGATAGCTCAGTACCGGGATATTGTCATACCAGTGTATCTGCTCCAGACACTGTCGACAGTGCGACCGTCCTCCAAGTGACTCCTCTGATCGTAAACGCAGTATGACAACATTGAGGAAGCTGCCTACGGCCAATCCTAAGATAAGAAAAAATATTTCTCCCATATGTTTTTTTCCAGTATACCATTTTCTGTCGCTTTATCACAGATGCAAACACCCCTTCATGCGCTCAGGACTCCACGAATAGAAAAACAAACACCCCGAGATGGGGTGTTTGTATTCTGCGAGAAACAATCAACTAGCAACTAGCACCAACGAATGTAGTACCTGTATTAGTAACTGTAGCAGCACATGTCAACCCTGCGTTGATAGGAGTCGCTGTTACTGTGAATGTTCCACTACCAGATGCTCCGCAACTCTGGGAAGAAATAGCGCCCCAGTTCGTTGTGGCAGTATCGGTTGGCAAAACAATAGCAGCTGTATCACACTGAATCAAGAGACCGGCTACTGCGCCAGCTGTTTCAGACTTGAAAGCAGCAACCTGAGCTTTGGTTCGAGCGTTAGAGAGACTCACCAACACGATGGAAGCGAGAATCCCGATGATAGCGATGACGATCAAGAGTTCAATCAGGGTAAATCCCTTCAAATTTTTTTTCATAATGTTCACCTCCCCTTAATATTATAATTACTCTCAAAGCTTACCAAGTCCAGACTATGGACAACTCGTAAAGTCTGCACCAGTTTCCGTGACAGTCGCGGCCGTACAACCAGCGATAGTTGCTACAGGCGCAGCGTCAATAGAAAAAGTACCATTTCCAGCAGAGCCACAACTTTCAGAATCAAAAGCTGCATCCCAATTGGTTGCCCCGCTATCCGCTGGTGCGACGAGGGTATCATCATCACACTCCAATGTGAAACCAGCAACCGATCCAGCCACTTCAGATTTAAAAGCAGCTTTCTGAGCTTTGGTTCGAGCGTTAGAGAGACTCACCAACACGATGGAAGCGAGAATCCCGATGATAGCGATGACGATCAAGAGTTCAATCAGGGTAAATCCCTTCAAGGTTTTTTTCATATGCTCACCTCCTTCTGTTTTTGTTTTTATTTTTTATACTGACACTTTTAGTATAGCATATTTTCTACAACTGACCAGCGATATCATAGATCGGCATGAGCACACCAACGACCAGGATACCGACACCTATACCGAGACCCACGATCAGTATCGGTTCAATAAGCGTGGTGAGACTCTTGGTCTTTGTCTCCACCTCCTGATTATAAAACTTGGCGGTACTCAAGAGCACATTGGAAAGCGAACCAGTCTCTTCACCGATGCGAATCATCTGAGACACAATGGGTGGGATCTCGGATGAGCGGAGAAATACCGTACTCATGGTACCGCCCGAACGGACTTCATCAGCCGCTTTCAGGATAATCTTTTCAAATACCTGATTACCGACGATCTCACTCACAATGACGAGCGCACGCACGACCGGTATACCACCATCAAGGAGTGAACCCAGGTTCTCCGAAAAGCGGGTGATATAAATACTTCGTGCCAAGTCACCAATAACAGGTATCTTTAGCAAAAGCATCTCCCATTCACGTCGCCCTGCATCGCTTTTGATGTAGTATACCAATCCAGCAATAGCCGCCATAATAGCAAGGAGTACCGCCCACCACCACACCTGCATAAAATCCCCTATCCAGATGAGAGCTGCTGTATACCATGGTACCGGGACTTTCAGATCCTTGATCATGACCGTGATTTTGGGCAAGATAAACGTCACCACCAAAAATCCGATAATAAATGCAACTCCGAGCACAAATGCTGGATAATAAAGTGCTCCCTTTATCTTGGCCGCCAATTGATAGTTTTTTTCGATACTGGCCGCCACTACCTCTACCGATTTCTGAAGCTCGCCGGACGCCTCGCCAGCCCGGAGCATGTTGATGACGAGCGGAGAAAATGTATCGGCATGCTTTTCGATGGCGACTGAGAACTGTGCTCCATCCTCGATATCATCCGCCATTTCCTTGATGATAATGCGGAAGTAACGATTTGTCGTCTGCTCCTCGATGGTGCGAAGCGCTGAAACTACTGGGACACGGGCTTCTACCAGAGTAGCCAACTGCTGAAAAAACACCACGAGCTCCTTTTGCCGTACCCCTTCCCAAGCGCGCTGAAAATCCTTGACGATAGCCATGGTCGGCTTGTCTTCCTTGACCGAAATTGGGACCAGGCCATTGCGCCCCAGTATCTCTGCGGCTGCTTTGGCATTGGTAGACTCGACCATACCCTCACGGATTTGGCCTTTGGCATCTTTGGCTTTAAAAACAAATTTCATAGGACAATATGATGCTAGTTGGACTCTTGACTGAGGAGCATCTGGAGATAATCACGATTCTTGGAGTACATAAACGCGTCGTCGACAGTCACGAGCCCCCGCCTGACCAAATCGGCGAGCGCCCGATCAAGGGAAATCATCCCCTCTTTGAGACTGGTTTCAATCACAGAATCGAGCTGATGATTCTTGTTTTCGCGAATCAGGTTCTCGACGGCATTGTTCTTGAACATAATCTCGACGGCAGGGATACGTCCGCCCCCGGTATTGGGGAGGAGGCGCTGCGAGACCACTCCGAGGAGGACACTTGAGAGCTGCATGCGAATCTGATTCTGCTGGTGGGCGGGAAACACGTCGACGATACGGTCGATGGTCTGGGCGGCATCGTTGGTGTGAAGCGTGGCAAAGATGAGGTGTCCCGTCTCGGCTGCCGTCATCGCCGTACTGATGGTCTCTAGGTCGCGCAATTCTCCGAGGAGTACGACATTGGCATCTTCACGAAAGACAGCCCTGAGAGCATCGGAAAAGTTCTTGGCATCCCGACCAATTTCGCGTTGATTGATGATGCACCGGTCCTGATTGTAGACAAACTCTATAGGATCCTCAATCGTGATGATGTGCTTGTCCTGATTATGGTTGATATAGTCGATGATAGCGGCCAATGTCGTCGACTTGCCATGACCGACAGGTCCAGTCACGAGGACGAGTCCCTGCGAATGTCCAGCGAAATCATAGAGTTCCTTAGGGACATTGAGCTCATCGAGGCTACGCAATTTGTCCATGACAAAACGCATCGTGACGCTCACATAGCCCTTTTGCAGAAAAATATTGGTGCGAAAACGCACCCGATCTTCAAAATTATAAGAAAAGTCCGTCTGTCCCACGGCAATGAGCTCCTCCTTTTTTTCTTCTGTGAGGAGCACGTCGCTCATTGCCTTGGTATCGGCAGGTGTAAGAATTTTTTCCTGAGCGACCGGATGGAGTTTGCCATCGATCCGAAGAGTGGGGTAGCGGCCTACCACCAGATGCAAATCAGAAGCCCCTTGTTGACCCACCAACAAGAGGAGATTTTTCAGCCGCTGTTCTACATGCAACGATTCCATGTTTGTATTTCTTTTTGATCGACAACGCTCTCAGTATATCATTATTCTTCATCGATGAGGAGCTTGCCCTCGGTCACTCGTTCCACTTCCGCGAGCGTGGTGATGCCCTTCAGTACTTTGAGGATTCCATCTTGTCGCATCGAGAGCATTTTTTGACCGAGCGCCGCTTCTTTTACTGCCGTTTCGTTACCTTGTTTGTCTGCGATGATCTCCCGCATCGTCTCGTCTACAGCTACTGTCTCATAGAGAGCAATCCGTCCTTTGTAGCCCGTGAGACCACACTTTTGACAACCCTTACCATGAAACACGGCGACTGCCTGGTCCGTTTTGAGCCCGTACGCTTCCACTTCCTCTCGGGGAATCGCCTGGAACAAGTCATGCACCGTACGTTCCTGGAGCTTGGAGAGGGGGGCTTTTTCTTGACAGTGTTCGCAGATGCGCCGGACCAGTCGCTGAGCTGCTACGACCTGGAGTGATGACGCGAGGAGAAAGGGCTCGATACCCATATCTACCAATCGTGGGATAGCACCGATAGCATCGTTCGTATGGAGAGTAGACAAAACCAAGTGACCGGTGAGGGCCGCATGGATAGCGAGCTCGGCCGTTTCACTATCGCGTATCTCACCTACCATAATGACGTTTGGGTCCTGTCGGAGGATGGAGCGGAGTCCAGCGGCAAAGGTATAGCCAATTTCCGGCCTCACTTGACTCTGATTGATACCCTCCATAAAGTATTCAATTGGGTCTTCGAGGGTGATGATGTTACGATCCTCTTTGTTGAGGATTTGGAGAAACGCATAGAGCGAGGTGGATTTCCCCGAACCCGTCGGACCTGTGATGAGGATGATCCCAAATGGCTCTCGAATCTTACTCTCTAGGACAGCGCGATTGCGTCCCCAGAGGCCGAGGTGCTCGAGGTCACTCACACCCGAATTTTTCTCGAGGACACGCATGACTATCTTCTCCCCCTCCATCACCGGGAGGCTGGAGACACGGAGGTCCACTACACCCTCTTTGCTCTCAAAACGAAAACGGCCGTCTTGCGGCTTACGATTCTCATCAATTTTTAAGTTGGCCAAAATCTTGATCCGAGAAATGACAGCGCGCCCGACCTCTCGTGGAAAAACGAGGTCGGCTCGGAGGAGTCCATCCACTCGAAACCGTACCCGATAGGATCCTTCAATCGGTTCGATATGAATATCGCTGGCCCGACCATCGATCGCATGCTTCACGATTACCTCTACCAGCTTGGCAATAGGGGCATCCTGAAAGATATCGGCGTCTCCAGACTTCTTTTTGAGTGCGAGTTCCTCTTTCTGAGCGATATTCTCAT
Source organism: uncultured Bdellovibrionales bacterium (assembly GCA_964444815.1). Classification (GTDB taxonomy): domain Bacteria; phylum Patescibacteriota; class Minisyncoccia; order Moranbacterales; family UBA1568; genus UBA1568. Next base: position 15,473 of record CAYUIR010000014.1, on the reverse strand, counting down.
CCTCTTTTTTGAGAGAGAGTATCGCTTCCTTGAGAGCCATATCAGCGCCCGTATAGCTCTTCAAAATTTCGTTAAACACTTTTTCGCCAACCAGAGACACTTCAATACCAAGTCGTTCCTTTTCCGCCAAAAATCGGAGCACGTTGAGTGCCTCAAAATCCTGCGGATTGAGCATCGCGACTAAAAGAGTATCTCCCGTTTTCTGGTAGGCTACCATCCCATACTTGCGTGCCGAATCCTCCGGTATGAGTAACAACACCTCCTTGCTAAGAGTAGTTGGCACATTCTCAAGGAGTGGCACACCGAGCGCCTTAGCCTGCTCGGCTATGCTTTTTGGTAGAGCGACCGTGTCTGATCCGGCCACTGGTGGAGTCGTCATATCAAACGATTTTACTGGAATGGATTTGGTCGCCCGCTTTGAGGAGTGTCCAATGGAGACACGATATTGTTAGCCCATTGCCCTATCCTGTTCAAATAATCCTTATTGAACTCTCCTTTACTGAACACTGCCACATTCAAAGCGTTCTCTACATGATGTATAGGGAAATAAGTAAACTCTGCCTTGAATCGACCCGTCAGCGTACTTGTTGACTGTTCTTCGCCACGTCCATCATCCTTGGGAGTAGCAAGTGAAAAACTACTCACCTTATGGAAACGATTCATATGCGCCAGACGATTGAAGAAGTCTCGCATATTAGCATATTCCCCACGGACCTCTACCTCCGCTGAAAACGCTTTTAATTTCGGTTTAGGACTCTGCGGTAGTGGAACAGACGATCCATCATCCAGTATAGGGGTGCCTGCTACGACTTGGAGCGTTTCTTCTTTGGGGCTCTTAACTTCAATATCCTTCATATTAATCACATACACAAACACACCTGATTGACTCGCCAGATAATTAAACATATCAATCACACGTTCCTGATCTATGGCTCTCGGAATATACCCCAGCATAAAAGTCTCTGACTCGGTTTCCACCTCGATGGCTTGCGTAAGTGCGTCGATATTTTTCAGAATTCCCGCTAGGTTACCAAGCTGCGCATTCTTGGATTCGAGTAGAATTCTTTTTTCTTGCAAGACCGTTATATCTGGCTTTATGTAGCCAATGACAAGAATTAGGGCAAACAGTATAGAGAACGGCACTACTAAAAGTTTTAAACGCATAGTTTTAGCAATAAGTTACAGGGTGGCTTCAAGTACAAAACGTAACTGACCCTCTTGATCTCTTTCTGTTTTTTCAACCTTCACTTCTGAAAAAAGTCCAGTGGATTTAAAAGCCAAGATTTGTTCAGCAAGAACACGGAAATTACTCGCTACACCATGGATATTTCCCACGCTACCTTCGTGTTTATACTCATATTCCGTCAAAACAATACCCGATACCATTGACTCCTCTAACTTCGTCATCATATCGAGTGGTTCCATGAGCTCCTTTTGTTTGTCAGCGAAGTAAGAAATTCTCGCATCAAAGTCAGCCACTCGATCAATTTCTTCACCGACTAATCGCCCAGAATCCATTGCTAGAGCCGTATCTACGGTAGCTATTTTCTTATCCAAGGTACTGATATAGAACTGAATCCCGCCCCAAACGAGACCCGCTAACGATATAAGCACGATACTCACAATGGTTCCCGTATCAAAGAACCCGCCGCGCTTTGGCTTGATTTCCTCTTCTTCTTTCTGCGATTGTGCGATATTCACCCCGAGCATGATCGTATGTAAAAAGATTTATATTTTTTTCATGAGCGTTTTTTTGAGCACGTCCACTGAAAATGACTTGAAGAAACTCTCTTTTGATTTCTGAGTCATCTCATCTACACCCGCGAGCGCGAGACCGAGCGCTACCGAAAACGATGTCCCAAGACGTTTGACATCAGCCTCCACGGCTGGAGGGACCATCACTCGCTGCCACGGATCACCGACTCGCACCGGGAGTCCAAACAATCGTTCATAGAACTGAGTGAGGCCTGTCAATTGAGCCGTCCCGCCCGAGAGCACTATCCCCGAACACGTCTGCTCCGGATACTTGGTCTGATACGTCGCGAGCATGCGCTTACCCTCCGTAGCTATCATTTCGAGTGCCGGAAAGGTCAATTTGGACTCTGCCTGATTGAGGAAATCCTTGTCGCTTTTCTTGAGGGCGTCGGCCCGCTCCGGCGTAATGCCGAGACCATCGGTGAGTGTCCGGGTGATATCTTTGCCACCCATATCGAGATTGCGACTCACTTTGACGAGACCATCATCGACGAGGACCAGATTGGTGGCCCGTGACCCGATATCGATCACCAAATAGAGACCCAGATCATGTCCGATGGTCGAACGAATCATCGAAAACGTTTCAAGCTCCAAAAAATTCATCTGAAGTCCTGCTTGTTCGATATATTTCCGATAGCGCGTCACCTCCTTATTGAGCGCCGCCACCAAGAGGATCTCCATCTTGGCCGACCCACCTTCTTCTGGCTGATAACTCCCTACCTTTTCCCAACTGAGTGCCACATCATCAAGCGATGATGGGATGTATTTATGGGCTTCAAACTGGATAGCCTCTTTGAGGTCATCCTCACTCATCTCAGGGAGCTCAATGAGCGAAATGAGGCCAGTGAAAGCCGGCATAGCAGCATAGACGCCTTCACCCTTGGACTTGAGGCGACCCAAGAGCGCCTGGAGATAGAGGACGAGCTCATCGTCAAAGGAATTCTGACCGGTGACAATACCTTTTTCGAGACGCGCCAAATCCACTTGACCGTAGGTCACGAGTTTAGGCTTGCCTTCTTCAAGTGTCAGCTCCACCGCCTTGATGAGCGAGGTGCCGAAATCAATGCCAAGAAAGTATGGTTTTTTGATACCGAACTGCATGTTTTTTCTTTTGGTCTTTTTTAGAATCTCTAGCGAGTATGATAGCATACTCGCGCTCTTTTTTCAAAAGTTTCTCTCTCGACACTGGTTTGACAGTAGCCTCACGAAAACCATAGAATGGAGGTACGTTATTCGCCTCTCTTACCACCATGCTTGAAACGACTTTTAGCCAGAAATTGACCCTCCACGCCCGACATAGCCTGAAGGAGGCCCGGGAAATTGCTCACTATACCCGCCATACTACGATAGAGCCCGAGCACCTCCTCCTCGCTATTTTCCTCGAGGATGGCAGTCTTGGTGGTATTTTGCTTGAAAACATCGGTTTTGAGAAGGAAAGTCTCGCTAAACTGTGTCTCAAGAAGAAAACGGGCGCCAAAGCCCTCCCCAAGACCCATCCGCTTCCCCTCTCGCCCGCTCTCAAGGAGAGTCTGAGACGGGCCTATGCCCTCGCCAACCAGTTCCACTACCCTTACGTCGGGACTGAACACTTGGTCTATGCACTCCTTGAGTCTCGTACCCCTGCCCTCGATGGCATTCTCCTCGCGCTCAAGATCAAAGAGAAAAAGATCCAGTCGACTATCGAAGCCCACATGAATTTCGATCATTTTCCTCAGCTCTCCAAGATGCTCGATCTCCCTGATGCACTCTCGGATGCCCCCTCCAAGAAGAAGTCTGGTCGTGCCACCCCCTCACTCGACCAGTTCACGACGGACATGGCCGAGGATATCACCACCAAAGAAAACACCCTTGTCGGTCGCAAGAAAGAGCTCGATCGCCTAATCCAGATCCTCACCCGCAAGAACAAGAGTAATCCGCTCCTCATCGGTGAGCCTGGGGTCGGCAAGACCGCCCTCGTCGCGGCGCTCGCCAAGAAGATTACCCGAGGCGATGTCCCACATTCACTCTTTGGCAAACGTATCCTCTCACTCGACCTCACCTTGGTCGTCGCTGGGACCAACTTCCGGGGTGAGTTTGAAGCCCGCCTCAAGGAAATCATCCGGGAGGCCACTCAGAACAAAGACGTCATCCTCTTTATCGATGAAATTCATACTATCGTCGGGGCTGGCAACACTTCTGGTGGCCTCGATGCCGCCAATATCCTGAAACCATCCCTCGCCCGAGGGGAGATCTCCTGTATCGGTGCTACCACCCTCTCAGAGTACAAACGCCACGTCGAAAAGGACCCCGCTCTCGACCGGCGTTTCCAATCCCTCGTCATCGCCGAGCCGACCGCCGAAGAATCCAAGCACATCCTCTCGTCCGTCAAGATGAGCTATGAGACGTTTCACAATGTCACCCTGACTAAGGACATCACAGACCACGCGGTCGACCTCGCTATCCGCTATATCCCAGATCGTTTCCTCCCTGACAAGGCGTTTGACATCATTGATGAGGCCTCGGCTCTCGCCAAACAAGGCAAGGACCGGTCGCCTTTTGCTACCGCCCTCTTTCAACTCGAAGAGGAGCTTCGCGCCGCGACGGCCCTCAAGGAGTCCCTCACTGAGCACGAGAACTACGATGATGCCGCCAAGTGGTACGCCCGGGAACAAGAACTCATCAAGAAAATCGCTACGCTCCGAAAAAAACACCACGAGGAAGCCGATCGCCACACCAAAGTCGTGACCGAAGAGCACCTGCTCCGCACCGTGGCTCACATGACTGGTATCCCCTTTGAGAAGCTCTCCGAGGAAAACCCCAGTGAAAAGATCACGCGCCTCAAGCAGGCACTCGATGATCGTCTCATCGGCCAAGATGAAGCCAAGACAGCCCTCTCCGAGGCTCTCGTCCGCTCAGTGAGTAACATCGGCGATCCCGATCGACCGCTCGGTTCTTTCCTTTTTCTCGGCCCCACTGGCGTCGGCAAGACCTATATCGCCAAGATTCTGGCCGAAGAGTTTTTTGGGAGTAAGCAAGCCCTCATCCGGCTCGACATGAGCGAGTTCATGGAGCGTCACAGTGTGGCGCAGATGCTCGGCGCCCCAGCTGGCTACATCGGCCATGGCGAAGGTGGCAAACTGACCGAAACCATCCGCCGCCGACCGTACGCGGTCGTCTTGTTCGACGAAATCGAGAAAGCTCACCCCGATGTCTGGAACATTCTCCTCCAAATCCTCGATGAGGGGACCCTCACCGATGCCGAAGGGCGTCAGGTGAGCTTCAAGAACACGCTCATCATCCTCACCTCAAACATCGGCACCGCTGCCTTTACTCGCGATGCTCGAATTGGGTTCGATCGTACGACCCCAGATGGCGGTCATGGCGACCAGTTCGAACCCATCAAACGAGAGGTCCTCGCTGAACTGAAGAAAGAACTCCGTCCCGAGCTCCTCGCGCGCCTCGACCAAACAATTGTCTTCCGACCGCTTTCCGCCCAAGTCATCGAACAAATCGTCACTCTCGAGCTCGCCACCCTCACGGAGCGACTCAAGAAAAAGGGTTATACCCTCGTCATCGGCAAAAATGTGGCCTCGCACGTGGCCCACGAGAGCTTTGCTCCCGAGCAAGGCGCCCGTCTGGTCCGCAAAACTATCCAAAATCTCGTCGAAAAGCCTATTGGCGAACGCCTCCTCAAAGGCAAAGTCAAAAAATCTCTCCATCTCACCCTCAAAAAAGGTATCATTGTGTGTTCCTAACCCGATCACAACTGGCCCTGTTCGCACAAGCCACTAAAAAGGCCGTCCTCGACACGCTCTTTCCGCTCCGCTGCCTCGGTTGTGGCCGAGGTGGACACTGGATCTGTCGGCCCTGTACCAGTCGGATCGAGCGTCGCCTCGACCAAGAGTGTCCTCTCTGTCGTCATCATCTCACCCCACTTGGCGCCGTATGCTTCTCCTGTCGTGATAGCGCACCCTCGGCCCTCGATGGCGTCTTTGTGGTCGCACACTATCATGATCCACTCATGAGTCGCGCGCTCCACACCTACAAATACCGCTTTATCCCTGATCTCGCCCTCCCCCTCGGTCAGCTCCTCATCGACTCCCTGTCACGCTCAGCGCTCCCGCTCCCAGATGTCCTCATCCCGGTCCCACTTCACCCGAGGCGCCTCCGCTATCGCGGGTTCAACCAGTCTGCTCTCCTCGCCCGCATCATCGGGGAGGAGCTCGCCCCTGGTCTCGCGCTCCCGGTCCTCGACGATGTGCTCCTCCGGACTCGTTTTACCAAGCCCCAGATGAAAACCGAGTCACGAGAGGAGCGCCTCGAAAATCTCCGGGATGCTTTTGCTCTCACTCCTGACCAGGAGTCACTCATCAAAGGACGAAACATCTGGCTCGTCGATGACGTCGCCACGACCGGGACCACTCTCGAGGAATGCGCGCAGGTCCTCAAATCCCACGGTGCCCGCTCCGTCTGGGGCATCGTCCTCGCCCGATAAGCAAAAGAATTACGTAATTTATTACGTAATTCTTTTCAAAGATGCGTGAGGGTACCTAGAGATATGAGAGAGTCGCAGCTGCGACCATGAGGTTGACGAGCGATCCACTGGCCATGATGGCAAACTTCTTGCACATCCATTCTTTGGGTGTACCCCCAAACATGACGGCACTGGCCTGGGTCGGTGCCACAAATCCGAGCCACAAGAATCCCGCCGCCCCAAAGGCGTGCCATTCAGACGAAAGCTCTGAAACAAAAAGTGCTAAGACATACGTCGTGACGAGGGTCACCGCGAACTGTAGCACCAGGTATGGCCCCATGCCTTTTTGCGCCTTGTCCTGCTCTTCCTGCGACAGCTTGTCATACCCATGCATCGTTCCCCAAACTTTCCCAAATATCGGCATGTACCACACGGCCCCCGACGACAAACTGGAGTACCGCTGCCACTACGATAGCCACATAGTTTAATTCCATACTTTTTGACTTACGGCTTATTGATTATTGTTTAAAACTACTCGCTCTCTTTCCGAACCACTTGGCGGCACTGGGTCTCCGATGGGGACACCCTGGCCAACAACACGGTCTTCGCTTGCCATGGAGTATATCTTCTCGCAACCTTTCAATATGCTCGGTCCGAGTTTCTGGCTTTTTGACAATAGTGACCCAGCAGATCCATTCATTCCGGGCGAGCGGCGTCAGAGAATTCCATGTTTCCAACAGTTTTGGCGCACCCAACAGCGCTTCCTTTACATCCCGAGGAACGGTATGGACGACACCGGAGCTAATAGAGGTCTTAGTCATGCGACTATTGTATCAAATTTTCGAAAATCCATAAAAAACAGCCTCCCACTGGGGGTGCTGTATTTTTATTGGTGCGGAGAGGGAGAGATTGAACGCAGAGCCTATGGCTCTTTCTGAGAACCCACGGTTCTCAGCGCTTTGCTGCTTTCCTCTCACGGAAAACTCCCGTTTTCCGACCCCTGCCTACCGGCAGGCAGGCTTTCCCTGTTCGAATCTCATCCTACTCCAAAAGCAAAAATGACGCCACGAGGACGTCATTTTTGACTTTGCGGAGAGGGAGAGATTCGAACTCTCGAGGGTTTTAACGCCCCGCCACGTTAGCAGTGTGGTGCCTTCAGCCACTCGGCCACCTCTCCGTGTTTTTTCGCTACATTCCCTAGCCTACCAACTTTTAAGAGGAAAATCAAGGCTTGATCAGAGGGCTTTTTTGAACTCCTCATACCAGAGGCCATAGCCCTCACTACTCGGATGAAAGAGGTCGCTCGCATGGTACCGATAGGGCTCAAGAAAAAATGGGTCCGTCTTTTTGTCTCGGTAGAGATCTACATACGTCACACTAGCTTCTTCTGCTGCCTCTATAAAAATGTCTCGCACCTGAAGAGTTCTGCGGTGCCACAAAAAAGCAAGGGGTCGAGGCAGTATCGGGGCATTACCGACGTTCCCCGAGGTGAGAAGTATCACCTGTGGACTCACTCGCTTCGCCTCTTGAAGCACGGTAGCGATATCCCCTGCTAGTGTATCCCGATCAGAAAAGTAGGTAATATCATTGCCACCAATCTGTATGATAATCTGGTCATACTGATGAGTACCAAGCACCTCCAAAACCGGGATAAGCTCGGCTGTTTTGCGACCACTCACGGAGACATTTTCTATTGACCAATCAGGATGATCCTCTGAGAGACGTCCAGCGAGTGAGTCCTCGACTCGTGTCGCGCCCACACCCACCCCAGTACTATCCCCCACAACCAAAACCCTCGTTGTCGCTCCACTCACTATTTTCTGATACGGCGCACTGCTTCGGACAAGTATCTGGCTCTCCCGTATCAATCCTTGGATACGGAGATAGGAAAAGACCGTATACCCCAACAACACCAAGACTATCACTGCTAGGCTCGAGAAAAAGAAATGCATAGAGTATACTACAAAAGTACCCGTAGTATACCATTTCCCCTCCACTATGCCCGAAATCACCAAAAAGCGCTGCACCTGGGCCAGGCCTGGACATGACCTCTACGAGCAGTATCACGACACCGAATGGGGCGTCCGCACATACGATGATCGGCGTCTGTTTGAATTCCTCCTCCTTGAGAGCGCCCAAGCCGGACTGTCTTGGGAGACTATTCTCAAGAAGCGCTCTGCCTACCGCGAAGCCTTTGCCCACTTCGACCCAGTGAAGGTGGCCAAATTTGGTCGGCGCGATATCGACCGCCTCATGAAGGAGAGTGGCATCGTGAGACATCGGCTCAAAATTGAATCGGCCATAAGCAATGCCCGACTCTTTCTCGCTGTCCAAAAGGAGTTTGGGTCTTTCTCAACTTACCTCGCTCAGTTTGTCGGCCAAGATGGTCCGAAAAAAATCGCCCGTTCCATCACTGACATCCCAACCATGACCGCTCAGTCCGAGGCCCTGGCTCGCGACCTCAAGGCGCGTGGCTTCAAATTCTTCGGCCCCGTCATCGCCTACGCCTACATGCAGGCCGTCGGACTTGTGAACGACCATACTACCGATTGTTTCCGTTACAAAGAACTCGGAAAACCCCAATAAAAAACCGGCTCGGGGATAATTTCCCTGCCGGCGCATAGACGCTCCGCTCACATCTGCGGAGCGAGTCTGTTTACTTTGACCTTGGCGAGGCCAAATATCTCAAGGATACAAATATATCCCCAGCCAATATCGAACTCATAGGGTTTGACCGAGAACTTGGCTGAAATCGGATACTGGTGGTGATTGTTGTGGAGTTCCTCGCCACCGATGAGGATGCCCCAGAACGAAATATTGGTCGAGTTATTCTTGATGCTCTTCGGGAAATTCCGGTACCCCCAGTAGTGCCCGACACCATTAATGATGCCAGCCGCCATAAACGGAATCCACGCCATCTGCACTGCCCATACGGTGAGGCCAAATGCACCAAACAGGGACACATCGAGGATGAGCATGAGCCCCACGCCCTGCCACGAATAGCGCGTGTAGAGGTGACGCTCAATCCAATCATCTGGCGTCAAGCGACTATAGCGGTCGATTTCGAACACCGTCTGGCCACGCTCCGTGACAGGAGTCACTCTCATCGTTCGGACCGCATCCCGATACAGGTCAGCGCCCTTGAAAAGCACTTTCCAGATACCATTTGTCACTGGACTGTGTGGGTCATCCTTCGTCTCGCACTTGGCGTGATGTTTACGATGACCTGCCACCCACTCCTTGGTGAGCATTCCAGTCGTGAGCCACAGCCAGAAGCGAAAGAAATGCGACAGGAATGGATGAAGAGTCAAAGCGCTGTGCGCTTGATAACGGTGGAGATATATCGTCACCGACACGATGGTGATATGGGTCATCACCAGAGTGAAAGCAAGAATCTGCCACCCGGTCGCATCGAGCAACCCGGTCACCAGGAAAGCAACAAGTACGTCGATCATGACGATCTCCCGAGTTGAACAACCAATTGAAAAGGACCATCTCTAGTATAAAACAAAAACACCCTCCTTACGAAGGGTGCTTTTGCGGTTTATCGGAGTATCACCGAAGTGACTCCAACAAGACTACCAACGGCTTCCGCCCTGGTTCTGATCGCGGTATCCACCACCGTTGTTTCCACCGGTGCGAGGTGCGCGCTCTTCCAAAGGACGAGCTTCGTTGACAGTAAGCGTGCGACCGTCAAGTTCCTTGCCATTCCACAGCTCGATAGCCTTTTGAGCCTCGTCTTCTGTAGCCATCTCGACGAATGCAAAGCCGCGTGAGCGACCGGTCATCTTGTCGATGATGATCTTGGCAGAAACGACGTTACCAGCCTGGGCGAAAGCATCGCGCAGACCATCCTCGGTCGAACCGTAGGAAACGCCACCAACATACAATTTGGTTGCCATATCGAATCTACTGACTGAATTACCGTGTAAGTGGACCTTTCCCCTCGAGCTTGTGGCTCTTTCTGGCTCGTCTTCACGGAATTCAAGTTTGGCAACCGAATGTCTCGTCTAAGCGTCTTCCAGAGAGAAAACTTACAACACCCCTATGATAGCATTTTTAAGCCAAAAAAGCAAGAGTCTTGGCTTATTCCCAGATACGGAGCCAGACACCGGCGTAGTGAACGACGACGTAGAGGAAAAAGAGATAGCCGAGAACTCCGGCAATGAGTGTGGTGACTACGAGGTTGATGATGCGGTTACGCTCCCGCTTGGCCTGATCAAGCGTACACACCCCCTGCCTACGGAGGTAAAACACGATGCTCCCCGCGAGAAGCACGAGTCCAAACCCCCGAAACACCCACTTATACTGTCCATAGAGCACATCGGTCAGTGACGCCGCAAAGGTCACCGTACTCACCCCGAGGAGCACCAGGATGATGGGTGACAGACAGCACATCGAGGCAAACAGGACCGGGAGCGAAACGACTTTCAGTGTTTCTTTCAAGCGCATACTTTTTGATTAAATATGACAATTGGGTTCAATGCCTTGCTTTTCGAAGTACCGCTGATGATACTCTTCTGCTTTGTAGAATGTTTCTGCCGGGACAATCTCCGTCACGATTGGTCGTGGCCATTTGCCAGAGTCTGCGAGCGACTGTTTGGATGCTTCGGCCAGTTTTTTCTGCTCGTCATCATGAAAAAAGATAACCGACCGATACTGTGACCCATGGTCGGGTCCCTGTTGGTTTGGAGTCGTCGGGTTGTGGTTGTTCCAAAATACTTCGAGTAATTTCTCGTAGCTCACCGCATTAGCATCATAAGTCACTTCTACGGCTTCAGCATGACCGGTATCACCGGTACAGACCTGTTCATAGGTCGGGTGCTCGAGCGTCCCACCGGTATAGCCCGAAAACGCCTCCGTTACCCCCGGCACTTTCCGAAACATCGCCTCCACTCCCCAGAAACACCCCGCTCCAAAAGTAGCTTTGCTTGTGTTCATAGAATTATTCCCCCTGATTTTCATCTGGGATAAACTTAAGCGCGTCACCGTTGATGCAGTAGCGGAGACCTGTCGGAGCGGGACCGTCGTTAAAAACGTGCCCCAAGTGACCACCGTCTTTCGAAAGGACCTCGGTGCGAGTAGTGAAGAGCGAATTGTCTTCCTCGGTTTTCACGGCGTCGGCTGAAATAGGTCGGGTAAAGCTCGGCCAGCCAGTGCCAGAGTCAAACTTGTCCTCTGAGCGAAACACCGGCTCATTGTTGTCTGCCGACACATACGTCCCCTTGCGATTTTCATGGTAAAGCGGACTACTAAATGGTGGTTCAGTCCCCTTGTCGCGGAGAATCTTGGCCTGCTCTGGCGTCATCTCGACACAGCCATTCACTCCACAGCTCTCACCTACAGCCACATTTTTTTCTTCCATATGAGTTTGGATATAGTAATACGCCACCATCCCGAGGATAGCCAAAGGCGCGGTCGCCAAGAGCATGGTTTTGGATGAGATGTTATAGAGCATACACTTTGTAGAATACGCCAGAGTTTCTGAACCGAGAATTTTCCCGAGGTGCTAAAAAGAACATACCTTAAGTCCGAACACCACGTCCAGAGTAGAAGAGATACCACACCGTAAACGAGAGGACGGCCGAGAGGGTGATGAGGATGATGTAGGCGATGCCAATACTCACATCAGTTACTCCGATGAGGCCATAGCGGAAACCGTTGATCATATAGAGGAGCGGGTTCCAGAGAGAGACCTGTTGCCACACCGTCGGGAGCATCGAGAGCGAATAGAACGTTCCGGCGAGATAGGTGAGTGGCGTCAGAATAAAGGTCGGGAAAATCGAAATACTATCAAAGTCCTTGGCAAAGATAGCATTGATGAGACCAGCAAGCGAGAATACAACCGAGGTCAGAAACGCAAACGCGAGCACATGGACAGCATGTGACACCGGAAGTGGTGTAAAGAGAAGCGAGATGAGAAGGAGGATCGCTCCCGTCACCAGACCTCGGAGTACACCACCCGTCACATAGCCGAGAATCATAATCCAGTATGGAGTCGGTGAGACCTGGATTTCCTCGATGGACTTCTGGAATTTGGCGATGTAGTACCCGAAAGCCGAGTGCATAAACGACTGAGTAATGACCGACATCATGATGATGCCCGGCACGATAAACTCCATGTAGCTCATCCCATGAATTGGTGCCACCTGTGCCCCGATGAACTTACCAAACACGAGGAAGTAAAGCACCGTCGTCACCGCTGGTGGGAGGAGCGCCTGGACCCAGACCCGAAACATGCGGAGGAATTCCTTCCGCACAATCGTCACATAGGCTGCGAGCATTTGTTTAGGATTCATACGCTTTGATTCTGATTGATTTTTTGGAGGAAAAATTCTTCGAGCCGGTTGGTCTTACTACGCACACTGCGCACTCGGATATCGAGCCGATTGAGGGCGATGATAGCATCGTTGATTGACTCCCCTCGTTTGACGACCATCTCAATAGTGTCAGCATCCACCTTGTGCACCCCAAACTGTCCAACGAGAGCCTCGGTCTTTTCGGGGAGTGGCGCCTCGAGGTCAAAGACGAACGTCTCCTGGTCCATCTTGCCGAGGAGATCCTTAACCGCCCCGCACTCAATGACCTCGCCCTTGTTGATGATGGCCATGTTGTTACAGAGCTGTTCGGCTTCTTCGAGATAATGCGTTGTGAGGATGATGGTGGTCCCCGACTGATTCAATTTCTCGAGAAATTCCCACATCTCTCGGCGGATCTCGATATCTACTCCAGCGGTTGGTTCATCGAGGATGAGAACCTTGGGATCATGGACCAGTCCACGAGCGATCATCAGGCGGCGTTTCATACCCCCAGAGAGCGTCCGGGATTTTTCATTGCGCTTGTCATAGAGCCCCAGTTGCTTCAAGAGTTTCTCCGCCTTGGGCAAAGCCTCACGGCGTGGGATACCATAGTATCCGGCCTGATCAAGTACGATATCGATTACCTTTTCAAAGATACCAAAGTTGAATTCCTGTGGAACCACTCCGAGGTGCATCTTGGCCCTCTGATAGTCATCGTCGATAGACAGTCCCTCGATCTGTACCGTCCCGGCTGACTTCTCGACCAGTCCACAGAGGACATTGATGAGTGTACTCTTGCCGGCCCCGTTGGGACCGAGGAGGGCAAAGAAGTCCCCCTGAGCCACCGTCAAATCCACCCCTTTGAGCGCCTCAACACCATTCCCATAGACTTTTTTCAACCCTTTGATTTCAATGGCATTCGCCATAAGATACTTTTGAGAAATTAATCGTGATGTGCAGCGTCAGATTCAGTGAGGAGGTGTTTCTTTTGGGACCGCTGAAAGGCGAAGCGAGCACGGTTTCTTTCTCCGTAAATCAGAGAAAGAATCGCGAGTCTTTCAAGAGCGAGTTCATCGCTGGATGAACGAGTGTGTCGCAAAAGGAATACTCCGCACTGAAGCCATCAATCAAAAAGAAACGTTTTTCACTGAACCGCCCGGCTCAAACATTGGTTCTCTACTTCTTCTCATCATGAAACTCCACCTGTCCCATATAGTCCGTCTTGCCGATATTCATACCGTTGTGACGGAGGATAGAGTAAGCCGTCGTGAGGTGAAAGTAGAAGTTGGCGAGTCCCATCGTATTCAGATATTCGAGACCCGTGAGCACTTTGCCCGGCATGAAGTAAATCGGGATATCACGCTCTTCACTTCCCACAAACTGCTCCTCCTTGAGCGTATCGAGGAAAGCAATCGTCTTGTCGATTCGCTCTTCGAGCGCCTTGAGCGTAGTCTCGTTATCTTCCATTTTGGGAAGCTCGACATTGGCCAGGCGTCCCGCGGTCCCCTTGGCGTTGTCACAGGTGATCTGCACCTGCTTCACGAACGGAAACTGATCAGGGGCGAGATAAGCGCTGAGGAGCACACTATCGGTGATCTTCTTTTCAGCAACAAAAGCTTCTGCCTTGACGAGGATGGCTCGGAGGGCCGAGAGTTCACGCTTAAACTCCGGAACCGTCACGTTGTACATCGATATCTGCGCCATAGTATTGTGTATAAATATATTAGCCGTCTTCACAGTATACCGCTCACCAATAAAATTAGCAACCACCGATTGAGAGTGCTAACTTTCGGGTAAGTTACCTCAGATAGGCAGAGAGTTCTTCGGCCAGGCGCTTGGATATCTCGCCATAGCCACGACTATTCGGATGAATAGCATCACTCATCAGATCTGAGTGGCCAAATATGCCCGAGAGAATATCAGAGACATACACCGAGCCAGTCTTCTTGGCCAGAGCCTCATACTCATCGTCCGCTCCCCCACCGATAATCCCACTCCGCACGCCGACCACCACCGTGATAGCGCCCTCTTTTTGGAGTGCCCTCACTATCTGCTCCAGATTGACAAACGTTTCAGCTCGCGGGATCTTCTTCAAGAAGTCATTGCCACCGAGCACAATGATCACGACTTTGGGCTTGAGCATGAGGACCTCTTCGAGACGCGTCAGCCCATCACGCGTGGTATCGCCACTCACACCATAGTTCTCGATATTTTTCCCCACCAGGCGCCCGAGCTGTTCCGGCAGTGTCTGTCCGGTCGTGGCTCCCACACCCTCGACCAAGCTATCACCAAACATCACGATTGGCCCACTGAGAGTCGATGGATAGTTGTTGATTGACCAATCACGAGTGAAATACCAAAACACTCCTCCGCCGATGAGGAGCATAAATATGCCAACAATACTATGCCAAAGTTTCATGTCTCTACTCTAGCGCAAAGACGAAAGTTTCGAAAGGAAAAAAGAAGAGAAACAGTCTAGAAAATGATGAGAGCCCCGGATCCGTAGTACGGTCCGGGGCCCAAGCCGAGCCTAGGTGGTCACCCTAGACAGGCTACTTCAGTCGATGTTGTCGAAGCACTCCGACAGCACCAGACCATCGTAGCACTCGGACAGCACCAGGCCGCTCGGGGCCGGGCCGACGAAATCGTCGTAATGGGGGTCTGTGACCCCATCCTTGCGACCGGCCTGGGCCGCGGTCGGCGCCAGCACGGCTGCGGTCACCGCGATGGCGGCCGGCGTGACCATGCTCACGGCCGAGACGGTCATGGTCGTGGCGACCGGCGCGGTCATCATGGCCATGGCGGCAGCGATGGCGGCCAGGGAGCGAGTCAAAAAGGGCTTGCTTTGCATTGGAAAACTCCATTTCGGTTGTGGACAGGGGGTTCCCGGTCCGCGAGGATAGTAGCACATCCTGAACACCATGTCAAGAGCGCAAGCGTAATTTCGCACATTACTCTCAGTGCGG
>CAYUIR010000013.1:3084-23669 GCA_964444815.1 uncultured Bdellovibrionales bacterium | reverse complement strand
GTACTTGATGAGGAAATATGGTCGCGTGGCCGAGTGGTTAGGCACGGGTCTGCAAAACCCTTTACTCCGGTTCAATTCCGGACGCGACCTCACACAATTGCCGCGGTGGCGGAATCCTGCCTGCCGGCAGGCAGGGGTATACAATATTTCGGGCGAGTGGTGGAATGGTATACACGCGACACTTAAAATGTTGTGCCAAAAGCATGAGGGTTCGAGTCCCTCCTCGCCCACATGAAACACAATGCACCAGAGCAGAGTATCCCTGCTCGTCCCATTCCTTTTCTTCGATTTATCAGTCGGCCATTTTGGCGTTATGCCGTGGCCACATTTTTCTTTGTGACCGTGGCCCAATTACTCTCTATTGGGCTCCCGTTTGTGCTCAAGCTCTTGATCGATGCCCTGGCCCACGCTTCCGGTACCGAGGCGCTGACTGAAGCGCTCCTCCGCTATGGAGCTCTATATGTAGCGCTCTTGACGGCCATGTTTATCGCTTGGCGAGTGAGTGGCTTTTGTGGCATCAACTGGCTGGCTCTCTCCAAAGCATATTCTTTCCGATTGCTCTACGAGTATATTACGTTTCACAGTTATACTTATTTCTCCAACCGTTTTGCCGGAGCTATTGCCAATAAAATTTCTCATGCTTCTGATGGCGCTGATGACCTCATGGAGGATATCGTTTGGCACTACTATCCGTCGGTACTCTCTCTGTGTGGCACGGGGGTACTCCTCTTTATTACTGACGTCCGTCTTGCACTCGTCTTTTTCATCCTCGCTGTAGTCCTCATCGCGCTCAATATCATCCTCGTGAAGCGTCGCCGACCACTCATCGTCGCCTATGCCGAGGCGTCGTCACTCCTCCGCGGAGTCGGGGTAGACCTCGTCACTAATATGTCATCGGTTCGCCAGTTTGATCGTCGGCTCTTTGAACGAGAGCGACTGGATCAGTATATTGATGATCGCACCAAGAAGGACATCACTCGAGATCGCTCTCAAGAGTGGGGCCTCCTCATCAACAACACGCTGGTGGTGATGGCTATTATCGTCATGATGTTCATCTTGGCACGTGGTGTGATGGCCGGAGTGCTCACTGCTGGCGATGTGGTCTTGGTGGTCTCGCTTATTTGGAATACCTCGTATCAGCTGATCTTTATCGGCAATATGCTCAATGGTTTCATCCGGGTGTACAGTGAGATAGAAGAGGGACTCACAGAGACACTCGTCGCGCACGACATCGTAGATGAATCAGGGGCACAACCACTGGTCGTTCCAAGGGGACACATTCTCTGGCAGGATGTGGTGTTTCGTTATGATACTCATCCAGTACTCAATCACTTCAATCTCGATATTTTGCCCGGCCAACGACTCGGCCTCGTCGGTACGAGTGGTGCGGGCAAATCCACCTTTGTATCACTGCTCTTGAGGCAGTATGAAGTAAGTAGTGGCGCCATCCTCATTGATGATCAGAATATCTCACACGTGACACAGGATTCGCTCCGGACGATGATCGCGGTTGTCCCACAAGAGCCCTCGCTCTTCCACCGTTCTATTCGGGAGAACATCGCTTATGGCAAGCCAGATGCGACGGAAGCAGAAATTATTGAAGTCGCCAAGAAGGCGGAGGCTCATGATTTTATTAGCGCTTTGCCCCAAGGGTATGACACGCTCGTCGGTGAGCGAGGGGTTAAACTCTCTGGCGGTCAACGTCAGCGTATCGCCATCGCCCGAGTGATGCTCAAGAATGCTCCGATACTTATCCTCGATGAAGCGACGAGCGCGCTCGATAGCGAGAGTGAAGTAGCGATCCAAAAGGCGCTCCATGAACTCATGGCCGGGAAGACAGTGATCGCTATCGCTCATCGCCTCTCGACGCTCCGCGAGATGGACCGCATCATCGTCATGGACAAAGGAATGATCGTCGAAGATGGCAGACACGATGTCCTCGCGGCCACTGGTGGCAGGTACGCCAAACTCTGGGAGCACCAAGCGGGTGGATTTCTCCAGGAAGAAGTAGAACAAAAAGCCGACCACTAGGTCGGCTTTTTTGCACCTACGATTTTAACTGATCTACCACCTTTGGAATTTTTTGAAAGTCTGCGATGAGTGTCTGGCGGAGGGAACCATTGTAGAGGGCCGCCGCCGGATGGTAGAGAACAAAAAATGTCTGGGTGCCAATGTCTGGGAGTGTTTGTGTGAACGATTGACCGTGCACCTCGGAAATTTTCTGGCCTGGAATGAAATGTTCCATGGCGTGGCGACCAAGCGTGACAATAACTTTCGGTCGGATAATTTTGATTTGTTCGTGAAGCCACTCTTCGCAGGCGAGGACTTCCGCTGGAAGCGGGTCGCGATTGTCGGGCGGACGGAATTTGACGATGTTCGTGATGTAGATGTCATCACGTTTGAGATTGATCGTGGCGAGCATCTCAGCTAAGAATTTGCCCGAGGCTCCGACAAACGGCACCCCCTGCTCGTCTTCTTTTTTACCGGGTGCTTCTCCGATAAACATGATGTCTGCATCAGGGTTGCCCACCCCCGGTACGGCCTGCGTCGCTGTCGATTTGAGAGTACATGTGCATGATGCTGCCATGCGAACATTGAGTGCCTTGAGTGATTCCTGTTTCGTCATAGATTATGCAATGGCAAATCCTGTTTCTGTTTCAATAATTTTCCCTGGTACTTCAAAGCCACTGGCGAGCTTGTGTCCTCCCCCACCAAACTGATGAGCGATGAGAGAGACATCTATGCCGTGGTGTTCCATAGAGCGGAGGCTGGCCCTCACGATACAGGCGTCACGTTCGGAGAGGACCATAGCGAACTTGGCATCGGGCACAGTGGAGAGTATCGATGCGACTTGGTAGATGTCTTCGGCGCAGGCGTCACATTCGGCGATATCCTGCTTTGTGACTGCGGTGACGAGCATGCCGGTCTCTTTATTGAACTTGGCCTTTTCAAAAGCCTTGCCCCAGAGCTTCATGGCCCCGATATTCTTGTTGGTGAATATCGTCTGAGAAATTTTGGGGAGAGGCGCTCCTTTCTTCATGAGTTCAGAGGCGATCTCCATCACCTGAGGTGACACTCCCCCGTGCTGAAAGCCACCCGTATCAAAGAGGATGCCCATAAGAAGCATGGTGGCCATGGATTTACTCACGGGAGCCTCGATTGATTTGAGGTAAAGATAGAGTAACTCGGAAGTAGAAGAATAGGCCGGGTCGATGATGACGACATCCCCCTTGAGCTCAATATCCGGATGATGATCCATGAGCACGATAACCTGCTCCTCCTTGAACTGATCGATGAGCGTATCGAGACCTCGATCGACACTGTCGCATCCAATCACGGCATCATAACTCTTGAGATCTAGTTGGTCTGGATGAAGAAAAGTATGTTCAGCCAGCCCCTTTAGGTTATCGGGAAACGGGTTGAAACAAGCGATATCGACGTGCTTGCCGAGTGAGCGGAGGTACTCCTCGAAAGCGAGGTTGGAACCCACTGTGTCTGGATCGGGTCGGTTGTGTGCAAAAAGGAGTACCCGCTCCGCTTTGGAGATGATATAGGAAAGGGTACGGAATTCCTTGGCAAAACGATGCATGGCGGATGGGATAAATCTGTATAAGTCAAAAAAATGCCAATTTCAAGCCCTATTTAAGTTCGAGGAGGAGTTTCTCTACTTTGTCTGCTTCTTGCTCTGTGGTGTCGATACTAAATGACAGCTTGGGCATGGGACGCATATAGAGCTTCGTATAAAGCTTCTTTTGGATGCCACTGATTTCCTTCTTGAGAGTCTCGGTCACGTAGTTGGTTTCGCTCTCTGGAAATACACTGACAAACATGCGAGTATAGCGGAGATCTTTTGAGGTGTCAACCTTGGGGATAGTAATGATAACCCCTGGTTTGAGCGAAAGTTCCCGCTCCATAATCTCGCCGAGAAGTTTTCGAAGTTGCTCGTTTACTTTGGTGATACGGAGAGTAGACATATGGGATAATCGTGTATAAGTAAATAATATGGCTTGTTGGTGCCCTCGGCAGGAGTTGAACCTACGTTTACTCGTTAGGAGTGAGTCGTTCTATCCACTGAACTACGAGGGCAATTGATCGATGAACTCTTGAGATAGCTCCCTGCCCGCCGGCAGGCAGGTATCCATTGAGCTACAGGGGCATAATTTTGGAGTGAGTGTTCCGTATCCACTGAACTACGAGGGCTTGAGATGGCAAGAATGTACTGTACCACGGTATCTCAATAATATCAATGGAGCTGGTCAAAGTAAAACAAAACTCCTCATACGAGGAGTGAATATGCTACGTGAGTCGACGTGTGGACCTGAGGAGACTCGAACTCCTGACCTCCTCCATGCCATGGAGGCGCTCTACCAGCTAAGCTACAGGCCCGAAAGCTACCTCCTTATCATACCGATTTCTGGCCATTCGTCAATGAGATGGAACATCGAAAGATGCCACGGTGGAGAAAATCCGTTATACTGATGGTGAACTACACCCTGCTTGCTATGATGCACTTACCGGAACGCCTGCAACTCTCGAATTTCCTTCTCCTCGGCTTTATTCTCGTCCTTCCGCTTTCGGTGCGACATACTTTGGTCTCATGGAGCCCGATCGGGACGAGCGGATTCAATGAGTACACGGATATTTCGGTGTTCCTGTCGGATATTGTTCTTTTGGCCTTCATTCTACTCAAGTTAATAGAACACAGATTAGAGTATCTGTCAATAACTTGGTGGAGAGAATTGTTCCACGTGGAACAGTGGAAGTTGGCAGTACTCTCCCCTCTCCCGTTTCTGCTGTGGAGCCTTGTTTCAACATTGTGGTCAGAAAATCAATCACTGGCTTTTTATGCCTCAATAAAGCTTTTTGAGGGATACATGTTGTATTTATTTTTGCTCATCAGTTTTGTTCCACGTGGAACATTGAGAGTGGATGAGGTGAAATGTTCCACGTGGAACATTTCGGATGCGATAAGTCCTGATCGTAAAATGTTCCACGTGGAACAAGTACAAGCAATAGATTCAAGAAAAAAGCACAGTGTTCCACGTGGAACAATTTCCGTATTGATGAAGTACATTTCAAAATGTTCCACGTGGAACATTCTAGTAGTAGTTATTAGGACCATAATTTTAAGCGCATTTATCCAGTCGCTCATCGCTATCTATCAGTTTTTGGCTCAAAAAAGCACTGGACTGGCATTTCTGGGGGAAACTCACTTAGGGGTGGAGTGGCCAGGAATCGCGAAGATTATAATATACGGTGAGTCGGTAGTACGACCTTATGGCTTATTCCCACACCCAAACGTACTCGCTGCCTTTATCGGGTTCGCAATCATACTGGTGCTCACTTACTCATTTCTTGTGACGAGACAATTGTTCCACGTGGAACAATCTCGGACCTATTACCGATTAGTTCTCGCGACTCTTGGATTCGTCTTTCTGATTGCTTTCTCAAAAGCGGCTATGGCAAGCCTCATTTTGGCTGTCTTTTATATATGCTGGCAATTGTTCCACGTGGAACAATTAGTTAAGAAGTCGGATAACATATCATCACTACATGTTCCACGTGGAACATTCTTGTATCTCAAGAACCTAATATTATATTGTTCCACGTGGAACATACGAACAATTATGCTGAGAATGTTCCACGTGGAACAATTGTTACGAATACTGCTAGTCGTACTCATATTACTTGTTACAGCTATTGTTGCACGGTCGCTTGATTGGCAATACTTCCTGTATCAGCCTGCATACGAGCGCTGGCAGTACGTACATAGCTTCTATGGCATGATCAAGGACTCATTTTGGCTTGGATTGGGGATTGGTCAGTCCGTGTACCTCATGCAGCACTTTATTGAAGGAATCCTGTTTGACTGGCAGTTTCAGCCAATACATAACCTAATTATGCTGATTTGGACTGAGGTTGGACTAATTGGACTAATTCTATTTGGATATTTATGTTCCACGTGGAACAAAATTACTCAAATCCCAAGAATGCTCCACGTGGAACAAGGTAGCCAAAAATTTTGTGGTGACCTAAATAATGTTCCACGTGGAACAATTTATCCTGGCATCATTGAGTCTATCTTTTCTCGTGGAATCCTACTATACGTTATATTGACGAGCTTATTCGATCATTATTACTGGGACATTCAGCAGGGGCAGCTTCTCTTCTGGGTTGCTTGTTCACTGGCACTATCGCTTCGTTTGAGATATTTGACAAAGTAGCATAATTGTGTTATAAATTATGTTTTACATTCACGTAAAAAATAACGAAAGCGATTGCCGCGATATGGATTGAGATAATCATTTCGAGCACTTGCTTAGGTCACTGAATTAAAATCAACACGGAAATGTTTAATGACAAGCAGGCAATAACACAATGATTTATATTACTCTGGAAATCGTAACGTCTTGCCAGTAAAATATTTTGATGTTGCTCAAAAAAGATGATATACTTTGAGAGTGATGATATACATGAGCGCGAGTGAAATCGATGCGCTTGTTTCGAATAAAAACACAATATGTCGTTGGTGCGTAGTGATATTTCGCGAGTACAGATGAGAACATCATTGTTCCTCTTTTTTGGTCTCCTCATTTTGAGCGTGACTTTTTTTGTATCAGCTGATGATACGATAACCGATAAAAATATTTTTCAGGATTCTGATCAGGATGGGCTGAGTAATGAAGAAGAAGCGCTCTACAAGACAGACCCACTCGATAAAGATAGTGATGACGATGGATACACTGATGGAGTCGAAGTAGAAAGTGGCTATAATCCATTGAAGCCTGCGCCGGGTGATAAGCTTGTCGACACGAAGGAGACGAATCAAACCGAAGACGGAGGATCTGCTACTGACAACAATCTTACGGCACAAGTCTCACAGCAGATTGCTAGTATGGTACAAGACAGCGCAGATGGGGAGGGTGAAGCGGTCACGCTCGAGACTATCACAGAATCAGTTCAGGGTGTACTTGACCAGTCCGATCAAGAGATTATTTTGCCAGAAGTGAATGTTGACGAGATTAAGATTAAGGAGGTCTCAAAGAAACTCAAAGAAAAGCAGAGACTCGAAAAAGAAAGAGAGGATGCGGTTGAGTATTTGACCGTGATGGCGTATATACTGGCCAATAACTCTCCTAAGAAATTTCATTCAGAGAATGATTTGAGCTCGCTATTGACATCACTCGGAACTGATTCTTTGTCAGCTATCACGCTCGGTAACACAAAGTATCTGGATGATTTATCTGAGAAGGGGAAGAAGATACTGGATGAGACAAAAGATATTGAGGTGCCGGAAGGAATGCTCGAGGTTCATGTACGAGCTATCAAAATGGCGAAGTATTCCATGACGCTCAAAGATGAAGTAAAGCAGACAAATCCCAGCGACCCGCTTGGTCAAATTTCCTCACTTTCAAAGATGCAAGGATTTTTTGGAGTCGTAGCTGACTTTTCGCAAGAAATATACTCAAAGATGGCAGAGTACGATATCAAGGAAATACCAATTGATCTCTAGGGTATGATTCATGGCTTTGGCGCACAAACCAAACGACGTCTATCTCGAGCGATGCTCGTCGTCTTTATGTTTGTCCTTATTGGGGGCTCTGCTCAGCCGGCTAAAGCTGACGTGTGGGGAGGTGCGTTTGCGGCAGAATTGATGGGACAGATTATGGATACCATCAAGAAGCAACTGGAGGGCGCCATCTTGGGGACACTCAAAGTGGCCGCTATCCAGGTACTTAATAGTCAGACGGCCCAGATGATTGGTGGAACTACGCTCGGTAACGCACTCTTTATTACAGATTGGTACGATTATCTCTATCAAAAGCCCGCAGAGCAGACTCGGCTGATTATGAACGACTTTTTTACTATCACGACTCGGGGTAAATATGCTTCTGCTAATTATGTAGGTGCGGGAGATGTGACGTCGAGTGTTTCTGGGAACTACCCGGCGTACCTCGTGTCGCAGGCGAAGCAATCAATTGGCGATGAGAGCACACAAGGTGAAGTGGGTGTACAGTATGACTTGGATAGCTATTGCTCGAGCCCGGACGAGCTTTTTCAAGAAGGAGACTACCGTTGCTTTAACGCCATGATTTCTAACCCAGCCAATAATCCTTTTGGGTACACGCTTTCGGCTTCGGCATACTACATGAGGAAATTGAATCAGAATATCGAGCAAGTCAAAACGGAAGCCCAATCTTCTGGATTCACTGGGAAGAAGCAAGGAGGAAAGACTATTGCGCCGGCCGCCACCATTGAGCGTATGCTGTCTGATGTTCAGAACATTGGTAACAATTTGATCGCAGCTGCCGAAAATCCTGGCGAGTTTCTTTCGGGCGTTGTTAATGCCGTGGTCAACAAAGCAGTCAGCAGTATGATCCAAAAGGGTGTTGGAAAAGTTCAAGCCAATATTGAACGTGAGATTAAGCGAGTTGATACCAAGGTTAATCGTGAGCTTACACGAATTGACAAACAATTGGGACCGGCAGCGAAGTTTACAAGCGAGTGGAGCCAAAAGACGAATGTATATATCAAACCGTATACGGCGCCACCTCCGGGGGCACGACAGGACAATGGTGTCTACTGTGGTGGTGGATGTTAAACAATAAAGACCTGACAATTGTCAGGTCTTTATCTTTTGATGTGGGTGTATCTGGATTCGAACCAGAGACCTCTACAACTTGCCTGCCGTAGGCAGGTGTCAATGCCGTGCTCCCCGCCCGTACCGAACGCGGTACGTTCGGGCGGGTAACTTCACCCCGTTACTTATTCTATGATTTGTGTAAAGTCCGAACTTCTAGTGGACAATACTGGATTCGAACCAGTGACCTTCACAATGTCAATGTGACGCTCTAACCAACTGAGCTAATTGTCCATTTGAATAAGTAACGGGGCAAGCCTGAGCTATACACCCGAAATTTCTGTGATCTCCTTTTTTAAGATGGCTGGAAGTGTTGTTTCAACTGGGTCCTGAGGTGTCGCCAACTTTTGGAAAAACCGGAACCAAACTGTTTGGCGTACTATTTCATAGAATGCCAGTGCAACAAAGCTTCCGACCAGCATGGAGGTATCGGCCATACTTGGGAGGAGAACATGAGAAAGAGCAACAATACCTAGCATAACCAGATTCAAGGAAAAAGTAAAGAGGAGAGCTCCCCACAGAAAGAAGAGAAAGAATTGTACTGAGAGGGAGGTGTTTCTTTGAAAAAGTGCTACGCTCGCCTCGAGGGCTGATTTGAACCGGATACCTGGAGTAAGGAGGAAGTAAAAAAAGATGAATTCCCGTAGAATAAATGCCACAAGAGAAATAGGGAGTATGACCATAAGAGTGAGCCAGTGGAGAACCGGAGGGATTGTGCCGAGAGACATGAGCGCCATGAGAAGGGGGAGAGCCAGTACACAGCCAACGAGGAGGATAAAGAGGAGTAAGCTCAATTCAATCAAAAGGCCTCGAACGATAGCTTGACGCAGTGTGCGGCGTGAAATTGAGAAAGTGTCTTTTTTCGAAGTGGCTCGGTGGAGGAGGAGAATCAAACATGATTTACCAATGAGCGAGCATACAAAGGTGATGATGAGAAAAAGAGAGACCTCTCGGAAGTGGGTGGTTATATATGAGATGAGCTCACTTGATTGGGAAGGAGCATCAGTGAGGTAGTACGTCTGAGCGAGGATGGGAAGGGCGAGAATAGCTCCTCCTATCCAAAGCTGGCGCCGTCTCAGTGAGAGGCGCCAGCTATCGGAAAGGATGTCGACAAAAGAAAAGGAGGTCATAAGAGGACCAATTTACTTGGTCGGGTCGGCAGGAATAGGTGCTAGGGTCTTGCCTGCCACGATAGCGGCGAACTCATCCTTTTCCAGGGTCTCTCGTTCAAGGAGAGCAGAAGCGATGGCGTCGAGAGTGGCTCGCTTCTCGGTCAGGATAGACGTAGCGCGACGGAATGCCTCATCGATATAATGCGTGACTTCGCTATCGATATCTTGAGCCGTCTTTTCGGAGTAGTTGCGCTCTTCGTGCATTTCGCGACCGAGGAACACGAGCTCTTCTTTCTTGCCAAAGGTGCGTGCACCGAGACGGCTCATACCATAGCGAGTGACCATACTGCGCGCCATAGAGGTAGCGCGTTCGAGATCATTCGAGGGTCCGGTTGTGATATCACCAAAGACGAGCTTTTCACTGGCATAGCCTCCTAGGAAAACTGCGAGCTCATCCAGGAAGTACGCGTGCGAGTGGAGACTCTTGTCTTCTTCTGGGACTGAGAGAGTATACCCACCAGCATGACCACGAGAAATGATGGAAACCTTGTGGACTGGATCAGCATGAGGGAGGGAAGCACCAACCAAAGCGTGACCACCTTCGTGATAGGCCACAATCTTCTTCTCATCGGCATTGATGACACGACTGCGGCGTTCTGGACCGAGGATGACCTTTTCAACCGACTCAGCAAGCTCAGCCATACCGATAGTTTTCTTGTTGCGACGGGTGGCGAGGATAGCGGCTTCGTTTACCAGGTTGGCGAGGTCAGCCCCAGAAAAGCCTGGAGTACGTTCGGCCAGAGTGCGCATCCGGACCACTTCTTCAATCGGTTTGTTTTTGACATGGATAGCGAGGATCTGCTCACGCTCATTGATATCAGGGAGATCCATCGTCACTCGGCGATCGAAGCGACCGGGCCGGAGGAGAGCCGGGTCAAGGACATCGGGGCGGTTAGTAGAGGCAATCACGATGACGGATGTATCAGTCTCGAAACCATCCATCTCGACGAGGATTTGGTTGAGCGTCTGTTCACGTTCGTCATGACCACCACCGAGTCCGGCACCACGGTGACGTCCGACGGCATCTATTTCATCGATAAAGACTATGGCAGGAGCATTCTTCTTGGCCTGCTTGAAGAGGTCACGGACACGGCTCGCACCAACGCCGACAAACATCTCAACAAATTCAGAACCACTGATATTGAAGAAGGGGACGCCAGCTTCACCAGCGACGGCCTTGGCCATAAGGGTTTTGCCGGTTCCGGGAGGGCCGAGGAGGAGGACACCTTTGGGAATCTTGGCACCCATATTGAGAAACTTCTTGGGGTGCTTCAAAAACTCAACGACTTCTTCGAGTTCGGTCTTGGCTTCGGTGGCACCAGCGACATCAGCAAACATGATGCGCTTCTTCTTGTCTTTGGGATCAAGCATACGAGCTCGACTCATGCCAAAAGAGAGAGCCTGAGAATTACCCCGTTGGGCCTGACGCATCATGAACCAGATGAAGGCCGAGATGAGGATAAAGGGGAGGAGAAAAGGAAGCAGGGCGGTCAACCAAAAACCAAAGCCAGAATCTTCGGTAATATTGAGCGTGACACTTTTCAGCTTCTCTTTGTCGATGCCGTAGTTGGTGAAGGTCTCCGAGAGAGAACTCTCAGACTCCTTGCTGGCTACCTGTTTCTTACCATCTTTCAATTCTATGGCAAGATCATTATTCTTGACCGTGATTTCCTTGACCTGGTCCTGATTGATCTCAGTCACGAGCTCGGAGAGAGAAACGGCTGAGGGCTTGGCCTCCGGGGACTGGTAGAGGATCACAATGCCTGAAATAAGGAGAAACAGGAGAATGAGGGTCGAGAGGTTTTTGAACATTTTTTCCATACCAAAAATATAAAATTGGGGGTTAAGCTCCCTGTCGGAGCAGTCTCACTCTATCACCTTTTCGCTCTATCTTCAACCCTTTTGTAACAAAGATTTGAGGCTTGTTTTTGGTGCTTTTGAGGAGTTTCAGGACCTCATCGATGACTCCCTGGGACGGAAATCGACCACCCGTGTAGGGTCGGAGGAGGTGGCGAAGTCGTACTTGGAGGAGGGCATCCGGGAGGGCGAGGAGAGCCCGGACCGAAAGGAGGCCAGCCTTCTCACTCGGGGAGAGCGTCGGTGACTCACCGAAGTGGGCAAAATCAGTAGCCAGTCGAGTGGCGGTCTCTGAGAGAATCGGAACGATGCGAGGCTGATAGTCCCGTTTGAGGAGGGGGAGGAGTTCATGGCGGATACGATTGCGGAGGAATGCTCGATCACTGTTACTCTGATCTGTCCGATAGGAAAGACCACGCACATCGAGGTAGTGAAGGACATCCTCACGACTTTGCTCAATGAGGGGGCGTACTATCACTCCATGTTTGGGTCGCATGGCGGAGAGGCCGAGACCGCCGGAACCACGGAGGAGCCGAAGGAGCAAGGTTTCAGCCTGATCATTCTCATGATGGGCCACGGCGATGAGGGTAGCCTTTTTGGCCAGGCGTACTTTCTCAAAAAACCGATAGCGGATATCGCGGAGCCTCTCTTCGAGGTTGGCAGAATGAGTGATTCTTGGATGAAGAACTGCGAGGGAGAGCCCGTAAAGAGTGGCTCGCTCCCGGACGAGGGCTTCATCGAGGTCTGAGTCTTTACCGCGAAGACGGTAGTTGACGTGAGCGACGTGGAGAGAAAAGCCAAATTTCAAAGAGAGCAGATACAAGACATCAAGGAGGCATAGGCTGTCTGGCCCGCCAGAAACGGCCACAATAAATGAATCATCTTGCTGCCAAAGGTTGTGCTTGGCAACACTATTTAGGACACGCTTCAAAAAGCCTCGGACAAACGGGGCGAGGGGAGTATTAGGCGCTGGTACGCTCTTTGATGATGCGAGCCACTTGCTCGACCGTTTCCGAGAGCTTGCCTTCTTCATTTTCGACTTGGTAGTCATAGATATCGAGGTGGTTGAGCCATTCGCGAGTATAGTCCATGCGCTCCTTGAAGTAGTGTTCATCCTTATCGGCATCACGAGTGCGCAGTCTCTGCTCAAGCACGGAGAGAGGGGCGGAGATATAAATAGCAGGGATAGTAGGAAATAGTTTCTTTATGGTGACCACACCCTTCCAATCCACGCGCCATATGGCAATACCGCTCGTTTGGCTCACACGATCAAGCTCTCTTTTCGTAACCCCGTAGAGACCACCGTTTTCGTTGGTGGAATACTCGACAAATTCCCCCGCCTGGATACCGCGCTCAAACTCTTCTTTGGAAATGAAATAGTAGGGGCGGCCCTCACTTTCAGTAGGACGTGGAAGACGCGAAGTCGTGGTGATGATGCGCTCAAGTGGCAAAAGTGCCTGAAGTCCATCAATAACTGAATCTTTGCCTGAACCAGCTGCCCCAGAGATGATAACAATGTTCTTCATAGAGTACTGTTACGAAAACATCCCTGCCAGCCGGCAGACACTCTGACAGAGGAAGGGATGTTTCGGAGAGAGATGTTGGTTTACGCGGCCACCTCTTCTTTGGCTCCTTTGGAAGCAGCCTTGTCCTTGACCGGGAGGAGCCCCATACGGTGACTCTTCGGTTCGATGGAAAGGATATTCCAAGAGTAGGTCTCGCCCTCCTTGAAGACATCTTCTATCTTCTTGCCAGGGTAGACATCTTGGAATTCGCTGACGTGAGCTAAACCATGGATATCCTTGTCGAGGTAGACGAAGGCTCCAAAGTGGTTAATCTTGTCCACCTTACCTGAAACAACGTCACCAATCTTGTACTTGGTGAGGACCTCGTCCCACGGGTCCTTCTTCAAGGCCTTCATAGAGAGGGAAATACGTGTTTCTTCGATACCGATAATCTTGGCTTCGACGGCATCACCGGTCTTGATCATCTCACGTGGATCATCGATGAGCTGCCAGGCCAATTCGGAGATATGGACCAAGCCTTCGAGCTTTTCGCTCGGCTTCTTACCATCTTCTCGGATGGGAGGAGCAAACTTGACGAAGGCACCGAAGTCTACGACCCCGCTTACTTCGCCGGAAACAATATCGCCGACTTTCAAGAGGTTGATCAGTTCACGCTCCTTTTCGCTCTGGGCCGCCTTTTCTGAGACGATAAGCTTCTCACTTTCACGATCGGCATCGAGGATACGGACCTGAATCTCTTGACCAATGAGCTTCTTCAGGAGATCGAGGATTTTGTTCTTGTCACCATCCTCAACACGAGGGTAGTGCTCACTGGCGAGCTGGGAAACGGGGAGAAAGCCCACAATACCGTTAATTTCTACCATGAGACCGCCCTTATTGGCTTCCATGACCTTGGTACCAATGACTTCACGGTTGGTGAGCTTGTGCTCGATATCTTCCCAAGACTTCTCGTAGGAAGCCTCACGGATAGAGAGTTCAATGTAGCCATCCTCGTTCTCATAGTTCATGAGAGTGGCCGTCACGGTGGTGCCGACCTTGAGTTTGCCCTCCGGTCCGAGACCATCACGCATTTCTTTGCCCAAAACGATACCGGTGCCCATAGGCCCGAGGTCGATGAGAGCGTAGCTTGAGGCGACAAACATGACGGTACCAGGGATAACGTCACCAATTTCTGGGATTTCGACAACGTGCTGGCTCAAAAGTTCCTCCATGGGGGAGGGGGCCGCCACTGCTTCTGTAGGAGTAGACATAGTGTTACGAGACTGGTGAGAGCGCCAAAACTCACAATTTAGGATTAAAAGGCGCAAAAAAAGGCTGCAAAGGCGCCTTGGTAACAGAAGGAGAAGCGAGGAATAAGCTTCCTCGTATTCAGTTGTGTTAGCCAATTAACCGAGATGCCCCACATTTCATACTTGGGACCTCGACTGAGTCTAGCTCAGTTTGGAAAAAAAAGCAAGGCACCGTCGTTTGTAAGCGACTGGATGTGCCCAATGTTGGCGAGAGAGGGAGGAAAGTGTCTTGTCGGAGGCCAAAAAGCCTGCTAAAATGAGCACACAGTAATGAAAATGACCTTGTATGAATATCCAATACTACGGAGACTATTGTTTCAAATTGAGCACCAAACCAGCCGGTCGGGCTACTGACGACGTCGTGATTTGGACCGATCTCCTCGAAAAAGGGGCGGGACTGCGCGCTCCGCAGGGTCAGGCTGATATCGTCTTTCTCACCCATGGCGATACCGAGATGGTAAAGGAGACTCTGAAGGGTGAGCCGACCGTTATTGATGCTCCAGGCGAATACTCAGCCAAGGGCATTGCGGCACTCGGCTTTCCTTCTTTTCAAGATGATAAAGAAGGGGCACTCCGGGGGCAAAACACAGTGTATGTCTTTGAGAGCGAAGATATTCATATCGCATTCTTGGGTGCACTCGGTCATGACCTCTCACCAGAGCTTTTGGACAAACTCTCTGGTATCGATATTTTGTTTTTGCCCGTCGGCGGTGCCGATGCTATCGCCCCCAAGCTCGCAGCGGAGCTGGCACGCAAGATTGAGCCCAAAGTGGTCATCCCGATGCACTACAAGCTCTCAGGGCTTACGCTCCCGCTTGAGAGTGAAAAGGCTTTTTGTGAAGCAATTGGCAATTGTCCAAAAGAGGCATTATCAAAAATGAATATCAAGAAGAAAGATCTCGAAGGAAAACAGCTCGAAGTCGTCCTCCTCGAACGAGGGGCCTAATACCTCCGTATGGCGATGTCCTTGTGGGAAAAAATTGAGCAGATGCGCGAGGAGCCCGAGCACGTGCGACAGCGATATGTCGTCATCGCCGTCTCGGTTTCTATGGTGTTCATCATTGGTATCTGGCTTCTGTCCGTTGGAGAAAATGTCACTCAGACAGCGAGTGATATCCCCAAGGCAGTGGAAGGGGGAAAGTCATTGGTACCAGGTACACCCTCACTCAATTCTCTCTTTGGTGAAACGGCGCCACTTCGACTCGAGACTGATCCGGTACCTGGCAAGCAGTTCCTCGATGAGGAAATAACGAATCGCCAGGGGGAGGGGCAGTAGCAGTATTCATATATTTACCCACGTAGCACATCTGTATGGAAGACAAGAAAGAATTTCATGACGGGAAAATAGAGCCACGGTCGATCGCGGAAGAAGTCCGTCAGTCGTATCTCGACTATGCCATGAGTGTTATCGTGGCTCGAGCGCTTCCGGATGTCCGTGATGGACTGAAACCTGTGCATCGACGCATCCTCTACTCGATGTGGTCAACCGGACTCCGGTCTACCGCCAAGTTTCGCAAGTCGGCAACGGTAGTCGGTGAAGTGCTCGGTAAGTACCATCCGCACGGCGACACCGCGGTCTATGACACGATGGTCCGTATGGCCCAGGATTTTTCTCTCCGTTATCCGCTGGTTTGGGGCCAAGGAAACTTCGGCTCGATGGATGGTGATAGCGCGGCAGCGTATCGGTATACCGAAGCGAAATTGAAGGCCATTGCTGAAGAAATGCTTGTTGATATCGACAAAGATACGGTGGATTTTATTCCCAACTTTGATGGGATGCATGAGGAACCTCAGGTACTCCCAGCCAAACTTCCGCAACTCCTCTTGAACGGTACGGTGGGTATCGCTGTTGGTATGGCGACCAATATCCCGCCTCACAACTTAAACGAACTGGTGGATGGTATCTGTCACTTGATTGACCATCCTGATGCCACCGTCGATGACCTGATGGAATTTATCAAAGGTCCGGATTTCCCAACGGGTGGTATTATTTATAATCAGAAAGACATCCGTGAGGCCTACGCGACTGGCAAGGGGCCGATTATGGCGCGAGCCAAAGCAGAAATTGTCGAGATGAAGTCGGGTCTCTTCCAGATCGTAGTGACCGAAATGACCTACGCCACGAACAAGGCGTCGCTCATCATGAAGATTGCCGAGCTCTACAAAGAAAACAAGTTGCCTGGGATCAAGGATCTTCGCGATGAGTCGGACAAAGACGGGGTGCGGGTGGTAATTGACCTGAAGAAGGAAGCTTTTCCGCAGAAGGTCTTGAATCAGCTCTATCAGATGACTGACCTCCAGAAGAATTTCAACGTGAACATGCTCGCGCTTGTGGACGGTGTTGATCCGCAGATTCTGACCCTCAAGTCCATCCTCGAGCACTATGTGAAACACCGCGAAGTTGTGGTTGTCCGTCGGACCGAACATGATTTGAAGAAAGCCAAGGACCGGGCGCATATCCTCGAAGGACTCAAGATTGCCCTTGATCACATCGACGCGATCATCGAAACCATCAAGAAGTCGGCCAACAAAGAGGAGGCCCATATGAACTTGATGAAGAAGTTCAAACTCTCAGAACTCCAGGCCACGGCTATTCTCGAGATGCGCCTCCAGACCCTCTCTGGATTGGAACGAAAGAAGATTGAGGAAGAGTTGGAAGAAAAGTACAAACTCATTGCCTACCTCGAAGATCTCCTCAAACACCGAAAAAAGATTTTGGCCCTGGTGAAGAGCGAACTCATCGAAGTCCGTGATCGATTTGGTGACGAGCGGAAGACTAAAGTAGTGAAGGGTGCTATTGGAGAGTTCCGCCAGGAAGACCTCATCCCAAACGAAGAGGCCATCATCACCCTCACCGAGGATGGCTACATCAAGCGCATGAACCCAAGTGTTTACCGTGTCCAGAAGCGCGGAGGCAAAGGTGTGATCGGCGCGACCACCAAGGAAGAAGACAAGATTGCCAAGGTACTCACGATTGAGACCCATGACAACCTCATGTTCTTCACGAATTCCGGCAAAGTCTTCCAGACCAAAGCCTATGAAATTCCAGAATCGACTCGAACGTCCAAGGGTCAGGCCATTGTAAATTTCCTCCAGCTCTCTCAGGAAGAAAAAATTACCGCGGTAGTAGCCCTCAACAAGGGGAGTGACTACAAGTACCTCTTTATGGCGACCGAAAAGGGGACCATCAAGAAGACGAAACTCGAAGACTTTGAAAACGTGAGACGGAGTGGTCTCATCGCTATCACCCTCGAAAAGGGTGACACCCTCGGTTGGGTGGGTGCAACGACCGGAAGTGACGAAGTCGTCCTCACCACGAACGACGGCCAAGCCATTCGGTTTAAGGAATCTGATGTCCGTCCGATGGGTCGTAACGCGGCTGGTGTCCGTGGTATGAAGTTGAAGAATGTGGATGTTTTGGTCGGGATGGACGTCGTCCTCAAGGGTGACAAGGACCTCGAACTCCTCATCCTCTCCCAAAACGGCTACGGCAAGCGAAGTGAACTGAAGAGCTACAAAGTCCAGAAGCGTGGTGGATCTGGGATCAAGACTATGAAGGTGACGCCAAAGACTGGTAAGCTTGTTGGCGCCAAGGTCGTGAGCATGGCCAACATCGAAGACGACCTTATCCTCACATCGTCCAAGGGCACCATCATCCGTATCCCATTCAAGAGCATTCCAAAATTGGGTCGCGTCACTCAGGGCGTCCGGATCATGAAGCCTCAGTCCGGAGACAGCGTGGCAGCGTTTACGATTCTGTAGGTAGAAGCAAAGATATACAGCCCCGTTACCAAACGGGGTTTTGTATTGACAAAGTGAGAAAAAAGAGGCTAGAGTGACAGCAATCCACAACGGAGATGAATCATGGACCATTACAGAGTGCACAGCGTTGCACTGCTCTTGTTGGACGGACAAGGAGCGTTGTACTGCGTACAAGAGCTCCAATCCAAGCCAGCCATTGGCAAGGTGGTTGGCAGCAAGGACTACTCTTTCCCCTGGGAAACCGTGGAGCCGGATGAGAGACTCCTCCGCACTCTTCATCGACTCATCATCGAGGAAGTTGATGTCACAGATCGTGTCCGAATCAGCTTCCCGGTCTCTATCGGATGTGTGCCGGTATACGACACCCTTGCCCATGTCTTCGTGGCTCGGTTCGAAGCAGGCCCTGAAGGCATGAGGGGATTTCATGCTGGCATCGAGATTGAGCCTCTTGGATGGCAAACGAGGGAGTTTCTCCTGTCGCGCTGTCGGGATGGTGTCCCAGAAGTGCTCGCATTGCTCGATCAGTACGAGCAAGACTCGATTGCCTGCGGGTCTCAGTGAGTCATGGAGTGTTGGGATGAGAATCAATCCCCACTCCTTTTTTTATTTCTTTACTACGATAGTAGTGCCAATGAATTTCCTTTGGTCGAATATAAAAGAGTTATTCTTTGATACAAGGCCATTAAAAAGTCGAATCTCTTCAAGAGACGGCATCTTGTAAAACAAGGAGAATTTCTTGGAAAGGCCACCGGTGACATCGATATTGTGCGACTTTCCCATCTGTATGGTACCGCGTGATAGTTCTTCCAAGGTTGTTTTTTGAATGAGAGTGGCGCTGCTATATTGGTGAGGATCCGCGGTATAGATGCCATCAACATCTGAAGCAAAGAAGACGGATTCAGCCGAAAAGCGTCGTGCGAGCTCCGGAACAAGTACATCTCCGGAACAGACCGAGAGCCCCCAAGTAGTATCAAAGACCATGTCGCCGTGGAGGAGGGGGATAGCCCCAACCGAGAGAGCGGACTCTATGCTGTCTATATTGAGCGATGAAAGTTTCCCGGCCTCGTTTTTGGCTATGGTTCGAGTTGGAAGACCAACGACGGGGAGACCAGCTGTAACAAAGAGCGTGGTGAGCTCCGAATTGAGACGGGCATCAAGGGACTGATTTTCAATGGCACGAAATGTTTTCTGGGACTGATCTTTGGTTCCTTGGGCCAGGCCGTAGTGGTGGGCGTGAATATGCCCGAAAGAGCCAGCCCCATGGATAAGAATGAGAGCATGCTTCAGTGGGTCGTACTGTTTCTTGAGGATGGACGCAATTTTTGAGACATGGGTACGTCGAATAGCAGGACGACCAAGGTGCTTTAGGGTCGCGATACTGCCACCGAGTTTGACAATGAGGACTTGTTTTTTTGGCATAGGGTGTATTCTGAGACAACGCTACATGTAAAGTGGGTTTTTGTCTACTAATTCCTCGAGTTGCAAAAAATGAGGAAGCGTGTTATTGTGCTTTTGTTAACATTTATCACGAGCGTGGATTGGTTCACCCCTCTGGCGAACGAGTCTATTGCTGACACAAGGTTATGGCGCTTACGCACAAGCAGAAGGAGAAAGTCACGACGCCGGTCAAACGGCACGACAAGGATACTGGTTCTCCAGAGTATCAGGTGGCCAAGTTTACCGAAGAAATCAAGCGTTTGACGACGCACTTGAAGAAGAACAAGAAGGATTTTCATTCTCGCCGTGGGCTCCTCAAAATGGTCTCAAAGCGGAAGAAGCTCCTCTCGTATCTCGAGAAGACCAACGAAAAGTCGTACAAGACACTCGTGAAAACACTGGGCCTCTAGGCCCTTTGTTTTTTAGGGAAGTTTTAAACAAGAAGATATTTTATAAATTATATGGCGAAGTTTGCAGAGCAGAGAGTCGGAGTGTTTGTCGATATCCAGAATATGTACTATAGCGCCCGCGTGCTCTATAGCAAGAAAGTGAATTTTAAGAATGTGCTCCTCTCAGCCGTGAGTGACCGCAAGGCCATCCGAGCCTTGGCCTACGGCATCAAGACGGTGGAGGCGACTGAAGACAAGTTCTTTGAGGCCCTCGGCAAGAGTGGCTACGAAGTGAAGACCAAGGACCTCCAGATTTTTCACGATGGTTCCAAAAAAGGGGATTGGGACGTAGGTATCGCTATCGATGCCATCAAGATGGCCCCCAAGCTCGATGTGATTGTGATCGTCTCCGGTGATGGTGACTACATCTCACTCGTCGAGTACCTCCAGAACACCTATGGCTGTCGCGTTGAGGTGGTGGCTTTTGCTGAATCAGCCTCCGCCAAGTTGAT
>CAYUIR010000013.1:0-2984 GCA_964444815.1 uncultured Bdellovibrionales bacterium | reverse complement strand
TCTTTGACAAAAGTGTCACTATAAGGCTAGAGTGGGGATGGTACTTCAGTATCTCTCTCAAATCTCACCGCCCACAAAGACTGGAAACCAGTGCTTGTCTCATAAAACGCCCAGATTTCGGCTGAAAACCTCTTAAAGCTCGTCGGGTTATGGATATAGCCCTTCTCACTTTTCAAGATTTTCATCTCGAAATCTGAACGTTTTCTCGAGACATGAGATTTGAGAGAGATACTTAATCATTGTTTCGTCCGGTAGGTACTGGTTAATAAGTACACGAGTGTGGCCTGTGGCCCTAGTCGCGTGTTTGTTAGCTTACCTTCCGGACCAGAAGTGTATGGAAGGAAAGAAATGGTCCCTAGAGCTGGGGGGGCGAGAGCTCGTCATTGAGACGGGCGTGTTTGCCAAGCAGGCCAGTGGTGCCGTAACGGCCCGCTATGGGGACACTGTCGTCCTCGCCACCGCCGTGATGAGCAAGGAAATGTCCAAGATAACGGGCTATTTCCCGCTCATGGTGGACTACGAAGAGCGCTATTACGCAGCCGGCAAGATTAAGGGCTCGCGCTTTATCAAGCGGGAAGGTCGTCCATCGGATGATGCTGTTCTCTCTGGACGAGCCGTGGACCGGACAGTACGTCCACTCTTTGATAGTCGCATGCGGAACGAAGTCCAGGTAGTGGTTACTACGCTCTCTGTTGATGGAGAAAATGATGCAGATCTGGTGGCTATGATTGGCGCCTCGGCGGCACTCTCGCTCTCAGATATTCCTTGGAATGGTCCGATTGGAGCGGTCCGAGTGGGACTCGCTACGGATGGGAGTTTTATCTTGAATCCAGTGAGTGCCGATCGTAAAGTCAGCACCCTTGATCTCCTCCTTTCTGGTACCAAGGACAAGATCAACATGATTGAAGCTGGTGCACAGGAGATTACGGAGGAGAAAATGGCTGAAGCCTTTCATTTTGGCTTTGAGGCAATCCAAAAGATTGCTACGTTTATTGATGATATCCGTAAAGAGGCTGGCAAAGAGAAGCGCGCAGCAGCGGTACTCCGTGGATCCGATGAGTTTGAGGCTGATATCCGCCAGTTTGCCGAAGGGTCAGGCTTGGCTGACGCTCTGTACCTCTTGCCAAAGCAGGCGATGGAAGCGAAAACAGCGGAAATCAATGCTACGATTGCCAAATATGCCGCAGAGAAGTATCCAGATCAGAAGAACCTCTCCGAGCTTCTCTCCCTTATCACCGACGAAGTCTCTGATGAAGCTGTCCATCACAATATTCTGGACAAAGAAGCTCGGCCAGATGGCCGCAAGCTGACCGAGATTCGTCCTATCTGGTGCAAAGTCGGTGTCCTCCCTCGTACTCACGGAACGGGTGTCTTTACTCGGGGTGAAACGCAAGCCCTCACCGTAACCACGCTCGGTGCTCCGGGGGACGAGATGGTCGTAGACACTATGTCGACCGACGAAAAAAAGCGTTACATGCATTTCTACAACTTCCCACCGTACTCTGTCGGTGAAGTGAAGCCGATGCGGGGCCCGGGTCGGCGCGAAGTCGGTCACGGAGCACTGGCTGAAAAGGCTCTCGTACCAGTCCTCCCAAGCAAAGAAGAGTTCCCTTACACCATCCTCCTCGTATCTGAGGTGCTCGAATCGAACGGTTCATCCTCGATGGCTTCAACCTGTGGCTCAACTCTGTCACTTATGGATGCTGGTGTGCCGATCAAGAAACCAGTCGCCGGTATCGCTATGGGAGTCATCACCGGGAAAGACGGTGCCTACAAGGTACTTTCTGACATCCAGGGTCTCGAAGATCACTATGGTGATATGGATTTCAAGGTGGCTGGTACCAAAGACGGTATCACAGCCATGCAGATGGATGTGAAGATCGATGGGCTTACCCCGGATATGCTCGCGGTGGCTATCGCCCAGGCCAAAGAAGGTCGGATGTTTATCATGGGCAAGATGCTCGAAGTGATGCCCGAAGTCCGCAAGACCATGTCTCCGTACGCTCCACGCATTATTACCCTCCATATCAATCCTGAGAAAATCCGTGATGTCATCGGCCCTGGAGGCAAGATGATCAACCAGATTATTGATGAAACGGGTGTTTCTATTGATATCGAGGATGATGGCTCGGTCTTTATCACCTCGGTGGACGAAGTGAGCGCTCAGAAGGCGGTTGATTGGGTGCGAAATATCACTCGTGAGGTGGTTGCCGGAGAGCTGTTTCAGGGACGGGTCACGAGGCTTATGAACTTCGGTGCCTTTGTGGAGGTACTGCCGAACCAAGAGGGACTAGTCCATATTTCCGAGTTCTCTGACGAGCGAGTCGAGAATGTCGAAGATGTGGTGAAAGTGGGCGATGTCATCCCAGTCATTGTCAAAGAAATTGATTCACAAGGACGCATCAATCTTTCGCACAAGATGGCCAAGCGTCGGATGGAACTGGGTCAGGCCTAACACCTACCGAAAAGTTTCAATCTCTTGTATACTAGGAGGAGCCACGGGGCTCCTCTTTGTATTTTGTTTCTATGTCTTTATTTTCTTCTTCATCTTCCAAGGCACAGCCTCAAGAGACTATCCCTCTTGAAATTCGACAAGCAGTGATGGTTATGGGCGAATCAGTGAGTACGCCTGCAGCCACTGCGAAGCCCGTAGGAAATAGCCCGTTTCTTGATGGAGGGACATCTACTCACCCTACACCACCAGTAGCACCTACACTCGAGCCTCTTTTTCAAGAAGGAGCCCCTAAACCACCAATAAATAATAAGCTTTTTCTCTTGGGAGGTTTGGGCATAGCAGTATTGATCGTGCTCGCTGGCATTGTCTGGTACGTCATGAGACCTGTGGCGGAGCAAGTAGCTCCAGTGGAAGACGTTGTAGCGCTACCACAAACGACAATACAAGTGACGACCTCTGAGCCGGAACCGGTTCCAGTATTACCATTTTCGCTCACCGGACCCAACTACCTCTCAATCGATACTGAGAC
>CAYUIR010000012.1:15255-24260 GCA_964444815.1 uncultured Bdellovibrionales bacterium | reverse complement strand
CGGAGGTCGTCGATACTCATCGCGAGCTCCTCACGGACGAGATTGACCAGGTCCTCCTCGCGCACTTCTACTCGAGCGAGACGGACTTTGACTTCGTTCAGACTGTCTTTGAGTACGTTTAACTGGCGATCCTTTTCTCGCCACAGCTTTTCTTTGGTAAAAAATGTCTCACGACTGGTCCGGCTCGACTCGCGCACTGACTGGATCTCGGCCTCCTTCATCGCGAGGCGTTTCTGGAGTGCTTCGAGTTTGTGGTTGAGTTCGGTTTTGGTCGCGGCATACTCAGCGAGGCGCGCATCGCTCGCTCGCTTCTCATCATCGGGAAGCGCGATAATCTTTTTCTCTTTGACACTCCCCTCACCGGCTTTGACATCGAGGTCATGCATCTTCTGCTTGATGACCTGGGCAAACTCACGGATATCCTGGATGTCCTCGAGTCGCTCGACGTTCTGGAGACGTTCAATCAGTTGGGCTTGGTGGGTACGGATTTCTTCGAGGGCCTTCCGGACATAGTTCAAATCCACCGGGATAACCCGGATTACTTCCTCTACCTTTTGCTTCTCTTGCTCTATCTCGATCTTGCCCTCGATGACACTCCGGTCTCGGAGGAGTCCATTGGCTTCATCGCGGAGAGTAGTGAGCTCGCGCCCGATCACCTCTTCTTTGCTCTGGTCCTCCATGGTGGCCGAGGCCTCGGTCACTTCGCGCTCAAGGGTGTTCACTTCGATCCCGATATCAAAGACGGACTTCTCGAGGACGTCCCGCTCAGCGGCGAGCTTGCCCCGCTCACCCTGAAAGTTGTCCCAGAGGTATCCGTAAAGGAGGAGTTGCTTGTCTCTCAATTTCTGGGCGATGTCTTTGCCCTGCGAAGCCCGCTCAGCCTGCCGGCGGAGGTTCTTCAGGTGTGGTTCGATCTCGACACAGAGGGCATCCACTCGGACCAGGTTCTCGCGGGTACTCTCAAGTT
Organism: uncultured Bdellovibrionales bacterium; assembly: GCA_964444815.1. Lineage (GTDB taxonomy): Bacteria > Patescibacteriota > Minisyncoccia > Moranbacterales > UBA1568 > UBA1568. The sequence goes on along the minus strand of CAYUIR010000012.1, from coordinate 23,293 downwards.
TGCGGAGGGCGCGCTCTTTTTCGATCTGGTACTGCTTGACCCCGGCGGCGTCCTCAAATATCGCCCGCCGTTCGGTAGCCGTGGCATTGAGGACTGCGTCTGACATCCCCTGGGTAATGACACAGTAGCTGTCTTTGCCGATACCGGCCTTGGCCAAGAGGTCGACGACATCGATGAGGCGCACGCGCGAACCATTGATGAGGTACTCGCTCTCGCCACTCCGGTACACTTTGCGAGCGATGGATACTTCAGCGAACTCAATCGGAATCCGTTTGTCGGAATTATCAAAATGAAGCGTCACGGACGCTGTGCCGAGCCGGGCTTTTTTGTCGGTACCAGCAAAGATGACGTCCTCGGACTTCTTGCCCCGGAGGTTCTTGGAGGATTGCTCCCCGATCGCCCAGCGGATGGCATCAGCCACGTTACTCTTGCCGCTACCATTGGGGCCCACGATCGCGGTGATACCACATTTGGCCCCATTGGCGAGGTCGCAGTCAGGCAAAAAATCCAAGCTCGTCCGATTGGCGAACGACTTGAATCCGTTAATTTCGAGTTTCTTCAAATACATGGAGGTAAATTTCAAAGCCCAAATAACAAATTCCAAACAAGCACCAAACATCAATCACCAAAAAATTCCCATTTGTCGGGGGTCTTGGAACTTGAGTATTACTCATAGTATATCCCATTTTGAGCCAAAAGAAAAAACGTGCCTCGTGGCACGTTTTCTTCTAACAAGCTAGAAGCAGTCTTACTGCCAGCCTTTGGCGATGAGGGCTTGCTTGGCAGCTTCGCGCTGAGCCTCTTGCTTGGAGTTGCCCGTCCCTTCGGCGATCTTTTCTTCACCGAGATAGACTCCAGCGACGAAATTGCGGTCATGATCTGGTCCCCATTCTTTGAGGACACGGTAGCTCGGGGTCGTCCCAGTCTTCTCCTGAGCCAGTTCCTGAAAACGACTCTTGGCATCGGTATGGAGCCCCTGCTCAAACACCTCAGGGAGATGACTCATCACGTGCTCAAGGATAAAGTCGCGGGCGGCATCATAGCCCTGATCGAGATAGAGCGCACCGATCACCGCTTCGACGGCATTTGCCACCAGATAACCACGAGCCCGGCCGGTGTCCTTGGATTCACCCCGGCTCATGAGGAGATACTGCTCGAGTCCGAGATCGCTCCCAATTTTCGCGAGCATGTCGCCATTCACCAGGGCTGCTCGGAAACTCGTGAGCTCACCCTCTGGATTCTCATAGTTATGATACAAATTTTCGGTCACGACGAGCTCGAGGACAGCATCCCCCAAGAACTCGAGGCGTTCGTTGTGGGCGTAGCCATACCCCTTGTGCTCATTCAGATACGAGCGATGGGTGAGCGCTTCTTGAAACAGCGCCTGCTGACGCACGGTGATGCCGAGCGCTTCTTTCAGTTTTTCAATGTCGATTTCTTTGGTCATACCCGGTAGTTGTCTTAAGAAAAAAGCGTCAATGAAATGAACGCTTTACTCCTTCTTCTTTTTGGTAGAAGCTTTCTTCGCCTTCTTGGGTGGCTCGGTCACAGCCTCTTCACCCTCCTCGGTCGGAAGACTCTTGTCCTCTTCTTTCTCACGCTTGTGATTGTCGGAGGTATCATCTTTCATGGGCTCTCCCATCTCACGATAGATGGTGCCGAGGACGCCGTTCACAAACCGCGGACTGGCGTCACTCCCAAAGGTCTTGGCCAGTTCGATGGCCTCGTTGATGGCCACTTTCGGAGGCACTTCGTCGTAGTTGCCAAACATGAGCTCGTAGATACCGAGGCGGAGAACGTTCCGGTCTACCACGGTCACCTGTTCGAGTGGCCACTCAGGAGCACACTTGGTAATGAGCTTGTCAATCGTCTGACGCTCCCGGAGAGTCCCCTCCATCAGATGCTCAGCAAAGATGGTGTCCTCGAGTCCAGGGGCAAATTCGGCGATGTTGTGACGGAGAATCTCTCGCGCCTTGTCATCATGCTTGCCCAAAAAATCCCATTCGAAGAGGGACTGCATTGCTATTGATCTTTGAAGGTGACGATTGGCCATTTTTGTTTTGCAAGAGGTACTGACGACGAAATTCCTTAAGCCTTCTTGGCTTCTTTGAGTTTGGGGGTCATTTTGACCACTTCGCGGCCTTTGTAGTAGCCACAAGCTGGGCAGGCGCGGTGCGACAATACAGGAGCCTTGCACTTGGGGCACTCCTGAGTATTCACGAGTTGGACGTCGTACTGCTTACGAGCACGGTCACGACGATGTCGGGTATGTCTTTGCTTTGGTAGAGCCATAACAGTTCAGAAAATTTACGATGTATCCAATTTAACACGTCTTTCTCTCTTTGGCAAGCTTCAGCCTTTCTTGGGTTTCAGGACATTCGAGAATCGTTTATTGGCGTTCTCGGGGATAGAGAGGAGGACGGGCTTGAAGGACATCCGGTGGATGGGGCTGGGGCCATATTTCCTGAGGGCGTCCATATGCACCTTGGTCCCGTAGCCTTTGTGCTGAGCCAGGCCGTACTGTGGATACTCCTTGTCATATTCGAGGATCATGCGATCACGCGTCACCTTGGCGATAATCGAAGCGGCCGCGATCGACCGGACCGTACCGTCCCCACCTACCACGGTCTCTTGCTTCAGTGAGAGATTGGGAATTTCTTGGTTACCATCAATCAAGAGGTAAAGCTGATGTCTGGCTGGCGATACCTGATGCATGACTCGCTCCAAATCAGAAATGGCGCTCTTCATCGCGAGGAACGTCGCCTCGAGGATATTGATCCGATCGATAGTGTCAGCATGCACTATCCCTACCCCGACATAAAAGTGCTCCTGGATGAGGTCAAATATCTTCTCGCGTTGCTTTTCTGACAATTTCTTGGAATCCCGAATCAAAGCAAAGTCACGAGTGAGCGAATCGGGAATAGCATAGCTCGGGTCCCGGTAACACACGGCTGATGCCACAACGGGACCGGCGAGTGGCCCCCGCCCAGCCTCATCCACCCCCACGACCAAAAACTCCCCTTCTGAGGCAATTTCCCGCTCTTTGTCGAAAGTTGTTTCTTGCATACTGTTCAAGTATACACTACTCGCTTCTTGATTTTTGAACTCAGGTGTGGTACGGTAGTGTGTTGAGTTTTCTCAACCCTTGCCACTGCAACGAGGAGCAAGACTATGGCACAACCCAAAAAAGCATCCGCTCTGGCTGAGTTTTGCAGCAAGAAGGGGCTATCCGGCGTAGGAGTGAAAGAGTCGCGGACGCTCAGCGTACGCTTCGCAGGAGCAGATTTGACCCTCATCGAGGAACTCGAACGGAGATTCCCCGAATCGTCTCCTACTGACCTCCTCAGAACCGCTGTTCGGCTGCTTCACAAGGAGTCAGGTGCAGGCAAGTAAACGCCTTCCGCCAACAGCCACAAGCCCGCCGCGCACAACCGCCGGCGGGCCTTTTCATTTGTAATAAAAAATTGCTATACTCTCCATAGATAACTTCCCTGCAAAGTCCAAGGAGCAATCCGGGCGATGAGGGACTTTCCTCTATGCTACACCTCCACCATTTTCACTCTCACGCCTTTCTGTATTGATAGGTGTTTTTTATTTTGTCTATGCCCTTTACTCATCTCCACGTCCATTCACACTACTCACTCCTCACGGCACTCCCGCGCGTCGATGAGCTCCTTCACCGCGCCCAGGAGCTCGGGATGACGTCACTTGCCCTCACTGATACCTCGGCCATGTACGGCGCCGTCGAGTTCTATACCCATGCCAAAGACTATGGCATCAAACCCATCATCGGCGCCGAAGTGTTTGTCTGCAAAGACCTCCGGAGCAAAAACAACACGAGCGAAGACAAACGGCGCTACCAGCTGGTCCTCCTCGCCAAGAACAACGTGGGCTACAAGAACCTCATGAAGATCATCTCGATCGCCCAGCTCGAGGGATTCTACTACAAGGCCCGAACTGACAAAGCTCTCCTCCGCCAGTATAGCGAGGGTCTGATCGCGCTCTCGGGATCACTCCAGGGTGAAGTCCCATCGGAAATCATCTACGGCAACTACGAACGGGCCAAGTTGGCTGCGCTCGAGTACCAAGATATCTTTGGCCAGGACAACTTCTATCTCGAGCTCGGACCCCACACCGATATCGAGAACCAGGTCACGGCCAACCAAGGATTGATCCAGCTGAGTAGCGAGACCGGCATCCCCGTCGTCGCAGCCAGTGACGTCCACTACGTCAAAAAAGAAGATGCCTCGACTCAGGATATCCTCCTTTGTATCCGCGACAACAAGAAAGTGACTGACACCGAACGCTACAGCATGATGGCGCTCGATCTCTCCCTCCGCTCAGGCGAAGAAATGGCTGAGATATTTCATGATGTCCCCCAGGCGCTCGAAAATACCCAAAAAATCGCTGACGCTTGTAATGTCGAGATCGAACTCGGCCAAAACCATCTGCCATCATTTCCGCTCCCTCCTGGGACCACGGCCGATGAGATGCTCCGAGACCTCTGTGCGGTCGGCTTTGCCAAACGTTTCCCGGACCAGGCTATCAATGAAGAACAACAAACCCGGCTCGACTATGAGCTCTCCATCATTGAAAAGACTGGTTTTGCTTCATACTTCTTGATCGTCCAAGACTTCGTCAACTGGGCCAAGGGGCACGGGGTGGTCGTTGGTCCTGGTCGTGGCTCGGCCGCTGGCTCGTTTGTCGCCTACCTCACGGGTATCACCGACCTCGACCCGATCAAGTACGACCTCCTCTTTGAACGGTTCTTGAATCCGGAGCGTATCTCGATGCCGGACGTCGATATGGACTTCGCGGATGATCGCCGTGAGGCTGTCCTCGACTACGTGCGCGAGAAGTATGGCAACGACCACGTGGCACAGATCATCACCTTTGGGACCATGGCCGCGCGCGGATCGATCCGTGATGTCGGTCGTGCCCTCGGTATCCCCCTCCCCCTCTGTGATCAGACCGCCAAGATGATCCCCATGTTTACCTCGATCAAGAAAGCACTCGAGGAAGTCCCAGAGTTCAAACAACAGTACGAGAGTAGCGCCGATGCCAAACGACTCATCGATACCGCCAAACTGATCGAGGGTCTGGCTCGCCACACCTCGATGCATGCCTGCGGGGTCGTCATCACCAAGGACCCGGTCACCGAATATACCCCGCTCCAGCGCGTGTCTGGTAGTCGCGAAGGCGTCGTCACCCAGTATGCTTCGTCGACCAAAAACAACGCGGTCGAAAAAATTGGCCTTCTCAAGATGGACTTCCTGGGACTGAAGAACCTCACCATCATCCAAAACACTCTCCGCATCGTCAAAGCCCTCGGCAAACTCGAGGCACTCAATGAAAAGCTCGGGCTCCCGCGTGAGAGTACCTCGGTCGCCGACATCATGAGTCGCCTCCCCCAGGATGACGAAGCGACCTACCGACTCCTCCAAGAAGCTCACACCACCGGTGTCTTTCAGCTGGAAAGTTCGGGCATGAAGCGCTACCTGAAACAGCTCAAGCCCTCGGTCTTTGAGGATATCATCGCTATGGTCGCCCTCTACCGTCCGGGTCCGATGGACTATATCCCCGACTTTATCGCCGGCAAGCACGGTACCAAGACGGTCGAGTACCTGCATCCCCTGCTCGAGCCCATCCTCCGCAATACCTATGGTGTCGCGGTCTACCAGGAGCAGCTCATGCAGATCGCGCGTGACCTGGCTGGATTCTCCTTGGGCGAGGCTGACGTTTTGCGCAAGGCCGTTGGTAAGAAAATCGTCGAGCTCGTCGCCGAACAGCGAGAGAAGTTCATCGAAGGCTGTGTGAAGACTGGCGTCGGCCGGAAGATTGGCGAACAGGTCTTTGCCTTTATCGAACCGTTTGCCGGTTACGGGTTCAACCGCTCCCATGCTGCCTGCTATGCGCTCATCGGTTACCAGACCGCATATCTCAAGGCCCACTACCCGGCCGAGTTCATGGCGGCGCTCCTCACCTCGGATCAGCACGACATCGACCGTATCGCCATCGAAGTCCGTGAGGCTCGCGAAATCGGTCTCGATGTTCTCCCACCATCCGTCAACGAAAGTTTCGAGGACTTCACCGTGATCGTGAGTGATGATGGCAAAGAGCATGTCCGCTTCGGGATGAACGCCATCAAAAACGTCGGCTCAGTCTGCACCGAAGAAATCGTCAAAGCCCGCAAGACAGGCGGGAAATTCAAGACCCTTGAGGACTTCGTCAAACGAGTACAGACCAAGGACCTGAACAAGCGCTCTCTCGAATCGCTCTCCAAGGTGGGCGCCCTCGAAGACTTCGGTGAGCGCAATCAACTCTTCATGAGTATCGACCACATCCTCCGACACGGCAAAAACCTGCGCACCATCGCCGACACTCATGCTGAGAGTCTCTTTGGCGCCATGGACATGCCAGTAAGCGAGATCGAGCTCGAGAAGTGTCCTCCTGCGACCAAAGCCATGCGCCTCAACTGGGAAAAGGAGCTCCTCGGACTCTATGTGAGTGATCACCCGACGAGCGAGTACCAGGCCTATTTCGACAAGACCGCCACTCCACTCGGTAGCCTCGAAAAGGAAGGTGACGGCGCGAAAGTACGCCTCGGAGGCGTCATCACGACGGTGCGCAAGATCCTCACCAAGACTGGGAGTACCATGTTCTTTGTCGGTCTTGAAGACATGACCGGTCGGATCGAGCTCCTCGTCTTTGGCAAAACCGCTGAACACACAGCAGGCTCTTGGACTGAGGGTGAGATCGTCATCGTCGATGCCCGAGTCTCCCACAAAGACGGTGCGCTCAAGTGTATCGCCGAAGGAGTAGAAAAGATTTCTCCCGATACGCTCGATCGCTTTGCTCGCGCCGAGGCCACCCGGACCAAACTGGCTCGTCCCGTAGCACCAGAGCCTGCTCCTCTCCCCTCCACCGAAAAACTCACACTCGTCATCGGCGGTTCCAATCCAACCGGCACCATCGCCAAGCTCTCTCAGTTTTTGAAAACGCTCCCTCCTGGTACCAAGCAAATCTCGGTCCAGATTGGCGCCACCGTCATCGAAACAACGTTTGCCATCAATCCTACGCCCGAGGTCCTTGAGCAGATACGAGTCCTAGAGGGTGTCGAATCAATCTTATGACGCATGCGCAAACCATAGTCATCATGGGACCGACGGCTTCGGGCAAGTCAGATTTGGCTATTCTTCTCGCGGAGAAATATGATGGCGAAATCATCTCGGCTGATAGTCGCCAGGTCTATCGTGGGATGGATATCGGAACAGGCAAAGTGAGCAAAGATGAACAGGCTCTCATCCCCCACCACCTCCTTGATGTCGCCAGTCCCAAGCGCACCTACAATGTCACCCACTTTGTCCGTGATGCCAAACGAGCCATCGCTGATATACAGAAGCGTGGCAAAACACCAATCATCTGTGGTGGGACCGGATTCTGGATCCAAGCCCTCATCGAGGACAATCCGTTTCCAGCCGTCAAACCCAATCTCGCCCTACGGAAAAAACTCGAAAAGTTTTCTGCCGAAGAACTCTTCGAACAACTGAAGAATGTGGATCCCGTCCGCGCGAAGAGTATCGATGCCCAGAATAAAGTGCGATTGATACGAGCATTAGAAATAGTTGAAGCTCTTGGCGTTGTGCCTCCATTACTAAAGCAGCAAGAAGTAAGGAGCAAGGAGCAAGCATACGTGATAATCGCGCTGAATCCGTCTCAAGAAATCCTGTACCGCAATATCTCCGTCCGCCTCGACAAGCGACTCGAGCAAGGGATGGTGGCCGAAGTCGAAGCGCTCCGGGCCTCTGGTCTCAGCTGGAAGCGTCTCGAGAGCTTTGGGCTCGAGTACAAGTACGTCGCCCTCTTACTCCAGAAGAAAATCACTCTCGATGAAATGAAAGAACGCCTCGAATTTGAAATCCGGCACTACGCCAAGCGCCAGCTCACCTGGCTCCGTCGCTTCGAGAAATCCCATCCCCTCCACTGGGTTGCTACCTCCGCCGAAGCCGAAAAATTAATTACGTAATTAATTACGTAA
>CAYUIR010000012.1:6597-15155 GCA_964444815.1 uncultured Bdellovibrionales bacterium | reverse complement strand
CTGGGTTGCTACCTCCGCCGAAGCCGAAAAATTAATTACGTAATTAATTACGTAACAAAAAAACTCCGGTTAACCCGGAGTTTTTCATTTATACAAGTTTCTTTCTCAGTAATTCCATGACCATTTTTGGGTTTGCCTTGCCTTTGGTTTCAGCCATGACTTGACCCATGAGATACTGGAGAGCGTTTTGCTTGCCGGAGCGGAAGTCAGCGACTGACTGCTCGTTACGCTCGAGAACGGCATCCACTGCTTTCTCTAGTGCTTCCGTATCATTGACCTGGCCGAGATTGAGTCGCTCGATGATATGGGATGGATCAGTATCGCCATCACCTCCGCGATACATCTCGCCAAGGACCGTCTGAGCCGCGCTCGAGTTGATCTCACCATCGGCGACGATAGCGATGAACTCGGCATAGTTCTCGGGCTTGATCGGCAAATCCGTGATAGTCTGACTGTTTTCAGTCAGGTGCTTCCTGAGCTCGGTAAGCATGTAGTTCACCGAGAGCCGGATTGTCTTGTCGAGTGGGGCCGTCATCTCCTTGGACTGTGACTTTTCGGTGAGCTCACTCACCACTGCCTCAAAATATTCTGAGAACGCGCGCTCTTCCGTCAAGGTCAAGATGTCTTTTTCTGGGAGACCAAACTCAGCCAGAAAACGCCTACGCTTGGCATCCGGTAATTCTGGGAGTGACCGGCGCAGTTCCTCGACATAGGCCTCATCAAACTCAAAGGGTGGGATATCTGGTTCTGGGAAATAGCGATAATCATGAGCGGACTCTTTCTTACGCTGTGAGACGGTAGCATTCTTGTTCTCATCCCAGCCCCGAGTCTCCTGGACCAACTGCTCCCCTCGCTCGAGGGCCTCGGTCTGACGCACGATCTCATACTCGATAGCGCGCTCCACCGAACGAAACGAGTTGATGTTCTTCACCTCTACCTTGGTCCCTGACAAACGGTCGGCCCCCTCAGGATAGAGCGAGATATTGACCTCGCAACGCATCTGGCCTTTTTCCATATCGGCATTGGACACCCCGAGATACCGGAGCGTCTGGCGCAGTTGCTGACAGAACATCCCGACGTCACGGCTATTCGTAAAGTCAGGTTCGGTCACAAGCTCCATGAGCGGCACACCCGCTCGGTTGTAGTCAACGAGGGTGTACTCTGCCCCGGCCGGGTGCATCGACTTGCCAGTATCCTCCTCAAGATGTATCCGGGTAATACGGAATGATTTATCGCCGATCACCATCGTACCATTTTCACAAAATGGTTGGTCGAACTGAGAAATCTGGTACCCCTTCGGCAGATCAGGATAGAAATAGTTCTTGCGATCAAATTTGGAACGAAGTCGTAGATTACATCCGAGAGCGAGACCCACGCGCTGGACAGCCCGGATGGCCTCTTCGTTTGGCACCGGGAGTGACCCAGGCTGAGCAGTACAGACTGGACAGATGTTCACGTTGGGCTCGGTCTCCATCCCGAGGCCGTTTTTGCACGCGCAAAACATCTTGGAACTCGTCTTCAGTTCCGCGTGCACTTCCATCCCGATGGTAACGTTGTATTTCATAGGCTACTGTTTGAAAAAATCTACGAGGATCATATCAATATCATCGATATTCTGGTACTCTCGGACCGTCAATCTCTTATCCCCTGCGATCATCGCAGAGAGTAGTCGATCTGCCTGTTTACGAAAGAGACAGAGTGTCGGTTTTCCGAGACTCTCGGCGAGCGCAATCTCATAGCCGACACCAAGCGAAGGGGTCGTCACCTCGGCCACGATGACATCTGCCGATCGTAACCACGCAACATCTCGATCATAAATAAAATGAACATCTTTCTTTGTTTCTCCCAAGTGTGAAATGGTAGCATCACCGATATGCTCGGTCAACACCTCACCATACCCCTTGAGACACTCTATGATGGAGAGATAGAGTTCCTTGTCATCTCGCCCGCCACGGATAGAACCAGCAAAGTATATCTTCATATGTGTCTAATGGGTACCAGTGCTGCCAAATCCACCCTCTCCTCGTATGGTATCATCTAACTCACTCACTTCGCAAACCTCCGGCAGCTCCACTTTTTGGACCAATAATTGGCTTATCTTAGCCCATTTTTCAAATTTCTGAACCTCTCCGGAAAGATTGACCATGATGACGCCGACCTCACCACGATACGAAGCATCAATCACACCACCCATAGTTTTGACCCCCCACTTGTGTGGCACACTCGATTTGTCCCAAATGAGACCGACATAGCCAGTCGGGATAGCGAGGGCGATACCTGTTTTGACGGTCCGCCTCTCACCCGGCGCGAGCTCAAATGTCTCATACGTATACAGATCGAGCCCCGCATCATCGTGATGTGCCCGAGCCGGTATCACGGCATCCGGATGAAGTTTTTTGATGTTGAGTTTCATAGCATTGTTTTAACTTGATCCCAGACTTTTTCCGCAATTTCCTCCCGAGTGAGAAGCGCCCCTCTCTTGGTACAAACGATTTTGGTCCATGCATTGAGCTGTCTCACGAGCTTGAGAGCGCTCTCACGACTTCGCCTCATGTACTCTTCGTCACTTTCTACAAGATCAGTCTTTCGCTTCGACACATACACTTTTTTTCTTTTTTGGTCCTCAGTCTTGAGAAGCGACTGTGATATCGTCGTCGGGACATCGAGATAGATAATACCGTCAGGCCGTGGGAGCCCAAACACGCCATGCTCCATGGTATCGAGCCACTTGAGAAATTCTCGCTGTCGCTTCGGTTGACGGATCTTGCCTCCCTGGTGAATCTGGTTCGAGCTCACATATCGATCAAGTACGACGATATAGCCCTGCTTAAGCCAGCGCTCTATCACTGGCTTCGATTCAAAGCGATCGGCCGCGTAGAGGACCGAACCAATATGCGGATCAATCTGAACAAAGTCACCATAATCCCCCACCAGACACTGGCCGATAAGTTTCCCGAAAAAGTTGTGCTCATACTGAGGGAAATCAAGCGTCTTCACTCGGTACCCCTCTTTCTTCAATCGAGCAAGCAGAAAACGTGTTTGGGTTGCCTTGCCAGAACCGTCACTTCCATCGAGAACTATCAGTTTCCCCTTTTTCATAATGCAGTCATTACTCCTTCCGTATCTTGGTCACAATATCGTCTATTTGCTTCTGCAATTCCTCAAGCGTCCCGTCATTATTCACGACAAAGTCCGCGTGCTCTTTGAGATCGCGTATCTGTGACTCGGCCTCGAGAAGCGCATCTTTCTCAAACTGCACAAGCGTTTTGCCGCTATCGTCAGAATTCTGATGACGCTGTGTCAGTCGTTCATAACGCTTTTCCGGACTCGCCTCGACATAGATAAAATAAAATCCTTCGCTCGCCTGCATCTGCATGATGTCCGGGAGTCGCCTGACACCATCCACTACCACGATGTCCTTGTCGCTTTTGGCTGCCTCAACTATCAACCCCTTCGAGAGGATGTCTTCGCCAAAGGCCTTGCGGAGATGCATGGAGAGTCTCCCCATATTCTCCTGACTCTGCTCCAGATTCATCCGATCCAAGATATCACGAAGGACCTGAGAAAACCGGAGCGCCAAAGCCTGATACTTTTCGGCGATATACTTCCCAACCGTGTCCTTACCCGAGGCGACTTCTCCAGCGACCCCGATGATGATCTTTGGCATAATGCGTGATTATTTGATTTCTTGAATTTTTGCTATCACTTCATCAAGTGCTCGACAAAATTCTTCCTTGGTCCCCTCATTGATTATCATATAGTCAGCCAGGGCAATGGGTGTCCCCTGGGTCAGACGATTGAGCTGGGCCCAATCGCGTTCTTCAGACTGAGTGAGTGTCAGTGGGCGCTCCGGTCGATGGAGCAGTCGCTCGTGACGAATACTCGGCCGAGCATGAATAGCAATAGTGAGGAAGGTGTCCCGGAAACGATCCTTGAACACCCGATACTCCGGGGCGCTATAAAAACTTTCAAGCAGTATAACTGGAGCCTCTGGCAGTGCCTCAACTTTTTTGACGGCCTCCTGAGCATAGTAGTCCTCGCCATGCATGTTGCGCAAATCCTCGCGTACCAATCGTTCGTTCGCTTGCGTCCGCTCCATACCTCGTCGTTCCATCTCATCAAACGTCGGCTGAGCAAAATAAATCTTGGGCCACTTGTAGCGCGCCATCAAGTACTCAATGGCCTCCGATTTACCACTTCCCGGCATCCCGAGTACCGCAATAACTTTTGACATGGTGTTTCACATTATTTTTTGACAATATCCTGTAGTCCTCGCCGCACATCCCAATCATCCAACTCTAAATCTGTATGGAGCTTCACACTCGGAAGGGCTGTGCGGAGAGCGTGATGCATAGCATGGGCAATCACACGCAAAGTCGGATGGACGAGACGCCCAGAGCGAAGTTCAATAAAATACACTAAAGCTGGCAGATCAAAGGTGAAGTGACACGGCACCCGAAAGCCCATCGCCACAAAATACTGTTTTTCCTCCGAAGTAGTTTTGAGTTTGGCGATAGCCCGCTCCTGTGCTCCAATCAATTTCTCAGCCTTTTTGCGAAGCGATGCAGGCAACTGCTCGAGATACCATGATTGGAACCCATACTCAGTTGAGAGGAGCGGCATCTGATAGATGCTGGCCCGATGACGCTGGAGGTCACGAAACGAACCAAAATCGAGGAGGAAATCAAACGTGAACGTCCCGAGGCTGCGCATAAAAAATGGTAACGACGTCTTGACGGGACGGTGCTTCAATATATTGAGATAGGGACTGAGCAACTTTCTGACGATTGTCGATGTAGACCGAAAACGTTTACTGAAACGCTTGGGGGCGAAGTAGGTATGTGACGACAGTACCGTACGACGATACTCCTCTTGTCCGTCATACAGCTTATGACTAAAACTGTTTGGGTAACGAGATTTGAGTCCCTTCCAAATCTGCTCACTCACCGCCCGCACCTCCCCCAGTGGATGATGTCTGAGTGTGGCTAGCTTGTCCCACGCTTGGCGTAGGTTGGTGTGCCATGAAAGCTGAGTCGTCATACCAGCGGGCAAAAACCCACGAAGAATATCAAATGACCTTGCTTTGATAGCCTTGCCATACACCTTTTCGTCCTCATCATCCTTGCGCGGATACTTCACTTTCAAATGCGCTTCAAGTACGGGTCCTGATGAAATATAGAAATCCATCCATCGTTTCATGATCGCTTGCGATGCTTTTGTCTTCACTGGATCATGGATGGGCTGCCGACTCATGTCGATATAGCGGGTACTCACTTCCTGACCAGCATAGAGAGGCCAATCCTGAATCGCTTTGTCACAGAGCATACTCACACCCTCGATAAACAGCGTCGTGCTCCCGCAGTCCGCAATACTCTGGTGACCGTAGCCGACGTAAAATCGCTCCATGAACTTCCCGGAGCCACTTGCCTTCACTTTTTCGGCATGCTTAACGACGCTTTCCGCACTCCGAGAATACAATGCCTGCATCATAGCTACATCTTCCGGTGTAAACTCATCATACAGAAATACCTTGGCCATAGTCATTCGGCAAAAAGAAATTATCCCTCAATATAGGTATTTTATCGTACTCTTCCTACATCCGCAAACGAGCGGACAAAAGAAAAAACCTCTCATTTAGAGAGGCTTTTTTTCTTGAAATTGAGATGCATCTTGGAGGCCTGGGGTTTGGTGTCACCGAGGTACTTACTATTGAGCCCCTTTGAGCCATAGGGTCGCTCGCAGGGTGAGGAGAGGTACTCAAAGGCCATCTGACCGATAGGCATCCCCGCGTAGAGCTTAAGTGGAATCCTCCCGGCGTTAAAGAGTTCGAGAGTCATCTTGAGGCAGTTGCCGGCATCGAGAAAACCAGCGGTCGTATGGATGATGAGACCGAGACGTCCGAGCGAAGACTTGCCCTCGAGACGGCCCACGAGCTTGTCAGAAACTCCCGTCTCTTCGAGGAGTACCCCGAGCGCAAACTCCCCCGGATGGAGAATAAAAGGCTCTGTTTTGGTGATAGAAACCTTTTTCATCAAGTCCCGAGAGATATCACGCGGATCGATGACAAAATTCGAGTTGACGTTGAAGACGAGAAAATGGCGGTCAAGGTGGACATCATAGCTCGCTGGCTGGAGACACTCGGGCTTGAATGGCTTGATGGTGATTTCCTTCGATTTGAGTTCCTTTTTGATATCACGATCTGAGAGGATCATAGGTATATGTTAAGCATAAGAGACCCAAGGGGGCCTCTTTTGAACTTATTATGCCTTGAGCTTCAGGCTCGGGCCCATCGTGGTGCAGATGGAGAGTGACTTCACGAGCTTGCCCTTCATGCTTTCTGGCTTGGATTTGTCGAGCGTCTCGCGGAATGTTCGGTAGTTCTCAACCAAGTTCTCGGCAGAAAAAGACAGCTTGCCAATGACCTGATGGACGTTACTGGTATCATCATTCTTGAAGCTCACTTTCTTCCCCTTCTTGAGCATTTCTACCGCCTCCTTGATCTTGACCGTCACAGTCTCAGTCTTCGGTGATGGCATCATACCCTTGGGACCGAGGATCTTGGCGATGACCGCGAGCTTGGGCATCATTTCAGGCGTAGCGAGGATGACATCAAAGTGCGTACCAGGAGAGAGCTTGCCACTCTTGATATCGGCGATGATTTCTTCACCACCCACGAGGTCAGCCTGGGCCTCCTCGGCTTCTTTCTCCTTGGTCGTCGTGATGACGGCTACCTTTTGGCTCCGGCCAGTGCCGTGAGGGAGGATAACGGTCGCCCGGACCATTTCATCGGACTTCTTGGGGTTGATGCCAAGATGGGTGTGGATTTCGACCGCTTCGTCGAATTTAGCTGTCTTGTGCTCCTTCAAAAAGGCCACCGCCTCTTCTATGGTGTACTCCTTGGCTCCTTCCATCTTCTCAGCTACGCTACGGTATGTTTTCCCGTGTTTCATAGTATTGTCGTGGTAGTAACGTCTTCGACTTCGCTCAGACTCCCACAATTACTGAATTTAAATAAATATATTTCTGGATCCCGTATCTCGTACGGGATGACCGACCTAGTCGGTCACTTTGATACCCATCGAACGAGCGGAGCCAGCGATGATCTTCATGGCAGCATCCACGTCGTTGGCAGACAAATCAGTCATTTTCTTCTCAGCGATCTCACGCAGTTGAGCCTGAGTCACCTGGCCAGCCTTGTCCTTGAGTGGATTGGCAGCAGCTTTGGCGATACCGGCCGCTTTCTTCAGAAGATCAGAGGCGGGAGAGGTCTTGAGCGCAAAGGTAAAGGTGCGGTCCTCGAACACCGTAATTTCTGCTGGAACGATATCACCCATGCGATCCTGCGTGGCAGCGTTAAACTTGGAGCAGAAATCCTGGATGTTCAGTCCGTGCTGTCCGAGGGCTGGTCCGACCGGAGGAGCTGGATTGGCTTTGCCGGCAGGAATCTGGAGCTTAATGACGGTCTTAATTGCTTTGGCCATATATGTATATCAATCTCACCAATTAGTTCTTCTTGACCTGGAGGAAGTCGAGCTCGACTGGGGTCTCACGACCGAAGATAGAGACGAGAACCTTGACCTTGCCCTTCTCTTCATCCACTTCCTGAATCTTGCCTTCAAACTCTTTGAACGGTCCGTCGACGATCATCACTGCATCACCAACATGGACATCAATCTTGTACTTCGGTTCGGCGACACCCATGCGCTTCTTCAGCCCTTCGATTTCTTTGGTATCGACGGGAGTCGGAGTGGTACCGAGACCGATAAATCCCGTGACGTTCGGCGTATTGCGGACCACATACCACGAAGCATCTGTCACCATCATATCGACGAGGACATAGCCAGGATAGATGCGCTCTTCTACAACGACGCGCTTGCCACCCTTGATCTTGATCTTCTTCTCCTTGGGTACCAAGACATCAAAGATGAGCTCCTGCATATCCATAGACTCGATACGCTGCTTCAGGTTGCGAGCGACGTTGTCCTCATAACCAGAATAAGTATGAAGTACATACCAGGCGCGACCGTGATGTTGAGTTTGCTTTGCCATATGCCAATCTCAAATAAATAGGTTACTGAAGAAGATACGTTTCGACGAGATAACTAAAGAAAAAATCAAGCGCACCAAGAAAAACGGCCACTGAGAGACTAATCACCACCACCAGCACGGTATAGCGGATAATCTCCTTTTGGGTGGGCCAGTTGACCCGGGTCAACTCTACCTTGGCCTCCCCAAGAAACTTGATAATTGACGACATATTTCTTTTTCCCTCTTAAAAAAAGCCCCGAGGGCTTTGTAAGGAGAGACTACCAGAAAATGAGGGTGGCGTCAACCCCGCACCTTTTCCGAGAAAGACTCATATAGGAAAAAGATGCGGGACGTAGTCGCCTAGCGACTCAGACTGGCAACTATCTACGTTTTCCCTAGAAAAGGTGCGGGGTCAATTTACCCTGTGTAATCGGCAAAGCCGGTCTGCCCCTCGGGCAGAATTACACAGGGCAAGCTAGAATAGCTCTACTTCGTCAAAAAATGCCCGGAAATTCTCGAGGTGCCGGAGG
>CAYUIR010000012.1:0-6497 GCA_964444815.1 uncultured Bdellovibrionales bacterium | reverse complement strand
CTAGAATAGCTCTACTTCGTCAAAAAATGCCCGGAAATTCTCGAGGTGCCGGAGGGCCTCGTCTTTGTCCAAAACAAAGGTCGCATCATGGACAATCTGATTGCGTACCTCATGGGATTCGGCCAGACGGTCCCTGGTCTCGAGCTGGCCTCCTTTGACCCCCTCGAGCTTCTCCTTCATGGTTGGTCCTGGGAAACCAATTTCGTCCAAGATCTCGCCGGCCATAGCATCAGCCTCAAGGAGGGCCACCTTGTACTGAGACGGGTTGGCACTCTCCATCCGGGCGAGGATCGCCTCCCAGCGCTTGATCAGCTTGTTTTTGGATGTGAGCGGTCGCTCGGTGCCATAGAGGGCGGTCTTCAAATCCGATGAGAGCCCCTTGAGGACCAAGAGGAGCACGATATCGACCAGGAGAACCGCGACATAGATAAAGAGAAAGAATTTGAGCACGAGGAAAAGAACCGAGTCATCAAGAAAATTCGTGACGGCCGTCCAGATGGCGAGTGCGACTTGGGTCAAATCAACCTCCATGATAATTATCTTTTTGTTTCAAAGGCATGTGCGAGCGCCAGGAGTCCTTCTTCATCGAACCAACGCCCCATGAGTTGCCCCCCGATGGGGAGGTCTTTCCCCTCTTCGGCCACAGTGCCAATCGGAAACGAGAGGGCTGGGACACCAGTCAGATTGGCCGTCACGGTATAGATATCGCCGAGATACATTTTGAGGGGATCAGTCGTTTTCTCACCAATTTTGAAAGCTGGCTCGGGAGTAGTAGGCGAAAAGATAAAGTCGACCTCATTAAAGGACTGCTCGAAGTCTTGTTTGAGGAGCGCGCGCACTTTTTGGGCCTTGAGATAGTAGGCATCATAGTAGCCCGATGACAGCGAGTGGGTCCCAAGCATGATACGACGCTTGACCTCGGGACCGAGACCATGTCGGCGGGTGTCAAGATAAGTCTCAAGGAGTCCACTCGTCCGTGGTCCAGATGGTGCATCGTCGTTGACAGACAGACCGTAGCGGATACCGTCATAACGAGCCAAGTTGGAACTCACTTCACAGGGCTGGATAATGTAATAGCACGGGAGCGCATACGAACTGTGTGGGAGAGAAATCTCCTTGACCTCGGCTCCGAGCGTCCGGAAACGTTCCAAGGCAGCATCAGTCAGGGCTCGAATCCTCGGGTCGAGATTCTCAGAAAAGTATTCTTTGGGTACGCCAATCTTTTTCCCTTTGATGTCTGAATCGAGGAAATCCTCGTAGCGCTTTTCATGGCCACTATCGGCTGTCGTCGCATCATGCGGATCGCGTCCAGCGATGCGAGAAAACACGATGGCGACATCCTCGACCGTGCGGGCAATCGGTCCGATCTGATCGAGACTCGACGCACCAGCCATGAGACCATAGCGACTGACTCGGCCATAGGTCGGCTTGAGCCCCACCACCCCACAAAACGCAGCCGGCTGACGAATCGATCCCCCGGTGTCAGACCCGAGCGCCCACACCACTTCGCCAGAAGCGACGGCCGCAGCCGAACCACCGGATGTCCCACCTGGTACCCGCGTCACATCGGCTGGATTCTTGGTCACCTGGTAGGCGCTACTTTCGGTCGATGAACCAAGAGCAAATTCATCCATGTTGGTCTTGCCGAGAAATACCGCCTGTACCGCTTTGAGTCGCGCTACCACGGTTGCATCATATGGTGCGATATAGCTGTCGAGCACTTTGGACGCGCTCGTGGCTCGGACACCTGCGAGAAGGATATTGTCTTTAAGCGCCCCGGGGATACCGGAGAGGAGATCGATAGCCTCGCCGCTCGCAATCCGCTGGTCCACGGCCCGTGCTTCTTCGAGGGCCTGCTCCTTTCGGAGGGTCAAAAACGCCAGTATCTCCCCCTCTTGCTTCTCAATCACAGCAAAATACTGCTCGACGAGCGAGACAGCGGTACATTCACCGGCTACTAATTTTTGATGTAACTCTCGGATCATTTTGAGTGACTAAAATACTGATTTTACTTTGAGAAAGCCGTCTTTGGTGTCTGGAGCATTCTCAAGTATCTGGTCACGACCCGTATTGACAAAGGTTTCATGCTCATCACTCCTTAACACATTGGAACGGCCCGTGATATGTCCAATCGGGGTCACGCCCTCGGTATCGAGCTTTTCGAGTTCAGTAAAAAAATCCACCACCGCGGAGAGATCGCGTTGATACATCGGCACCTCATCGTCATGGAGTCCAATCCGGGCCAAGAGTGCAATGTGTTTGACGTCCTCAGTAGACAGCATAAGAAAGAGTATTAGACACCCATCATGTTTCGAAATTCCCGCTCTTCAATAATCGGCACTCCCAACTTCTGCGCTTCCGTGAACTTGCTTCCTGGATCGGCGCCGACCAAAACGTAGCTTGTTTTTCGGCTCACGCTCGAGGAAACAGAGCCACCGCGCTCCTTTATGATAGCTTTGGCCTCATCTCTTGTAAAGGAAGCGAGCTCGCCCGTGAGCACAAAGGTTTGACCCGCGAACAATCCAGCTTGCGTGCGTTCTTTGGGGAGGAGTATCACGACGCCCTCATGTGTCAGCTTTTCGAGGAGTGCTTGGTGGTCTTTGGAGGCAAACCACGCCTCGAGAGTATCCGAAACAGCCTCGCCGATGCCTTTTACCGCCAAGATTTCATCGGTCGAAAGTACCCGAAAGAACCGTCCTACTGCCTGGGGAGTATCCACCTTCTCGGCCCGAAGTCGAGACAAAAAGCTCTGAACGATGAGTTCTGCTGTCTCCTCACCGACATGATGAATACCTAAAGCAAACAAAAATTTACTCCAGGGAACCTTTTTGGCTGCCGCAATAGAATCAGATAATTTCAACGCCGACTTTTCTGCGAATCGCTCAAGTGGCGCCAAATCACCGGCCGTCAGGGCAAAAATATCAGCAATATCTTTGACCAAACCCTCATTCATGAGGAGTTCCATAATTTTTTCCCCCAAACCAGGAATATCGAGTCCCTTTTTGGAAACGGCATGGATGAGGTACTCTTTTTCGATAGCAAAGCAACGTCGGTTGGAACAATAGAGTGCCGCACTCTCCTCTTCACCATCACGACCTCCGATAATGCGCTTTTCAACGACCGCATCACAAATCGGACACTGTCTCGGGGTGGCAATGCGCTTCTCTTTCCCAGTACGGAGCCCCTCGATCACTGAGACAATCTCTGGAATAATATCCCCGGCCTTTTGGAGGATAACCGTGTCACCAATACGTACCCCGAGACGTTTGATCTCATCAAAGTTGTGGAGTGTTGCGCGACTGACGGTGGTGCCAGCAATATGGACCGGTCGGAGATGAGCGACCGGCGTCAGCGCTCCCGTCCTTCCGATTTGCACCTGGACGTCCTCAACGACCGTCGTCGCCTGCTCGGCCGGAAATTTGTAGGCAATGCCAAAACGGGGCGCTTTACCGGTATACCCGAGCACTTCCTGCATGGCTTTGGACTCGACTTTGAGCACAATACCATCAATCTGATAGTCGACTTGTTCCCGGGCACTGCCCTGCCATTTCTGCCAATATGCCTGTATGTCCTCGATGGTTTCTGCGTGCGCATGTTCGGGATTGACGGGAAAACCGAGCTCCGAAAGATAAGTGAGCTCTGCACCCTGCGTCGCAGGAAATACTTCCGAAGTCTCTGCTACATCATAGAGAAAGACCCCAAGCGGACGTGTAGCTGCAATAGCCGGATCAAGCTGGCGGATAGAGCCGGCGGCAGCGTTACGCGGATTGGCAAACTCTGCTTCCCCGGCCGCACGCCTGAGCGCATTCAACTGAGTAAAGCCCGAACGCGTCAGATATACCTCACCTTCAACAATGAGGTCAATCGGTCGAGAGAGCCGCTGTGGGACCGAGGCAATGGTACGAATATTGTGAGTGACATCTTCCCCGACTGATCCATCACCACGAGTCGCTGCCGTCATGAGTAGTCCCTGTTTGTAGGTCAGCACAATTTTGAGACCATCTATCTTGAGCTCCAGGTCATAGGTTGGTGATCCACCGCTTACTTTCCTCACCCGAGCATCAAAAGCCCGGATATCATCGATGGTAAAAGCATCATTAAATGACCACTGGGCCACGGTGTGCCTGACCTTCTTCAAAAACGGGGCCGGAGCACCCGCCACTACCTGAGTCGGCGAATCAGGAGTGATGAGCTCGGGATACTTTTCTTCGAGCTCGGCAATTTCATGCTTGAGAGAGTCGAGTGCTTCCGGCGAGATAAGTGAGATATCCTGCTCATGCTGAACCGTACGATATTTGGTTATCGTCTCACGGAGCAATTTCGCTCGTTCGGTTATTTCTCTTGGAATAACTGCCATATCTCTCAGTATATCATCCCCCGAAAGCAAGCGAAACTCCCTCGTTTTACCCAAAAAACCCTGCCACCTGAGTCACCATGACCAGGGCTGCGAGAGCAATAGCGATAGCGATGGTAGCATAGGTCACGATCTTCTTGCCTGTTTCTGCCTTACCCTCGTCTCCCCCAGCGGTGAGGTACATGAGACCACCGATAACCAGCATGATGATCGCGATGATGCCTACGATGGAGAGGAGGAAGCTTAAGACCTTAGAGGCTATCTCAGTAAAGGTTTGAGCTTCTTCGACTACTTGGGTGACTTCTATCCAGCCTAAGAGTTCTCCAATTTCTTTGAGGAAGGCAGGAGCAGCGATAGCGAGAGCGAGACCAACCATAGAGGCAGTGATGGCTACTTTAGCCTGAGTGACTCGTGATTCATTGCCAGCCGAGAGGATATACATGACCGCTCCTACGATAATCATGATGATAGAGAGGACGACCACGATACTCTGAAGGGTTGAGAGGACGGCAGTGAGGACACTGTCTAGAGAGTTGTATTTGAGGGGGTTGAAGTAGCCTACTCCGGGAGAAGGGAGTCCGAGTGGGGTACAGCAAGAGAGGCCAGTATCACCGCAGGTGCCAGGTGCAGACTTGTACTTGTCAGGGGCACATCCTCCTGAGACACAGGTGTTTGGGGATTGGCAGGTGCCATCGCCTGTAGGAGGTCCTACTGGGAGAGGAGGTGGAGGAGAACCACCACAATCGTTTTTGGCACAGGATGAACTGCACTCGGCCGGACAGAAACCATTACTGCCAGTTCCTCTATCACAGGCTTCGCCTGGGTCTATCTTGCCATTGCCACAGTTACGGGGATCAACCTGCGGAGGCGGGAAATTGCCGTTACCGTCCCTAAAGAGAATCTCCACCGAGGCACGAGAGGTACCATACTTGTTGGTACATTCCATACTAAACGTGCGCGGAGTTGTCACGTTTTGAGGCGTCGAACGATGCATCCCATTACCATCCACTGAGCCATCACGATTGAGAGTAGCACTCCCGTTATCGAGCCAATCGGTGGCCTTACAAGTTGAAGGCGGATAGACTCCATTATCGTGGACTTGCCAGAGGATTGTCACCTCACCCCCAGGTGGGTCGATTCCTCCTGGGGTAATCTGCATGCTAATACTCGGGATAGAAGGTTTACCATTATCCACTGTCACCGTCACGTTGCCACTGTCAGAAAAGCCCGAGACACCCGTCAGTCCATAACTCGCCAATTGCAGTAGACCATCCTGGTTATTGCAAGATACTGTGATATATGAACTGGGTTCCGTGAGCGAAATTGTACGGCTCCCAGAGACTGGTGGGACACTCTCTTTGAGGAAGTCTCCATTACGATTACGACCCTGGATCTCGCACACGGTCGCTCCGACAACCGTCCAGGTAAACTCCACCTCTCCCCCACCGACGGGCAAAGAGAGGGTACTCGCCCGGAGGGTTACATCTGTCTCGGGAAGAATCTTGGGTACGACAGTAAGCGATACCGTTTTCGTAAAAAGTGAGGTACCACTTACGTCATAACATGCAAAAGTATAAGCAGTTGTCTTGGTGACACCATTCACCCTGATAGTGTCTCGCCTCGAATCACCACCATTACCGTCAGGATCAAACGTAAGCACCTTGGACCAGCCATCATCGCCAGAGAGGACACATCGTGTCGCTGTATAGTCCGCGACCACATAGGTGAGAGTAACGTCCGTGGTGATATACGCAGCGACGCCAGTCCCACTCATGGTTGCGGCATTGAACTCAAACAATGCTGCCTTTGCGCCACTCGGCACACCAAAAACGAGGAGTAAAGCCATCATCGCAAGTTGCATTCTCACCTTTACCTGTCTCATCATAGTACATACCATAAAATATGTTCCCTTATTTCCCATTCACATTGGAAGTAATATCACACGCAAAGTTGAAATAGCCTTGGGTAGCTGTGAGATTGAGGAAGGGCTTATCGGGACTCGCTGTGTCTACGAGGATAGTCAAGATGACATTGACTATGAGGTAGGCAGAAAGCATCACGGCAAAGCCAATGAGAGCGGCTATCATACCTCCTTTGGCCGTTTGCATCATGCCACTATTCCCCGCTGAGAGGATGTAGAGGA
>CAYUIR010000011.1:0-25239 GCA_964444815.1 uncultured Bdellovibrionales bacterium | reverse complement strand
GTCCGAAAGTTGTATTCGTGAACCAGAGTGTCGATCCGTCCCCCGACCACACCGACCGCCTCTTCGGGACTACCGAAGCAACCATGGCCCATGGCGATACCGCGTGATCCAGCCCCACGGTAGCCCCAGTAGTTGTAACAGTCAGAACCGTCCTCAGCTCGCGGGACACGCTTACCCCAGTTACTTTCTTTTTTGGCGATACCCACCAGAAAGGCAGCGGTTGTTTTGTCTTGCTTGGCAATTATCTCTGTCATCTGTGCAATCGGATAGCCACCAACGAGCTTGTCCACCTTGTTCTCCAGAATTACTTGGCGCGGGTTGATCACTGGTGCAAAGGCTATCTCAGTATTGGCCACGGCACCGCTCGCCCCATAGAGGAGCACAGTGACTACTGCAGCCAGTGAGAGAAAGGCACCATAAAAAGTATCGGTCGAGAGACTCAGTGAAGCAACAGGAACATCCAAGGCGCGAGCCAGGATGTCACGTTTTTGAATTGTATTCGTGTGTTTGTTTCTCATAAAATGCCTTAGAAAAAGGAAAAACGGCTACCCGTGAGGCACCCGTTTTTTCAGTTCTATATCTATTATAGCACCTTTTCCGAGAAAAATCAAGGGGCAAGTGTCTTCCCCTGCTCTCGCCTTGGTTTCACAACGTAGAACCAGGTATAGAGCGCGATAAGGAGGATGACGTTCGGAAGAAAGATCTCTGGTGTGCTCCACGGGTGACCATCGATATGGAAGTCAGAAAGCGGGAAGAGAAACGGGGTCGGAAAAAAAGCGCTCGAGTGAGTCGGGATGTCGACTAGGATATGGAGTCCCCAGCCAGCCATAATCCACCACGGTCTCCGGCGGATGAGCCAGACCAAACCAAAGACGAGGGCAAAAATAACCAGACTATGGGTATAGTCATAGAAGGTAGAAACAAACTGAGGAATCTGGGACGGATCAGGATGCTGGCCCGATGACCAATCAGGATGATCAAAGAGCCCGATCCAGGTCCCCGCGGTGTAGAAGCCAAAGGAGAACAGGTCCGGTGCGATGCCAAAGAAAAAAGAGAGCCAGAAGTTGGTGCGATTCTTACGCCCAAAGGCCACTCCCCCGTAGAGCCCATGTGACACAATATCCATACGTGAGTAACATTATGTTTCCCTTTCATTCTATGCCTTTCTGTGACAAAGCTCAATTGACCTGGATTTCAAAAGGATACATGCCCATACCACAGTTCCCCTGGATAGTTCCCGCTGACAACGTACCGAGCTTGATATCAGTGGTCCCGTTCATAGGCAGGTTTTCACTCACCTTGAGGCTCGGAATCCGGAGAGCAGAGGAACAGTCAAAAGTACCATTGGTGTTGACCCGGAGGATGGTCGGGAGGCCAGCTACTGCCACGCTCCGTTTGGGTTGATAGCCCCCTTTGGCACTCAGGGTAATAATCTGCGTCCCATCGACCACACTCACATTACTCCCTGGTGTGCTCGGGGCTGGACTAGCCTCCTGATCACTGAGACTGGAGATGATATACCCACCGAGAGCAAGCACCGCTATCACTGTAGCACCAAAAAATATTTTCATAACTGTATCATTCAAAAATTAAAGACCGCAGGGATAAGACCGATGATGACCAAGCTATTGATGAGGTTGAAGAGCGCAAACATGATAACGATGAGACCCGCAGTCTTGAAGAAGAGGTCCTTCTTGGGGCTATGCTCAATCTGAAAAGATCCGAAGCTAATCAGTCCCAAGACCGGGAGCGTCCCGAGAGCAAAGATGAACATCGTGAGTGCCCCCTGCCAAAAGCTCCCCGTCGTCAGACTATAGATCTGCATAGACTGGGTGAAACCACACGGGAGAAAAAACGTAGCGATGCCCACGAGGAGTGGTGTGAGCGAATGGTTGAAGCGGGTGATACCGAGCGCGTGACGTGAGAGGAAGCGTGGCATGGCCGGCTGGAACTTCTTGGCCCAAGGAAACACGTCGAGGAGATTGATGCCGAGGAGGAGCATGACGAGGCCGACAATCAGGCTGAGAATAAAAGTCATCTCGGTGTTTAGGGTAAAGTTGGCACCGATAGACCCAATCACTCCACCCAAGACAAAGAAGGAGACGAGTCGTCCGAGATGAAACAATACTTGTGGCCGCATGGTCTCGCCCTCCTTGGCAAAGGTTGCCGAGAGCGACAAGACCAAACCACCGACCACCGCCATGCACGTCGAGAGCGAGGCGATGATACCGATGATAAATACGGTGCCATAGGAGACGCTACTGGTATCCACGATATTGACGAGGCCAGTCTTTTGGAGGGCGACAAAGAGCGCAACCAAGATGAGGGCCAGAGGAAGCGCCACTCGAAAGGGTGACCAGTCCACTCCTCGCTCTGGCCGGTCTACCGAGAGACTATAGCCGTGCTTCTGAAGCGCGATACTCAGTTCCGTGGCGATTGCTTCGGGTGTCTCGTCGCCAAAATCCCCTGTCACGGTCAGTGTCTCACTCGCCAAGTCGGTCCGGGCCTGACTCACCCCCGGGTACTCCATCGTCTCGCCTTCGGTCAACAAGACACAAGACTGACAGTGCATCCCCGAAACATGAAAGGTGTACGTGCGTTCCATAGTATTAGAGTTTTTTCGTTTTGAGGCGAAGCGAATTACTGACGACTGAGACACTCGAGAGTGCCATGGCGAGCCCGGCAAAGACTGGATTCAAGATAATGCCCCAGAGCGGAAAGAGGAGTCCGGCCGCGACCGGTATCCCCACCACATTGTAGATGAAGGCCCAGAACAGGTTCTGCTTCACGGTTGAGAGCGTGGCTCGTGAGAGCTCGATCGCTTGGGCAATCTTGCGTAGATCACCATGAAGGAGTGTCACCCCGGCTGATTCTATAGCAATATCAGTACCAGTGGCCATCGCAATCCCGACATGTGCCTGCGTGAGCGCTGGAGCATCATTGATACCATCCCCTACCATGGCGACCACTTTGCCCATCGCCTGAAGTTCTTTGATCTTGCCGGCTTTTTCCTGTGGCATGACTTCGGCTATCACGGTATCGATACCAGCCTCCTTGGCGATACGCTCTGCCACGGCCATATTGTCTCCCGTGAGCATGATGACCTCGATACCCTTCTGATGAAGACTCCGGATAGCTGCCACTGATTCGTCCTTGAGAGTATCGGACAGTGCGATCAGTCCTGCGCGCTTACCATCAATCTCCACGATAATGACCGTCTTCCCCTCTGACTGAAGTGCGTTGAGCGCTGTATCCTGCTCGCCCTTCTCTGGTTTGTGAATAAAAATTTCTTTTTCTCCACTACTCGCTTTGACGCCCACTCCTTCGAGCGCCTGGAAATCTGTCACGGGCATGAAGTCCGCTCCGACCGCTTGCGCCCGAGCTACCATCGCTTCGGCCAAGGGATGTTCGGACATTTTTTCGACACTCCCCACCAGAGCAAGGATCTGCTTTTCATCATACGCAGCATCGAGTACGTGCACGTCTGTGACCTCGGGGTTGCCTTTGGTGATCGTACCTGTTTTATCGAGCACAATCGTATCAACCTGACTCAGGAGCTCCAGGCTCGTTGCGTCCTTCACCAGGATCCCGTACTGTGCTCCTTTGCCGACGCCCACAATGATAGCGGTTGGAGTCGCGAGCCCCAGTGCACAGGGGCAGGCAATCACGAGTACCCCCACAAAAGACAAGATGCCATATGAAATTGCCAGCGTCTGCCCGAGAAAAATCGAGCCCACTATTACCCAGAGAAGAAGTGAGAAAAAAGCGATCCCCAAAACCACGGGAACAAAGATGCTCGAGATTCTGTCGGCCGTTGCCTGAATAGGTGCCTTGGACCCCTGGGCGTCCTCAACCATGGCAATAATCTGCGACAGCATCGTATCGGTGCCCACTTTGGTAGCACTTATGGTAATACTCCCCTGCTTGTTGAGAGTCGCCCCGATCACTACATCACCTGGTTTTTTATCAATCGGGATAGATTCGCCAGTAATCATCGACTCATCGATAGAGGTATCGCCAGTGAGGATAGTCCCGTCGACCGGGATCTTGCCTCCCGGCTTCACAATGACCACGTCACCGACCACGACCTCACTCATCGGCACTTCCACTTCTTGGCCATCACGCCGCACCAGAGCTGTTTTGGCCTGAAGGTTGAGCAGTTTTTCAATCGCTTCACCCGTTTTTTCTTTCGAACGGGTCTCGAGATACTTCCCGAGAGTGACAAACCCAATCACCACAATCACCACGTCAAAATACGTGTACTCCGGTAACAGGAAGCGTTCGCGCACCTGAGGGAGAAGTGTGATTACCGCACTGTAGAGATAGGCAGTGAGCGTCCCGATACCGATGAGGGTATCCATGTTGGCTACTCGATAGCGCACGAAACGCGTCACGCCATCGATAAACGGACGCCCGATCCAAAACATTACCACGGTGGAAAGTGCCAGGGCGATAACATTAAAGAGCTCCATAGGGAGCGGCAGATTGGGCACAAAAGACAGTGTTTTCCCGGCAATATCCCACATCATGATGAAGAATACCCCGAGGGCTATTGGCACGACAAACTCGGTCTTGGCCCTCTGTGAAGCCATCTCTGTTCCTTTTCCCTTTACATCCGCATGAGCCTCTCCTGAATGCTTTTCCTCTCCTTCCGTAACGAGCTCATATCCATATTTGGTGACGGCCGTGTTCATCTCGTCCACTGATACGCTTTGTGAGTCAAACACAACCGTAGCCTTTTCAGTCGCATAGTTAACTTCAGCTTCTTTCACTCCCGCTACTTTTTTGAGTGCTTTCGATATAATCGTCGCACAACTCGCGCAGTGCATGCCGGTGACGGCAAAGGTATTTTTATTCATAAAACTTACAGGTTATACCAGGTGCTGCGCCATCCAGAGAGCATGGTGATACCGCCCTTGAGAAACGCTTCGACGGCGTCAGCGTTATCGAGTACGGTGCTCCGACTTGATTTGACCCGAACGTCCTCGGTCATGATGACACCAGTTTCATGATGTGCAATGAGCGCATTCAAAAATCGCAGATCAAACGTTTTGTCGTAGTCCCCCAGTTTGGGAACGATAGGATCTGTGACCCTTCTCGTATCCCGATACCAGTCATTCTTCCAGGCATACAATTCGGCAATGGCCTTGGGCTCATCTGCGAGAATCGCTTCGGCTAGTTTTTTGACTTCAACGCGTTCACTCTTTTTGGCCTGTTCAGCAAGAAGCATCGCCCCACGATGGTGCGCAATCATCGCATTCACGTAGCGGAGATCAAGCGTCCGATCAGGACGCCCCAAGTCCATCGTGTTTTTTTCATACATAGAGAGCCGGTACTCTGGAGTGAGAGCATAGCCGATACCTACCCCAACAATTCCTGTCAGGATCATGAGAGCGATGGCCAACGTCGAGAATGGTGACGACATATATTTTTTATTACTATTTACGTTTCAATTGGTACACCTTGAGGATTTCGGCTTTGGCCTTTGCTTCCTGGCCACCTTTGATTTGTCTGATAACACAGGTACTCAAGTGACTCTCCATCATCATATCCTCGATAGCAGTGAGGGCCTGCTTCACAGCCGAGGTCTGAGTGATGACATCGATGCAGTAGGCGTCTTTCGCTACCATCTCCTCAAGTCCCCGCACCTGCCCGGCGATGATCTTGAGTCGTCGCTCGATCTTTTGCTTGGATGTATTCATGTGATTCTCACACTGTTTATACTCCCATCATAATACCCCCCTGGGGGTATGTCAACCCCATATAAAAAACACCCTCACGGGTGTTTGATCGGTTCTCTTTGGATAGATTTTTAGAGATCCTGAAGTTCGATGCTCTGGAGAAAGGCTCGGCGAGCGGGGCCCTCGAGGACGCGACCCTTGCCTGACTTGAGGGCACCGAGGTGGATATCCATGACCCGGGTACGGATCAGCTGCTCCACCGTGAGGCGGGCCTCCGAGAGCATACGCCGTATATGGTGCTTCTTCCCTTCGGTGAGAACAATATGGAGCGTATGTGGCGGGACGACAATGACCTTTTTGGCTTTGAGCCACTCCCCTGCATTGTAGACACCGTCCTCGAGCATGCGCTTGAGATTCCCGGGGATGTCCTCGCGGACGATGACTTTGTACTCTTTCTCGTGCTGATAGCGAGGGTGGAGCATGCGCTCGGTCACTCGACCATCGTTCGTGAGGATGATGAGGCCCTCAGAGTCCTTGTCGAGACGCCCCACTGGGAAAGTCCCGGCGTAACCAGAGACCTGCTCGATCGACTGCTCCCACTCCGCAGGCGAATGAGTGATGATGCCCCGAGGCTTGTAGTAGGCGACGTACTGGTGCTTCTTGCCCGGACGCTTGGCATCCTTGATCACTTCGACATAGGTCTCGGCGTTCTCGACTTTGTCACCAAGAACTGCCGTCCTCCCTCCGATTCGGACGAGACCAGCCTCGATCAATTCATCAGCGCCACGCCGAGTGGCGAGGCCCTTTTGCGCCAGGTAGCGATTGATACGAATAGGATAGATAATTTCTTCGGGCATAGTATGTATGAATGAAAGGAACTATGACAGAAGTTTTAAGAAAAGTCAATGGACTTTAGTTGGAGCATTTCACACAACGGCAACCGAGTTTTTGGATGAAGCCCTCGAAGTGGTCTTTGCCGTAGTGGTAGGTGATTTCCTCTCCCTCCTTGATGTTACGCTTGGCCACGATAAAGACGCGACCCCGACGGTTGAGGGCCTCGCAGTTGGGACGGCAGGAGTGGTTGGCGTAGCGGGCGGTGTTGTAGCGAGGACTGCCATCTATGTCCCAGCGGGTATTCACATTGAACATATAGCGGTTGTCGCGCTCATCTCCCACTGAGGTCGGGACTCGCTCACCGATGTACTCGATGATGGTCGTCCCCTTTTTGATCGGGGCGATGGCAAAGAGGCCTAAGCCCGCGCTAC
Source organism: uncultured Bdellovibrionales bacterium (assembly GCA_964444815.1). Lineage (GTDB taxonomy): Bacteria > Patescibacteriota > Minisyncoccia > Moranbacterales > UBA1568 > UBA1568. The sequence continues at coordinate 18,293 of CAYUIR010000011.1, read as the reverse complement.
TTCGTTTGACGACTATATAGGGAGACGATGATGGTTTGGGTGTGGCCATAGTATTGTGTGATAGATACAAAAGAAAAATTGTCCGATACATGTTGGGACAATCTTCCAGAGAGCTACTGTACCAGAGAGAGACCAGAAAATCAAGCGCTTGACGGTCAGTGCTATACTAGGAGAGTAAACTCTGGTCTACTCTATATGCGTGCCCTCGCCCCACTCCTCCTCATTGGCTACCTCTTTCTTGCGATCGTGAGCCTCTCACATATGAGTCATATGGCTATGGCCGGGATGACCATGTCCGACTGTCCCTACCTCGTGCTCCAGTCTCTCCCTGGCGGAGACCTCGGGGCCCACATCGACACCTGGCAACACTATATGCTGGTCATCCTGCCGGTCTTCTTCGGACTCCTCCTCTGGTTCCGACCCCTCATGAGGCTCGCGCTTCGAGATCCACTCCTCGGACCAGGATTCTCCTCGCCACCGGGGGCGCTCGAGACAATCCGTTCACCGCTCGTCTCACTCTTTGCTGACGGCATCCTCCATCCCAAGGCGCCCTAAATCCAATCTCGCTTCGGTTCCGTTTACTATTATTTCTTCTCTTATGAACATGACTCACTACATGGAGCTCCTCGCGACCAACCAGCCCTGGAACCTCATCATCTACATGGCTATCCCGGTTATCCTGGCCGAGACTATCGCCATCACCGAGCTCGTCCTCCTCTTCACCCGTAACTTTGGGGGCACGGTGCGCCGTATCAATCGCTATGCCGGTATCATGGCTGGTATCTACTTTGTACCGGTCTTCCTCACGCTCATGAAGAATGCCGTCATCCCGCTCACGCTCACGGGCGGTTGGCGTGGTCCGGCCGATGTCATCGCGGTGCTCTCCTATCTCGCTGGCATCTTTCCTCTCGGTGGGATAGCACTCCTCGAACTCGGCATGATCGGTCGTGGACTCGATGATACGGGCAAGATGAAGCTCCACGCGACGTTTGTCGGTATCTTCCTCGTTGTTGCTCATGTCGCCATGATCTTTGGGATGCTCAGCCCAGAGCTCTTCAGTCCGAGCGTGGCACCACATGATATGGCCATGTAAGTTGCCCTAGAAAAAGACAGCCCCGAAGGGCTGTCTTTTCTTTTGGCTTCCTCAAATTATGAGAGGTGAGCAGAAACGAGCTTGGTCATTTCAAACATCGTCACTTCAGCCTTGCCAGCAAACACGGCCTTGAGCGCATCGTCCGCGAGGATGTTCCGCTTGTTCTGTGGATTCTGGAGATTATTCTTCTTGATATAGACCCAGAGAGCCTTCACGACTTCTGACCGAGGCATCGGTCCAGGACCGACCACTACTGCCAACTCTGCACTCACCTTCATCGGCTTCATGAATGCCGCATTCGACTTCGCCATAAAATCATCTTATGAATTACTGCTTCGTCCCTTATCATAGCGCTTTTTTCGCTCTTTTCCTAGTGTTTTGGTCAAGCTCCTATTAAAATGGCTTAGATAAGCGATAAATTGTACCCTCCCCTCTCAGCGTTTTCCAGGCAATAGTGACTCAATGGTATTCGGGGCTGGTGCAAGCGCCGTCCTGAATTTTTCCACAACTGTCTTACGCGAGGCATCGTCCTGGTAACGATCGATATAGGCCTGCATCACCGGTATCGCTTCACTATTACGTTTTTGTTTGATGAGCGCCACCGCATAGTTGTACCAGGTCTCACCAAGTTCCGGCGTAAACTCATAGATATCACGGAGGAGCTCGACTGCCTTGCCGTAATTTTCTTCCATAATATACAGGTTGGCGAGATTGTAGCGGACCGGGAATAATTCTGGATGATTCTCTACTACTCTCGTGAGGAGACGTTTCGCTTCTTCGGTTTTGCCCGCTTTCTTCAAGAGCGCCGAGAGAGCCATGGTAGATGCTGGGGCATCTGGATAGCGAATCAGGGAGCGCCTGAGGGCGTTCTCGGCTCCGCGGTCATCCCCTGCAAGGAGGAGACGCTCAGCCTCGTGCCAATCTGGGTCATACGGAGGGGTTTCGTCTCTAGTCACATAGGTCTTCACCCGAGCCTCTCTCTCAGCAGATGGGAGGTCTCGCACCTCACGGAAGAACGCGAGGAGTCGATAGTTCGAAAGATCATCACTTCGCAAGACAAGGAGCTTCTTGAGGGCTCCTTCAGCTTCGGTCACCTGGCCGAGAGCGAGATTGGTGAGCATCAGATTGCCATAGGCCCAGGCATACTGCGGATCAACCGCGAGCGTCTTGGTGAACAATGTTTGTGCTTCTCCGTACTGCCCGGCTGAGAGCGCCTGATAGCCGAGGGCATGGTACGACTGCGCCACCGTATCAAACCGCACCAGAGGCAAAGGATACCACGAGAGGAGAAGTACTAGGAGCACACCGGCGATGGGAGTCACGAGAGGGAGGTGGTGTCCTTCACGCGCAGAACGAAAGAAGTAGACGATAGCTCCACCCGCTAGGATGAGGAAAAACGGGAGAAGTGGCAGGCGATAGCGAGCATTGACCGTGGTCAAGAGAAGGACCAGGATGGAAGCACCGAAGAAAAGGAGGAATGATCGTCCCTGCAACCTCCCCTCAGGTCGCATCGTCTCCCAGAAATCTCTCCGGAAAAAGAGAATTCCCCCTACCACCGCAAATATACTCACCAGCCAAAAATTGGGGAGGAACCAGAGGAGCGGAATGGTATCCCGATAGTAGCTGTACTGATAGTTATCACTAAACTCCGAGTGGTTGAAGATGAGAAGTACCTTGTTCCAGAGGGTCGCCAGAAAGTGTCCTGGTGCCTCGCTCATATCACTCAAGGCTTGGCGTACCCAGAAACTCGAGACCTGTGACGGAGCGAGGGTATGTCCGAGAGACGCCTCAGCCATCCCGACGGCATCCGTTTCCTCATAGCGAGGATCAGGCCGGAGGAATGGTGGAACGAGTGCGGTCGAGCCATCCCCACCCCACCAGTTGCCCTGGTAGAGTGCCAATCCAAACGAGTAGTTGGTGAGGACAAAGTCATGTGATACAGCGTAGTTTCGCACCGTGACTGGGAAGATGGCGAGCGCGACGCCAATCACCAAGCACCCTGATAGGAGCAAACGCCGAGTAAGCGCGTACTGTCGTGAAGAGAGGAGGAGTCCAATCACTACTGGTACCCAGAGAAGGTTGTTCCCCTTGATGAGTGAGATTACGCCCAAAGCTATGCCACTCCCAAAAAAGAACACGGGCTTTCCCTTTTCAAAGGCGTAAAAAATAAGGAGGAGTACCCAGGGAAGGAGTGAGACCTCGAGACTGGTTTTGAGGAGAAGTCCCTCATAGAACAAAAATGGCCCGTAGAGTGTGGCGAGAAGACCGGTGACCAAGGCCGCTTCACGATTGAGGAGGCGTCGCGAGAGGAAATAGAGTCCGAGTGGGGCGAGTGCCCCGAGAACAAACTGAAGCACGAGGAGGGCCAGCGAACCAGCTGAACCAAAAAGTGTGAGAGCGAGAGCCAAGAGATAGGCATAGAGTGGCTCCGTAAAAAAGGCCCGATCACCGAGCCAGCCGGCGGTCACAATCTCCTCGGCCCACTTGAGATAGTACAGGGCATCATGGAGCGGTACGAGGAGAGCGTCCTCTCGCATGAGGAAAAAAGCATACAACCCCCGCACGACACATGCGAGAGCCAAGAGCGTCCACATCACCTTTTTTTCGGATCCGTACCAGGAGCGCCAGAAACTTTTCGCCTCGCCTCGCTCCTCATGGGATGTGCCACCGAGAATTATCCGGGCTTCGGTGCGGGTCAAGCCAAACTTGCGCTCCAGATCGCGCTCCGTCGCACTCGGATTTTTCTTGAGATACAGTTCGATTTTCTTCGCTTTCTGCATATCAGACTAATTCTACGTACTGTCGGAAATTCTCAAGGATCGACTGCCAACCAGCCCGTTGCATTTCGAGTGGGTTCTCGCTCTCGGCTTCAAAGGTTTCAGTGACGCGACAGCCCTCTCCCTCTACAGTAAACAAGATACTCACTTTTCTCTCATCCTCACCATTCATCACATAGTCCAAACGCTTCTCTTCCTCAACAACCGTGTAGGTTCCTCCAAAATCAAATCCCGCGCTCTTATCCTTGGCCTCCATCCTCGTCGTAAACACACCCCCAACGTGCACATCGTTCGTAGCCATCGGAGCGCACCAGTCGTCTGAGGCAAAGCACCACTTGGTAATATGCTCGGGGTTTGTCCAGCACTGCCAGACCTGGCTCACTGGTGCCTGAACCACAGTCTCTACGGTAATCTGTTCCTTCATAAGGGTAAAATATAAAATTGAATAATCAACGCTTTACTATCTGGCTACAACTGTTCTATAACATCTTTCATCTCCTGTACCAGAGCCCTCACCTCATCTTGGGAGAGTACACTCCGAACGTTGTTGGCATGATCCAGGTCACCCATCCGAATATTGGGAACGAGGTGATAGTGCAGGTGTTCCACACTCTTGCCGCTACTCACGCCTTCACGAACCATGAGCGAATAGTTGTCATACCCGAGATAGCGGAGGATGCGTGAACTCTTCTGAGCCAAATCCCAGATATCTCCCCACTCCTCTGGACTCATATCAAAAAACGATTTCCGATGCTCTTTGGGAATAATGAGCAGGTGATGCTTGTGGTACGGGGCGAGAGCGTACGTGACGTAAGCAGTACTATTCTCAATAAGTCGCCGATCATCTGAGACACAAAATGGACACGTCCCTACCGGAAGTGTCTCCAAATACTCTGTATATTTCATACTTGGTAGCCAAATTATTTGTTAGTACCAAACATAGTCAGTATACACCCCCGATTGGTCCTCCCCTTCAATAGTATCACGCCTTCTGGAAGCGGAAGATTGGGCGATTTCCCTATACGGTAAGCTTGAGAGTATAATACCAGTATAATTTAATCCCTAAACATATGATGTCAAAGAATACTATTTGTCTCTGGTTTGATAAAGATGCAGAAGCTGCCGCCAATTTTTATGCCTCGACCTTCCCCGACAGTGCTGTCACGGCCGTCTTTCGTGCACCGAGTGACTATCCGGATGGTAAAGCAGGTGATGTGCTCACGGTCATGTTCACCGTCTGTGGTATCCCCTGCATGGGTCTCAATGGTGGCCCAGTATTCAAACAGAGTGAGGCCTTTTCTTTTCAAATCACCACTGAAGACCAAGAAGAGACGGATCGCTACTGGAACGCTATCGTCGGAAACGGTGGTATGGAGAGCGAGTGTGGCTGGTGCAAGGACCGCTTTGGCGTATCCTGGCAGATCACCCCTCGCACGCTCTCAGACGCTCTCGCCGCTGGTGGAGCCGAGGCCAAGCGTGCTTTCGATGCGATGATGACCATGAAGAAAATCGATGTCGCCACGATTGACGCCACCAGGCGAGGCTAAGTTCTCCTCTGGCCAACAAAAAACAAGGCATTTAGTTGCCTTGTTTTTCTATTGTCAATTACTAGGGACAGTCTCGATAATCCACTCGATACCGTATTTATCCCGAAACATGCCCGCGTATGATCCCCACGGACCGTCTCCCATGGATCCCTCTACTTCTCCACCTGCCGACAGGCCAGAGAATACTCGGTCAGCCTCAACTTTACTTTCTACCCTGACCAAAATTTTACTTCGATTTTCGCGTTCGTTGACACGTCCCAAAACCTCGGGCACATCATTGGCTACCAGTACCGTACTCTCGCTAATAGGCAAAGCAATGTACATTATTTTATTTTCTTCTTTTTCTGCCACGGGGAATTCTTCACTCGCAATATCCTTGAAGCGCACTACCTTCGCAAACTCCCCACCAAACACCGATTTATAAAACGTAAATGCCTCTTCGGCATTGCCATTGAAGTTGATCCACGGGTTGAGCGTCGCCATATATTCATGTTGTTATTGATTCAGCTACAGTATATCAGATTCCTTCCGCTATAAACGAAATTATACAGACTATAACGCTTTTACCCCATTGTCAATCACGCACTCAGAAGCAAACCACACCGGTCCTTCGCCGATTTTTTCTGCTCCTTCAGCATGGATATGCCACGCGGCCCGCTCGCCAATCGCCACAAAAGGAATATCTACTTGCGTACCGCTCTTCTGATACGCGTCAAAAGCCTTAACGATCTGCTCCTCTTTAGCATGGACAATACAATAGACGTCCGAAAAATTCCATCCCGTCTTGGTTTCCATAAATCCTTTTTCATCAAAGTCGGTGTATGCAGCCGAAAGAGCCTGAGCACCCGCGCTGATACCAGAAACGACTCCACCTCTATTGAGAAGCTCCTTCAGGCTGGCAGTCAACTCCCATTTTTCAAATAAATTAAGTAAGAGTTCGGTGCGACCGCCTCCGAGATACACCGCCTGAGCCGTTTGGAGCTGCTTTACAGCATACTCCCTGCCCTGAGCCTCGGTGACAGAAACAACTTCAAACGTATCGCCGAACACCTGCGCTATCGTCTGAATATACCCTTCGCTGTCTCCAGCAGCCGTTGGGAAAAAAAGGAGTTTCGAGGCAGGAGGGACCAGTGATTTTAACTTGTCATCTATAATTTTTGTCTCTCCCTTGCTAATCTCACCTCCACCAATAAGCAGTATGTGTCCTGGCATATATTTATGATGTTATTGGTCCTGCTACAGTATATCAGATTCCTTCCGCTATAAAGGGAACAAAAAAACGGGCTTCCGCCAGTCGACGAACCCGTTTCTTTGCATCAGCACTAACTCATTGCTCCGGCGATAGGAACACTCACTGCTCTCCGCCAGCTGGCGGATGCGCTCTATAGGGCTTCCACCCTCTAGCCCTCGAAGACTCGGTCACCCCAAACGGGAAACTCCCGTTTCCCGACCCCTTCCCGTTCGAATCCTATCGCCGGAGGAGAATAGAAACGAAAAAATCCCTCAAAAGAAGGATTTTTTCATTTATGCTCCGGCGATAGGATTCGAACCTATGACCAAGTGATTAACAGTCACCTGCTCTACCGCTGAGCTACGCCGGAATGTAGCATCATCCAAAAAGGAACAGGTTGATTATAGCAAAATTAGCGGTTCTGGCAAGGCTCGGCTCAAACAAAAGAAAAAAGGCTTGCCGGGCGTGGCCGGTAAGCCTCTGCTAGATTTGGTCCAGACGCATCTGGAAATGCTGGGGGTCAAAGGGCTCCCGCCACCGTCCACCCCAAGTAAAGCCCATGTCCTCGAACATCCGGACTATCCAGGAGTCTTGCGGGAGACTACCTAGCGCATCGGGAACATATGGCGCATCGGGAGTCCAAAGGCCCTCGGAACAGCAAGGATTCCATAGAGGGTTCAGATCAAAGGCCAAACCATAGGCGTGAAGCGAGGGTCGAGGTGGTACTGAACCAGCAATGGTGCGGTAGTTCCATCCGCTCGAATTGTTGGCCTCCATCGACCGAAGGTCATCCCAACCATAGGCCACGATGGGCACCATGGAATAAATAGGGAAGTGCGCCGCACAGAGCCGACTAAACCCTCGGAGAACCCGTGAAGCAATCGCCCGATGGAGCACCAGCTGACCCGTGCGTACCCGCTTCTCGAGGGACCAGTAGTCCGGATAGATCACCACCAAGTCGCGGATGATCTCAGTCGGTATTGGTCTCGGACAAGGATAGCACGGATCGAGGCCGAGAGCTGTCGCATCAGGGTAGCGATGCATAGCCATGTCACATCTGAGAGGGATAGTTCGTTCCTCGCGCTGTGTAGCCATGCGGTTGTATACCTGAAGGAGGTGTGATGCCCCCCGCCAGGTACGATTCCCTACCGGGGGCTACCAGCTCAAAGGGTGCCAACGTACGGACATCTCCCAGTTCGTCCGGGGTTTCCACTGGCCAACCTGATTGAAACGATCGTTGCACGAGGCAACCCTCAATCAGCGAGAGTAGGCGCGCATCACCCACATCTGCCACGATTGAAATGAGTCGGGTCATGCGTCTCACCATGAATTGGTGGATCGTCACGAACCCTGCCTGTTCCGCCAGCGTGATAACGCGAACTGCCCGCTCGCAATCTTGCCGATCAATCCGAACTCCAACGACCAGCCCGGTGCTCAAGAAATCTGGGTCAACCCGCAGTTCCAGGGCAGTAAGTGCCTCCCAAACCGCCGACTGCTCAAGGCAACCAAAGACCCTCCAATAACGAATAATCATTCATTCCTCACTTTGTTGGAAAGAAAACTCCCCCACCTGGAAGGGTGAGGGATTCAGAATACCGCATTTTGAATACAGCCGTCAATTAGTAGTCCTTGAGCTTGCGGAGGTGTTCGTGCTCACGGATTTTCTCCAGTGCCTTGGCCTCAATCTGACGGATACGCTCACGGGTGACGCCGAACTCCTGTCCGACTTCTTCGAGAGTATGCGTGACGCCGTCTTCGAGTCCAAAGCGGATGCGGAGGATCTTTTGTTCACGTGGAGTGAGCTCGCTCAAAATATCAGAGATATGGGATTTCAAGAGCTTGCGAGACGCGGCCTGGTGAGGCATGACAGTCTCGGTATCTTCGATAAAATCACCAAGGACGCTATCATCCTCGTTGTCTCCGACCGAGGTCTCGAGCGAGACAGTCTCCTGAGAAATCTTTTGGATGTGGCGAATCTTCTCAACTTCGAGGTTCATTTCAGCCGCGATCTCTTCGGCGAGAGGCTCACGACCGAGCTCCTGCACGAGGCGACGGGTTACCTGAGCATACTTGTTGATGGTCTCTACCATGTGAACCGGGATACGGATGGTGCGGGACTGGTCAGCGAGGGCTCGAGTGATGGCCTGGCGAATCCACCAGGTGGCATAGGTCGAAAACTTGAACCCCTTTCGGTAGTCAAACTTCTCCACGGCTCGGAAAAGGCCGATATTCCCCTCCTGGATAAGGTCGAGGAGTGAGAGGTTGTGCGAGCGACCAACGTACTTCTTGGCGATAGACACCACAAGACGGAGGTTGGCCTCGGTCAGACGCTGCTTGGCATTCAAGTCATTCTTCTCGATAGCTTTGGCGAGACGCACTTCTTCTTCACCAGAGAGGAGCGAGACTCGACCAATTTCCTTCAAATACATCTGGACCAAGTCTGATGTCCCATCGGCCTCGTCGCCCATATCCATCATCTTCTCCTTAGGCTTGGCTGGAGCGGATTCCTTTTTGGCTTTGCCTTTTTTCTTGCCAAACTCTTCCCCTACCTTGTCAGTCTCGAGCTTAAGCATTTCTTCGGACCCGACCACACGGACGCCAGAAGTCTCCAGACGCTCATAGAGCGTCTCGAGGCCTTCGAGGTCTTGTTCGACATCCGGGAGGATGTGAATGATCTCATCTTCCGTCACAAAGCCACGCTGCTTGCCCCGAAACAAGAGTTCATCAAAAGCGTTTTGCTTGGTTTCAGCCTTGGCTTCTTTGCTCGCTGACTTCTTGGCAACCTTCTTCTTTGATTTGGCCGGGGCCTTTTTGGTGACCTTCTTTTTAGCGACTTTCTTCTTTGATTTGGCCGGGGCCTTTTTGGCAACTTTCTTGGTTGCCTTTTTCATAGTTTTCTTTACTTTGGTGGCAGATTTTTTGTGCGCGGGTTTCTTAGCCTTCTTCACGACCTTCTTTTTGACCACCTTTTTTGCCTTCTTCAGCACTTTCTTCGCTTTCTTGGTTGCCATAGTGGGCGGGTTAAAAACATTAGGAATTCCTCTTGGCTCATCTGTATTGAGAGCGCTTCTTCTAGAGGTATTGTATCATAGCAAATCTTGTCTCACGAGGGAAGCCCTACGCCTTTCCTGATATCGCTACAAATTCGGCGAGAAGTTTTTGCTCAAGCACCTTGTCCTTGCTCGCTCGAGCCTCGGCCAGTGCTTTTTCGAGATAGAGGAGCTTTTCTCGCTTCGTCACTTCGGTGTGGAGGTCCAAGAGATAGCGCTCGGCCATCTCGGTCAATTTGGTAAGACGCTCTTCCCCTGCTATCCCTGAGACCTCGGGTGACTCGAGGACCCGAAACGACAGGCGCGTCGCTTCGGCCTTGCGCTCTTTGTCTTCGATAAGCGAGAGCGGATCACGAGTCCCACCAGACTGGACCAAAAAGAAGTAGAGTGGATGGGCTTCAAAAAAAGTCCGCACTTCATTGTCAGCCAACCGACCGAGGAGCGTGCGACAGACCGCGGGCTCAGTATACATGAGGGCGATAATCTCTTCCCTGAGGAGCTCCGAGCGTTTGCCAAAGGTGTGCTGATCACGAAAGGGATCCTCGGGCGGACGAGGTATCGCCGGCCCATCACGACGTACCTGCTCGAGAAAAAGCTGATTGACCATGCCCGTGATGAGGCGCTCGTCCATGTCGATGGCTCGGGCGAGGGCCTTTACGGCTTCGGCACGCTCGATCGGGTTCCGGATGACTCGGAGGAGGGCAACATACTCATCCACTACCTGGCGCTTGCCATTGGCCGTCGCGGTATCGTATTTCCCGACACTTGTCCGGAGGAAATATTCCTGAGCTGGTATCGCCTCAGCTACTACCTGGCGTAACGTCTCGACATTGTCCCGGCCCATATCGGCCGCGTCCTTACCAAATGGGAGCGCCACCATACTGACTCGGAGCTCCTTTTCGAGAGCGAGCTCGGCACTCTTCCTTGCTGCCTTCTGTCCGGCACCGTCCATATCAAAGAAGAGGCGTACTTCGTTCCCGTAACGCTTCATGAGATTCAACTGCTCATCAGTGAGCGCTGTCCCAGAAACAGCAACCGTGTGGGCGAGGCCAGCCTGGTGCATGGCGATGACGTCCATATTCCCCTCCACTACTATCGTTATCCCTGCTTGCTTCATGGCTTGCTTGGCCTGAAAGAGGCCATAGAGGGCCCGACTCTTGTGATAGATCGGGGTCTCGGGCGTATTGATGTACTTGGCCTGTGACTCATCCCCTCCTGGCGCCACCCGAGCCGAATAGCCAATGACGTGCCCAAAGATATCGAAGATGGGGAACATAATCCGGTCGCGAAATCGGTCATAATGACTTGAGCTATTGGCTTTTAGTTGGTAGTCATTAGACTGAGACTCAGAAGATTTTTTAATAATCAAACCTGCCTGCTCCATCTCAGCGAGCGTAAAGCCTTTGCCGGTAAAAAATTCTATCTGGTGTCGCCAGCCGTCTGGTGCGTAGCCGAGGCGAAATGTCCGAATACTCTCATCCGTGAGTCCCCGCCCCCGGAGATAGGTGAGAATCTGGTCCTTGCCGACGCCATCCCAGAGCTGTTTCTCGTAGAACTTGGTGGCAAGCTCAAGGAGGGTAAAAAGGCGATCTTTGTTCTCCTTTTGCCCTGGTTCGCTTGCTTGGTACTTAGGGAGTTCAACACCGGCCTTTTCAGCGAGCATGGTGAGTGCCTCTCGAAAGTCGAGTCCCTCAATCTCCATGACAAAAGCAAAGGCGTCCCCTCCTTTGCCGCAGCCAAAACAGTGCCACATGTTCCGCTCTTCATTCACCATGAAAGATGGCGAACGTTCCTGATGAAACGGGCAACAGGCCTTGTAGTGGGCGCCGGATTTCTCCAACCGGACATAGGTGCCGACCAATTCAACAATATTGATCCTGGCTTTGATTTCTTCGGTCGTACTACTCATACTCATACGGTAGCGCCAAATGGCCCTAAAAAGCAAATCTCCGGGACTCGCCCGGAGAAAGTGTGGGTCTAACGGACTATTTTTGTCCCACAATGATAAGGAGGTCCGCATCCGATGGGGCTGTTTCACCATTGGGGAGTCCAGCCACGATACCTCCGAGATTCTCAGCCATTTTGGTAGCAAGCTCAACGCTCTTCCCCGTAACATCGACTACAATAGTCTGAGTATAGTCGCTTTTTTGAGCCGTATCCTTGGTCACAACCGCGATATTCGGGAAGGCGCTCGTCAGTTGTTTCTCCAACGTATTGGTGATACCGACTGTCTTCGAGCCATTGTAGAGAGCAACCCTGGCAATGAGTGGTGCCTCGACGGCAGCTTCTGGTGCTGGTGCCGGTGCGGGTACTGATTCAGTTGGCTGGGTCACCCCTGGCGTATTGATATTGACAGTGGTCACGTCTACAATCTTCTTCTGGCTGGGCCGATACAGGATAGCTCGACCCGTCTGGCTATAGATAAGGACCTTATCGCCATTTTCAGCCTTTTGGAAGAATGGCTGCTCAGCGAGCTTTTCACGATCAGTGACCGTGGCGAGAGTCGGCGTCTCACCCTCAGGCAAGATCATAAACTGACCGATTTCTTGAGACAAATCGGCAATCTCCTTGGCATCAGCTATCTGCGCAGAATGACGATACTGGTAGTAGAAATACCCTGCTACTGCCAACGCCAAACACAGAAGCGTCCCGAGAACCAGTACCACCGGCCACAGGGACTTCGGTCGTGGCACTGAAGCGACCGGTACATCACCTGATTCTTGAGGTTTGAGACGAGTAGTCCGCGTTACACGTGGTGGCATAAACAAAAAATATAACCAAGTTCCCCTCTAGTATACACCCGTCCAAGCAGAAAAAAAAGTGCTTAGTACTGATCATCAATCTTTTGGTAGATGAAGCGAGAAATTTGCGCAATAACCTCTTTCAATGTTTCGGTGTTTTCTCCCCGAGTCATGATACAAGCGAGATATGGGTGTCCAGGAAAATACACAATGCCACAGTCGTGCAATTGACGCTCCACTGAGCCCGTTCCTGCTTCGCCAAATTTATGCGACACCTTGATGGTATCAGGCACCCCTGCTGGTAGCGCATCACGGTAGTCCGTCGTAGCAAGCAAAGCGAGAGCTTTTTCGGAGTTCTCACGAGATAGAAAAGAGCTATTGAAAAGAATCCGAAAGAAGCTGGCATATTCTTTGACTGAGAGCTTAGCTTCAGGATCGCTGAGCACTCTCGTATCAGCCCCAAGCATGGCAAACAGACTCTTCATTTCAGTGAGCGGAAGCCTACTCGTCAAGAGAAAAAGCGCTTGGTTATCAGAATACACAATCATACGACGGAGTAGCTCGTCTACCCGATACACTTCACCGACCGTGAGCGATTCACGCGGAACAATTGTCTGATCGATACCAAATTCCATCACTTTCTCGAATCGAACTTCGGCTTGCAAAAGATTCGGATTGGTTTCAGACAAGTGATAGTATGCCATCAAAACAGGTACTTTCAGGAGAGAGGCTGGGAAGAATCCGCTGTCCAAGTTCAGCCCAAACGCCGGCCCGTTGTTCAGATCTCGAAAATAGAACGCGACTTCCGATACCTTGTTTTCCTGACGAATTTTGGCGACAAACTCCTCCAACTCATCGTGAAAGTTTTCTTTTCGTGCATCAAGCATACCATCGGCCACTTCACACTCAAGCAGTGGGTTGATATACTCATACCCCCCATCCTGACGCACCTGCTGAGAAGCCATATCTCGAGGAACTAAGTATTCACTTTTCCAGGAAGCACCAAAAAATCCAGCGACGACGCCGACCAAAAAAACACCTAGAAAAGCGAGGATAGTCTTGGTATTCATGCCTCTCATTCTATCATATCTCCCTCTCGTTTCGTAAAGAAAAAACGACCCCTCTAAGGAGTCGTTGCTTCAGGCGAGACAAGTGCGGGGACTGGTTTTGTTTCTGATGTCGCTGTTTCCGGGAGAGGGAGAGTGGTCGAATCAACTGGCACATCTGGTACCGGCTGTGGCGCAGGGATTGGGTCTGTGGGAGTTACCTCTTCCACTTTCTCCTTTTCCGAGTTGAATGACTTGGCTTTATCAACCGAGAGGGCTACCCAAGAAAATTGGAGATCCCGGGGCGCCTTTTCGGCCAAGACAATCGTAAATCCACGAGGAGATTTCTCCGTCACCAGGTATCGAATATCTTTGTCGAATACCGAATCCAGATACTCCTTTTCCAATACTTCGATGTCCTGCTTCAAAGACTCGTCAGCCTCGGGCAGAAGCGGTGAAGCATCATTGGTGAGCGTTGCCGTGACAATAGGTTGATTCTCATACGGTGTCTCAAATGTGACCCGAACCTTTCTCGCCCCCTCCTCAATCGTAGCAAAACCAGCCGTATCACCACCAAAAAGCGGTGACTGTTCAAACGAAACAACTCCCTTAAACAGGGTTTTTCCAAAGAAACTCGTGAGCTTGGCAAAAGTAGTTTCTCCCCCAAACTGCGCCTCACCCCCTACTGTCACACCGCCAGCCAGGGCCAGTTTTCCGAGAATGGACGCATCGAGGGTGACACGAAACGATCCTACGGTGAATTGCTCGAGATTCGTCAACGCATTCGGCACAGGGACAGCGCCATCGGTACTAGATTGTCCTTCGTTGGTTGCTTGAAGACCCGCATACTTCTGCTCCAGACTGGCAATCTGATTGGTCCAAATCGAGAGTCCTTCAATCGAATCAGCCTTGATACTCTTGGCAAAGATCTGGTCGGCATAAAGTGCTGGGGTAATCACCTCGGTCGAAGCCGAAACCCGACCGGTAAATACTTCGGATGAGGCACGAGCGCTCGCTACCTGCTTGGCATGCAATTCTTTCAAAAACGCGAGGATGTGCTCTTGCTTCGTCGGCATACTCGTAGCAAGACGAATACTTTCCGTCTCAGAACCGAGTCCTTGTTCCGCACCATCAAGAGTGGCACTCCCTGACAATCCATCAGCACCAGACACGGTATCCCGACTGGCCATAGCCAGCTCAACACTCTGCCCGGTATAGTCGGTCAAATTGACGAAAACCAAGACCGTGGTACAAAGAAGCGCATCACGGTTGAGGGGATCTTCGCCGTCACAAACCGCCCAATCGACGGCATCAGAAAGTACTTCGCCAAGAACACGTCCCGACTGATAAGCCCGCATGGCGTATCCTGCCCTACTGGCCGAAGTCAGGCGGTCGCCAGCGTAAATCGGGCCATTCTCATTGGTCACTTTGACCGGTACGCGACCAACGAGCGCAACGGGATAGCCGTTGGTACTCGGATCACCAAGCACGATACCGGGACTCGTCGCTACCACGCCGAGCATATCACGCTGATACGCCCCCGTTGTTTGTGCGACATAGGCTGGTTGCGTCGCATCGAGTGCTACCACCGTCCCTGCCTCAAGCGGAGTATCGGAATAATAGTTTTCTGCCAAGTCCGCCCCGCCGGTAAAGCCTACTTCCGTGGCCGTACTTCCGACAGCCGTAACACCATCCTGGATAATTTCCGTACGGATCATGTACAGCTGATTGGCCAAGTAGTCGAGACCTTGTCCGAGACGAACGGTTTCGGTGATGCTCGTGAAGTGTGCCTCTGAAGCCATGAGAAGCGTCCGGGTCGAGAGATCGATAGCGACCATTTCATCGTAATTCGATCCCGTCCAATCCGTTCCGGTATCATCCACCTGACTCGCTTGGCTATGATAGACATCGGCGACGATGCTTGGGCCTGCCTGATGGTTATAGCAGGTCACACCACCGGTATCGCTCCCGCTATTGGTCCCGATACACATTTGCCGCGCCTCGCCGAGCGGTGACTCGGCCGTAATGCCGATACCCGCCACAGAATCTGTCCCACCATAGAGTGCCTCCGGATCTACCTGGAAGTCAGCACTCGTATCGAGCGTACAGGCTCCGGGGACAGCCGGAGTAAATGTCATCGCTGTCGCGGTATTCCCGGTGATTCGACGAGTAATGCCGACACAATCGGTATCACTACTCCCAGTAATCTCGACGATGAGACCAGCGAATTCGTTTACATTCCATGACTCACCCGTATCCGTAAGCGAGGTAGAGGTCGCTGATGTCGCATCCGTCACTGTAATCGTCTTTTTGCTCACTCGAGGACGCTCTACATTGTAGAGGCGGCGCACTTGAAGAGCAGAAAGAGTAGCCTGAGTGGTCGTACCGACTATGAACTGAGCATCATCGAGCTGTCCATCCCAAAAATTGAGTGCGTTGGCTGCAGCGCAGTTGGCACCAGTCGTGGTACTACACGATGCACCAATAGTAACTATTTGACTACCATCTATCGTTATAGTGTTCCCCGTTGCATTCGATAGGTTCATACCATTACCGTCGATCCACGAATCAACATCATTAGCATTGGTACGAGATATTACCAAATGATGCCATTGATTATCGTTATAGGTATAGGTAGAGGTCGCGGTCAGATCGTAAGATGACCCTTGAGTCCAAGTAGCATCATCGTCATTGGCTACTACAACCGTACCAGTAGTAGTCATATAGGCGGCCACACAGCCGGTTGCCTGTGCTGGTGCTGCTGTGACACATTTTTCAAAGATCATATCTACACCTGATGCTGGTGCGGTTGTCGAATGCTGGAACCAAATACTGAAGGTCCAGCCGACGGTCGACATATTGAACGCTGTGTCGACGTCACAGGTATTATTCTGGTCAGCATCGGAGCAGAGGTAGTCATCGGTGTTATCAAAATTGATCGCCTTCCCCGCGACGCCGTTCACCCCGAGCGTCGGTGTGCCTTTGATGGCCATATCTGTATTGGCAATAGCGAGATCTTGTGCCTGGGTACCGGATGTATCATCCATCGGAAGCACCATATCGTTGATACCAGCGACCGGCATCATCGGTGTCTGACGAGTCGAGTTGAAATACTTGACCCAACCAAAAGCCTGCGTCGTATGGTCATGGAGCTCAGCCAGACCGAGACTGTGGCCAACATAAATAACGTCTTCGCTGTCGAGCGTCAGCGAGGCACGCTCGGCGATTTCTAGGTTATCCGGCCCGGGAAAGACGATGTTGAAGGCCGAGGAAGCAAGCGCTGGACCAGTACCGATCGTTTCGTCCCACTTCCTTGTATAGGTGCCGTTCACCTCACTCGCCTTGTCGGTATCCATCGTATCCCACCGCTCGAGCTGATCCTGAGTCGTATTGAGAGCATAGAGATAGCCCCTTCTCGAAATAACGACTGCTGTATAGTCATCGTCTGTCACATCGGAATACTGATTCAGCGTCCCGGCGGTAAGATTGATTACCGTAACACCAGCGTCAGTAGCCAAGGCCACAAAAACCTTTCCGTTTCCGGGGGTGGTATTGGTCGTTCCGCCGATTGCTGCCGCCGAGATACTATGGGTGATGACCGCCGCATAGACATCATTGACATTCTGCCAGTTGGCAGCGGTGCCCGTGACGGCCAGGTCAAGCTTGGTATTATTATCGACATTGTAAGTCACGGCCGCATTGCGTCCACTGATGCCAGTGTCCGCTCCGGACCGATCGGTACCGTCATAATTCCATATCCGATCATTGACGAAATCGATCGCGTAGAGACTAGTCGTCGCGGTACCGCGGAGACCAACATAGATGACTCCATTCAAAGCTGTCACACTCGATGGATCATTGTTGGTATCAACACCAAGGGCGTAACCAGATGCATTCTGACTGAACTTCATCCACATATCGTTCGTCGCCGCATCGAAGATATAGAGAGCCGAGGTCGTCACGACGAGGATAGCTTTGCGGGGGAACGATTTTTTATAACAACGATCATCGCTTGAGATATCGCACGGATCGTCTGGTCCATCATCGAGTGACTCTGTATACCAGGACAGATTGTCCGTCGTCGCCCAGTCGACCCAGCGACCCCCATCACTGTCTCCGGTCGTGTCATAGACAAAGGTATCGGTAATGCCAGTGAGGGCTGTGTGTCGATCGAGGCCGACACTGACCACATCGCCATAGGCTGCCATACTACCACGATTCGTCTCGGATCCAATCTGAAGCAGCCGCTCCGTAGCAGCATTAGCACTGATCGCTGTCGTTCCAATCCCCACTCGGCCTTCACCATCAATGATAAATGGGGTTGTATCGCCTGACTCATCATCAACCCGCATCGCCAGGTTACCGGTGCCGGTCGCTCGGTGATCAACAAAGAGAGCTGTATTGGCGCTCGCAGTCCCGGTATTCGATACCGCGAGCACATTACCCGTATTCGCTGCGTTCGATCCAGACATAGTCACTTGAGCCAGGTTGCCCGACATGGTCGTGGATGAAGAAGCAATCGATATGCCACTGCCGCTCGTCAGACCATTGGTCGTGATAGCGAGGCCAGTCTCACCGTCAATCGAGTTGGCTGTGAGGTTGACGGCATTCGAGGCATTGGACGACTGGACGATATCGAGAGCCAGCATGTTGGCGGTGGTGTTGGCCTGGTCGAGCTGAAGTAAGAACGTCGAGAGATTATTACCGCTTGAGCTTGGATTGGTAAAAATGAGTCCATCGTCAGCCGCAGTGAGAGAAATAGTGACATTTGATCCATCGGCATCAGCATCATAAGCGGTCTGCAGATC
>CAYUIR010000010.1:0-25757 GCA_964444815.1 uncultured Bdellovibrionales bacterium | reverse complement strand
TGTACTCATTATCGTTGCTGGGGGAGTTTTGGTATGGAGCAAGAAAATGAATCAGAAAGTGTCTGAGAAAAGTTTGAAAGAAGAAGTGAAAATAGTTGAAAATACGGATACGAATAACGTGGACACATCTGATTGGAAAACATATCGGAATGAGGAGTTTGGGTTTGAAGTGAGGTATCCCAGCATTTGGGAGATGGATATTCAGAGTTCCACGGGTTCTTTCTTACCTACCGATGGACAGTTGCCAAAGAGGGATATTTTAAACAATAAAAATTACTCAATCGGATTTAGTTTTGGTACAAGAGAATCTAAAGCCGGAGGTTATATAACTGGAATTACTGTTGAGTCTTCAAAATTTAATTCTGTAAATAATATAATTCAGAAAGATTATTCTTGGGAGGAGCAATCCCAAGTCATTTTGAACGGACAGCCGATGTACCTTCTATGCTGGAAAACTGGCTGTAAACATGGAGAAACAGGTATAGACAAGCGGCTTATTTTTGAAAAGAATGATTTAATTTGGCAGATCTTTGGAAGTGTCTCAGATCGTAGCACTAGTTCTAAAGAGGATGTCAAAATTGTGGAATCATTTTTTAATTTTTTTAAAATTACAGAGTAGGTTTGGTCTGGATTCGAAAAATGACATTTTCATAGCTATGGAGGTGTCTGAGACGGATTCATTCTGAATCCACTTTCGTTCCTTCACAACCAGGAGTCAGGATCGAAACTATCAGTGATAGTACCTTTCAGCTATTCACAGATATTCATTTAGTATAATAAATTTTTTACATTATGTTACCTATTCAGCTTCTCCAACTCGTCAAAACCATTGGGTGGTTTATAGCCTTGTTCGTTTTTTCATTGCTCATCTCCGTAGGTATTTTTTTCTATACCGTATCATTTTTAGACCCTATGTATAGGTTTGCTCTGACTTTCATGTTGAATGTTTTACTAATTCATCATTTTGTAGGGCAGATTGATGTATTAAAAAGAGCCAGGTTGTTTTTGGTATTGGCTCCACCGATTGTTTGTTTGATACTATTTTTAGCGCTCGGAATCATGCAGCAGATTAATTAATGCGTACCACTTTTTGAATCCACTTTCGTCCCTTCACAATTGAGGAGTTCAGAAATGAATTCAGATCGATTGTTTTTTGCTTGACAGAGCGTATATTTCATTGTACAGTCAGGGCAATCAGCAATCTCATATCTATGCAGAAAAAACCCCCTATTTTAGCGGTGCTAGCCTTGCTTCTTATTGGAGGAGTGGTTTTTGTGTGGCAGAAAAAGCAGAGCATGCAGATTTCTGAGGTTAAGCAAATTGAGGAAGAGCAGGCGGAGCCTACTCCTGCAGAAAAGTATCCGCAACATATCGAGGCTATCCAAGGGAGTGATGAAGTCTGGTACAATATTCCGGAGCTTGGCGTGCGGATGAGACTGAATAGGGGATTTGCTGAGGATTTGGTGTACGGTATTGATGCTACCTATGGTGACGCGGTTAGTTTCCAAAAAAAATCAGTTATGGCAGCAGCTCCGCAGTGTAACGTAATGAGCGCTGATTTTGGCTATCTCTATAGAGTTAATGGGACGATTGAGGAAGCCGACCGAAATAATCTCAGCTCAAGAGGGGATAGATTCTTTGCATCGTTGAGTGATTATGGAATGATTGCACAATTACCTGGCTTCTTTGTGGCGTTGAGTACTGATCGTGCTGATGCATGTTGGTGGGGTAAAGAAAAAAATCTGGACGCTGAATTGGCGGTGAAATATACATATCCTGGTTCCGGTGCTCAGAGTGTATGGGATTCTATTAAAAATAAAACCGTTGAATCCATACCAGAGGGCTAGTAAAGTGTTTCTTGGGGGACAAAACAAACGGAAAAGAAATTGTTTTGTTGGGCAGTAAGCTTGCAAAGTAATTTCTGACCGTTTATTTATTGAAAGCGGTTTTGTTGTGCTCGTTTACAATCTATTAACCATGAAAGGAATTAGCCGTGTTGCGACTAATGATTTGTCTCATGATCGTTTGGATTACTTCAGCAGTGAGAGCTGTTGAAAGTCCATACGACAGTTATGAACATGCTACAGAATGTCCGGCGAATGGTCCGGCTTATGCCACCGATCCATTTACGAGTGATTCGCGCGACTTTGTTCGTTGCCAGTGCACCTCGTATGTTTCAAGCAAACTCTCGGCGCTCTTTACGGCTCGTTATTACAACAACGGGGCACCAGCTGGACTCGTTAGGAGTTTTCAGAATTTGGGGTACTACATGCCCCAGGGTACTCGTACTCGTTGGAGTAACGCTCGCTATTGGCGAGATGCGGCTATCTTCGCCGGTATCGGAGTCACTGGTGCTCAGGATAACTTCACTTGGGATACTGCGAGTTACAACGCTGCGTTTCCTGGTGATGTGGCCTGGTGGGATCGGTGGAATAGCACAACAGGGAAATATGGCCATGTCGCTGTTGTAGAGAGTGCCACGCCAGGCCCGGGGAACATCGGTGTCGGCTGTGTGACACTGACTGAATACAATTGGTCCCCGGCGTACGAGTTCAACCGACGGACACTTTGTCGAAACGCTGATGGTTCATTTCCATCTGGTTTTCCTGATGCTTTCTTGCATATAGACAAAGACCACGCATATTGCGTTGCCCACTCAACCACGGATAACTGCACTGCTTTGTGGGGTGGTCAGATGGTTGCATCATCAGGCATGAAAGCTGATGGTCTTGGTGGCGGTTCCGACACCTTCAACCTCAAGGTTAACAGCTTCGGAACATGGGATGCTGCTGGAGTCCAGCTAACTCCTGATGTTTCGAAGGTGACTACCGGACAGGTGGTGACCGTGAAAGTCCAGGTCAAGGCCAAGGATGGCAACACGAGTACCCATATGCGTCCTGGGAAAAGCCGCATCGAAGTTGATATCTACGTGCGTCAAGACACCGGGGACTGGGTATTCCTCAAACGTGAGTACATCCAGGCAGTGAACCTGCCGAGTGGTGCGACCCACACCGAAAGCATCACCTACACCATCCCGCCAGGCGTCAGTGAAGTTTCGTTCAAGGCTAAGATCGATGCCCAAGACGAGGCCTATGAAGCCAACGAAGGAGACAACTGGACGGAGATTCAAACTTTCCAAGTCGATTTCTCCTGGCTCATCCCCATCCTCAACCTGCTTCTCAACGACTGAAGGAGTCTCTCCATGAAACAATCTCTGATCTCTCGCATCGCTCTGGCAACGGCGCTGATCTGCATCACCGGTCTGGCCTCGGCTCAGTCCGTCACTGCCAAGGTGGTGAACATCGAGCCCTCCTACATGCCGGACATGGTGCTCTTCAAGCTCGACGCTGCCTACGGCTCCTGCGCCGCTGGTTCCTGGGTCTACTACTACGGTACGGCCGGTGGTTCGACCGATCCGAAGAAGAACGTCCAGGCCATCTATGTTGGACTGCTCGGAATGATGCTCGCCAAGACGAAGGTTGAGGTCTCCGGTCCGACCAATTGCGTTGCTTCGTTCATCCACATGACGAACCAATGACGGCAACCATTGAAGGTACTGACATCATGAAGCGCATCCTCGCCTCTCTCTTCGCCGCCATATTGTTGGCCTCATCCATTCCGGCTCAGGCCACTTCTTACGGTGGCTATGCCAGAAACTGGTGGGTTCAGGAAAACGGTGACTACACCTTCTACCTCCTTGACCAGACCAACAGCAACTGGGTGTATGGCATGTGTGGCTCACCGCTCTACGTGCTCCAGGTCGGCAAGATCAACTACAACCAACTTCAGGTTTCCCTTCTCATGGCAGCCAAGAACAACTTCAAGGTGCTCATGGAAGTGACGACCTGCAGTGGCACGACCAACATCATCAAGATGGCCAAGGTCTGCACTTGGACAGGCGACTGCTGAACGGCGGCAATGACCGAACGATGCGGGCTCCTCTAGAAATAGAGGAGCCCTTTTTCTTGGTTCGGGGGCGATTTTGTGGTACAATTTTGGTGCAAAGACGAAATTAATTCGCCATTTTTTGGTATCTATGTCGCATTTCGGAGAACACTTGACCCTCGATGGCTACGGAGGGAATTTTGAAAAGCTGAACAACAAGGAGCTCGTCCTCCATTGTCTCAAGGATTTGCCGGACATGCTCGATATGCATATCCTGGCCGGACCAGAGGTCTACTTTGCTGCCGGCAATGACAAGAAAGACCCAGGAGGCTGGAGTGGCTTCACTGTGATCGCCGAGAGTCACATCAGTATCCATACCTTTCCTGCCCGTGGCTTTGTCAGCATCGATGTCTATACCTGCAAGAACGGCCTGTCTCAGGATCATATCGTCAATTACTTCGTGAAGCAGTTTGAGCTCAAGGACACCGAGGTGAACTTCATCAAGCGTGGTCAGAAGTATCCACCAGAGAATGTAGCGTAGAGGACAGCCAGATAATCCGCTTTCTGAATGTTGGTATGGAATATCTCTGGAGCCATTGGATTTTTGTGGCTTTTTTGGCGCCGTTCCTCTGGGCGATAGTGAATATAATCGATATTTACTTCGTGAGCGGTGTTTACGAGGACGAATGGGATGGAGTGATTATCAATTCACTTTTTCAGCTTCTTCCGTGGCTCTTGCCATTGTTTGGGTGGGTAGTTTTTGTGTTCCCAGGTTGGTCCGCGACAGGAATTGCGTTTTTGAGTGGCGCTTTTCTGGTTCTTTCATACTATTTTTACTTCAAGACACTCTTTGTATCGAATGACATGGTGGTGGTGCAGGCCCTCGCCAATTTAAGTGTCCCTTTGGTGCCATTTTTAGCATGGTTTCTGGTGGGTGAACAGTTGTCGTTGGTCCATTACGTCGGTATCGCCACCGCGTTCGTTGGGGCCATGCTGTTCTCGTTGCACGGTGAGATTAAGGAAAAAAGTTTTGGGAGGGTCTTTGCGCTTATGACGGGGTCCTTCGTCTTTCTTTCTTTGAGCATGGTATTTCAGACGATGGCCTTTCAGGCGACGAACAATGATTTTTGGAGTTGCTTCCTACTCTTTTCTACCGGAGCAACGGTCGTAGGCCTCCTCATCGCTTTGTTTGACACGAAGACTATCGGTGCACGGATGAAGCATATATATGGTATAAGCAAGAGCTTTTTTTCGGTATTCGTGATTGCTGAGGCCTTGAACTTGTTGGCCGTTGTTGCCCTGCAGCGAGCAATAGACTTGAGTCCAGCTGTCTCCTTTGTGGCCGTAATCGGGAGTTTGGCTCCAGTGTTTGTTATGATCCTCAGTTTGCTACTGGTCGTGGTGTTTCTCGGTATGAATAGAGAAAAGTCTCGGCAAATTTATCAGGATCAGCTCGTAGGATTCAAGACAAAAGTGCTCGCCTGCTGTATCATTGCAGTAGGAATATACTTGATTAGTTAATCAGAGTTATATGATATCGAAATCTAGCGGAGTTCTCGTGTTGTTTATGTTTCTTGTGGTCATATCGGTTGCGTCTTCCTACTACAAATTTTTTGTGCTCAGGGATTACCCGATTCAAGCTCAGATAGAGTGTGATCCAACCACAGAAGCATGTTTTGTCTATCACTGTGATGCGACCGTCGAAGAATGTACTGGAGACCCGGTGGCTGATACTTCGTACTACAAATTGATTGAGCGTCATGCTAATAATATCCCACTGTGTAATCCTGCAAACGAGGGCTGCGTACCACTCGAGTGTGTAGAGGGCGAAGCGGACTGCTCAATCACTCTCTGCGACGCCAGTCTCGAGGATGGGTCGGAGTGTAGCGATCCCGAGGAGTACAATGCCCTCAATGCGCCTATCGAGGTGGTAGAGCCCGAAGCAGTACCGATGGATACCACCGAGCCTGAGTTGGAGATGGAGAGTAATACAGGGGAATAAGAGTGATTGTCTATGTCACAGGAAGTCTCGAATGCCAGAGCTGAATTGGATGCTATCTATCTCTCACTGGACGAAGCAAAGGCAGAAATACAGAAGCGCTGGAACGATAAAGAGCTTCGATTACGAATGGAGGCCTTGTTGGGAGACGATTTGCCGGCGATAATGAAGTCAGCGCCGAGAGCGGTGATTTCAAGGCATGTCATGAGTCCTAATTTTGAGTTGTTAAATTTCTTGAAGCAAGTTGAAAATATCGGAATCGAACCAGCCGGACTGGAATATTTGGAGGACAAGTTCGTGACAATCAATGAGGACAAGTACTATCTGGGGAAGATGTTTTTTTATGAGGGCATAGGAAAAAAAGGCGGTGTGAAAACCTCATCAATTAAAATTGTAGACTTTGATTTTTTTGATGGAAAAAAAATTTTAGAGGTAAAAACATTAACAGGGGATGGATTCGTGGATTTTCATCACCAGCTCGTTTCTTCGATACTTGGTCCAGAAAACAGAATGGATATGTCCGAGTACTATGCGAGAAATGGCGGACATGCGAGTCGGTACTATCGCTACATCCTCTCTCTGTTTATATGTCACGGGGTACTTTTTGAAAATTTCCTTTTGAGTGGATTTTATAGCGAGTTGACCACCGATATCTTTTTACCGACTTACAAGGAAGTAGTCGCTGAGTTTGGCGTTCGGCCGTTGGTCGTACGATTGGTGCCGGGAGAAAGTGAAGAGGATCTCTATTGGCGACAGTATCCAGCACAGTATAAAGACATTGTTTCTGGTATAATGAAGGGCATGGGTCAGACGGGTCATATAAAAACTTAAATAGACTTCATGTATGGACTACAATCTGGTCACTTATTCTGAATTCTGTCAGACAATCATGCGGTCGATATTGGAGAGTAACGTCATCCTGTACTATTCACATATTCCGACAGCTATTGTTTCTTTGCTCCTGGGTCTTTTTATCTTTATCAAGAATCGGAAAGATGGTTCAAGTCGTCTCTTCTTTTTGGTGACCGTTCTGTTTGGACTGTGGTCGTTCTTTGACCTGATTCTCTGGAGTAGCCCTGATAGTCGCAAGACAATGTTCTTTTGGTCGATTATCAATCTCCTTGAAAACATGGTGAGTTGTTTCACCCTCTATTTCGTGTATGTGTTTCTCGAAAAGAAAGATGTGCTCCTGCGCTATAAGGCCGGATTCGCGCTCCTCTTTTTGCCGTACTTGGCGCTCCTCCCGACTCATTACAATATCACTGGATTCAACGCGACGCTCTGTGAAGCTCAACAGGGGAGTCTCATCAACTACTTTTACTTTTTGGAGGGAGTATTTCTCGCTACCCTCTTGGGGTACACCATATGGAAGATCTGTAAGACGAGTGGCACGGAGCGTCGTCAGGTGGCCTATCTCGCCGTGGGTTCGATGTTGTTCCTCTTGTCGTTCTCTGGGGCCAATATTGCCGGGAGCATCGCTTCAGTGATCAATCCCGATGATCCCAATAACTGGAAGATTCTTCAGTACGGATTGTTTGGGATGCCAGTATTCCTCGCTTTTCTGACGTTCCTGATCGTGAAATATCAGGCGTTCAACCTCAAATTGCTGGGCGCGCAAGCCTTGGTACTCGGTCTTATCTCGCTCATTGGGTCGCAGCTCTTCTTTATTCGAGAGATGACGAGCTACATCCTGGTCGCTATCACCTTTGTTCTGGCAGCGTTATTCGGTATCATCTTGATCCGCTCGGTGAAAGAAGAGGTTAGACGTAAAGAGGAACTCCAGGAGCTGACCCAAGAGTTGGCCGAGGCCAACCAGGAGTTGAAGCGTCTCGATGCGGCCAAGAGCGAGTTTATCTCGATAGCGTCACACCAGCTCCGGACCCCGCTCACGGCTATCCGTGGGTACATCTCACTCGTCCTTGAAGGTTCCTATGGTAAAGTGACTCCGACGCTTCAGGATGTCTTGAACAAGGTCTATGTAGTGAACAATCGGATGGGACAGCTCGTCGAAGATCTCTTGAGTATCTCGCGTATCGAGTCGGGCCGAGTCCAGTACAACCTCGTGGCGACCCAGCTTGAGCCGATGGTGGCGGATCTCGTCGATATGTTTAGCATCATGGCCAAGAGCAAGGGTCTCGCGCTCAAGATGAAGCTTCCCAAGAAATCTCTTCCCAAGCTCATGATCGATGCGACCAAGATGCGTGAGGTGATCTCGAACTTGATCGACAACGCTCTCAAGTATACCAAGGAGGGTGGAGTGACCGTGACCGTCGATGGCGACGATCGATATGTGGCGGTACGAGTACAGGATACGGGTATCGGGGTAGACCCACAGGACAGCAAGCGCCTCTTTGAAAAGTTCACTCGGAGTTCTGAGACGATGAAACTCGATGTATCTGGCACAGGGCTTGGTCTCTATGTCGGTAAGAACTTTGTCGAGGCCCATGGGGGGCTCCTCTCTGTTGAGTCCGAGGGTTCTGGCAAGGGGTCGACCTTTATCATCAAGCTCCCGGTAGAGCCACCTCGCCCTAAGTCTGTCACGAGTTGATTCCTCGACCCATTTCTGTTATCGTAACTTTGATATAAATCTTGAGCTATGACCAAAATCCTCCTGGTTGAAGACGATCCGTTTATCGCTGAAATCTACAAGAAAAAGCTGGAAACGTCCGGTTTTGAACTCTTGAATGTCACTTCTGGTAAGGCAGTACTCAAAGAAGTGAAAGAACAGCATTTTGACTTGGTTCTCCTCGACCTCGTCCTTCCCGAAATGAGCGGAACCGAGGTCCTGCGCGAGCTCCGTCACAACAAGGAGTACGACGCCAATCTCAAAGTAGTCGTGTTTAGTAACTTGAGTAGTCAGGAGGATCGTGAGCAAGTACTTGGCCTCGGCGCCAATGGCTTTATCTCCAAGACCGAATTTTCACCGTCCGAAGTGGTGGCAGAGATTGAGCGTTTTCTCCGCCAGTTCAAGGAACAGGACAAGAACGCCACGGCAGAGACGACGCCATCGGTAGAAAAAATCGGTCTCGGCAAAAAACTTCTTTTGATCGAAGATGAACCAGTATTTGTCGAGATGTTTAGTAAACGTCTCCGGAGCGAAGGTTACGAGGTGGTCGCAGAACAAGATGGTGCCAAGGGCTTGGCGGCTGCTCTCGAAACTCAGTTTGACCTCATCATCACCGATGTCATGATGCCCAATATGGACGGGCGCGAATTCATTACCAAACTGAAAGAAGAAGAGGAAGGGAAGCATGTCCCGATATTTCTCCTCTCAGCTTCGGTGTCGCTAGAGGATGAGAGCGTCAGGGTACTCACCGATGCTGGTATCGTGACCAAGGCCTTTCTCAAAACAGAAATTACACCGAGTGAACTGGCTTACGCGGTCAATGATTATTTCCAGGGCAAGTAGTGACTAATAGCTGATACGTACGATTATGAAACGAATGCTGGTGAGTGAGGCCAAAGAGCATGTGGGGGAGCAGGTGCTCCTCCAAGGATGGGTCGATATTCGTCGCGACCATGGCAAACTGATCTTTCTCGATCTGCGCGACAAGAGCGGTAAGATTCAGATGATTGTATTGCCACACCACCCTGAGGCCAAGGCAGTCGCTGAGACGCTTCGCCCTGAGTGGGTGATCTCGGTCATGGGACAGGTGAATGCGCGACCAGAGAAATTGGTCAATGCCGACCAGCCAAACGGTACGGTAGAAATTGAGGTACTAGAAATCACAGTGCTCAATGAGGCTACGACGCCAGCATTTGACGTCTCCTCTGACGGCAAAGAAATTAATGAAGAGATCCGTCTCAAGTATCGCTATCTCGACCTCCGTCGCGATCGGATGCAACAGAACCTGCGCAATCGGCATCGTGCGACACATTTCATCCGTGATTTTTATACGAAGGAGGGTTTTGTTGAAATCGAGACCCCCAACATGACCAAGTCCACACCCGAAGGGTCGCGTGACTATATCGTGCCGTCACGATTGGAGCCAGGCAAGTTTTATGCACTCCCACAGTCACCCCAGCAGTACAAGCAGCTTCTTATGACAGCTGGTTTTGAACGTTACTTTCAGATTGCGCGTTGTTTCCGTGATGAAGACACACGCGGTGATCGCCAGCCAGAGTTTACCCAGGTAGACCTCGAGATGAGTTTTGTGACGCAAGAAGATGTCATGGAGGTCAACGAACGCATGATTATTGAACTCGTCCAGACAGTCTATCCAGAGAAGCGTATTCAGCAGATCCCGTTTCCTCGTCTCTCGTATGCCGAAGCGATGGAAAAGTATCAATCAGACAAACCAGATATCCGAGAGGACAAGAACGATCCGAACCTCTTGGCCTTTTGTTGGGTAGTGGATTTCCCATTTTTTGAAAAGGCCGACAATGGTGGTTGGACGTTTACTCACAATCCATTCTCTGCACCTAAACCCGAGTATATGGCCGATCTCATGGCTGAGCAGAATATCGGTGGGATAGTGGCGGCGCAGTACGATATGGTCCTCAATGGGTATGAAATCGGTGGAGGCGGTATACGGAATCATCAGCCCGTGGCGTTGAAGAAAGTGTTTGAAATCATGGGCTACACGGCTGAGCGGATAGAATCCAACTTCGGACACATGCTCACTGCTCTCGGTTCAGGCACACCACCGCATGGCGGGTTGGCCTTTGGCTTTGACCGGCTGATGATGCTCCTCCAAAACGAACCAAACATCCGTGAAGTCATCGCTTTTGCCAAGACGGGCGAGGGCAAGGACCCAATGATGCAGTCGCCCTCCGAAGTCTCACTGGAGCAACTGACAGAGCTCGGGATTGCTCTCAGAAAGTAGAGAAAACTTTGTGGATAAAAAAGACCCGCGACGACATTGCGTGCGGGACGAGGTGGCTTTTGGCGAGTGCCGATTGAGTTGGTCTGGCTATTTCATGGCGATGAGGTAGATGCCAATACCAGCGATGATGATGCCAGTGATTTGGCGGAGCGAGGGGAGGGACCAGCTGATGACTGAGCCGATGATGGCTACAAAGACCACCATCATGATGTTGATTGAGGCGACAAAAATCCAGCTGGGGATGTTCGGATCGGCTGACTTGGCGCCGTAGTAGTAAACGGCAACGCCATTCACGATGCCTGCCACCAACATGATGCCAAAGCTCTCAAGTGTGAAGAGAGAACTCTTTGTCATGTCTTGCCAGCCGACGGCCAGATTGCCAGTCAGCGTGCCGATGAGCACCAGGGTGGTGACCCAGGCTGCAGGCGTATTCGACACCTTTGCCAGGAGGGGCCAGCTCACCATGCCGAAAGCAATCATGGCTGCTGAATACAGATAGGAAGGAACCGCATTCATGATGACCTCTCTGCTCTTTGAGCGGTGAGTTGTGAACAAAATGCCTCACACGTGAGGACTTAGTATCTAAGCATATTTTGAGAGAAAAGTCAAGAATATAAATGATAAATACACCGATATCATCGGTACTGGAAAAATTCTCGAGAATGGGATAGAATGGGGGATGTCCCGTTTTTGAGCCCTTCTGGGGAATTTTTCGTCTATGTCGAGCCTTGAGCGCTTTATCAAAAACTTCCAAAAAGGCCTTATTGATAGGTTTTTTAGCCATTTGTCTCAGGATATCGGGATAGACCTCGGCACTGCCAATACCCTCGTCTATGTGCGTGGCAAGGGTATCGTTATCAACGAGCCTTCGGTGGTAGCGGTGAACCAGCGCACGGGTCAGATTCTCGCTATTGGACGCGAAGCTAAGAAGATGGTCGGGAAAACCCCAGGCCATATCGTCGCGACTCGTCCACTCGTCGATGGCGTCATCAGTGATTTCGAAGTGACTGAGCAGATGCTCCGTTACTTTATCAACAAAGTAAACCAGGACAGCTTCTCCTTTCTTCGCCGTCCTCGAGTGCTCATCGGTATCCCATCCGGGGTGACCGAAGTAGAGAAGCGCGCCGTGATCGAAGCAGCGATGAACGCCGGAGCGCGCCAAGCCTTTCTCATCGATGAACCGATGGCTGCTGCTATCGGTGCTCGTCTCCCGGTCATCGATGCGGCTGGCAACATGGTCGTCGACATCGGTGGTGGGACGACCGAGATCGCGGTCATTTCGCTCGGTGGTGTCGTCCTCTCCCGGAGTCTCCGGATTGCAGGGGACGAGATGAACGAAGACATCGTCCGGTACAGTCGGGATGAGTTCAACATTCTTATCGGCGAGCGGACTGCTGAAGACGCCAAGATTGCTATCGGGAGCGCCTATCCACAGCGGGAACGTCTCACCTTTCCACTGCGCGGACGGGACTTGGTTTCTGGTCTCCCCAAGGAGGTTCTCGCCACAGACGAACACATCCGCGAAGCCCTCTCACGCTCTATCCGCATCATCGTCAACAACATCAAGACGATCGTGGAAGAGACACCACCAGAGCTCTTGGCCGATATCATGCAACGGGGCATCATTCTCGCCGGTGGAGGCAGCCTCATCCGTGGTATGGACAAGCTCATCGCCAATCAGACGGGCATCCCAGTGCGTATGATGGAGGATCCGCTCACCGCAGTGGTGCGTGGCACCGGTATTGTCCTCGATGATATGGAGAGTCTCAAGGAAGTACTCATTGAAGAAGAAAACAACAAACCTCTCGGCTAAAACATCCTATGTTGCGTCACCGATTCACGCAAACGAAATTCTTTCGAGCCTTGCTGGTCGCTTTGGTACTTTCATTCTGTTTGATATTTCAGCCACGATTCATCATGGAGCCACTCCGAACGGTGCTCTCGACTGTGGGGTACCCGCTTCAGAGTCTTTTTTCTTCACTCGCTTTTGGCCTCACTGACACGACCACGTTTCTTGGATCTATCGGTGAGCTCAAGACCGAAAACGCCAGGCTCTTGGCAGAAAATACTCGTCTCTCAGCTGAGCATGCACGCTATGAGGCGCTCGGGCGAGAAAATGATGAGCTCCGTCGTGAACTTGAGATGCTTCCACGGGAGAATTATCGCCTCAAACCAGCAGCCGTCATCGGTCGCGACACAGCCGGACTCGGGAACTGGCTTACCCTCGATCAAGGTTCGTTTCAGGGGATTACCACGGGGATGCCCGTGATTGTCTACGGAGGAGTACTCGTCGGTCGCGTGACCGAAGTATTCCCGCAGAGCTCTCGGGTGATGCTTCTCTCCAATCCTGACAGTTTGGTGAGTGGGGTGACTCTCGAAGGGGAGGCCCAGGGCATCGTCAAGGGCGAGTACGGCCTCGGTATCCTCTTTGATATGGTCCTTCAGGATGCGACGCTTGAGACGGGACACCGAGTCATTACCTCCGGTCTCGGCGGTACGTATCCCAAGAACCTCCTCGTGGGCGTCCTCGACCGTCCTCAACCAACAGCCGATCACCTCTATAAACGAGCAGCGGTCACCTCGCCAGTTGATTTCTCGACTCTCCACTACGTCTTTATCATCCAAGAATCTCTCGCGCCATGAAAATATTTGTTCTCCGAGTACTCCTACTTTTGACGCTCGTCTTTCTCCAAGTATCTTTTTTTAGCATTCTTTTTCCCTGGTTTCGCGCCCCGCTCTTTCTCCTCGGTGTCATCGCTGCGCTCACGCTGGCTCGTAATTTCCCCTCTGCACTCGTGGTGGTTGTGCCTCTCACGCTCCTCTACGATGCAGTGACCTTTGGGGGAGTGACGTGGTTCTCGGTCTACGCGGTTGTTTTTTCTTATGTCACGAGCTTTCTCCTCCGTCGCCTCCTCCTCGAGCACCAGGGTATTGGTGTGGTACTCTATGGACTCCTCTCCTATCTCGCGGCCCTCTTTTACCAATTTCTCTACGGAGTACTCTCGGTTAAGAGTGATATTCGGGTATTTGGATTTTCAGCTCCTTCAGAGGAGAGCCTGATTTTCTCATTGCTTGTTTTCCTCCCGGTGTTTATGATCACGGTAGCAGGTATCTCCCGTTTTGAGACTTTTGTGAGGCAGATGAGCGAGCGCCAATTTCGCAATATACGCTAGTTATGAAACTCTTTATTCGCAAAGACGAACTCCTTCATGAGCGGGGAAGCATGGAGATTGATGATGCCGTCCTGACACTGTCCGAAAAGGACGCAGTCAAAATGGAGTGGCCTCTCAATCGATCCGTCTCACGCTGGTTTCTCACGGGGATGGTGCTCTTTCTCGTCGTACTTGGTGGACGGATATTTTTCTTGAGCGTCATCAAAGGCGAAGAATACAGTCTCATCGCGCTCAAGAACAGCCTCCGAGCACTCATTATCCCGGCTCCTCGCGGGATTATGTACGACATAACGGGTAAGCCACTGGTTCAGAATATCCCCAGTGTCGATGCGGTGCTCGTGCCCGCTGACGTACCGACGGACGAAGGAGCCCAGGCCGAACTGAAACGTCGGATGGCGACACTCTTTGGCCTCGAGAGTGAGGTCATCGACAACGCCTTTGCCAAGCTCGACCGGCGTTCGACCCTCCCGATTCTCCTCAAGGAACGTATCGGTCAAGAAGAGACGCTTCTGTACCTGAGTCAGAGCCACGAGCTCCCCGGGGTAGGCCTCTATCAGACGACCCGTCGCCAGTATCTCGATAGCCTCATCTTTTCTCATATCCTCGGTTACGAGGGCAAGATTCGCAAAGAAGAGCTCGAGGCGCACCCGGACTATCTCCTCACTGATTCGATTGGCAAGCAGGGGATAGAAAAGAGCTACGAGTCGGCCCTCCGTGGCAAGCACGGGTGGGAGCGGGTTGAGGTAGATGCCTTTGGTAAGGTCAAGAAAGAGCTCGGCGTCGTCCAGCCAGTCCCCGGCCAGGACCTCATCCTCAATATCGATGCCGACCTCCAGAAGAAAATTTTTGATAGTCTCCAGACGATTCTCGAGAAGAATGATTTGAAGCGGGCTGGAGCGGTCGCTATCGATCCGCGGAGTGGCGCCGTGCGAGCGCTCGTCAGTCTCCCGAGTTTCGACAATAATCTCTTTGCCGGAGGGATCTCTGGCGAGGACTATCGCGCACTTCTGAATGATCCATCGGAGCCTCTCTTCAATCGAGTAGTGGCCGGAGCCTATCCGCCCGGATCGACTATCAAGCCAGTCCTCGCGGCCGCAGCGCTCACTGAGGGGGTGGTGGATGAACATACACAGATCGAGAGTCGGGGAGGGATCAATGTCGGACGGTTCTTCTTTGGTGACTGGAAAGTTCACGGCTTTACCGATATCAGGAGAGCTATCGCTGTGTCGAGCGATGTATTTTTCTATTCTATTGGCGGAGGGTATGGCGGGATACAGGGACTCGGGATGAACCGGATGAAAAAGTATGAAGAGCTCTTTGGGTATGGAGCCAGGACCGGTATCGACGTTGGCGGTGAGGTCACGGGACTTTTGCCGGATGCTACTTGGAAGCAAGCAAAGATTGGTGAGCGCTGGTATATCGGCGATGACTACAACTCGTCGATTGGTCAGGGCTATGTGACAGCCACTCCGCTTCAAATCCTCAACTCCATCGTCGCTATCGCCAATGGCGGGACGCTCTACGAACCGCGCATCGTTTCCCAGATTCGCTCCTATGACGGCAAAGTGACAGCGGTGCCGACGCGGATCATTCGGGAGAAATTCATCGATGCCAATATCCTCCGTATCGTGCGGGAGGGCATGCGGGAGACAGTGACTGAGGGGACGGCCCAGCAGTTGGCTGACCTCCCCGTTGCCGTGGCCGGCAAGACCGGAACCGCTCAGTTCGGGAATGAGGACAAGACGCACGGTTGGTTTGTGTCCTTTGCACCGTTTGAAGCACCTGAGCTCGCCATCATTGTCCTTGTCGAGGGACAGGGAGAAGAGGGTTACAATGCCGTCCCGGTGACCAAAGAGGTCTATCAATGGTATTTCAACCGCGAGAAGTAGATATTTTGGCTATTATAAGCCATAAAAATGAGGATTGACAATTCTTCGTATTTTGGTAGTATTGAGGAACTCTTAATTCCATTCTTTCCTCTTGGGAGAGAATTTTCTTTTGTACGATACATATTTTATGGCCAAGATATTTACCCCGGAAGGGCTCAAAAAATTGCAGACCGAACTCGAAGAGCGGAAGACCAAAATCCGCCACGAGATTGCTGATGCAATCAAAGAAGCCAAGGAACAGGGTGACCTCTCCGAAAACGCCGAATATAGCGAGGCCAAAAATCATCAGAACGAAAACGAATCACGCATCGCTGAGCTTGAGAGTATGCTCAAGGATTCGGTGGTGGCTGAGAAGCACAAGAGCACTGAGACAATCGGCATGGGTTCCAAACTCGCAGTCAAAGTTGGAGGAAAAGAATTTAATTTTGAAATCGTGGGTTCAAACGAAGTAGATCCAGCCGCTGGCAAGATTTCTAACGAATCCCCACTTGGCCAGGCTTTCTTGGGCAAGGGCAAGGGTGACAAAGTAGAAGTGACCACCCCCGCCGCCACCGTCAAGTACGAAATCCTCTCGGTGAACTAAGAAAGGTCCTGAGTTTTTTTGGCCATGGGGGTGCATCACAGCACTCCCTTTACTTTTGTGAAACGAAACAACAAAAATTATTCTCAAACGACTTGGTTGAGCATACTCCTCTACTCACTGGTTCTCTGGTGTGTACCCCAGCCTACTCTCGCGGTGGTACCACCAGATTTTGTTTTTAGCATTGGCACACAGGCTATCCAATTTTTTTCGTTGATGGGTGCGGTGTTGGCAACGATATGCATCGCTCTTATTCAATTCTTCAAGTGGCACATAGAATTTTTGAAGGGGCATAAGGAAGTTTTGGGTACTGGCGTGGTTGTAATCATGGCATTGATCGGAGGGGCTTGGACTTGGCATGAGTCATATCTCCAGAATGTCGCATATACAGAATGGCTACAAGAGAGTCAAGAACAAGAACGAATATTCAACGAAAGCATGTTGGCCGATAGTAGCATAGGGGGTAGTCTGGCTACAGCAGAAACACTGGATGAGACTGAGTCGTTGTCGACGGTAATAGATACGAGACCACTCTTTGTCACTAACGCGGCATTGAAACAAAATCTGGAAAGTGGTGGTTTGGGTGATACATACATAGTCCTCGATGCCCGAGAAGATATCGAGTTTGAGAACGGATTTTTTCCAGGAAGTGTCCATATCCGATTTGCAGACCTCAAAGCGGGACGTTGGCAAGAGTTGTCGAGCAATCAGTCAATATATGTGATTTGTTGGTCGGGGATACGCGGCCAGGAAGTGGTGGAATTTCTGAGGAGTCAGCACC
Source organism: uncultured Bdellovibrionales bacterium (assembly GCA_964444815.1). Taxonomy (GTDB): domain Bacteria; phylum Patescibacteriota; class Minisyncoccia; order Moranbacterales; family UBA1568; genus UBA1568. The sequence continues at coordinate 8,624 of CAYUIR010000010.1, read as the reverse complement.
TCATGGCACAATACCTAGAGCATGGTGCGAGTGGGTGGGTAGAAGATGGTGGGGGTTGGCAGGGCGCTATCAAGTTTGGGGACACCTACCAGGGTGACCAATATCAGCGGGTCCTCACAACCAGAGAAACGAAACGTGAAGCGGATCAGGGCGTGTGGCTGGTTGATACTCGCGAGCCTGCCAAGTATTTGCGGTCACATATCGCTGGGAGCGTGAGTATTCCACTTATGCATACTCTTACCGAAGTCCTGGAGTCCACGCTGGCTCAGGTGCCTGTCGGGGCTACATTCATAACCGTGTGCGATGGTTACGTCAATTGTTTTGATGCAAAATTGACGGGGGTTGAACTGGAACGTCGGGGGAGGATATTTCTGGGAAGATATAACAAACCGTGGGAGTATGAGTGAACACTTGATCGTATCAATGGCTGATGATATGAAGGCCGCTCATGTTGGCAACAAGGCCTATCATCTAAAGCAGTGCCATGAGTGGGGATGTCGAGTACCAGCATTCGTCGTGATACCTACGACGTCGACTCGTTCTGTTTTTGGAGATCAATCCGTGAGAGCATCAGTGGTCAAAGCAGCCCTGTCAGAGTTGTCAGCTATGAGGTATGCTGTGCGTTCGAGCTCACTCCTAGAGGATGACGTCACACAGTCTCTGGCTGGTCAGTTTACCACCTGTTTAAATCTCTCGCCTCATGAAGTAGAGGAAGCAGTAGTACGAGTACTCAAGCAAGCACAGGACAGGCTACTTGGTGACTGGGAAAAATTTGCCATTATTATCCAAGAGTATATAACACCCGATAGTGCCGGAGTACTTTTTACTCGGAATCCACTGGGGAGTCGGGAGATGGTAGTGGAATACGCTACTGGTTCGGGTGACCAATTGGTCAGTGGTCTGATTCGACCCAAAAAAGAGAGTACTTTCTGGGATGAGGACCAGGCTTCGAAGGCCAAATTTTTCCGCACGCACCCGATACTCTCTGAAATCGGAAAACTGCTGGAAAAGAAATATGTTTGGCCACAAGATATCGAGTGGTGTCTAAAAGGGAGTGACTTTTTTGTGCTTCAATCACGCCCGATAACTTCATTGACCAAACAACAGTACGAAGAAATAGTGGCTTTGGAAACATTGCTTCCGAAAAGCGGCCCGTATTATTTCGAGAAGACTGAGATTTCAGAAATTGCTCCGCGCCCCGTGCCCGTGACAAATGGTCTACTCCAAAGGCTCTACGCCGAGGATGGCCCAGTAGCCCGAGTGTATCGGAAGTATCACGTCCGATATCAAGACACAGAGTTTCTCAAGCTTCTTGGGAATGAGCTCTATATTGATAAAGAGCGCGAGTTACAGAGTCTACTCCCATCATGGAGCTATTTTGGATCAGTATCTCTTCGTCCTCACTGGCGATATCGACGTGGCTCTTGGGATACGCTCCGTACACTCATACGGTTCAATACGATTACTCCTCGGAGTTATGATTCTTTGTTGCAGGCGGTCCAGACGAGGTTGGTGAGAGAAGTGACAACTGATGATATTGAAACATGTTGGCACCGACTGCTCGATGAGTATCAGTATTCTTTTGAGATCAATCTACTTGCTGGATTTGTCATGAAGCGAGCAGAGAGGGCTCTTCATAGTGAACCGGTGCGTTTGATTGAGGTCCTAAAGAGCGTACTTCCTCCGCTGTCCGTTGGTGATGTTTCATTTTCCTGGCCCGCACAGGGGCTAACAGGGAATTCTTTGGATATTGCTGATGAGTCAGTATTTCATCGACAAGAACTGACGATGCGTGCATCAAACAATGAAGTGACGAGTTGGTGGAAAGGACTACCATCATACAAACAGCGGTACTACGGGCTTCTTTTGAGTGAAGCGGCTCGATATGAGCGCCTGAGAGAAATTGGCAGATGGCTCACGGTCAAGAATACCCATGCATTGAGAGAGTGTCTTTTGAAACGAGCTCAGGAGGCAGGATTTCAAGATGCGCGGCATATCTACTTTGCGTCGTGGGAAGAGATACTCGGTGGTCATGTGCTTGAAGCAACATGTAACAAGAGGCGAGAGACGTATCTCTCGCACAATACGTATAGTTTTCCGGTGCGTATTACTTCGACACCTGATGCCCGCGTAGATATGCAACAGGGCGTTTCTCCCGGTCTCGCTCGGGGAGTGCTGGTTTCCAGGAGTATATTGGATACATTGCGGGATGACAGCAAGGCCAGGATATTGTACACTGATCTCCTTTCACCCGATCTCGTTCGGTATTTTGACCGCATTTCCGGGATCGTTTCTCAAAATGGTGGACTCCTCTCGCATCTGGCGATTGTGGCTCGAGAGCGGGGAATTCCGGTCGTGGTGGGTTATTCGTTCTCAGACGGTAATATACGATACGGTGAGAGGGTAGAGATTGATGGCAGTTCTGGTTTGGTTGAACGAATCACTGATTCTCAAGGATAGCCCTGTTTATGGAGTGGGCTCATTTGGCCAAATCTTGCTTTTTGCTTTAGGAGAGGCTATTATGGGTCTATATGCGTGAAGATATTCTCACAACCAAACTCGAAAAGCTCGAGAAGATTACAGGAGCCGCCAAAACGGCCTATCCTGATACAGTCGTTCGGACTCATACCAGTGCCGAGGTGCTCCAGGATTTCACAGCGCTTGAAAGCGCTGCGACTCCAGTCTCAGTCGTCGGACGCGTCAAGTCGCTCCGGGTCATGGGCAAGATTGCTTTCTGTCACGTAGAAGATGGGAGCGGTCGGGTACAGGGATTTTTTGCACTTGAGACCCTTGGTGACGAGTCATTCAAATTGTTCAAAGAGACGGTCGACCTTGGTGATTTCCTTGCACTCACGGGTGCAGTATTTCTCACCAAGCAAGATGAGAAGAGTATTCGCGTCGAGTCTTGGCAGATGATCTGTAAGTCGCTCCGTCCTATCCCGAGTGAATTTTACGGTCTCAAGGATGAAGAAGAACTCCTCCGTCGTCGTTACCTCGACCTCCTCATGAATCAGGAGACTCGTGATCTCTTTGTGAAGAAAAACGCCTTTTGGCAGACGGTCCGTCGTATTCTTTCTGAGGAGCGTTTCCTTGAAGTTCAGACCCCAGTCCTCGAACATATCCCAGGTGGCGCCGAAGCCGAACCATTTGTGACGCATCACAATGCCCTTGATGCCGACTTCTATCTCCGTATCTCGCTCGAGCTCGCACTCAAGCGTCTCCTCGTTGGTGGCTATGAACGGGTGTTTGAGATTGGGCGCGTCTTTCGCAATGAGGGGATCGACCGCGAGCACCTCCAGGAGTTTGATCACATGGAGTTTTATGCTGCTTACATGAACATGGAGCAGGGTATGGCGCTCGTCGAACGCCTCTACAAGGACATCGTTCGGGCCGTTGTCGGTGAGAGTATGCAGACTACTTATGAGGACGTGACGATTGATTGGAACGTGAACTTCCCTCGCGTTGATTATTTCACCGAATTTCAGAAGGAGACTGGGATCGATTTGTCCGGCGAAGTGACCGTCGCGGAGCTTCAGAAGAAAGCCGACGAACTCCATATCAAGTACGAAAAGAACTACGGTAAGGGCCGCATGATCGATACCATCTACAAGAAAACCGTGCGTCAGAAATTGCTCCAGCCGTGTTTCTTGGTGGGACATCCACTCGAAGTGTCGCCGCTTGCCAAGCTCGATCCGAACAATCCTCGCCGAACCCTCCGTTTCCAGCCGATTGCCGGCAAGAGCGAACTCGGGAACGGCTTTGCGGAGCTCAATGACCCGATCGATCAGCGGGCCCGCTTCGAAGAGCAGATGAAGCTCCGCGATGCTGGTGACAAAGAGGGGATGATGCTCGACGAGGATTTTATCCAGGCGCTCGAGTATGGCATGCCACCAGCCTGCGGGTTCGGGATGAGCGAACGACTCTTTGCTATCCTCATGAACCGCTCCATCCGCGAGACGGTCATCTTTCCGCCGATGAAAGACAAAGAATAGTATCCGGACGACTAGCTCAGGCTTGCCCCGTTACAACTGAAGGATGATTAGCTCAGTTGGTTAGAGCACAGCATTCACATTGCTGGGGTCACTGGTTCGAATCCAGTATCATCCACAGTTGTAACGGGGTGAAGTTAGAGCACAGCATTCACATTGCTGGGGTCGGTGGTTCGAATCCACCAGCGACCACAATAGTAAAGAGAATTCTTATTATGCAAACTCACGGACCCTGGAAAATCAAAGAGAGTATTGAAAAGTACAAGAATAGATGGATTACTGTGACTGAGCATCAGGTCGTACGTCCCGATGGAAAAGACGGAATTTTTGGAATCATAGAAATGGTAGCCGGTGTTTCTGTGCTGCCAATGGACTCCGATGGCATGGTATATTTGACCAAAGAGTTTCGTTTTGCCATTAACAGGGAGAGTATAGAATCAGTGAGTGGTGGTATTGATAAAGATGAAGACGCTCTCACTGCTGCCAAACGAGAACTCCAAGAAGAAACTGGTATGATGGCTTCAGAGTGGATTCCTTTGGGCAACGTCGACCCTTTTACTTCTGTTATTGATAGCCCTGCTACTCTTTTTCTTGCACGAGGACTGACTACTGGTGGTGAAGCTATGCCAGAAGGTACGGAACAGATAGTATCGATAAAAATGCCGTTTCAAGAGGCTCTGGGAATGGTTATGGATGGAGTAATCACACATGCCCAGACATGTGTTCTGATTTTGAAAGCAAATGAGTATTTAAGGAACGAGAAAGGCAAATAGTCACCTTTGCAGTTACTGGTAAAAAACGGTAGACTAGAAGCTGTTAAGTTAAAGGTAAGCTATCCATATGCTTGATATCGCATTTATCCGAAACAATGTCGATGCAGTGAAAGCGGCCGTTGCTGCTAAGAATCTGTCAGTCGATATTGATGCCATTCTCGCCAAGGACCGAGAGCGTATTGCACTCCTCCAGGAAATTGAGGAGCTCCAGTCGCTCAAGAATGATATCAACGACCTGATCAAGCAGGCGAAGACTCCAGAAGAGCGGGCAGAAGTGATCGAGAAGGGCAAAGAAATCAAGCAAAAAACTGAGGCCATTGAGCCTCTTTTCGCTCGGGTGAAGGATGAGTTTGAAGTGCTCATGGCCCAGGTACCCAATATCATTTCTCCGGACACGCCGCTAGGCAAGAGTGATGCTGAGAATCAAGAAGTCGGGAAGTATGGCGAGATTAAGTTGTTTGATTTCACACCGCGCACTCACATCGAGCTCGGTCAGATGCTCGATATCCTTGACCTCGAGCGGGGGACCAAAGTGTCCGGCTATCGGGGCTATTATCTCAAGAACGAGGGGACGCTCCTCGTCATGGGTGTGATGCTTTATGCTATCCAGAAAATGGTCGCGAAGGGATTTGCTCCGATGATTCCACCGACCTTGGTCAAAGGCTTTCCTCTCTTTGGCAGTGGCTACTTCAAGGGACTCGAATATGATGGTGGCGTCGATGAGATCTATCAGGTCGCTACCTCAGACAAAGAAGCCGATGGGAGTGTCTCCAAAGAAGCCAAGTTCTTGGTCGGGACTGCCGAGCCATCGCTCCTCGCGTATTACTCGGGCGAGGTGCTCGATGGTGCGACGCTGCCACTCCGTCTTGCAGGGTTCAGTCAGTGCTATCGCAGTGAGATTGGGAGTTATGGTAAGGACACCAAGGGCATGTATCGAGTACATGAATTCATGAAAGTTGAGCAGGTCGTCCTCTGTCCGGCCGATATCGAACTGGCCAACCAGCTTCAGGAAGAAATGATTGCTGTCTCCGAAGAGATGCATCGTGAGCTCGGTCTCCCGTACCGCAAGATCCAGATCTGTACTGGCGACATGAGTGCCGGCAAATACCGCGCCTTTGACCTCGAAGCCTGGATGCCAGGCATGAACCGCTATGGAGAGACGGGATCTGCCTCGAATTTCCTCGATTGGCAGTCACGTCGCCTCAACGTGAAGTACAAGGACGAGAATGGTGACAAGAAGCATGTCTATATGCTCAACAATACTGCTCTCCCGAGCCCGCGTATCTTTATCTCAATCCTCGAGAACTACCAACAGGCTGATGGCTCAGTCATCGTCCCCGAAGTCCTCCGTCCGTTCGTCGGCAAGGATGTGATTCGGCCGAAGGCGTAGAAAGTAGAAGGCAGTATGCAGAATGTATAAAAAGAAAGACGGGCCATCGCGTTGCGACGGCCCGTTGTGATTGGCGTGACTTAGACCCTGTAGTTGGGTCAAGTGTTCTGGAGGGTGTCCGGCTGGTTGATGCGCTCCAGCGCCCGCCCGCGAACCTGCCCCAGACCATAGTCATGGGTCAACAGGCTGGAAGCGAGCATCGCGAATGTGATTGCCTGCCACACCGTTGAGCCATCGGCCCAAGGCATGAACGCTAGTCCCTGGGCGACAGCGGACATCACATCCGTTCCAAGGAGCAGTCCGGCGATCGTGACCATGATCCACAAGCTGCCGAACCAGGTGGCGACGTCGACGAACCAGACGGAGTAGACCAAGAAGCGATTGGTGTCGCTTTTCTCTCGCCAGACATCGTAGTCTGGATAGCCTGCCTGGATCAAGGTGCGTGTCGCCCAGATCGCATACAGCGTACGGATGGCGGTCCCGACCTGTTGGCTGATCAGCACGCAGGGCAGCAGGAGCAGCAGGGCGAGGGCGGGGACAAAGGTTGCAAAGGTCATGATGACCCTCCATGTGAAATGCCGACAATCGGCGGAGCAGGGAAAGGAACTCACTTGCGCTTGAATATAAGCACAAAATGGACATAGTGTCAAGCAATTTTGGTTGACGATACAGGGAGTATTTGTTACAATCACCTCGCGTTTGAGTTCAAGCGCTTTTTGTTTACGGCATAGCAAATGGGTGCGTAGCTCCCTCCATAGGCGGGCAGGCAGTCGGGTACCTCCTTCGCATTTGTTCATTTGGTAAGATAAGGTGATAGAGAGGTTTATTGAGGCAGTATTTGGGTGCGTAGCTCAGTCGGTAGAGCAGTGGCCTTTTAAGCCAACGGTCGAGGGTTCGATTCCCCCCGCACCCACAAAACGAAACATCCCCGTAAGGGGATTTTTGTTTTGGGGTAGGAGGAAGCCAACTTTTACCCGCCTTCGGAGGGACTTGGCTTCCGAGAGGGATGAGAAAGGCGGAGTGATGTTTCGCGAGCACGCGAAACCCTGCCTACCGGCAGGTAGGCACGAGCCGGGGTCGCGGAAATCTGGCCATGTCGGTGGACAGATTATCTGTGACCGATTCCCACCCGCCCCGCCATAAACAGTAATAGCTTCTTCTCGAGAGCTTTCATATGGTACCATATGAAAATAGTAACATTCTCCCATCCCACACTCACCCATGTCAAAAAAACTCGAGAGCAATTTCTGGAAGTATACGCTGATTCTTATTGCCAATAAAAGAATCTTTGTCGCTGTTCTCGGGGCATACTATCTCACCGTTCCTGGCGTGACCCCACAGGCCATCGGGACTATTCTCCTTGTTTCAACGTTGGCAGCTTTTTTGTTTGAGATCCCGAGTGGCTATATGTCTGACAAAGTCGGACACAAGCAAGCGCTGGTTCTCTCCCGGGTATTCATGATCCTCTCGACGGCCCTTTTTCTTATTTCAGAGAGCTTTGTAGGATTGGTCGTGGCTGGTATTGCCATGAGTTTATCTCAGGCATTTCTCAGTGGAACAGGAAGTGCCTTTATGCATGAAACGCTGCGAGCGCTTAAGAGGGAAGAAGAGTATAGCCGGATCACTGGCAAAATGAGCTCTATAGGCTTTGCCGTTCCGATAGTATTCATGGTGCTGGTGCCTTTTCTTGTGAGCTATAGTTACAAGGTCCCTTTTGTGATAGCGCTCGTTATCGATGTCATTGGTCTTTTGGCAGCGCTCCTCCTTGTGAAACCACCTGTTTCACCTAAACATGTGGACGAGGTAGGGGTGACAAATTTTCGGCAGGTGATGAAGGAAGGCTACCACGTCGGATTCTTCCCCCTGGCACTGTTTTCCGGTATTGCGAGTGGGATACTTTTTAGTGTCGCTGGATTTCGGGCACCGTATCAGCTCTTTCTTGAAATCCCAGTCATTTGGTTCGGAGTTTTTTTTGGAATTGGGAGAGCACTTGCATCTCTCCTTTTGGCTTACAGTGGCAAGCTACGACAACATTTCACGCTCCCTACCTTCTACCGATTTAAACTTCTTTCAAATACCATTCTCATTTGTCTGTTGGGACTCGTGGCAACCCCTTGGGTAGTTGCCGTGGTATTTATTGTCTCCAATGCTTTGACATGGGGCCTGAGTAAAGTAGGCGATGATTTCCATTTAGGCGTAATCAGGAACAGTAAATTCAAAGCGACTCTCCTTTCGGTCACCTCGCAGATAGATCAGGGGGTAGCGGCCATCGCGAGTTTTGGGCTCGGGGTGCTGATTGAACGCTTTTCGTATCAGACAGGATTCTTGGTGATGGGAATACTCTTCTTTGTCCTGCTGTTTCCGCTCTACCTGTTCATCGCAACTCGTCCTCGCTATCAGGTGAGCTAGCTTTTTCTCGGAGCAAACCGGACTTGTATTTTTCGGGGTGGTGGGAGTCGATGAAGGCATGGG
>CAYUIR010000009.1:0-26424 GCA_964444815.1 uncultured Bdellovibrionales bacterium | reverse complement strand
CCCGCGTCTCATAGCGTGACCCTACCCCGGTCATAACGATGACGGTCGCTGTCTGGGTCTCTTGCATCGGAGCGAGCAAAATCCGGAGTCCGTTCTTCAAAGTGTGTTTCTGGTATTTCATACTATTTTTTTACAACTTTTCTTGATTCGCTAAGAATATACTCTTGCATGTAAACAATATCATTAATTCCAACGGCATCCTTAAGATCATCACGGAATTTTGAATAACCATCTGCGTCATGAAACAACTTTTCCATCAATTCGTACTCTTCATCAATTGCCGCCTTCCGGCGTTCCTCATCTATACTACCACCACTCCCGCTTAAACTCTCCGCTAGCCAAGAAGCAGCGTTCAACTTAAAATGAGGCTGTAAAATTTTCTCAACTACACTCCCCTCGCGCTCGGAAAGCCACACTCCAAGCCTCATCTTTGTTTCATGCATCTTTTTTAGTAATTCTATATACCCCTTCCTATTACCGTCATTTGGACTACCGTATCGAATAAGATAAACCTCCATCTCTCCAATGATTTCAAGAAAACTTTCGTAAAATTCCAATCGTTTTCCATAAACTTTTTTCGCGAAATCCGATTGAAAACCAACCTCCATTACCCTCTGCTCTTGATATTCTATCCATCCAACGAAAACCCCAAGAATTGCAACTAAAACAGAAAATAATGGTGTGATTGTCTTTAATATTTTAAATGGGTCATTCTCTCCTAGAGCAGAAATTAAAACCCCAAAATAAATGCCCACAAAGAATAATACCACCAAAAAAATTGTTCTCCGCGTGATGGTCTCCATTTACTTATACTTCTAATATAAATACTGATATAAATCCGCAATCTTCACGCGTTCTTGCTGCATGGTGTCGCGGTCGCGGACAGTGACAGCACCATCGGTGAGGGTATCGAAGTCGACGGTCACACAGTACGGGGTACCGATTTCGTCCTGGCGACGATAGCGCTTGCCGACGTTACCATTGTCATCAAACTCGCAACGGAAATCTTTCTTCAGTGCGGTAAAAATTTCCCGAGCTTTTTCTACGAGCTCTGGCTTGTTCTTCATGAGTGGAAACACAGCAACTTGCACTGGGGCCAGTTTCTTGGGGAACTTGAGGACTGTGCGGATATCTCCTTCACCTACTTCTTCTTCGGCATAGGCATCCGTGAGCACGGCCAAAAAAGTCCGGTCTAGTCCGACAGATGTCTCAACAATCCACGGAGTAAATTTTTCGTTGGTCTGTGGGTCACGATAGGACAAATCCTCTCCGGAAAACTTACTGTGTTGGGTCAGATCGTAATCGCTCCGGTTGTGAACGCCCTCAAGCTCTTTGAAGCCAAACGGGAAGTTATACTCGATATCCCAGGCCGCCTTAGCATAGAACACCAAGTTCTCATGCTGGTGCCAACGAAGATTCTCGGGCTTGATGCCGAGGTCGATATAGTACTGGAAGCGCTTGGCACGCCACTCCTCATACACCGTCGCCGCTTCTTCTGGCCGGACGAAATACTGCATTTCCATTTGTTCAAACTCTCGCTTGCGGAAGATAAACTGGCGAGCGGTGATTTCATTACGAAAGGCTTTACCAATCTGAGCAATTCCAAATGGTACTTTGACTCGAGATGAATCAAGCACGTTCTTGAAATTGACGTAAATCCCCTGACAGGTCTCACCCCGGAGATAGGTAGGCTCTTTGGTCCAATCCCCAGTGAAGTTGCCAAGGTTGGATTGTACCAGTAGGTTAAAGCTTTTGGCTTCACTAAAGTTTTGCTTACCGCACTTAGGACACTTTACCTTGGCTTTGTTATCGGTAAACAACTGATTTATTTCAGCCTCGGTCATCTTTTCATCAGCGAAGACACCAATCTCTTCAAGGAGATGATCAACGCGTACCCGAGAATGGCACTCTTTACACTCTGCCAGTGGATCGGAAAATCCCCCCACGTGACCAGAGGCTTCCCATACTTTTGGGTGCATAAATATCGCGCTGTCGAGTCCAACGATGTTTTCATGATCGCGCACCATCGCCTGCCACCAGGCCTCGCGAATATTCTTGGCGAGCTCCACGCCATATGGACCAAAGTCATAGACAGCGGCAAATCCCCCGTAAATTTCCGAGGAAGGGAACACAAATCCACGCCGCTTACAGAGCGACACTATTTTCTCCATCAAATCGTTTTTGGTCTCAGCCATATGGTTGACAAAAGTAATATTCTCCTGTATAGTATACAAGTTGTTTCACATTTTCAGTGTACAGGCAAATGCCTGTTGTTTCAACCCAAAAGGGCTTTTGCCCGAGGAGAACGACGTGGGAAAAATCAACCCTTTGGCCATGACCATCGTTTTGTTCATGGTGGTGGCCCTCGCCTTCGTGGTATGGCGCTGCCTGCGACCCAGGAATCCCAAACTCACTGGTGGCAACCACTGGCAAAACCCTCCGACTGATGAGCAGACGATTCATCCGCTGACAAGCGCTGAGCTCGAAGCAATCCGCCAGTGGGCGCCGGGACAAATCACCGCCGAAGGACGGCGGATGATGCAGGCAGGACTTCCGGTATTGACGGAGGAGGCCATGACCGAACATCACAGGCAGCTCAAATAGAGCCATCATGGAATCATACCTATTGTGCCTCGGGCTGGTGGTGTTCTACATCGTGAGGGTGATACTGCAGCCAATCCGGCCGTCATGTCCCTTCACCCCGTGCAAACGCTTCATGCGAGACATGGACGAGGTGTCATTCAGCATGGGCCCTACGACATGCAGCGCTGTATACCACTGTGCCTGTTGCGGTAACAGGGCTAGCTTCAGTTGGGAGCACGATCAGCAACTGAGCTAAGCTCGAACAGCTACACAGCGCGTACGGAGAACCATTCCGGCCGCGCTTTTTTCATACTCAAATTTATGCCTCGGCGCGGAGTCGCTCCATGAGACGCATATAGAAACGCAGGTTGTGCTCGGAAGCAAGGCGGAGGGCGAGGGGCTCACCGACTTTCAAAAGATGTTTGAGATAGCTCCTCGTATAACGAGTACAGAGCGTGCAGTCACAGGTCGGATCGACGGGAGTGAAGTCACTCGAAAACTGCTCGTTCTTGATATTAATTGTTTCATAAAAATCTTCCGATAGCTTCGTCATTTCGTTTTTCCAAATGAACAAACGCCCGTGTCTTCCTTCTCTGGTCGGGATAACACAGTCAAACATATCCCAGCCCACCCGATGGAAACGCACGATATCATCCGGTGTCCCCACACCGAGGGCAAAGCGGATACTGTCTACTGGGAGATAGGTCGGGATGGCCGTGATAATGTCCTCAAGGAATGTCCCATCGGTATCGATGTGGCGCCCACCGAGTCCATAGCCATCAAACCCGATAGCGACGAGCCCCTCGGCACAGCGCTTTCGTTCCGAGAGCATCTTGCCGCCCTGCACGACTCCAAAGATAAGTGGCCGGTCCTGGTCAGTCAGTCCTCGTGCTCCTACCTGTCGATCATACTCCTCTCGACAACGCTTGGCCCAGCGGAGGGTCCGGTCCACCGCCGAGATGATGTCCTCCTCGGAGGCATCATTCGGGCGTGGATCATCGAGCACCACCATCATATCCACCCCGAGATCAAACTGGACCTGGATAGAGCGCTCTGGAGTGAGGAGGTGTTTGGAACCATCGAGGACCGAACGAAACTCTGCTCCTTCTTCGGTAATTCGTCCGAGGTCGGGATTCTGGTGAATGAGTGAGTAGACCTGGTAGCCGCCCGAATCAGAGAGGACCGGATGTGGCCAGTCCATAAACGTATGCACGTCGCCAGCATCACGGATGAGTGCTTCACCAGGTTGTAGAAAAAGATGATACGTGTTCACTACGAGCGCTTCGACACCGGCTCGCTCCAGATCCTCGCGCGTCAAACCACGCACCGTCGCGCGCGTGGCGTCCGGCATAAAAAAGGGCGTCGCGAGACTCCCTTTTCTGGTCTGTATGTGACCGATGCGACGCCCATCGTGCTCGGTGCGATCTCGCCAATGGCTCATGCGAAGAAAACTAAGGTGTGGCTCGGACGCGGTACCCGCTGTCAGGGACCGAGGCATCCTCAGGAATACTACTCGTTTTCCCAGCTTTTTCAAGTCGGAGGTCCCGTTCAGTGAATACGTCCTTGCCGGTAAACACCATCTTGCTCACGAGCGTCACTTCTTTGTTGACGAGTGAAGCATCGGGTGTCGCACCCACCTGGAAGACAATCTGCCGGGTGATACCAGGGGCAAACGTCCCCATATCCCACACCAATTCATTGGTCCGTTCATTGAATGAGAGCTTTTCGCCAGGAGCATTGGTCTGTCCGGTATAGCGGATACCACTCGGGAGGAGGACACTCATCCGGCTGTCCTTGATTTCGTTTGAGGAATTGGCAAGGACCAAATGGAGGGTATAGGTTGTTTCCTGATCGACGAGTGGTGGTATCGGACCAGTATTTGGGATGAGAGCATCCTGATAGTAACCCCGGAGGTCACTCGAGAGCATCGTGTTTAACTTTACGATGAGCGTGTTGCTCGCGACGACTTTGGTCACACCGACGATCGCGGGGATGTCAGGACTGTCTATCTTGGCGATGGAGCGGACGACGGGATTGCGCGCGCCGGCGACACCCTGCTCCGGGTTGGGATAGGTCTTTACACTAAAAGCGAGGCGTCCCGTCTGACCCGGATCGACGCGAGCGAGTGAGGGCACATCGGATGCCTTCCAGATGATCGACTTGCGGGACTGACTATAGGCACCTTTGACGTTGTCATTTTCAAACTGGAGCGTCCCGAGATCAAGAAACGGTGAGTCGAGCTCGACGGTCACGATGGCATCACGGATACCGACGTTGCCATCATTGCGGTACTCGATATCATAACGGAGTGGCTCACCTGGGTTGGCATCCCCTTCAGTCGCACCATTCACAGACTGCCTAATAGAAAATGGCGATGCCACCATCTTGGTCTTGCGCTGATTCTCACCGTAGGCGACAAATGTCCCATCCCCTTGGATGATTCCGATGCCTCCTTCGATCAATTTCTGTTCATCACGTGATCCGGTGAGTCTGCCTCTCACGGCTATGGTACCTTCTGCACCAGGTGGCAGAGCTCCGATATCCCAGACGTTCTTCTGATCAGTCGAACGAGGGGTCGCACCGGTAAAGATGAACCCCGCTGGATACTCAAGCTTTATCTTGAGACCAGAAAATGGGATGTCGCCCGGGTTACCATAGCGGATGTCATACTGAATTTCTTGGTCGGAGGTCAGCTCAAACGGAGCATCAATCTCAAAGAATATCGGCGACGAGACGATACGGACCGAGCGCTCTGCCTTCTTTTCATAACTACTCGAGATATTGTTCGGACTATAGCGGAGGGTCACAGCGATTTTGACTTCATCTCCTTTGGCGCCATAGAACTTGCCGGAGAGTTTGGTTTTGACCCGGGCATTGGAAGCGACGTCACCTACGGCGAGTTCCGCTCGCGACTTTTTGATATCGAGGCCGAGAGCCGGTTCTGGACGAAAGGTCTCCGGATACTCAAAGACGAGGGTCGCGTTTTCGATGCCCATCCAGTTCGTGTTGGCGTACTCGAGATCAAACGTACTGAGCTCGGCTCCAGCCACATCAGCTGGACCAGTAAATTCGAGTGTAATGTTGTCCTGGGAAAAGATATTGGCCCGGAGCTTCATGAGAATACCTCCGACGAGAAGGAGCGCGGCCATGCCACCAAAGATAATCGCTAGGGTCTTGCGACGCTTGCGGGCGCGATCATCGGAGGAGATGATGGCCTCCACCGGTTCAGGAATCACGAGGTCGACTTTGGACGGCAAAGATTCATTGCCCCAGCCTTCGGTCTTGTGAAACTGAGCGAGGGTATCAGTATCGGCGACAGCACTCTCCGGACGAAAAGTATCCGGCTTGCGAGTGCGATCGAGATGGAGGTCTCGACTATGCAGTCTGTCATTGAGTTCGGTGAGTCCCATAGAGGTTTGTTTCTTCCATTGTAGCAAGAAACTAGCTCTCAATCCACTGAAAAAAGCGTGTCGCTACCCGCCGTGCCTCACGGACATCCTCCGCCGACACCGCTACCTTGGGAAGCGTGACCAATTTGTTTTTGAGAAACAGTCGAATGAGTTTGATCACACTCTCGCTCACTGGGAGGGCACCATGGGTCGTATGGGCGTGCTCACTCCTGAGGATACCTCCGGCGCTCGGACTAAAAAAATGTCGCTCACCGGTCGCGAGTTTTTCCCCTGATACTACACATATCCCTGTCTCAATCTCATAGCCGAGATGGGCGTAGAGTTGAAAGAGAAAACCCTCCGTCACGAGGAGAACCTTGTCAGTCTTCCCCTCCTTCGCCAGATCATTCACGATATCGAGATACTCACCAAGGAGAGTAAAGAGGATCTTGTCCTGTTCTTCCCAGCCCACGAGGCGCTCGAAGATACTCACTGCCTCCATCGTCCGACGAAGGATATCGAGGTTGTTCCGCAGATGGATATAGCTCTTTTCGGCAACGGCCCCTGCTATCTTGCCAGCCCCCCGCCCCTTCACTACGATGACCAGACCCTGCATGAGGGTCTCGAGCTGTCCAGCAAGCTTGGCCTCGGGCTTGCGTACACCCTTCGCGACCAACTGCAATTTGCCGGCCGATTCGGTATACAGCGTATAGAGCCGATCCGTCTCACCAACCTCTTTCTTCCGAAGCACGATAGCGTTATAGCGGAGTTCCACTCTGGAGATGAATCAAGATTTACGATTTTTGATTTATGATTGGAGAAATTCGATGACTGTTTCCGTGAGCTCCTCCGTGGGCTTATTGGTCTCAAGCAAGAGTTTCTTCCCCGGCATTTCCCCATAATCAAATGTTCCAGGATTGAACGGGTACAAGTTCAAGCGTTCTCTATCATGATGCCCTGGATGTCGGGCGCGAGTCTCGTGTCGACGCTTCCGTTCTTCCTCATCAATAGAGCAAATGATCATCCGAAGGTCTATGTCGTACTTTTCCAACCATTCTTGAAATCGTTTCGGATTATCAGGATGATTGAACGGACCCTCTAACATAACATCAATACCGTTCTCAATCGAGTCCTCACCCAAAGCTATCATCATTTTAATAACACACTTTCCATACCGGCGACTGTCTTCGAGTGTTTTGCCCTCAAGCAGTGTATACATCCTTTCTTTCATGGCATCTTTGTGCAGGCAAAAAATGTTCAGCCTCCTTGAGACTTCTTTGGCCAGTGTTGTCTTCCCTGACGCTGGCAACCCGCAGAAAATAATCACTCGACTCATACGCGCTTAATACTCAGAGTAAATTCTTCGCCATCGAGGGTGACAGTTTCTTGATACTCGGCATCGGTGAGAGCACCCTGTTGTACGGTGGTAGCCAGCACCTCATGAGCAATTTCGGTTTCGAATTTCCTGAAGACTTCTTCTTTACCAACGTAACCGAGCGCGATACGGTCTTCGACATTAAACTTAGCCTTCTTACGTCCCTCCTGAATCGCTCGGACTACCTCACGCATTTCGCCCTCCAATTTCAATTCTGAAGTGATGTCTGTATCAAGCGCCATAGCCACCTCTAGCTTTTCATCAACAACAATTTCTTTGACGTTCAACTCCTCTCTGAGAATTTCATGCATTTCGCTTGCTACTTGCTCCCTAATACTGACTTTCGCTAACGGTTGTCGAACTTTCACTTTAGCATCAGATCGAAGTTTCAGTCCCTCTGTCACTAAATCACGGACGGCATGCATTTCTCCATTCAATTTCTCATCAATCAGACTTTTATCTGATACCGGATAATCAGCCAGATGGACAGAACTTGCGCTCGTTAAATTCTTATAAATTTCCTCAGCAAGAAACGGCGTGAATGGCGCCATCAATTTCGAGAGGGTCACGAGCACAGTATAGAGCGTTTGGTAGGCTTGCTCTTTGTCACCATCATCTTCACTCCCGCCCGATTCCATCGTTCGGGCAGGCTTCCAGAAACGTCGCCGATTACGGCGGATGTACCAGTTCGAGAGATTATCGACAAATGGCGCAAAGGCACGTGTTGCTTTGTTCAGTTCGTACTGCTCCATGGCACCATCCACTTCTTGGATGAGAAGCTGGAGCTCCGAGAGAATCCAACGATCCATCAGGTTGTCTGACGGCTTGGCATCCGCCTTGGGCGTCCAGTTGTCGATACTCGCATAGGTCGTAAAAAACGAGTACGAGTTCCAGAGCATGCGGAAGACGTTCCGCACGATGTCGGAGAGGTCACGCTCAGAAAAATTGAGGTTCTCAGCGGCCACTACTGGCGACGAAAGGAGATAGTAGCGGAGAGCATCGGCTCCGTACTTATTGAGAATGTCCATCGGGTCGGGATAGTTCTTGAGGCGCTTGGACATTTTCTTACCGTCTTCGGCGAGAACGATACCGTTCACGATCACATTCTGAAAAGCGTTACTGTGTTTGATACCTGTCCCGATCACGTGCTGATAGTAGAACCAGGCCCGTGTCTGATCCACTCCCTCAGCGATGAAGTTCGCTGGGAATGTTTGCTCAAATTGCTCCTTGTGCTCAAACGGATAGTGATTCTGAGCGTACGGCATCGAGCCACTATCAAACCACGTATCGAGCACGTCCGGGATGCGATGCATCGTTTCGCCACATTTCTCGCACGGAAACGTCACCTCATCAACGATGTGTTTGTGCAGGTCCTCCACCTTCTGCCCAGACAGTGATTCGAGTTCAGCGACCGATCCAATCACTTTCAGCTCACCACAGGTACACTTCCAAAGCGGCATGACAGAAGCCCAGTAACGCTGGCGGCTGATGGACCAATCCCGCGCACCCTCGAGCCACTTGCCCCAGCGACCATCTTTGATGTGCTCCGGGGACCAATGAATGCTCTTGGCGAGCTCGAGCATCTCGGGCTTGATCTCGGTCACCCGGACGAACCACGATGACGTCGCGTAGTTCAGAAGTGGCGTATCACAACGCCAGCAGTGTGGGTAGCTGTGCTCATATTTTTCCTTGGCAAAGAGCGTCCCCTGCTTGGCCAGATACTTGATAATTTCTACGTCCATCTCTTGAGGATTCTCGGTCGGTTTGACCTGTCGCCCGGCGAAGTCCGTCACTTCAGGTTTCATCGTGCCATCCATGTTCACATGCTGGACCCAGGGTAAGTTGTTGGCCTTGCCCAGTTGCATGTCATCCTCACCAAAGGCCGGGGCTTCATGAGCGATACCGGTTCCCATATCGGTCGTGACAAAGTCGGCATGGTAAATCTTCCAACCATTCTCGCGATCTTTGAGCGTTTCATCCTGAGCGTAGTAATCAAAGAGTGGCTTGTAGGATTTTCCTACGAGCTTTGCGCCTTTGTATTCTTCCACTACTGTGTACCCTTCTTCACCAAAAATCTTTGTCACCAGTTCTTTCGCCACAATAAATCGTACTAGCTCACCAGCACCTTCATCTTTCTTCTCAATCGTGACGTAGTCCAGGTTTTCATTGACCGCGAGCGCCACGTTCCCTGGCAAAGTCCACGGAGTCGTCGTCCAGGCCAGAACTGAAGTCTTCACTGGTTCCCCGAGCAGTTCAAATTCTGCTGTCACGGCCAGGTCCTTCACGTCTTTGTAGCCTTCAGCCACTTCGGACTGTGAGAGCGTCGTCTCACAGCGCGGACAGATATGCATGGTGCGATAGCTCTCGTAGACAAGACCTTTGTCCCAGAGTTCCTTGAACACCCACCAGACAGACTCCATAAAGTCGCGGTCCATGGTCTTGTAGGGATGCTCCATGTCAGCCCACCGGCCGAAACGACCGATCACTTTCTTCCACTCTGCTACATAATCGAGCACCTTGGAACGACAAATCTCATTGAACTTGGCCACGCCCAATTCTTCGATTTGTTTCTTATGGGTAATCCCGAGCTCCTTCTCAGCAATATTCTCAATAGGTAAACCATGACAGTCCCAGCCCCATTTACGCTCCACACGGTAGCCCTTCATGGTGAAGTAGCGAGGTACTGTGTCCTTGATAGCGCTCGCCACGATATGGCCATAGTGCGGTGTCCCCGTCGCAAACGGCGGTCCATCATAGAAACTATAGAGCTTGTCAGCTGGTCGCTCTGAGATTGATTTCTCAAAAATCTTTTGCTCATCCCAAAACTTGAGGATTTCTTCCTCCATCTTCGGAAAACTGACTTGTGATTCGACTTTTTTGAACATAGACGCTTTATAATAATTCCTTATTCTTCTCTTGCTCTTTCTTTATCTTTATCTTGAAATAATCTAACAAATTCATTTCCCCTGCTTCTGTATACATCTGATACTCTGGCTTATCCGGATGAATAATCAAATCAATAAGCATCTCAGCCTTTCTCTTTTTTAATGCCCAGTATTCTTCTATAAGCTCATCCATCTGATCTTTATTCAACTCAGACGCAAGTTTTCCAATCAGAATCACCGATCGCCCAGTGTAGGCCCTCAAAAAAGAATCTCTATTGGGAAGTTTCGCTATCAGCTTAAAGGCCGCATATAATCCGTGCTGAAGATCGTTGTAGACAGCCCTAAAACTCTTCTTCATATCATCCGTCACCCCGTCCTGAAACGTCATCTCAGCCCACCGCTGCTCATCAAATAAATTCGTGACGTTTTCCGGATTTTGTACAGAATCGCTGAGTCCAATCTCTCTAGAAATGATGTCGTCTCGTTCCCTTCCGATAAGCCCCGGGTTAATATCCACATAAAGACTTCCATCTTCGCCCAATATATTTTTCGTCTTTTCCTTCCCGACATCATCAAAGCTTTCTGTAAGCAGTGTGTATACCAGTCTACTAGTCCGACCATTCGCATCCTCATATGAATGAATTTCATTGATACACGAGGCGAGAAGTAATGCGATATCATCAATACCTCTCTTATCTTCTATCATGATTCTCATTCCCTCGTGAAGCTCTCCGAAAAGTCCTAACTTATCTTCTTCCCGTGGTGGAATATTTATATTGTCTGGATTATGCACACCTGGAACCAATGCCACATCGCCCCCGTCCATTCTCCACTCTTCTTTTTTCTTGCCACGCAAAATACCATTTATCCCGTCGATCAAAGCTATGAAATCTTCTTTACTGAGATGAGCCAGAAATTCCCGCTTTGATTGTTCGTCTTGAAAGACTTCTCCAAACTTTTTCCCATGAAAGGCCTGGATGTACTTGGCAGAATCAAGCAAACGAGTAATTACTTCGGCTCTTTTATCTCTTTCAGGAACTGGGACAGATTTTTCAAACATAGATAGTTAAAACAAAAAATCCTTAACACAAAAACTGTGCTAAGGGCGTGTGCGACTATGGGAGTCGAACGCGGTACCACCTTTGCTTTAGTAGAGAGTAGTAAGAAGTAAGTAGTACGTAGTAGGCAAGATATTCCCCTTGCTTTCTACATTCTGCTTTCTACATTCTACTTTCCACCCTTCATGACAGCTATTACGGGCCTACCCGCCAAGTTCTACTCATCGCAATGATTTTCTTCTTGGGGCTAGTCACGTCGCTCGCGAGCGACGGTGACGAGGGAGTGATGCCGACCAATTCGAACGGGTCTCCTTCAGCGCTTGTAGTGAGAGGATACCATCCAAAAACGCAAAAATCAAGCGTCCCCGGCTATTTCAGACCATGAGTATGAAAGCACTCGTGATACTGCCGGTCCATACCCATGATATGTTCTACCAGCCAGTCTTCGAGAAAATCGAGGAGCTCATAGGGATTATCGAGTGCATCATCGTCCCAGCGTGCCTTGAGCGCGAGGAGCCGCTCGGTCAAGAGACGATGCGCCTCTTTGTGTACAACCGCATGCTCATAGTGAAACTCATCAAAGTAGCGCTCTTCGGATTCAAAATGAAAATCTGTGTACTTGAGCAATTGATCAAAGATATCTCCGAGCACTTCTCGCTCTTTGCGCTCCATGATCGAGGCATAGAGATCATTGATGATACCAAAGAGCACCTTGTGTTGTTCGTCAAACATCTCCACACCGACACTGTACTTCTTGCTCCATTCGATCGCTACCATAGGATTGTATTATGAGTGACGCATGCTCTACCCTCGTCCTCCTTAGTCCCGTATCATCACCTGGCCCACCCGCGGAGCAAGCATGAGACACCACTTTTCCATCTCGGCGCGCGAAAATGGATGGTACTTGGCAAAAATCGGATGAAGCGTGTGTCCTGGACGAAAGGTCTGGAGATAGTAACGCTCGGCGCCGGTGAGGAGCTCGGCCATATCCTCGAGTACCTCCACTCTATGCACTTCTTTGATGAGGGTGGTGCGAAACTCATAGGCAATTCCCGCCGTCTTCAAAAGCTCGATACTTCTCATGATCTGTTCCCCGGTGACGCCACCGCCGACTAACTTGGGATATTCTGAGAGCGATGTTTTGACATCCATGGCCACATAGTCGACCAGTCCCTCGCGGAGGAGTCGTTCGAGCATCTCTGGGTGTCGGCCATTGGTATCGAGTTTGGTGAGAAAGCCTCGGGTCTGTATCTCCCGCATGAAGTCAGGGAGGTCCGGCCAGATAGTCGGTTCGCCACCAGAGACCACCACTCCCTCAAGGAGTCCCCGACGCTGGTCGAGAAAATTGAAAAACGTCTCTGTCGCAATGAACCCCGACTCAAGCGCTCGAATCTGCTCCGGTACCACAAACTCGGGATTGTGACAGAAGCCACAACGCATACTGCATCCCGGGGTAAACGCGATACAGGCTACCCTGTCGGGGTAGTCGAGCATCGTGAACCGTTGGATAGCTGAGAGCTTCATCAGGATTGATCAGGCCGCTTGTTCACCATAGCGCGCCTCAAAAGACGCGTTGTCTGCGACACATTCCTCAAAGTGCTTCCGCGAATAGTGCTCCGCCTTTTTGCCGATGTTGAAGTGCGAGACGGGGCGATGATAGCCCATGACGCGCGTCCAGATTTCACAGCGGGTGCGCTTCTCATTGTTTGCTTCCTGGCTCATAGCAGTATGTGTGAATGTTTATATTACTTGTGGGCAGTATCGCTCGCGTACGTCTTCCGATAGCTTTCGTCGTAGCGTTCGCCGGTGATACCGAGCTCGGTGTCACACTTCGGACAAAAGTCGTGTTCGCCTGAGAGGTAGCCATGCTTGGGACAGATCGAAAACGTCGGGGTGATAGTGATGTACGGTAGTCGATAGTGGGTCAGGATTTTTTTGACCAGATTGCGGCAGGCCTCCGGGGTTGATATCCGCTCATTCATATAGCAGTGAAGGACCGTGCCTCCCGTGTACTTGGTCTGGAGGTCATCCTGGAGGTCGAGTACTTCAAAGACATCGTCCGTATAGCCAACAGGTACTTGGGAAGAGTTCGTGTAGTAAGGAGCGTCCGGTGTCCCAGCCTGGAGGATATCCGGGAAGCGCTTCTTGTCTTCCTTGGCAAAGCGGTTGGTTGTGCCCTCGGCTGGCGTCGCTTCGAGGTTGTAGAAGTTGTGCGTCTCCTCCTGGAACGACTTGATCTTGTCCTGCATGTGCGTGAGTACCTCGAGAGCAAAGGCATGGCCCCAGTCCGTCGTGATGTTTTCTTGGTCGTCGGTAAAATTTCGGATTGCTTCGTTTAGGCCATTCACCCCGATAGTCGAAAAATGATTCTTGAGGTAGCCGAGGTAACGCTTGGTATACGGGAACAGTCCGGCATCAATCCACTTCTGAATTTCCTTACGCTTTATCTCAAGCGAGGTTTTGGCCAGTTCCATGAGTCGATCCACCTGGGCAAAGAATTTGTCCTTGTCGCCCTTAGTGAGGTAGCCGATGCGGGCGGCATTGAGCGTCACCACGCCGATTGAACCCGTCATCTCCGCCGACCCGAAGAGCCCCCCACCCCGCTTCCGCAGTTCGCGGAGGTCAAGCTGGAGCCGACAACACATGGAGCGGACATCACTCGGATTGAGCTCAGAATTGACGAAGTTCTGGAAGTACGGTGTGCCATATTTCGCGGTCATCTCAAAGAGTGGCAGATTCTTCTCACTTTCCCAATCAAAGTCCTTGCCGATGTTGTAGGTCGGAATCGGAAAGGTAAAGGTCCGTCCTTTGGCGTCGCCTCGCGACATCACCTCGATAAAGGCGCGATTGACGATATCCATCTCGTTTTGGAGTTCGCCAAAGGTATACTCAAACGGTTTGCCTCCGAGGAGGAGACGCTTATCCTTCATATCTGCCGGACAGTCCCAATCAAGCGTGATATTGGTAAAGGGCGTCTGCGTGCCCCAGCGTGACGGGATGTTCAGGTTAAAGACAAATGATTGGAGATTTTGATACACATAGTTGTACACCTCATCGGCGATGTACTGCTCCTTGGCCTTCTTCCCGGCAAAGGTCATATGGTACTTGGCTATCTTCTCTCGGAGCTCTAGCTCTTTTTTCTTCACGAACGGCGCCATGTAAGTGTCGAAGCTCGAAAATGCCTGGGCACCGGCCCATTCGTTCTGGAGCGTCCCGAGGAAATTCACCATCTGAGAAACAGCCGAAGACAAGTGCTTGGGTGGCGCTGACTCTATCTTGTTCGGTACCCCATTGAATCCTTCTTCGAGGAGCGCCCGGAGACTCCAGCCGGCGCAGTAGCCCGAAAACATAGCGAGGTCGTGGATATGATAGTCACCATTGCGATGAGCCTCACCGACATTTTTGGGGTAGATATGGGACAGCCAGTAGTTGGCGACCACGTTCCCGGCCGTATTCAAGATGAGCCCCCCAAGCGAATACCCCTGATTGGCATTTTCATTGACGCGCCAGTCGAGCTTGCCCAGGTACTCATCGATGGTCTTTTGTACCTCCACTACCACGTTCTTGTCCTCCCTGACTTCCCGACGCTTCTCTCGGTACAGGATGTAGGCTTTGGCCATCTCAGCGTAGTCAAACCGGATAAGGACGTCCTCGACAACGTCCTGGATCTGCTCGACCGTTGGGATTTCCTCTCCATAGAGTTCTTCGAGGGTTACCTCGGTCTCCGTAAGGAGCGCCTCGGGCACCGCCGGATCGAGATTCCCCACTGCCTCCGCCGCTTTGGTTATGGCATCACGGATTTTCTCCAGCTCAAAATCGACGATGGAACCGTTCCGCTTCTGGACTTTGTACAGTGGCATAGCTTTGCTATTACTTTTTGTGAATGGTGACTTGCTCCTTATGAAACACCAAAAAGCAAAAAAGGTGTCATCATGACACCTCACCTATTAGTTTGTCCGACGCCGAGAGTCTAGCTCCTTACTCTTAGCTTTTTCCGGGTCCGAGAAAGAATCAATTTGACCGCATTCTCGCTTTTCCCGACCTCCGTGGCGATAGCTCGCACTTTGAGCCCATCTCGGTACTTCATGAGCATAATCTCGCGCTCAAGCGGTGACAGGTTGAGGAGGAGAGACTCGAGGTCTGGCCACACCCGACCTTCCTCAGCCACTCTCTCTTCTTCATTCCCAGTGAGAGCCACCGTTTCAAAACGCTCCTTCCGAAATTGATTGACGAGGACACTGTGCGCCACCCGGAGGAGATAGGTATAGTACGAAGCATTGGCCGAGCGAAACGTCGGGAGATAGCGAAAGGCACGAAGAAACGTCTCCTGGAGAAGGTCTTCCGCCAGAACTCGCTCCCCGGAGAGACGCTTCAAAAAGTACTCTCGAAGCGATGGGGCATACTTCTTGTAGAGGGCCGAGAACTGCTCTGGGTCTTCCTTGGCTCGAGCGATGAGAACGGCATCATCACGACGACGAGCATAGAGCTGTTCTGTCGGGAGGATAAACGACTGATAGAGAAAGGTCGCTGGATCGATGAGCGTATCGGTACCAAGCGCGGGGAGCGATCGTGATTCCCCATTTTCTCTCCGAGCGAGACGGGTAAACAGCCAGTCGAAAAATTGAGCGTCTTGAGACTGACCCTTGGTCCGACTGAGAAATTCATGAGCAAACATGAGCTCGCTCTCTCTCGAGGTAAGTTCAGGATGAACCTCGGCAAAGTACCGCGTGATCCCTCCACCATCGCGGATAGGGAGGATATAGATGTGCTCGTCTTGCTTGGCGCCATTCTTCCGAGTGTTCGCTACTTCACCGACAAAAGGCTGACACTCACCGCTTATGGTGTGCCAGAGCGTAGCATAAAACTGCTTCCGCATCCGACCACCCCACAGTTCGCCTGGCTTTTTCCCCACGATTTCCGCCACCGCAAAACCTGTCCGACGTTCGAGCGCCGCACTAGCATAGAGGACCCGAGAATCCAAGTCTGTGATGAGGAGTCCGCCCGGGAGCAGGTCCAAAGTTTCTTTGATGTTCGTATTCATACCCCCATCATACCATGGGCGATTTGGGCAAGAAAAAAGCGGTCTGTCAGTGACAAAACCGCGTGTCCTACTTGGTCTCTCGGAGGAGTCCCGATCCGAAAACCTGGAGAATCTTCTCGAGATATCCGTGTGTTTCCGGATTGAAGGCCCAGGGACTCCGTGCCACCCAGGAGAGAAAGTGGCCATCAGTGAACGTATGAAACGTCACTTCCCTGAGACTCCGTGCTCTCCGGTACTCAGCCACCAGTGTCCCAAACTTGCGACACTGTTGCGCCCCACCGTTGTAGGCGGCGGCCGGACAGAGAAGTCCCAGCCGATAGTCCTCGAGGAACGCCTGGCGCACCCACGCTGGTGTGCTCCCATACGCGAGCTCCATGTCTATCAAGAGGATGGCCATCTTGAGGCTATTCCGAAAATCCTCAGTCCCGCTCCGGAAATCAGGATCGAGCACTGCCTGTGGGTAGGCCCGACGCACTATGTCATACGTCCCGGGAGCTGTGCCCCGATAGGTATTGGTGAATTGGAGCGCCCCCCGAGCCTTGCCACTCGAGACAAGATAGCGAAAAGCGTCCTCGCCATTCACGACAAACTCGGTGAGGACGGCCTGCATCACCTCCTCATCGCTTCGGAATGGATTCTCCGGAATCAATCGTCGGCAAATGAAGCTGCGACTGGTAAGGAGACAGGGATCCGTCTGTTCAGCGAGCACGAGGTGAAGTGGCACCCACGGATGGATGACGTCTGACACGAGGCGGCCCGGATAAGCACGTGACAGCACTCCTTCCGCTTTAAGTTCAGCCAGTACCTCTTCTGTTTTCCTGATGACGAACTCCTGCCCTGCTTGGACAAACTCGGGGTTTACGAGGTGAGGGGGTGTCGAGAGATAGATCACCTCTGTGGCCTCGAGAGTCATCGCATCCGGGTGTTTGATCCGAAAGTCCTCAGGGAGCGAGAGATGCTTCGCTCCATAGGTCCGGAGTTCACGTCCCGCCCAGGTCACCTGGAAAAACATCTTGTTGAAGCTCTGACCCTTGATCCGACGCACTTCATACCCAGGCGTGAGCACCGCCGGCTGAAAGGTGCTATTCCCCACAAGGGGCATCGCGAGTCGGATAGTGTGCCATCCTTCCCCTTCGGGGTCGTAGGCAATGAGCACGAACTCACGTACCAAAGTAGCACGACCCCGAGTATCCACCACCCGCACGATGCGAAGAGACTCCGCTTGCGCTCGGTCTCGTGCTTCATGCACTCGTAGGCACTCCGTAAAGTAGCGTGTGTAGCGATCACACGGATGCGCCACAAACGACTGGTCAGGTACCGAGTCCATCTCGTACGCCACGGCACTCCCCGCAAGGAGTCCCATCAACAGCATGATAAGGAACTGCATGGTGATTCTCCTCTGAGAAGCCAAGATGCTTCAACCGTACCACTCTCAGAGACAAAAGAAAAGAAGCGTCCCGCGACGCCTCTCTCAGTATTGCCAGACCACTTCCGTACAAGATCCCTTCTCGGGGTACCACCCCTCGGCTGCGCGCCCCGGTCCCTCGTGAGTGAGGATGCCGTGCAGTTGTTCGAGTGGGTCCCCATGTGATACCAGGATAACTTTTTGGCCACTGTGTTTGTTCTTGATTTCCTTGAGGAAGACCCCTAGACGGCCATGAACCTCAAGCATACTCTCCATCTCATCCTCGGTGTCAGGCGTGAGGCGCATCTGTGGCTCGGGATACTTTTTGAGGAGCTCCTCCTGCGGTTGCTCGTTAAAACGCCCCATTCCCACCTCCCACAACCGGTCATCGAACTGGATCGGGAGTCCCGTCGTCTCGGCAATCGCCTCGGCGGTTTCCTTAGCCCGGAGGATTGGTGAACTATAGAGCGCATCGGCCCCTACGGTCGCCAGATATTCGGCTGCGCGCTTCGCCTGCACTCGGCCCTGTTCAGTCAAGGAATATTCTGTCTTGGCCCCAGCCGAATTCAAGATATGAAGAACATTATTTTCCGCTTCGCCATGACGCACAAGATAAAACGTGATCTGGGGCATATCCTTAATGAATGAGGTGATAGACATCTACTCCGGCCGCTACGATAAACACGAGTGCCGTCGAACCGACCACCTTGAAAGCGAACATGATGAGTTCTTCATCCCAACCACGTTTCTTCTTGTATTTTTCCCGATAGTGTTTCGGCAAACGATTAATCATCTGATTTTTCTTTTTTGTTTTACATTGTTTCTGGCGCACTGATACCCATAAGCGTGAGCGTCTCGGCGAGGACGATTCGCGTCGCTCGCACCAGCTCCAATCGAGCAATGGTCAGCTCTTTTTGCTCGCTCTCTATCACTCGGCAGGCATCATAGAACGAATGGAACTTGTCGGCCAGCTTCATCGCGTACTGAGGGAGCTTGTGAACCGAGTAGTCTGTCGCCACCGTCTCCACGAGCTCTGGGAAAAACATCAGTTCCCGAATGAGTTCACGCTCTTTGGCATGCACGAGAAGTGAGAGGTCACCGTTACCCGAAATTCCCTCCTCTTCTGCTTTCCGAAGGATACTCGAGAGTCGCGCATGCGCATACTGCACATAATAGACCGGATTCTTCTGCGAGCGTTCTTCGGCAAGACCGAGGTCAAAGTTCATGTGCGTCTCTGGAGCATACATAAGGAAGAAGAAGCGGGCCACGTCGTGCCCGACTGTCTCAATCAGTTCATCTATGGTCACGACATTGCCCGCGCGCTTACTCATCCTTACTTCGACGCCGTCTTTCACCACTTTGACCAATTGCACCAATGTGAAGTGTATTTGACCAGCAAATCCCAAGGAACGCGCTACCACCTCAAAACGCTTCGTATAGCCATGGTGATCAGCTCCAAATGTCTCAAGAATGACTGAAATTCCGGTTTCGATATACCACAAAATATGACCACAATCTGACGCGATGTATGTCCTCGATCCGTCACTCTTCACGAGTACTCGATCTTTATCATCACCGAACTCTGTCGTCCGAAGCCACAGGGCACCATCCTCTTCAAAGGTCAATTCCTTTTCTTTCAGGATACTGATAGCCCGCTCGACATAGCCATCCTCAATCAGTTTCTTCTCTGAGGTCCAAATATCAAAATGAATCTGCATTTTTTCTGCGACCGACTTCTTGATCATGTTTTCCAGTACTTCGTTGGCGGCCCATTCACCCGTCTCTCGTACACCCGTTTGCTGGTTCGCTCCTGCTAGCTGTTCGATGTAGTCTCCACCATAGACCGCTTCGGCATCCTTAAGGACGCTATGACCAAGCTTCATGATCTGTTCGCCAGCATCATTCACGTAGTATTCGTTGGTCACCTCATAGCCTGCTTTGCGAAGTACTCGTGCCACGCTATCAGCATAAAACCCTCCCCGACCATTCCCTACCGTGAGTGGTCCAGTCGGATTGGCGGAAATAAATTCATTGTTCACCATGACACCCTGTCCGAGCGTACTCCCGCCATACGCTTTCCCTTCCTTGAGGATCGTAGCAACTCCTTTTCCAATTTCATGTTGCGCCAAGTAAAAATTGAGATGGCCAGGCCCAGCAATCTCAATATTTTGAAAATCATCAGAAGCAAGCTTGTCCTTGAGGAGTTCGGCGATCTCGGTTGGACTCTTCTTCGCCAGTTTGGACAAGACCAAAGCGACATTCGTCGTATATTCTCCGAACCGATCATCCTTGGGTCGTTCAACCGAAACTGGAGGAAGCGCGAAAACTGGCAGGGACCCTGCTTCTTGGAGCGCCTGGAGGGCTGTTTCTATTTTCTTCTGTAGGACTTGTTTCATATTCACTAGCATAGCCGAACCAAGCCAAAAAGGGAAGTTTCACTCTTCTTTCGAGAGAAATAGGGTGAAGTGACTCGTGGTTGAACTATTTCGTCCTCGAATACTATCGGCTGAGTTGCCATGACGAAGCACTGTGATATCCGTCGCCTCTAATTCCTGTCCGATCCGGAGGAGCGTGAGGAGGGATCCTGGAGAATCAAGGTGGTCGCTCCCATAACGGGCTATGCGATTCATATCATACTGATGCAGGGCTTCGAGAGTCTCTTCGTCTTTCATTTCAGCCTCCTCCTGAGAAAGATAATGAGAAAAATCTATAGAGCTCACCACAAAAACCTCTCCGGTGCGAATGAGTGACATGACGCTTTCCACCAACTGTTCCCGCTCTAGTGTACTCATCTGATACCGAAAGACCACGGGTACGACTCGAGTATCCGGGAGAAAGTGCGCAATATACGGCAAGATATTGTACACCCCATGCTCTTCGATAAAAGTGTTTGGTGAGAGCGTCGCGCCACCTCGGAGTACTGCTTGGAGTAGCTCCGGATCTGATTCTACTACCCCGAAAGGAGTATCCCACGTCACATCCGTCGTCTGGATAGTCGCCTCACCCTTTTCAAAATGATTCGGTGCCATGAGGAGGATCGCCTTTGGTCTCACAGAACGTTCACTCAAGAGTGCGAAAAATTCAGCCAAAAAACTACTCGCCACCAGATGATGTGGCACTACCCCACCAATTGCCCTGTCGAAAGAAACAGCTTCATTGCCCCGAAGGGGTAGCACTAAAGGCGTATCCTCTTTGGCGAGCGGTACGATGACCCTCTGCGTGGTTAAGTTAGCGTTCCGCACCTGCGCCGTTTCCCCCGTCTCATCTCGGGGAATCCAAAGCCATGCGGTTCCGAATACCACGACACCAACAAGTAAAACGAGAAGAAGCAGGCGCGCCATCATTTGGCAATCAGGGAGTTACTTGCTTTCGCCAAAGGAGAAAAGTGGCTGCAGTCGCCGAAAAAAGAGCAAGTCCTATCACCAACCACATCAATATCTCTTGCTGATTCTCCGTGACCCCGAGGTCTGTAAGGGAATGATTGACTCGTGGCTTCTCTAAAGCGACGCTCGTCTCAGGATAGGTCTCCCGTCTCGAGGCTGAATAGGCATAGACTTCAGGTGTATACATGAGGGTGGCATAGGCAGGTGGGACAGAGTATTCGCCCGTGTTGACCACCCGAGCGAGATAAGTTGCCCGATACTGATTCTGGCGTGAGCCATAGGTGTAGATAGTCATCACCGCCCCATTTTCGGTGTAAGCATCTACAACACTACTGGTCCAGTTCCGAGATTCAGGTATCATCATGGATCGCTCATTCTTGAAATTCTGATGAATGGGTACCATCCCAGCTGGGAGCGTATCCTCAACAACGAGACGATTCTGGGTATACTTGACTCCGGTTACATCGAGGACGACACGGACCGTGTCACCCAGAGCTGGAGTAGCACCCGGCTCGGTGACATTCTCATAGGTCCGCAGGAGCGACATCCCATGGCTCTCACCCGGGAATACCTCTGTCTCACGAGCCAACGTCTGGAAGAGTGAAGAATACAGTTCGCCTGTGCCCTCATATGATATCGTCAGCGTCGAACCCTCAGGGCGGATTTTAGTTCCGGCGATGGCGAGAGAAGTATTCTCAAGATTGGCAGACACCCGGCCGGTTGCCAGGAGCTCACCATCGAGCGCTACTTGATAGGCATAGTTCGGATTCAAAGCGACGCCCTGCTTCGAAAAATCTACCAACGCCCGGATAACCTGGACGGTCGCGTAGGTATTGGACCAGTACCCTGCCTTCCGGCTGGCGGAAAGTGAGCGGACGAACGGAGTGAGTTTGCTATGATCGTACCGAGCCGCCACAAGCGCTTGTATCGCCATGGCTGTCGCTGCGTCCTGTGACGCATAGTAGTCTATCTTGCCACTCTCCCAGTACTGGCCGACCTCATTTGACTTTACTTTCGCCATGAGAGCATCCACGCCATTGTGAGCCGTATCAAACTCACCGGCATTCGTATTGACCCGAATCACGAGCGAGAGCAATTCTGGAGAAACCTCGGCAAAATTTGGAATCAGTGCTCCTTCGTGAGTTTCAGCCTTTCCTACTGGCAGGCCAAGGAGTGATTTGGCATGAGCGAGAGAAATGAGCGCCGTAAAGGCACTTTCCTGCTCTGCAACACTGTGTGTCTTCGGGAGACTCTTCTCTCTCGTAGCGATTACCTCAAGAGAAGCGTTACTGACGTAGGTCCTAGCTCGAGCCAGCATGGCAGTGATATCATCTTGTCGCACCCCGAGAGCCCGCGCCTCAAGGAGGTACTCGATGACATACCTCGTCACATAGGGATTGGATTCGTCTCCATGCCAGAATCCCCACCCACCTTCATCGTTTTGAAGTTCATCGAGATGTTGTATCCCACTCTCGAGCATAGACACCGTATCTTTACCCTTCAAGGCTTCGGCAAAAATCCCTTTTTCCTGATGGGCAATCACGAGTGGCACAAAACGACTCGTGGTCTGCTCCACGCAACCATACGGATAATCAAGCAGGCCACGCATAGCAGAGGGTATCGTTCCGAGGAGTGATGGGGCGAGATCAAGGACCAGGCTCGATGCCAAACGATTCGTATCGGCCGGGAACTCCACCCGATACTCGGTATTCCCATCTCGCGCTTCGCCACTCTTCTGTGTAAATCCTGCGACTCGAACAGGCACCGTATGCCTGACAGCGTCAACATGTGTCTCCTCGTGACCAATGGCCGTGGCTCGGACAGTAAAGGTAGCTTTGTCATTGGGTGTCTCAGGCACATAGGTCAGGATGACTTCTTCTCCCTGCATCGGACCGACCGTGACCACTCTCTCGTTTCCATCGACAATAGTACCGTTCTCAAAATCTCCCCGTACTGAAAAGTCGAGTGTCTCTCCGGTGTTATTCCGTACGGTTGCCTTAACCCCGACCCTGTCACCGACCCGCATGAGTGTCGGAAGCGACGCAGTCACCACAACGTTCTTGGAAACCATTATCTCCGCTCGCGTTTGACCGAACTGAGACGCTCCGGCCGTCGCCACACCAGAAATCACCCACGTGGTCGTATTGTCCGGGAGTTTGAATGTCACCCGCGCCTTGCCATTTGAACCCAAGCGAACACGAGGATTCCAGTAGGCGGTGTCCTTAAAGGCTGAGCGGATACCGCCACTTTTATTGTTGTGGACCCAGAGTCCTCCAGCAAAATACGTGTGGTACGTATCAATAGCGAGGTTGTATACCGGGACCTTCTCTCGTACAAACTCAATAGTATCGATGGTGACTGTCCTCCCCTCTGTATCTACCAATACGTCACCCACTTGAATATTGCCAGCTGGGCCCCAAACACCATTCACATACATCTTGTGTTCTGGTGTCACTTTGAGTTGATTATTAAAAACGAGATATCCGTCCACGTTCACCACGTGCGTGCCAGTGACCTTGGCTGGTACTAGGGTAGCATCCTCTTCGCTGAGACGAGTGAGGACTGTGTCACCTACTGCCACCTCCGCAATGGGCTTGGACATACCACTCTGCATGAGCACTTGCGTCTCCCCGACGAAACAGCCTCCTCGTTCAGCAAGATTGAGACTGAACAACACGCCTTCAAGTGAATGGGCTGACAGGGTATCATGGTACCGCTCGTCCCAAAATGTTTTGAAGATATCGGCTGGAGATTGATCCATCAGTTCAAAGAGCGCCTTGTCAATAGCCCAGACGGCCACTTCGCCCGCTACCGCTTTACCAGCATCATCTTTCCCTACTACTTCGAGCGAAACTGTTTCACCGGGTTCGTAGCGTTCTTTATCTGAACGAAGCTCCACGGTGATGCGCTCCGATTCAGCACTGACCGCTACGTCAGTCATCGCCGTCGCAAGTGCGATATCCGAAAACATCGTGCCGGAAAGAAAGATGTTGGGCATATCACCCTGCTCAAGTGGGAGGTCGAGTGATGCAGTGTTACCCTTGAGGGACACGATCTGAGAACGACGGACACCCGCTCGTTCCACCGACAGCCAAACATCTCTGTCCGGGAGTGACGACGCCAGCGTTACTTTCGCGGTTTCATGGGGAGCATAACTCTCCTTGTCAGTCTTGATAGAAAGAAGTGATTTCCCATCTTCTGCTGACTGGTAAAACCAACCGTTTCGATCACTCGCCCAAAGCCTGGCCTGACGCACAATAGTGTTGCCGCGATCATCAGTACCGGAAATATCAAAAGAGTAACTCCCCTCCTCAGGCGGAGCAAATGAAAGCGTCGCTTTCCCCGTGCTATCTGTCACCAAAGAGAGATCCGACAAATCTTTTTCCCTCTTCGTGTAATATGGGTAACGAGCCGACGGCGAATCATTCACCCAACGCTCGTGTTTGACCCTGACTACGAAGGAACGGTCCGCGAGAGACACGCCTTCACGATTGGCAACCAATTGAAAGTCGAGTGCCTGTGTTTCGCCGACACGACTCCCGTAAGCATAGCTGGAACGATAGAGCGAAAAGTCTCCTGGCAAGACCAGGACGTTACGACTCTCATATACTGGATTCTCGGAGGTGTCACTCGCCGATACTTCGATATGATAGACCTGCGTCAGATTTTTTTCCTGAGCACGAGTCGGCACCGTCACTCGATATGCCCCGTCGAGACCGAGCGTAACTTCACCAGTATCGACGAGGGGGCCATACCATCCTCCGTATCGATACCCATCATCGAGAGTGGATTCATTCGACAGATACCCATAATCAGTGTAGGTGCCTCCGGTCACCCGGTACTCGACTTTCTTGCCGATAGCGAGCTCACCCGAAAAATAGCTCCCCGAGATATCAAACTCAAGCGTGTCACCAACAATGAGCCGATCACGGGCCACAGCGAGGTCCAGCCCAAACTCGGGCTTGCGATAATAGTCGACCGTAAACATGGCCTCACTCGTCGGAAAGTAAAAGCCTGACTGCCGCGAGAGCCCACTATACGACACAGCATAATAGTAGTCGCCGGTCTTGGCGTCCTTGGGGAGCACAAACTCACCATTTACGGCACCATCCACAATCGGGTACGACTTCTCGAGGACCACTGTCTCCTCCTCTCCCCAACCTGTCCATATCTTCACCTGAGCCACTCCATCGGGGATTGAGTAGCGAGCATCATCATCACGACGAAGGATACTTTTGAAATACACTTTGTCCCCAGGCTGATAGAGCATCCGATCCAAGAAGGAGTATGAGCGGGACAGCGTGGCATACGGAGCGAACCGACCACCCCACCAACCATAATTCACTGGTTGCGGAACATGACTAGCATAATTGAGTGGTATAAAGGCCAGCTCACCTCCCGAACGGAGGAAAACGATATCCCCCTCCTCAGTACTCGACAATCGCGCCAACCCCTGGGCATCAATCGCTGATCGATCGATTTCTTTTTTCTTCTGATTGAGCTCATACTGGATAGCCTCGCCACTCTTCACATGCCGGCCAGTCCGACTGTCGACCGTCCAAACAACCAAATTTTTTCCTTCCTCCTTGGTCTGAGCCACGATATTGCTTGCCACGAGGAGCATCTCCCCATGACGACCACCCATGTTCCCCTCAAGGTAGTATGTACCCGGCTTATTGATAGGGAGAGATATCCTGGCTCGATCAGTAGCAGAAGCGACGTCCACCGAAAGCCGTGCCCGTGGTTCCAAACCTTCTAGTTTCACCGGAAAACGCGCCAGCTTTGTATTATACTGATCATCTTTCCGTCGTGCCGGATACACGAGAGCATTCAAGAACCTTTCTTCGGACAACTCATAGAGCTTGAGCTCGGCCGTACCAGCCTCCGGTGCGCCGAGCCACACGACCTGCTCTTCGCCCAGAGTCCGAGCGATCACTCCGCCGAACTCATACCCGGCTTCATCAGCAAAAAATGCCAAAAAATCCTTCTCAGACATATCATCGGCCACGGCCACCGAAGACTGAAGTGATACGACAAAACAAAAAATCCCGACGATTTGCAGGGACCGCACACAAAGAGTGTTCCAAGACATACAAATGAGTTTAGAGTACGACTCTAGTATATCAAAAAAGGCTTTCTCCCGAAACACCACTCGCCCCCTATTTAGCACAGTGTTCAAGAGCAATTTTTTTCTTGAAAGCATGGGCGTTTTTGGGGAACACTTTACCCTTGCGTCGTTTTATTTGCTCAGCCTCAGGTAAAGCAACAATGGCTTGGCATTCGACACTACAGCAACCAGAAAATT
>CAYUIR010000008.1:1950-26735 GCA_964444815.1 uncultured Bdellovibrionales bacterium | reverse complement strand
TGGTGTCGAGCGTCCAGCCAAGCCGTGCTGAGGCGACTGTGGAGGCTGATTCTGGTCGAGTCCGGGGCTGTTTTGACGCATCTTGACGATTGTGTTCTAGCACTCTAAAATAGAGAGTGCTAATGAGGTAATGATAAACATATGTCCAAACAGATAGCATACGGTGTTGATGCGCGTAAGAAAATCAAAGCGGGCATTGATCAGGTAGCGGAAGCGGTCAAAGTGACACTTGGTCCGAAAGGACGTAACGTCATTTTGGGCAAGAGCTATGGTAGTCCAACTATCACCAATGATGGTGTTTCGATCGCCAAAGAAATTGAATTGGCTGATAAACTCGAGAACCTCGGTGCCAGTCTCGTGAAGCAAGTGGCTGAACGGACCAATGATGTGGCTGGAGATGGGACGACCACTGCAACCGTCATCACTCAGGCCCTCGTTCGTGACGGTCTCCGGGCTGTGGAGGCTGGAGCCAACCCGGTCTCGGCACGCCACGGTATGGAGGAGGCCAAGGATGACTTGGTAGCGCTCCTCAAAGGGAGTCGCAAGACGATTAGCTCCAAAAAGGAGGTGGCTCAAGTGGCTACTATCTCCGCCGAGTCAGCAGAGATGGGGACACTTATTGCTGAAGTGATGGATATGGTAGGGAAGGATGGTGTGGTCACTACCGAAGAGTCACAAACATTTGGATTGTCCAAAGAAGTAGTGGAGGGTATGAATTTCGACAAGGGTTATATCTCGCCGTATTTCATGACCAATGCTGAGGATCAGCGGGCAGAGCTTATGAGTCCTGCTATCCTCATCACGGATAAAAAGATTTCGGCCATAGCTGAGATCGTCCCGGTACTGAATGAACTGGCTAAGACCGGTAAAAAGGATATCGTCATCATTGCCGAAGACGTGGATGGGGAGGCCCTGGCCACACTCGTGGTGAACAAACTCCGGGGAGTACTCAACGTATTGGCGCTCAAAGCACCGGACTATGGCGAAACGCGCAAAGCCATTCTGGAGGATATTGCCATTTTGACCGGGGCTCAAGTCATATCGGGAGACAAGGGGATGAAGCTTGAGGCAACCACGCTCTCGATGCTCGGTTCCGCCCAAAAGGTCATCGCCACCAAGGATGACACCACGATTGTCGGAGGCAAAGGTGCCAAGAAGGCGATCTCGAGACGGATTGAAGAGCTGAAGGCACTGGTTGCGAAAGCCAAGAATGATTATGAGAGCGAAAAATTACGCAAACGTCTAGCCAAACTCACTGGTGGCGTAGCGGTCATCCGAGTAGGAGCCGCGACTGAGACCGAGCTCACCTACATGAAGCACAAGATGGAGGATGCTGTGGCCGCGACCAAAGCCGCTATCGAAGAGGGGATTGTCGCTGGTGGTGGGACCGCCCTCGTCAAAGCCTCCGTCAAAGCGCTTGAGGCAGTGAAGAAGCGCCGGGAATTTTCTGATCCAGACTATGCGGACTGGAAAGCGGGATACCTCGCAGTTCTCTCAGCTGTCAATGAACCACTCATGCAGATGGTACGGAACGCTGGTGGCCATGAGCAGGTGGTGTTTGATAGAGTTGCTTCGGTCAAGACGGCCTACAGCGGGTACAATGTCCTCTCGGCTACGTATGAGGATGACATGCTCAAGGCGGGTATCATTGATCCGCTCAAGGTCACTCGTTCGGCTCTCGAGAATGCTGTCTCGGTAGCAGCGCTCCTCCTCACTACGGAAGCAGCCGTGGTTGAAGAGGATAAGCCAGAGTCTCCGGCCCCGAGTATGCCCGGCATGGGTATGGGGATGTGATTCTGTTTTGACAGAATCACCCTGAGCTTGTCGAAGGGTTGTCTGGCTTGGAGAATACTGAGAAAAGAGGCTCAACAGAGCCTCTTTTCTGTATCATTTGGCAAAAATACTACAACAGTATACAGTAGAAATGTTTTGGGAAATTTATCCCGAACCGCCTATTCCAAGCGTAGCGGAAGAGTTCTTTGTCGCAAGAGAGAAAATCATGGCTATCGAAGAACTGACTGAAACTGCGTTGTTCCGTCGCGTTCGTATTCCACTCTCTGATTTCATTCACTTCCCGCGGGCAGTTACCAATCGTGATGGGATAAAAAGACCCATCGTCCTGGAAAGCCCGACGGTGCATTTCCGTTGCCGTCCTGGTTTCTATCTCTGTACGGAGTTCTCTCGGAAGTTTTACGCACATCTCAGGCCAAGGCCTGAAGCACCGACAGAGGCATCACTCTTCGTCTGGACGCTGAAGCGCGAATGCAATTGGGCATCGGCGCAACATGGATTTGAAGGCAAGAATCAGCCAGTACCATGGTGGGTGATTCGGCCTTTCTTGGCATATGAAGAAACTGGCAATGTCGGAAACATCATTTCTTCTCGATATCCAGTTCCCTTTTTCATGGATGCCAAGGGGAGTGATGATGCATACTTCAAGGAACCGACGTCGCTTGAACTTCATTACGGAGCTCTTCGCGCAGAGTGGTGGCTTGACTTGATGCATCCCGAGCCAAAGCATACCTGCTATGAGGGACAGACGTTCCTTTCTGTCGCCTAGATTTCTCTTTCCGTGCCTGCTGTGTTTGCCAAATATTCCCGCATAGTTCACTAACAGTGAGTCTGCGGGTTTTTCTTTTTTTGGCTCTGTTCCTATGCTATACTTGAAACAAATACAGACACAAAACCATGCGCATTGAATTGAAACAATTGGAGCAGTTTTTGCTTGATTCGAGTCTCGTCCCAAAGGATAGTCTGACCGAAGCAGTGGCGCTTGCCAAAAAAGAAGGGAAAGACCTCGGCGCTCTCCTCCTTGAAAAAAATCTCATCAAAGAGGCAGATCTCCAAAAGACTTATGCCTATATTCTTGGTTTTCCGTTTGTTGATCTCTCCCGTGAGGCCGTCCCGATTGAGATTCTTCAGATTGTCCCAGAGCTGATTGCTAAAAAATACAACATCGTTTCGTTTGAAAAGAGTGGGACCAATTTGAAGGTGGCCATGCTCAGTCCTGATGACCTCCAGACTATCGACTTTATCAAGAAAAAGACGGGACTCAAGATCGTGCCGTGTCTCACCAGTCGAGAGAGTATCCAGAGTGTGCTCAGGCAGTACGGCAAGAGTCTTGAGGCAGAGTTCGGTGATATTTTGACCGCCGATGTGAAGGCCGAGGGAGATGGCGAGGATGGACAGAATCTCGAGGCAGTGGCCGCAGGACTCCCAGTCATTCGAGTCGTCGATACACTCTTGAAGCACGCTATTCTCCAGTCGGCGAGTGATATCCATATTGAACCCGAAGAAAAGGAAGTTCACGTGCGCTACCGCATCGATGGTGTGCTCCATGACGCGATGACCCTCCCCAAGGATGTGGCGCTCGGTCTCGTGGCTCGCATCAAGGTGCTCTCCAATCTGAAACTTGATGAGCATCGACTGCCACAGGACGGTCGCTTCAAGATTGAAAAGGACGACTACAAGATTTCTTTTCGGGTGAGCATCCTCCCGGTGTTTGATGGTGAGAAGATCGTCATGCGTCTCCTCGATGAATCCTCCAAGGGGCTGACGCTTGAGAAGATGGGACTGAACGGCCAGGCGCTCGAAGCGGTGCATCGGGAAATCAACAAGCCAAACGGTATGATTCTCGTGACTGGTCCGACGGGTTCCGGAAAGACGACGACCTTGTACACTGTCATGGATATCCTGAACACACCCGAGGTCAATGTCTCGACCGTTGAGGACCCAGTCGAATATCGGATGCCTCGGGTCAACCAGACTCAGATTCAACCCAAAGTTGGCATGACCTTTGCAGCCGCGCTCCGCGCTCTCCTCCGGCAGGACCCGGATATCATCATGGTCGGTGAAATTCGTGACCAGGAGACACTCGAGATCGCTATGCATGCCGCGATGACTGGTCACCTCGTCCTCTCGACTCTCCACACCAACTCGGCAGCAGCCACGCTCCCACGTATGCTCGATATGGGAGCGGAGCCGTTTCTCATTGCCTCGACCGTAAACGTCATCATCGCTCAGCGTCTGGTTCGTCGTCTCTGCCCCGAATGTCGGGCCGAGTACAAGCTTGAGAAGAAAGAGATCGAGTTACTTGGTAAATCCTACAATTTGGATTCGGTCTTTGAATACCTGAAAAAAGCCCCGGAGAGCAAAAAGTTTGTTGAAGCAGCCAAGTCTTGGGAAGAAGTCTCTTTTTACAAGGCGGTCGGATGTGACCAGTGTGGTGGTGAAGGATACCGTGGACGAAACGGTATCTATGAGGTGCTCGCTATGGATACCAATATCCGTAAACTTGTGACCCAAGCCGCGACGACCGAAGAGATAGAGACGGAGGCGCGCAAGACCGGTATGGCTACCATGGTCGAAGATGGATTTTCTAAAATTGTGCAGGGTATGACCTCTCTCGAAGAAGTGATGCGCGCGACGAAAGAGTAGAGACTATTCTTTGCCGAATTCTGTGTGACGGAGTTCGCGCCGGATATGGTATTTGGCTGCAGAAGTTTTCACAAAGTCGAGCCAATCCCGGCTCGGCTTTTTCTTGTCCTTGACGGTGAGGATCTGGACGACCTGACCATTCTCGATGTGATGATCGAGGGGGACCATCTTGCCGTCGACTTTGGCACCCGTGGCCCGATGGCCGATTTCACTGTGGATAGCATAGGCGAAGTCAATGGGCGTCGCCTCTTCGGGGAGCTCGATGATATCGCCCTTGGGGGTAAAGGCAAAGATGTGGTTTTTGAAGAATTCTATCTTGAGACCCTCAGCAAACTCCTGGTCATCACGACCGATATCTTTCTGCCATTCTTTGAGTTGGTTGACCCAGGTCAATTCACGTGGCGGGGGCGTGCCAGCTACTTTGCGTCGCGAGAAAATATTGCGCCAGATGGAGCGGGATTTCTCGGTGTAGAGCCAGTGGGCAGCGATACCGTACTCGGCCTCGTCGTGCATCTTTTGAGTGCGGATCTGGACCTCGAGGATACGGCCGTCCGGACCAAAGATAGTGGTATGGAGCGACTGGTAGCCATTGGGCTTGGGGAGTGAGATATAGTCTTTGATGCGGCCGACCATGGGTCGGTACTCACGGTGGATGATACCGAGGGCTTCATAGCAGTCAGCTATCTCGGGGACGATGATGCGGACAGCGACCAGGTCATAGATACGAGTGATGTCCATATCATGACGCTTGAGCTTTTGGTAGAGTCGATAGAGGTGTTTGGTTCGGCCGGAGATATCGGTGACGCGGATCTTTTGTTTGGTGAGGACGTCTCGGAAGAGGGCAATGGTTTTTTCCATGTAGGATTGGCCTTGGTGGAGATAGGTTTCTTCGAGTTCTCTCGTCTCTTCGTAGTGGATTGGGTCGAGGTACTTGAAACAGAGGTCCTCGAGCTCGCCTTTGATCTCGCCGATACCGAGACGGTTGGCGATGGGGGCATAAATCTCGAGGGTCTCGCGCGCGATGCGCTCTTGCTTCTCTGGAGGGAGATGCTCGAGGGTGCGCATGTTGTGGAGGCGATCGGCGAGCTTGATGATGACGACCCGGATGTCCTCGGCCATGGCGAGAAACATCTTGCGCAGGTTCTCGAGGTAGTACTCTTCCTTGGAGCCACGGAGTTTGATCTTGCCGAGTTTGGTGATGCCATCGACGAGGAGTCCGATGTCAGCGCCAAATTTCTCTCGGACTTCGTCAAGGGTGATAGTGGTGTCTTCGGGGACGTCGTGGAGGAGGCCAGCGGCGAGCGTCTTTTCGTCCATGCCGATTTCAGCCAGAATCTTGGCCACATGGAGTGAGTGGATGATATAGTCTTCGCCGGATTTACGCTTTTGGCCACGGTGGGCCAGTTCCGCAAA
Organism: uncultured Bdellovibrionales bacterium; assembly: GCA_964444815.1. GTDB lineage: Bacteria > Patescibacteriota > Minisyncoccia > Moranbacterales > UBA1568 > UBA1568. The sequence goes on along the minus strand of CAYUIR010000008.1, from coordinate 20,885 downwards.
GTTGTAGGCAGACACGATGAACTTTTCCGCCTCCCCCGAGAAGGGGTGGGGAGCAGCCTTGAGTACGTCGGTGATGGTGATGGGAGTCATAGGATGAGTATCAGTACCTTCAGTATAGGCTATACAGCAAAGAGAGCAACTCTGCCTTGGTTAAATAAAACCACATTTTCCTCTATAATAGAGATAATCATGACTTATTCTCTGTGAAATCCCATCTTTTCTTCGGTACGCATTGGCTCGCTTACACCTCATTGGTACTCTGCACGGGAGTACTCGTGCTCTTGTGGTACGTACCCAATATTTCTTTTGCTCTCCCGCTCAAGGCCCATGATATTTTTACGGTCTTTCTGAGTGTCATCATCGAGGCTTCTCCTTTCCTGCTTCTTGGATCGTTGGTGGCTGTTTTCGTCAAGAGAGCTCATTTCATTCATACCATAATAAAATATATTCCCCAGAACCCTTTGTTTGGACTACCGGTATCCGCCGCTTTGGGAACATTCTTGCCTATCTGTGAGTGCGGTAACATGCCGATTGCTCGCTCGCTCGTTGAGAGAGGACTACCAGCTTCGTACGCGACTACGTTTCTGTTCGCCGCTCCCATTTTGAATCCAGCGGTTTTTTTCTCTACCTGGGTTGCATTTCGAGGGCAACCTCTGTTTATTGCTGCCCGATTTATTTTGGGCTTCATCGTGGCGGTGGCCGCTGGTACCTATGTCCTCTGGCAAGAAAAGCGAGGGGTCAAGATATGGAAGGTGGCAGAACATACTCCAGTCAAGCTCGTAGCTGAAAAAGGACACGCTCACAATCACGAAAGCTCACTTTCTTCCCAGGTGTTCGGTGAATTCCTCACCATTTTTCCATATCTTCTCATAGGGTCTCTTTTTACGGCGCTGTTTCAGGCCTATGTTCCGAGAGAGGTATTTTTCAATTCTGATTTTGGTATTGCGCTGGCCATTTTCTTTATGATGCTTTTTGCCTTTATTATTTCAGTGTGTTCCAATACCGATGCCTTTCTTGCGCTCGGGTTTGTCGGGATTGTGCCAAACGCTGCCCTCCTCAGTTTTTTGGTCTTCGGCGCTATGATTGACACGAAGAATGTTCTTATTTATAGTCGTATCTTTACGACGAGAGGCCTCATTATGATATCTTTGTTTATTGCCGAACTCGTTTTTCTCCTTTCTCTCATCCTGCATAAATTGAGTATCGTATGATATCCGAGCGCACCCTCTTCATTCTGGCCATTGTGACATTCAATTTGTTTGGTATAGCCGTCCTGTATCTCGCAGGAATCGGCAAGCTGGGTATCTATATACACCCCTCTTCACAGTGGTTTGTGATACTCACTGGTGGTGCATTTTTGGTGCTCAATTTCTTTCTCTTTGTAAGGGGGCGAACGACTGATTTTGCGAAAGCTCATTTGCCTGGCATGCTCTCACTGCTGATCGTCGCCCTGCTTCTTCTCACATTGAGACCAGTACCTCTTTCGGTTGAAACTGCCAAGACGCGCATTTCGAGTGGTACCAATTCAGTCAGTACCAAGTATGGGGAGCGCTTTAGCACGAGAAAGACAACAGATTTTGGAATTGTTGATTGGCTGGCTGCCTTTGCGAGTCCAGATCAGTCATTTCGGTTTGAAGGTGCACCAGCCGATATCACGGGATTTTATCTTTTGCAAGAGAATCAGCCGATGATAGGGAGACTCGTTCTTACGTGTTGTGGTGCTGATGCACAACCAGCGGTTATCCCGTTTCGCTATGCTGGAAATTTGCCCAAAGAGAATACGTGGATTCGTCTGCGGGGTACGATGCACACTAGTGATGCAACACCCGTCCTCGATGTGACGAGTCTGGAGATCATTTCTGAACCAAAAAATCCCTATGCTGAATAGATTCATGACGCGTTCCATGGTGTTTTTGCCACACGCGCTCCTCCTTGGGCTCATAGTGCTATTCTTGGGAGTGAAGGAATCGTCGCCCAGAGTGGTATCTCTTTCCGAGGAGATTGCTCCAGGCGAACCGCTTTCAATAACGTTTAATAAACCACTACAAGCGACCGGCATCGACAGTGCTTTCACTGTTGAGAGGAGTGGAGAGCGGGTTCTGGGTACCCTCACCAGCACAGCTACTAAATTGATTTTTTTTCCAGCGGAACCATGGATAAGTGGTGAGGAGTATCGAGTGCACGTGGGACCACTCATGGCTTTGCAGGGAGGCGTTGTCACGGAGTCATTTGAGCACGTATTAAGAATTAAAAAGGAAAAGCTTTTATTTCTCAGCCCAGAGAGTCGTCTCATGGAGGGAGATCTTGAGACGGGGTCTCTCGTAGCGCTTACTCCAGATACGTTGAAAATTGTGTCTTTTTCATCTGCGCCCCATGGGAGATGGATTGCGGTCTATACCCCGACAGATGATCAGGAAAAAAATAGGATTGAGAGAGGACTTATTGTGGGGGAGAAGCGAGGTGAAAAGCGGTATAGTACCATCATTCCTGTAGACGGGTCTCAGTACTATACTCAGGCCTTACTCTGTAATAGCGCACGCGCTGCGTTACTTGTTTCACGAGGTAAGGATGGAAGTCAGAACTTTCAATATTTTACCGTGGATTGGAACCGTTCAGGTGCCGATAAGCTTTCGCAGGGGTGGAACATAAGTGATACGGCCGTATACGAAGAGGGAGATGTCGCCTGCTCGGAGGAAACAGGCCGATTTTTGTATCGCAAACCAACCGGTGTTTTTGTCATCAATTTTTTGGGTGAAACAAGCGAGGATCTTGTCGGGGTATTTGATAGGGCCATCGGATTTTCTCCGAAAGATAAGTATATGTTACTTGAAAAAACAGTGATGGAATCAGACGGTACCATAGGGTATCATTCTGAGACGCTGATACAGCAGTCAAATGGTGAGAGTACGACACTCGTTATCCCCGGTGCTCTCTTTCGCGAGGCGAGTTTCAATGGCAATGGAACTATCCTGACTATTCGATATTTACGAGGAAATGACCTAACTTCACATGTGGAGTTCTATGCAGCGGAAAATGATACTTGGAAAAAGATACATACGTACACGCCCTCAGATGGTGGGCAGATTCTCAAGCATACACTGTCACTTGATGGTACTTTGCTTGCCGTAGAGACGGAGGGGGAAGGCAGTGCGCAAGTATCAAGGAACGTAACCTTTTGGGATTGGCGAAGGAATCAAAAGCTCCCATTTGAATGGAAGGGGAGTCATCCGGTGTGGAGTCGATAGTAAGAATAGACGCCTGAAAACCCGATATACATCGGGTTTTTTTGTGATTGATCAGCGGTTCTTGACAATGCAACTAAGTTGCGATATCATATAAGTATGAAAAATCATGAACTGTTCGAACAAATTAAAAGAGCCGGTTTGCGGTTGACTGGACCGAGACGTGCCATGCTTGAAATACTCTCGGACTCACAAAAGCCCCTGTCGGCCAAAGACTTGCTCTTAGCATTGGCCCAGACTGGCAGAGTGGTCAATAAGACAACTGTCTATCGGGAAATTGAGTCCTTGGAAAAAATTGGAGCCCTGCGTAGTATCCAGCTTGGAGAACGGAGCACATACTATGAGCTCGAAACTTCTGCACATCACCATCACTTGGTCTGTCTCAACTGTGATCGGGTGGAGGATGTAGATATCAACGAACGGGGTATTGTGAAACAAGAAGCAAAAATTGTGGCGGAGCGGCAGTTTCAAGTATCGTATCATGCTTTGGAATTTTTTGGTCTCTGTCGGCAGTGTCAACAAGTCGGAAGTTAAGTATTTTAACGGTATTCATATGAAAGCATTGTTTGGGTTAGTGGGAGTGGTTCTTGTTTCGGGTCTAGGATGGTTCCTCTTGCAGCGGTCAGAGACTGAACCTGGTATGGTCACTGAGGGTGGTACAAAAGTTTCGGTGGTCGCAACCTTTTATCCGTTGGCTGATTTTGCACGCAATGTGGGTGGATCTTTTGTTGATGTTATCAGTGTGGTACCAGCCGGAGTCGAACCCCACGAGTATGAGCCGACCCCTCAGGATATCCTCAGAGCATACGAGGCCGATATTTTTCTGATCAATGGTGCTGGCTTTGATGCATGGGCGGAAAAGATTCGTCCGGAGCTTGAAGCGCGCGGAGTCAAAGTAATCCAAATGTCTGAATTGGTGACGCTTTTGCCGGGCAGCCATGAAGAGCACGAAGAACATGAGGAACACGAAGCAGAGGGGGGTATGCGTGAAGAAGAACATGAAGAGGGCGAGTTTGACCCGCATTTTTGGCTTGACCCCGTCTTGGCTGAGAAGCAGGTCGAGACGATAGCAGCTGCACTCGGAGAGCGTGATACACCGCATCAGACCGAATATATGAAGCAAAGTGGTGCGTATCTGTCCAAGTTGCAGGCGCTTGACGCCACTTATCGTGCATCCATGGAATCATGTCGACTGGATACCGTCGTGACTTCTCATAATGCCTTTGCCTATCTCGCCAAGCGGTATGGTTTCATGACACTCTCAGTCGCTGGTTTGTCGCCAGAAGCTGAGGCGTCACCTCGCCATCTGGCAGAAGTAGCGACCCTGGTCAAGCAAAAAGGGATTCAGCACATATTTTTTGAAACTTTGGTGAGTCCCAAAGTGGCAGAGACGTTGGCTCAGGAGGTCGGGGCGACCACGCTCGTATTCAATCCCATTGAGGGCATAACGGACGAAGAGAGGCTCGCTGGAATGGATTATCTTGCTATAATGAAGTCAAATCTCGAAAGTCTTAAGATTGCTCGTCAATGTCAGTAACTGTTCCTATTGTTGAATGTCAGCACGTCAGTTTTCGATACGGAAATTCTGACGTGCTTTCTGATATTTCATTTGCGTTGAAACCAGGTGATTATGTTGGTTTGGTAGGAGGAAATGGGAGTGGCAAGACTACTTTGCTCAAAATCATTCTCGGTCTGTTGCAACCAAAAGGTGGCGGAGCTCGGCTGTATGGTATTCCGACGGGAGAATTCACTGACTGGGGCAAAGTAGGGTATGTCCCACAAAATGTTTTTCGTAACGATCTCGGTTTTCCGGCTACCGTGCGGGAAGTAATTGGGAGTGGCCACGTCAAGGCAGCTGATTTCTGGTGCCGTTTCAGATCTTCTCGGTGTGACGATGTCGAAGGAGCTGCGGCACGCGCAGAGATCAGTCATCTTTTGGAGAAGCGCATCGGGGAACTTTCTGGTGGTGAGCGACAGCGCGTCTTTATCGCTCGGGCCCTTGTCTCGCACCCAGAACTCTTGGTACTTGATGAACCGACGACCGGTATCGATGCTGAAACCGAAGAAAAATTCTATGCGTTCCTCGGTGAACTAAATGCCTCTGGTATGACCATTGTTCTTGTGTCGCATGATCTCGAGGCCATTGCCCGACAAGTCAAGACCGTACTGTGTCTCAATCGACGTCTGGTTTGTTTTGGGCGTCCGGAGAGTTTGGAGCGACCAGAGGTGCTCCATGCTATGTATGGAGCTGAGAAGCACATGCTACACCATGAACACAGTCATACATCATGAATCTCTTGACCTATTTCCAGTTTGATTTTGTCATCCGGTCATTTGAGGCTGGTTTACTCCTGGCCGTTATTGCGCCTCTTATCGGGTTGTTCTTGGTCGTTCGGCGCTTCTCGCTGTTGGCTGATGCTTTGGCACACGTATCGCTCTTCGGTGTCGCACTGGCTGTTTTGTTGCACATTCCCGTCTTTGTCGGAGCGTTGGCCACATCACTTGTGGCTGCCCTCGGCATCGAGCGCATGAGACAGGAGGGACGCGTTTTGGGCGAGGCTATCATTGCGCTCTTTCTGTCGAGTAGTTTGGCACTCTCTGTGGTAATCATGAGTGTCTCTCAAGGTCTCAATGTCAATCTCCTTTCCTATCTTTTTGGAAGTTTGACGACAGTGACGTCTTTCGATGTAAGCATACTTGCCGGACTAGCCTTACTTACTGTTGGTTTTATTTTTTTCAGCTATCGAGAATTGTTCCTCTTTGCTTTGGACGAAGATTTGGCTCGCGTGAGCGGTGTCCGGGTTCGGTTCCTTTCCAATGCTTTCATGGTTTTGGCAGCTTGCACGGTGACGGCGGCTTTGCAGATGGTGGGAGTGCTTCTGATTGGCGCTCTTATGGTAGTGCCAGTACTGACCGCCCTTCAATTGCAATCCGGGTTTCGAGGGACCTTAATTCTTTCGGTGCTTTTTTCAGTGATCTCTGTTGTTCTCGGCTTTACTTCTGCATTGCAGTGGAATCTACCAAGTGGCGGTGCCATCGTGCTTGTTTCGGTTCTTCTTTTTGTCGTGATGTACGTAGTACGTATAGCAGTCAAGTGGTGGCGGAACCGAGCATAGTACCTCCCGTTGTTTTGATGGCCACATTGACCCTCGTTGAATAGGGGTTGACAGCTCATTGTTTTGTGGTATCATAATGCCATCCAAGGCTCGGGCGAGCCAAGGAAGAACATGGAGGATCACATGCTTTTGGAGCGAAGCGATGTAGTGGTTGTGGGTGGCGAGGTTCGACTGCTTGATTTCGTCATTCCGCGTTTGGATCTGAGGCCGGTCATGCCGCTGTCGTCCCCGATCTCAGTATTCGCGGTGTTGACCCTTGGAAGTCCGGGCCAAACATTTCGAATGAAGACGAGCGCCTTTGATTCCGAAGATGTTGAGCAGTACGCGGAATTAGAAGGCGCCTGGAAGGGGCATGTCAAGGCTGATAGGTACGACCGGCCGTTTCTTGAGTACCTGCTCAGATACTTCCTCTCGAGTGCGGAATTCAAGCTTGAATTCATCCTCGAGGGTGAGCGACTTACTCGATTCGTTGTGACACTTGGAAAACGACTACAGTTGCAAGGTCGGTTTCCGAATGATGTGGACATTCTGGGACTCTACTTCAGTCCAGTGCTTTCTATGACGGACTGACTTGGAGTAGTCCAGCTATATGGCGGCCTGCCGTGACAGGACGCCTTTTTTCTTTGCTATTTTTTCTCGAGTTTATCAGGACGATGGTTGGGGCAATCCTTCTTGCTACACCGTTCTGGTATGGTTTTTGTACCTTCCATCATGAGTGATTGGCATATGGGGCAGATGTTTCCCGTGGGTTTGGCCTTGATAGCATTCCGGCATTTCGGGTAATTGGTACAACTATAGAAGACACCAAAGCGTCCGCGTCTTTCCTGCATCTCACCATCTCCACACATGGGGCACTTGACCCCGGTGGTCGGGTTGAGGTTAGGGTCATTTTTGATGTGTTTACACTTGGGGTAGTTCGAGCAGGCGATAAAGCGGCCGAAGCGCCCATCGCGCTCTACGAGCTTGCCGTCTTTACAGTCTGGACAAGCCTCGCCTGTTTCTTTCGGACCCTCGAGCTCGACGCCATCGATAGTGCGGGCACCGGTGCACTCGGGGAAAGTAGAGCATGACAAAAATTTGCCATTCTTGGCCAGTTTTACCACCATATTTTTGCCACACTTCGGACACACGGTTCCTACGGGAGCATCGCCCATGTTGGTAACTTTGTCTATCTTGTCTTTGCTCTTCACTTCTTTGGCAAAGGGGACGTAAAATGCTTTGAGGGTTTTCTCGTACTCGCGATCACCATTCGCAATATCGTCGAGCTTACTCTCCATATCAGCGGTAAAGACATCTGAGACGATTTCGGAAAAGTGTGAGGCCAAGAAGTCATCGACCACCTCACCGGTTTCGGTCGGCTTGAGGGCTTTGCCATCTTTGTCGACATAGCCTCGGTCGATGATAGTCTTGATGATGGCAGCATAGGTACTCGGACGACCGATGCCACGTTTTTCGAGTTCTTTGACGAGGCCTGCTTCTGAGTAGCGGTTGGGAGGAGTAGTCCATTTCTCTTCGCTCGTGAGTGACTGGAGGGTGATGGTCTCGCCGACTGTGATCTGGGGGAATTCACTATCCTCACCTCGAGCAGCACTGTCGCAGGCGTACCAGCCTGGGAAGAGGACGACCGAACCTGTGGCAGCAAAGTTGGGGACGGCGGTGTCACTCGCCTCGGCGACTACCTTGGTGCGGAGGATCTTGGCCGGGGCCATCTGAGAGGCGATGGTGCGGGTTCGGATGAGAGCGTAGAGTCTCCGTTCACCATCACCGGTGCCGGCTACTTTCACTTCTGGATGAGTAGGACGGATAGCCTCGTGCGCTTCTTGAGCGTTCTTACTCTTGGTCTTGTACTGACGCTCGCAGGCATATTCACCACCGTATTCTTTGGTGATGAGCGAACCAATTTTTTTCACCACGTCAGCGTTCAGGTTGACGCTGTCAGTACGCATGTAGGAGATGTGACCGGCCTCGTAGAGTTTTTGGGCGTGGCGCATGGTCATGCTCGGGGAAAGCCCGAGGCGCGAGCTCGCTGCCTGCTGGAGGGTCGAAGTAGTAAAGGGTGGGTAGGGATTCTTTTCGGCCGGGGTTTCTTTGACACTCTGTATCTTCCAAGTGCACTGCTTACCGAGTTTTACGATTGTCTCGGCTTCAGCGCGGACGGCTACTTCTTTACTCTTGGGCTCGGGAGTGGTGGTATAGGTGAGGGTGAGGGGCTTCTTGGTGGTAGACAAAAACTGACCGGTGAAATGAAAGTAGAGGTCCGGGATAAAGGCGCGGATTTCTTTTTCGCGTTCGACGAGGATATGGAGCGCAGGCGACTGGACGCGACCGGCTGAGAGCCCGTAGCGGACTTTTTTCCAGATGAGTCCGGAGAGATCGTAGCCGACCAAACGGTCGAGTACCCGACGGGCTTCTTGGGCACGACGGAGGTTGGTATCGAGGGCGCGGGGATGGAGGATAGCCTCTTTCACGGCCTCCGGGGTAATTTCATAGAAGAGGACACGTTGCGGTTTCTTGAGGCCACAGGTCTCAGCGACATGCCAGGCGATGGCCTCACCCTCGCGGTCGGGGTCGGTTGCGAGGAGGACCTCGGTCGCTTTCTTGGCGAGAGAGCGGAGTTCGCTTACTACTTTTTCTTTGCCGGGCGAAATTTCGTAGTGCGGGATGAATCCGCCGGGTATATCGATGGCTTTCTTGTTACTCTTGGGCAGATCACGGACGTGACCGACGGAGGCGACCACGCGATACTCACCGTCGAGATATTTCTCGATGGTTTTGGCCTTGGATGGAGATTCGACAATGAGAAGTTTCATAGATGAAGAAGGGGCAAGTATTAAGGAGAAAGGAGTACAGTAAGAAGAATCTGTACATACTTCTTACTACGGACTACTCGCTACTGCATTCTTACATAGTGCATGCCCCCGACGTTTTTGGCAAGACCACGGAGTTCAAGGAGTGACAAGAGCGAGCTCGTTTCCGGCGCGGAGAGCTTGGCCCCGCGGATGATCATATCGACGTGGAGTGGTTCATGGGTGAGGCAGGTGAGTACACGCTTTGCTTCGGGCGTGAGGTCATGTGGTACCGATATCTCTGTCTTGGTGATGTCAGCAACTTTTGGGAAGAGTGAGGCCTGGGCAGGGAATTCGGCGAGAATGTCTGAGATACCCGCGACCAGTTTGGCCCCGCGTTTGATGAGGGCGTTCGTGCCGATAGAATAGGGTGAGAGGATAGAGCCGGGGACAGCGAAGACTTCGCGGTTGTACTCGAGCGCACACTCCGCGGTGATGAGGCTGCCACTTTTCTCCGGTGCTTCGATGACGAGGGTACCGAGGGAGAGTCCAGCGATAATCCGATCGCGCATGGGAAACGAGCCTTGGTTGGCCGAGGTGCCGGGTGGGTATTCGGAGAGGAGCGCGCCCTGACGCATGATGTCTTGGGCGAGACGAAAGTGTGAGGCAGGGGAGATCATCCGATCATCGATACCGCTCCCGAGGACCGCGATGGTCTCACCGTGGGCGAGGGCGCCACGATGGGCGTGAGAATCGATACCAAAGGCCATGCCGGAGACGACGATGTAGCCCGAAGAGGTGAGTTCACGTGCCAGCTCCTCGGCCACTTGCTCACCGTAGCTCGAGTGCTTGCGTGAACCGACGATAGAGATCATCGGTCGGTCTTGGCTAAAGTCGTAGCTCCCACGAGTAAAGAGGAGGATGGGATAATCAGGAATCTGCCGGAGGAGCGCTGGGTACGTCGCGTCATCTCTCGTGTGGACCATGATGTCGCCGAGGGCGAGTTTGTCCCAGAGAGCGACCGGGTCAGTGGTTCTCCTTAGAGCGATGAAAGATTCTTTTTTCTCACGGGCTACTTTGGGTACGGCGAGGATGTCCTCATCACTGGCCTGCCAGGTAGCGACGCTGCTGCCGAAGTGGGTGAGAAACTGTCTAATGGTCCCATCCCCGATATTCTCTAGAGAACGGAGGGCGTGAATATATTGTGCCTCTGTGGTACTCATATGCTCATATAGTAGACAATATTTCTCTTTTCGGCTACACTCATTATTGTATTTCGTTTTATTTGGGCCGTTAGCTCATCTGGTAGAGCACCGCATTTGCAATGCGGGGGTGGCAGGTTCGAGTCCTGTACGGTCCACCATTCCGAATTTGTTAAAGAAGTTGCCTCGGGGCTTCGCCCCTCGGCATTGGTTTCCGCCAAAAAATTCCAAGGGTTTTTGAATTCCGCCAAAAGAATTCCCGCCGAAATTCGGCGGTTCGAGCCGATGGAAATAAGAAAATCTCTCATCCGTGAGGGATTTTCTTGTTTATAGAGATTTACGGCTTGGTTGGCTTCTAAAATCCAGTTTCGCATGAGTTCGAGCCAATGATTGCCTTTTCGTTCAAAATCCGATAATTTCTCCTCAATTGTTTTCTTTTCCGCCATTAAAATATTTTTTCTCTCTTGATATTCCGCTAATTCCAACGCCTCGGCTAAATATGCGTCAGTTAGCCGTTCCAGTTTTTCTTTAATGGCGGAAATGCTATCACGAAGATTTTGAACGAAAAGGTCTGATGTGTGGCGAGATTCTACACTTTCATTTTCAAGTTTAGATAAAAATTTATCTCGCCACTCGTCAGGCAAAGAAACTTTTTGACAAAGATTTTTTACTTGTTCCGTTAAAACTTCCTCTCGCAAAAAACGATTTTCAGTGCAAGCAATGGTTTTGCTCTTGTGGGTGCAACGATAATATACAAATTTCAAACCACTTTTTTTGATATGTCTTTCGGCGGTTATGGCATAACTACAAACCCCACAAGTAGCAAAACCTAAATACTGAAAATTTTTAGCTCCACGCTTTTTGCGAGGTTTTCCATTTTGAACAAGTGCAATCTGTATTTTGTCAAAAAGTTTCTTTGAAATCATTGGCTTGTGCGAACCTTGATGAAGCTCGCCTCGGTAGGAAAAATATCCATAATAAAAAGGATTTTTCAAAATATGCTCTACCGAGGCGAGTGCGAGAGGTTTATTACTACGAGAGCCAACCAAGCCAAGAGAAAACATTTTGCGTTGAATTGCCGTGAGAGTATATTCGCCAGTAGCAAAAAGCTCCAAACATTCTTTTACTTTGCTAAAAGCTTTTTTGTCAGGTTCAATCGTTCGCAAACGAGGTTCGTTAAAATAACCGATTGGAGCTTTTGCCGATAATTCACCACGGCGTATCTTTTGCCGAATACCACGCAAAATGTTTTCTCTTAAATTGTCGGTGTAATATTTTGCCTGTCCGAAAGCGACACTCAACATAAATTTCCCTTGCGGTGTCGCTTCAAACCAAAATGTCGGGAATTTTAGCGAGGTTATTTTTCCAGTATCAACCAAATAAATTATTCTTCCGCCGTCTATGCTATTTCTCGCCAACCTGTCAGGGTTCCACGCTAAAATTCCCGAGGCAAAACCATTTTCAATTTCGCCAAGCATTTCATTAAATATTTCTCGTCCCGGCTCTTTCGCTGTTTTGCTCTCGTAAAACTCTTTTACGACAAAAAGATTATTTTGCTTGGCGAATTCCCGAAGCTCTGTTAATTGTGCTTCAATACTCAAAACTTGGCGTTCCTCGTCCTCTGATGATTTTCTACAATAGATAATATATTTGATCATAGCTTTGGGGATTAAATTGATAAAAGGTTTTACATTACACCGACAATTTTTAAATCTATATTCATCGACTCTTGCGCCCTTGGTGCAATCCAAACTTCGTTTGGGAACCGCCGACTTTCGGCGGGAATTCTTTTGGCGGAATTCAAAAACCCCTGGAATTTCTTGGCGGAAACTAATGTCGAGGGGCGAAGCCCCGAGGCAACTTCTTTAACAAATTCGGAATGGTGGTGTTTGTTTGAAAAAGTCAGAACCCATTTTGCAGAAAATCCCAACGAATGAAACGGAAACAATGCGGACTCGGCAGGGCAAACTATTTTTCTGGGGTTTTGGATTTGCCCTGCCTCGGCTGATTTCCCGCCCGCAGGAGGGGTCTGGGGAGGAATGCGGGCGGGTTTCGGGCTGGGGGTTTTCGGATATTCGGCGACTACAAAATTGAATAATGCTCTCATATTTGTTATTATAATACTGCAAGTAAAAACAAGCAACAGTATTATGTTATCAATATATGGAAAGTAATCAATTAGGGCAAAAAATAAAGAAATTACGAACTAAATTAGGTCTTTCACAAGACGATTTTGCTCGTAAGGCGGATGTTCCCTACACAACGCTAACAAAGGTCGAAACAGGAGTTATTAAAAAACCTTCGGTTTTTGTGGTGAGCAAAATCGCCAAAGCTCTCAATGTAAACATTGAGGAGCTGATAAAATAATTTTATGCAGAATAAATCTAATTTACTTCATCAAAATTGTAAGAAGTTGCTTGAGGCGTATAAGACAGGCAAACTCGGTCAAACTAAAATGCCAGAGGATAGTAATCCGAATTTTGATGATGACCAAATAGAAATGAGGTTAGCGTATTTTACTTTACCAATGGCACTTAATTATCAAAGAGATAGTTATAAACTTTGGGAAAGTGCATTAAAAACTTGGCAAGATACGGAAGCGAGGAAAGTTTTTGATGTTTTGGAAGTATCTAAAATGTCTGACGAAGAACTGCGAAGTCATTTAATAAAATATAAAGTTGCACTTCAACCAAATAAACATATTTCTACTTGGAAAAAAATAGCGACGGTTATTGCTGATGAATGGGGTAGTTTTACAAAATTTATAGAATCTACTGATGAAGATTTTTTGGTTTTGAAAGATATTGTTCAAAACAAACATAAGAAAAAATTTCCGTATCTCTCTGGACCAAAAATATTTAACTACTGGTCGTTCATTTTGGGTGAATACGGAAATGTACAACTAAAGAACAAAGAATATATTGAAATCGCGCCCGATACACATATTACACAATGTTCTGTGATTCTTGGAGTAATTACAGAAAATGAATCTAAAAAATTATCTAAAGACCAAATCTCAGAGAAATGGAGGATTTTATTAAAGAATACTGATATTGCCCCGATTGAAATGCACCCTCCTTTATGGTTTTGGAGTAGAAACGGTTTTCAATTTAAGTTAAACTAATATTAAGAAAGAAAATAATTTATGAACGACAAAATAAAAAAACATTATCTCAATTTCAGCACTTACACTTTTCCTGGTCTGTATCAGGAAAAGCTGAAAAATGATTTGCCCGATGATATTCGGGAAATTGGTCTTTTGGTTCGTAAAAACTTTATTCATCGCACTACTTTAGTCGCAGGAAATACTGGCACAAACGCCGATCTAAAGTTCGGCGATATGACAAAAGTCCCATGGTGGAGACAGCCAGAAGACGATATTTTAGTTACTGCTGGTGCTATGCTTGCCGAACTTTATCGGCGAGACGAACGAGGTTTTGTGAATGACCGCGCGCCAAAAGACAAATTAGTTTTGACTTGTCGTTTTGTCGCAATAATAATTGCAAGTATTTTAAAGTCAAAAGGTGTTCCGGCGCGGGTTCGCTCCGGCAACGCTCCATATTTTGATATGGGCGAACTTGGCGATGTTAGTACTGACCACTGGATAAATCAGTATTGGAGCGAACAAGAAAATCGTTGGATAACGATTGACGTTGACGGAAGTTTGAGTTTGAAAGAATATTTTGACCCTTATGATATACCAGACGGGAAATTCGATTTTCCTGCTGACGCGTGGCTCGGCATACGCGCTGGAAAATTAGATCCAAAACATTTTCACAATGCGAAACCAGAAAATGGAGCAATTGTTGTTCTTTGGTCATTGTTTTATGATTTTCATTCTTTGATGAACAATGAAATTATCTATATTTATGGACCCGCTGGAGGATATGGCGGGGATGAAAAGTTTAACAAACTTACAAAAGAAGAATTAGAAAAAATTGATAATCTTGCCAGCCTTATGCAAAAGCCAGACGAAAATTTTGACGAGTTAGTTAAAATTTGGGAATCTGAAAAAGATTTTCGTCTGCTTGTTGGTGGATTATTGTAATTAGTCGCCGAATATCCGAAAACCCCCAGCCCGAAACCCGCCCGCATTCCTCCCCAGACCCCTCCTGCGGGCGGGAAATCAGCCGAGGCAGGGCAAATCCAAAACCCCAGAAAAATAGTTTGCCCTGCCGAGTCCGCATTGTTTCCGTTTCATTCGTTGGGATTTTCTGCAAAATGGGTTCTGACTTTTTCAAACAAACACCACTAAAGTTAAAACCCGGCACTTGTTGCGGGGTTGAAATTTTTTCCAGGATAGGCTATACTCCGAGGGCTCGAAAAAACGGTCTTTTTCGGACATTTTTCTTTGGTTATGATTTGGGTGATTAGCTCAGTTGGTTAGAGCGCGACACTGATAATGTCGAGGTCCCAAGTTCGAATCTTGGATCACCCACAGTTGGAGTAGCAAGAGAATGAGTGTACTATAGAAGAGAAGAGATACAGCGGGGTAGAGCAGTTCCGCCACGGCGGACAAGTCCGCCCAGTCGGATAAACTGGCAGTTCACCCGCCGAGGAGGGTTTACCCGCCGTAGGCGGGCTCGCTTGGCTCATTTGTCTGACAGTAGGCAACAGTCGTATGTACACGGTATACGCGTTACAATTCGACAATGGGAAGTTGTATGTTGGAATGACGAATGATTTGAGGCGAAGAATACATGAACATAGGAAAGGAAAGACAAAGTCGACCAAAGGCAAAAAGATAGTAGGGGTATTGAAGATAGAGGAGTGTTCTGGTAGTCTTGAGGCCAGGGCAAGAGAAAAATACTGGAAGTCTGGGCAAGGAAGAGAAAAGTTGAAATACAGCGGGGTAGAGCAGTCTGGCAGCTCGCTTGGCTCATAACCAAGAGGTCGGTGGTTCGAATCCACCCCCCGCAACAAGTGGAACGAAGTGACACGCCGGTCGGGGGAGTACATGAACTGCTTCATGTACGGGTGGATGAGAAGGGTCGAAGCTCTGCGCCGACCCGGGCCCGAAGGGCGAATCTGCCCCCTCTGCGAATCCGTGAAATGCAGTGACACGAAAAAAAATGGCAGGGTAGTTCAGCTGGCTAGAACGCAGCACTCATAACGCTGAGGTCGCGAGTTCGAGTCTCGCCCCTGCTACTAGAAGAAAACAGAATACGGGGGCGTAGCTCAGCTGGTTAGAGCGAC
The DNA here is from genome assembly GCA_964444815.1 of uncultured Bdellovibrionales bacterium. Taxonomy (GTDB): domain Bacteria; phylum Patescibacteriota; class Minisyncoccia; order Moranbacterales; family UBA1568; genus UBA1568. Next base: position 5,343 of record CAYUIR010000008.1, on the reverse strand, counting down.
TGCCTGTCACGCAGTAGGTCGCCGGTTCGAGTCCGGTCGTCCCCGCCAAAGAAAACACCCGCAAGGGTGTTTTTTTGCGGGCGACTGGCTCGAACGGGGAAGGGCCTGCCTGCCGGTAGGCAGGGGTCAGGGAAACGGGTCCGTCAGCTGGCGGATTCACGTTGGCGGAGAGCAGGACTTTGTCCGCTGAGAACGGAGGCGTTCTCAGAGCGAAGCTGTTCGATTGTCCGGTCGTCCCCGCCAAAGAAAACATCCGCAAGGGTGTTTTTTATTCTGTGCAAAAATGGTGAGAGTGGAGTAGAATAGAGATACGTATCTCTAGAATTTTTTAGCACTCTTTTGTATGAGAGCCAAACGGATATTTGTTATCATCGCGCTTTTGTTGTTCGTGCTCGGGCTCGCCATAGTGCGGCAGAGACGAGAAGCGAGGATGGACATCCAGACGCCGGTTGCCACTCCGACTCAGAGTGAAGTCCGAGGGCAAATCACAGCCACTCCAGTGCCGACCAACTTGGTGACGGGTCCGGGGGACTATGAGTATATCGTCATGCTTGGCGATGTCGAACGACGCTACCTCATCCATGTGCCACCAACGTACGACAAGCTGCAGGCCCTGCCACTCGTCCTCTTTTTTCATGGGGGTGGGGGCAATATGAATCACTCGTCTCGTGCTTATGGTCTGAAAGAAAAGTCAGACAAAGAAGGATTTATCATTGCCTTTACCAATGGTGACAGTCGTCTGCCCAAGGACAAGTTTGCCACCTGGAACGCTGGCAATTGTTGCGCTCATGCCCGCGATGCCAAGCTTGATGACGTCGGGTATACTCGCGAGGTACTCAAAGATATTGAGAGTAAGTTTGCGATTGATACGACTCGGGTGTTTGCCACGGGGATGTCAAATGGCGGTATGATGGCACATCGGTTGGCCTGTGAGATGGCCGACACCTTCAAGGCGGTCGCTTCGGTCACCGGGACAGACGGGACACTCTCCTGTACACCCGCTCGCCCGATATCGGTCCTTCATATCCATGCCAAAAACGACGATCATGTGCTCTTTGAAGGTGGTGCGGGCCAGGAAGCGTTCAAAGATCCCGAGAAGGTCGCTGACTTTGTGTCGGTGCCCGAGACCATTGCTCGTTGGGTCAAGCGTGACGGATTGAATCCGACACCTAAGCGGGTGCTTGAAGTATCTGGGGCGTACTGCGACCTCTATACGGGAACCGACAATACCTCGCAGGTCAAACTGTGTGTGACGGATACAGGGGGGCATTCGTGGCCAGGCACACGACAAGCAGTACTGCGAGAGAAGGAGGCCTCATCACGGGCCATCATCGCCAACGATGTTATTTGGGACTTTTTTAAAAATCAACCATAACCTATGAACGAACTCTTTCGGAAAATTGCACATCGAGCATCGCTCCTCGTGGGCTCGCCATTGGCCTTTGCTGGCGCGGTCGTCGTGGTAGCATTCTGGGCGCTGTCGGGCAAATACTTTGAGTATTCGGATACCTGGCAACTCGTTATTAATACCGGGACAACCATCCTCACCTTTCTCATGGTGTTTCTCGTCCAGAATACCCAGAATCGTGATGGGCGGGCTATGCAGCTCAAGCTCGACGAGCTCATCCGGACCCACAAGACCTCTCGGAACCAGTTGATTGATCTCGAAGATCTCTCAGATGCTGAGATGGAAGTGCTCCATACACAATTCCAAAAGATTCGTGAGAAAGCCTCTAGGAAATCTCACATTGCCTAAAAACGTATTGGCGAGATAGGAGGAGTAGTCACGGGACTACTCTTTTTTTGAGTGATGGCGAGGTAGATACGGAGTCCGGTCAGACCACAGACGAGGGTCGCAGAGAGTCCATAGAGCCAGAGCATCCACCACGCGCGGGAATCACTCCCAGCGAAATAGCCGTGCCCGAGGAAGAGGAGATAGGTGAGAAAGCTTGAGTAGTGGAGGGCCCGCCACTTCTTGAGAGAAATGCCGCGTCCCTTGAGTTCTGAGGTGATGACGAGGGCGAGGATGCCGTAGAGGGCGACGACACCGATGCCTACGGCCCAGCGCAAATCATATCCGAGGTGTGATGAAAATTCACGGACCAGGAAAAACGGGATGAGCGCCTCGGCAATCGTCAGCCGGAAGTAGCTGTCAAAAAAGAAGCTAACAAAGTGTCCTACTACCGCAATCCAAGCCATATGAGAAAAGAAGCGATGCATGTCGTAGTTGAGGGCTGGCGGGAGGAGAGTAAAAACGAGACGAGTGGTCATCAGGAGTCCGTTGACCACCACAATAGTAAGGAGGATAAAGGCGACGACACCACTCGCGCGGCCGATGTACCAGGCGAGAGAGGGTTCAGTCGCATCAAGGAGTCGTTCGCTCGTGTGCGTGGCATATTCGGCGTAGAGGGGGTTGGTCCCACGGAGTATCTCAGTGCTGTCGGTGGTCCCATCGCCATCTGTATCGGGATTGGCAGGATCGGTGAGGTAGACGGATTGCTCGGCTTGATCGGTGAGTCCATCAGCATCCGTGTCTTTGACGGTCGCTTGGGCCGGTGTCGCGAGGACTGAGCCGAGGACTATGAGGGTGATGAGCAAATTTTTCAAATTATGGTTTCCAGACATAGGATTCTGCGTGAGAATTTATAGTGACCGTGCCGGTTTGTTGGATAAAGAGAGCTGGGAGTGTCTGCTTCTCTGCGAGGGCCTGACCTTTTTCTGATCCAGCGATGTAGAGGGTTTTGGCCCAGACATCGGCGATGGTCGCGGTTGGGGCGACGACCGTCACCGTGAGGAGGTCAGAGTCGGCGCTCGTATCGGTCGCCGGATCAATCAAGTGGTGACGATGTACTTCGTCTTTGATCCAGTGGCGACGGTTACTCCCGGAGGTGGCGACGGCCATGTCACGGAGCGTGAGGAGGGGAGCTGCGTGCCCGGGGAGAGGGTGTTCTACTTCTATAGCCCAGTAGGGGTAGCGCTCGATGATATTTTCGCCATGGACGACGATGTCACCACCAGCATCCACGAGGACGTGCGCGAACCGGGCATGAAGGAAACGGGCTACCTGGTCCACAATATAGCCCTTGCCGATTCCTCCGAGGTCCAAGATGAGGTCGCGTGGTTTACGAGCGGTCAGCGTCTCTGGGTCGAGAGTGAGAGAGGACAGGGCTGCTGTCCGGAGGATGCGCTCCTGATAGGGGATACTCGAGTAGCCAGCTTCTTCGAGAGCAGGGAGGATACTTGGATCAAAGATACCCTCGGTTTCTCGATGGAGAGTGAGAATAGTCTCGAGGATATGAAAAAACTCCGGAGTAACTTGTGTCTCTGTGCTCTGGTTAAAGGCGAAGAGGTCATTGTCGCGTCGGAAGCGACTATAACGAGCTTCGAAGTCGC
>CAYUIR010000008.1:0-1850 GCA_964444815.1 uncultured Bdellovibrionales bacterium | reverse complement strand
AAGGCGAAGAGGTCATTGTCGCGTCGGAAGCGACTATAACGAGCTTCGAAGTCGCGCATCATGGCGATGGCCGTATCGAGACTGTCGCTCGCGAGCTTGTCCGCTCCGGCTGGATAGATGACTTCACAGAGGATATCGGTCTTCATGATTTCCCCTGGTACCTCACGACGGAGACTTTGCCAGTTACTCTGATTCATACGAATCGAGGATACCGTTGTTGTCGGTGTCTGTCTCCATCTCGTAGTAGGCGAAATCATCTTCATCGTGGTATCGGTCGATAGCATTCGGCACGCCATCGTCGTCGATGTCGGTGAAATACTCGCTCTGAGCGATGAGCGGATCAGGATCAAGCGCGTCCACGAGGAGGTCGCCATCACTATCTTTGGCATAGGCCTCTTCCGTGACGACGACCGTTTCAGTGACGGGTTTGTACTCGATGACCTGCTGGATAACTTTGATCTTTTTTGGCTTGGAGGTAGTCTCTTGATACTCTTCCTCATCTTCATCCTCATCGTCCTCATCTTCTTCTTCCTCTTCTTCATCCTCGTCCTCGTCACGATCGGCGTTGGCCGTGAGCCATGACAGCGAGAAAAGAGTCGTCCGTGTCGTGACGAAGGATGGAGAGAGTATCGCCACTGAACCGACCAAGAAGAGAACCAGGACACTCGAGGAAAGGATACGAAACATACTTGTAGTATTAGGATGTTTTGGTTTTGGTCGAAGACTTGGGCTTGCTTGAGCTTGAGGTGACGGTCTGTTCGACTACTTTCTGAGTCGTCACTGGCTTGATCACTGTCTGGGTGACGGTGGTTTGCTTGGCTTTGACCAATTCTGGCTGGGCCTTGAGGAGTTCTTCATACTGGGTCTTGGCCTCAGCCATGGCCTCTTTGAGGTTGTTCTTGCGGTCGGCGACCTCGAGGTAGTACTGGTAGCGAGCGACGGCCGCTTCGCGCTCGGCTTGGGCGGCGGTTCGTTCTTCGACGACAATTTTTTCAGCCCGTTTGGATTTTTCGATGGTCATGATGGCCACAAACGGACCAATAAAGGCCGTGAGCGCAAAAAGAAGGAGAAAGAAGCGGGTGATAAATTTTTTCATATGATACTATGAGATGGATAAGGAGTATGGCTCTCTACACTGAGTAGAACGATACTCGGTTCCAATAGTTTTCACTCGTATGACTCAATTATCCCACAAAGTGACGCCTGAGACTAGTACGGTGGATGATGCGGCGCTCTTGGCGCAGGCCAAACGGGACCCCGAAGCCTTCGGGCTCTTGATGGAACGCTACGAGGCACCGCTTCGGCGGTATCTCAGGCGATTGACTGGTTGGGGCGACGAAGAAGTCAGTGATATGTTGCAAGAATCCTTTATCAAGATGTACCGACACTTGCACGATTATGATGAAACTTTGAAATTTTCTACCTGGGCGTACCGTATTACCCATAACCAGGCGATTGATACCATTCGGAGCGTGGAGACACGACCCTTTCTGACCCAAGTTGCTTTGGAAGATGTCGAACAGTTTATTCCGGCCACGGCAGATACCGAGGCTGATTTTTTGAGAGGGGACGATCTCCTCTTGGTGAGGCGAGCCATCCTCGCACTCCCGATACTCTATCGTGAGGTGCTCATCCTCCGGTTTCTCGAAGAAAAGAGCTATGAAGAAATCGTCGACATTATCAAGAAGCCTAAGGGTACAGTAGCAACTCTCATCAGGCGAGGGCGAACACTCCTTCTTGAGACACTCGAGCGACCCCACTAATTTCACCCTATGTCAGAACTGACCCAAAAAACACTGCGTGCTATCACAGAGCAGCACATCCGGCCGGTACCACGGTGGCGAACACTC
>CAYUIR010000007.1:0-31643 GCA_964444815.1 uncultured Bdellovibrionales bacterium | reverse complement strand
CCCTTGACCGATGACTACCGCGCGAGCTTTCATACTCCCACGGCTTAGGAATCTTGAATGTAAAGAAAAAACTCCCTCTTAATTGAGGGAGTTTTCTTTTGCCTGGCTATTTCTCAGAGATAGTGACCGACTCTACAATCACAGGAGTGACCGGGCTTGAGCCTTCACCACCAGGCTTGGTGGGAGCAGTAGCGATCGCGTCCACTGCTTCGAGGCCTGACACTACCTGTCCAAAGATGACATAGTTCGGTGGGAGTGGTGCATCCTTATGCATGATAAAGAATTGACTGCCGTTGGTATCAGGGCCAGCGTTTGCCATCGCCACCGTCCCACGCTTGTATTCACCAGCGAACTCCTCATCCGGAAATTTATAGCCTGGGCCACCCATCCCTGTCCCCTCTGGATCGCCCCCTTGAATCATAAACCCAGGGATCGTGCGATGAAAAATTGTCCCGTCATAGAACTTTTCCCGAGCAAGAAAAACAAAGTTGTTAACCGTCGTTGGCGTCTCTTTGGCATTTAGGGCAATGACAATATCACCCTTGCTCGTCACGAGTGTCGCGCTATACTCTTTCTTCGCATCGATCGACATCACCGGTGGATAGGAATACATAGTTTTCTTGGTTACGGGTTGGGACTCTGGCTTCTTCTCTCCCTTGGCTGGTGGCGTCTCCGCTACCGGCTTAGCCTTTTCCAATTCGGAGAAATTGAGGTTGTCCGTCACGGCCTTTTCCTGCCTCACTTCTGGCGTGCTACAGCCCGAAAGAAGAATGGCTCCTACGAGCAAAAGCGGGATACGGAGAGTTTGTTTCATAGGTATCTCTTAGCGAATTCCTCATCTAGTATAGCGTAGAGCGTGGTACCGTGCCAGGGAACTAGCGGGGAGACGCTTCCCGCAGGACCTCGAGCTCCTCTGTCACAATAGGATTGGTCTGAAAGCTGCTCAAAAAACTGAGTCCATTTTGGGCACAAAATTCATTAAAGCGTTCCTGGAGCACCAGGTCATAGCCACTTGAGAGGGCCAGGGCAGAAAGGACGACGAGAACGCCAAACGCCTGGCGAATCCTTGGCAGATAAGGCGACAGTGATCGCATTTCCGAGAGGAGGTGCTGGCTCAAAAGGGCTAGACCATAGAGTGGGAGCGCAATCCCGAGTGCAAATGAGAGCATCACGAGCACCAGTCCAAACGACAGTGGTTGCGTCGCAGAGAGCGACCCGACGGTCGCGAGTATGGGACCAGCACAAGGCGACCAGACGATGCCGATGGCTCCACCCGTCAAAAGTCCACCCTTAAATCCCTGTCGTTTCTCAAGCAGTCCGCTCTTTACGGGAATGAGTCGACCAAAGACTGCCTCCAGCCAGTGACCTATAGGTGGGAAAATCAAGGTAATCCCAAACAAGAGAATGAGGCTCGTGGCTACCACACGGAGCGTTTCTGGTTCAAGGGGCACCAGATGCAAGAATGAAGTGATGAGAAGCGTAAAGAGAGAGAGGCTCACGGCGAGTCCCATGACCATACCAAGTGGTCGTCGCTTTCCGCCAGCACCGGCCGAAAAGATAATCGGTAGAATCGGCCACACACACGGCGAGAGCACGATAACGAGCCCAGACAAAAACGCAAAGAGGATAAGGAGTAACATATTGATAGAAAATTGTGTACTCGTATTGTAACATGCGAACGGGGTTGAGCACCGTCGGTCGCGACCGACGGTGCTTGACTTTTCTCTTTTTTTGCGCTATAATAGAGTTGTTGAGAAGTGAAAAACGGGTGAAGACGTCCACGTCTACAGCCCGTTTTTTCTTTCTCAACTCCCTCTTTAACACAGCCTGCCGAGGGACGGGCCAAAAACAAACATACACACGTATGGAAGAAGTAAAAATGGAGACGCTTGAGACGCAGAGCGGTTGCACCACTTGTGCCCACGCTGCCAAATCAGCAAGCGAAAGTGAAGAGACAGCGATGGCTTTCCTCCTCGCTCTCCTTCCGGTGATTACCCTCACCTTCTTTGGACAAGTCGGTCTCTTGTAAAAGAACCACTCCCAAATCAAAACCCCCGCATCTCGCGGGGGTTTCTTTTTGCTTGTATCGTTCGTTATTTCTTGCGACCGGCTTTGGTACGATCAGTTTCAGTGAGGAGCTGTTTGCGGAGACGTACCGAGTGCGGGGTTACCTCGAGGTACTCATCCACGAGCATGATTTCAAGACCGCGCTCAATCGTGATCTCAATCGGTGGCACGAGCTTGATGGCTTCATCAGCACCCGAAGAGCGCATGTTACTCATCGCTTTCCCCTTGATGGGGTTCACGGCCATATCAGTCCCCTTGGTGACATTCCCCACGACCATACCCTCGTACACTTCGGTCGACGGAGCCACATAGAGGAGGCCACGTTCCTGGAGGTTATTGAGCGAGAACGCGAGCGCCTTACCGGTCGCCATCGATACCATCGAACCCTCATCGCGCTTCTTGATTTCGCCAGCGTACGGGCGGAACCCAAGCACCCGAGAGTAGAGCGTCCCTTCTCCACGCGTATCCACCATAAACTCTCCACGGTAACCAAGGAGACCTCGAGTCGGTACTTCAAAGATGAGACGAGTATAGCCGCCAGAACCCTCTTTCATTTCCATCATAATCCCCTTGCGCTTGCCCATCTTCTCAATGACGGTCCCGGAAACCTCCATCGGACACTCGACCGTTACTTCTTCAAATGGTTCAGACTTGACCCCATCAACCTCTTTGATGATGACCTGAGGCTGAGAAACCTGGACTTCATAGCCTTCGCGACGCATGTTTTCAAGCAGGATAGCCACGTGGAGCTCACCTCGGCCATAGACCTTGTACGAACCATCAAAGAAATCAATCTTCAGTCCTACGTTGATTTCCAATTCCTTCTCCAAGCGCTCACGAAGCTGTTTGTTGGTCACATACTTCCCTTCGCGTCCAGCAAACGGTGAATCGTTGACGAGAAAGTTGAGCGAAATAGTCGGCTCATCAATAGCAATCTCTGGGAGGAGCTCCTCGTCTAGGGTCGTACTAATCGTATCTCCGATTTCAATATTCGGCAGACCAGCAATCATAGCGATGTCACCCGCTTGAACTTCCTCAGATTCGACACGTTCCAGACCTCGAAACGTAAAGAGTTTCACGATGCGACCGGTTTCGTTCTTACCGGCACTATTGCGGATAACGACAGGATCATTCACCCGGAGCTTGCCCTGGTAGAGGCGAGCCACGGCTAGGCGACCGACGAAATTATCATAGCCGAGATTGAACGGCTGAGCCCGAAGCGGCAAGTCAGTATTATGGAGTGCAGCCGGTACGCGCTCAAGGATAGTATCGAGGAGTGGTGAGAGGTCCTTGCCTTCATCACTGAGAGACAACTTGGCGATACCTTGTCTCGCAATAGCGTACACCACCTTAAAATCGAGCTGCTCATCGCTAGCCCCAAGATCGAGGAAGAGTTCAAATACCATCTCCGCGACCACTTCCGGACGAGCCGCTGGCTTGTCGATCTTGTTTAAGACCACAATTGGCTTGAGTCCGAGCTCGAGCGACTTCTTGAGTACAAACCGAGTCTGAGGCATCGGTCCTTCCTGAGCATCCACCACCAGTACCACGCTATCGATAGAGCGGAGTACTCGCTCCACCTCTGAACCGAAATCAGCGTGACCAGGGGTATCCACAATATTGACTTTGGTATCTTTGTAGAACAAGGCGGCATTCTTGGCGTAGATAGTGATGCCTCGCTCCTGTTCAAGGGCGTTTGAATCCATGGAAACATTGTCGGCCGTCACCATGCCGGTCTGACGCATCAAGGCATCAGTCAAAGTCGTTTTGCCGTGGTCAACGTGAGCGATGATAGCAATGTTTCTGATTTCCATAGTCTTCTCGTTAGTCATAAATGAGCTTCTGTTATCGAAAAATGGCGCCCCAAGGCCCCATTTCTTTCGGCATCACTGATAGTCCATACTACCCCACATTCTGTCCTTTGGCAAGAGCGAGGGAGGGCCCAGGGGCAGAACCTCCTTAGCGACTCAAGAGGTTAATCCGGTTGGCTGCCGTCGACAGGGCATCCTGAGAGGACTTGGCGCCACTGACGACAGCATCAATCATATCGATGAAGATACCGTCCACCGCCTCTGGATTCCCCTGATACCAATTTTTCGCAATGAGATTGCCGTAAGCAAACGGGGCCAATCGGACGTCCTTCTGCTGTTCCTCAAGGATATCTCGTCTGGCTGCCGGCTTCTTGGTCTTGGCGAGATACTCCGCCGTCGGATCAATCTCGAGTACTGCCTCTTTGGTCGTCCCAGCGAGACCATTTATGAGTGTCATTTTCTTGTCCTTTCCCTCCATGGTCAAGAACTTAAGAAACTGCCAAGCCTCAAAGGTCCGAAGATAATTCTCCTTGGCCGGATCAGTTGGTGTCGCTGATTTTTGCGCAAAGGGGTCTTCTTCCTTGGAATTTTCCTTAGACACCGCGTAGCCCCAATAGTTGGCTACGTTTACCGGTGCGTCCTTGTTAAATTGTGGCAGTGGCGCCACGCCGATATTCAGCTTGGCATTCTTTTGCTTGATCGTATCGTATTGCCAGGAGTAATTGATCATCATTGCCGTCGTCCCCTCGTAAAAAGAATCGATGGAGTAGTGCTGCCTGGCATTCCAGGTATACGCCGGTGATCCGATTTTGGCAAACTGAGTATAAAAGTCGAGTGCTTGTCGACTCGGCTGATCGATAAATGACACCCGTCCACCTTTTTTGGGCTCTTTGATTTCCGAACCGAGCTGAAACATCAAGGCGGTCAAGACATCGGAAGAACGATTGATATTGGTCCCCGTCCCGAGAGCTACTCCCGAGAGGGTAATATTGCCAAACTGGTCGAGAGAGGTCAGACGACCCGCGAGTCGAGCTACTTCATCCCAGGTTTCTGGTGCCTGCGATATACCAGCCGCATTAAAGAGATCTTTGTTATAGTAGAGTGCCAGCGAATCAGCCGAAAGCGGGATACCATAGATCTTGTTTTCTGTCCCAATAAAATCCGATGCTACGACATCCACAAACGCCGAACGGAAATCTCGCTCGGTGAGGAGTTCCGTCGGAGCCGGCGCCGTTTTGTCTTCAAAGGCCGAGCGCCAAGAATTGCGCACCATAAAAATATCTGGACCCTTGCCGGCAGCAAAAGCATTGATCAAGTCCTCCTTGTATGTTTCGGGCGAGAGTTTGCGATACTGAATGCCCTTGATATAGGGGTTAATGCGCTGGTATTCAGCGATGGCCTTGGTGTAGGCATCACTATCATCAAACACGCCCCAGATCTCAAGAGAAACGAGATACCCGGGAGGGGCCTGGTCCTTGAGACCACAGCCAGACAAAACCACTGCACTGACAGTCAGCACAGCAAGAGAGATGAAGCGTTCAACACCAAACCAAGACATAGCTTATTTTTTGACAATAAATGCATAGTGGAATCCCCCTACCCCGAGTTCGCTTGCTACGGTGAGACCAGCCTCCGCGAGCAAACGCTTTAGTTCCTCTTTGCCGATGCGCAAGCTCTTTTCTGGACCAACCAACGATTCATCTGGGTTCCACTCCATGACCAGGGCCTGGCCACCAGGTTTGAGCACCCGCGCTACCTCACGCAAAAGCACATCTTTCTTCTCGTTCTGAAGAAGGACATCCTTGAGTACCACCCAATCCACATAGGAGCCACTGAGCCCCGACCCTTGTTCATTCTCGAGGTTGACGCGCTTCGCCATCACATTTTGTATCCCAAGCGTTTTGGCATGACTGGCTACTGCCTCAAGAGCCGAGGGGAGAACATCAAGCGCATAGACAGCTCCATCTTTTCCGACGTGCTTAGCAAATTCAAAAGAAAAATAGCCTGACCCGCAGCCAAAATCTGCCACGATACTCCCTGGCGCGACAGAAAGCTGACTCACCACCGTCGCTGGATCAACAAAATTCAAGTTTTGAGATGAGACCATAAAAAAAGCATTCACGGAGACGTATCTCTATTATACAACAAAAACGCTTGATTCAAAAGCACTTTTCATGTACAACAGATGGGTGGAGCAAGAATCAAGATGTGTTGGAGATGTGGCTGAGTGGTTGAAAGCAGCAGTTTCGAAAACTGCCGTAGGGGAAACTCTACCAGAGGTTCGAATCCTCTCATCTCCGCAGTGAACAGAGTGAACGAGGAAGAGGAGAAAGTGCCCTGCGGCACTTTCGTGAGGATGAGAAAGGCGGAGCGATGTTTCGCGAGTACGCGAAACCGTGAGCCAGGGTCGTGGAAATTCTGGAGCGTCGGCGACAGAATTATCCCTGACCGAATCCTCTCATCTCCGCAGTGAAGCAAGAAAAAACGATGCCACTCGGCATCGTTTTTTGATTCCTCTCTCATTCTTCCTACTGCCCAGGATACCCCTTGGGCATCATTTTGGTCATTTGCTCCATAAGAGCACACTGGTCCGTAAACTGAACTGTGGCTGGTATGGTGAAATCCACGCCGAGAGCCGGCTCACAAGAGACATTTTTGGCCATATCAAAGGACTTTTGATAGTCCTCTGGCGTAGGACTCTCGGTCCCCACACCCGCTGGCAAGGCATCCTTGAACTGATCAAGACACGCCATCTCCATCTTCATCCCCTCCTTACTCCCACTCATCCACATATACTGGGTCTTCCCATCAAAGACGGCCTCCATCTGGACGCCATTAACGAGCGAGGACGTCTTGAATTTCCCGCCACTCACATACACTTCGGAAGAAACAGCCTGAGCGCCTTCTCCTACAGCGTACGTACAGCGGAGTGCCGTACCAAGTCCCATCGCTTCCTTGATTGAACCAATCACTGTCTTGTCCTCTGCTGCCTCCGGTGCTGGGGTTGACTCCATTACCGCTCTCTTGGCCTCTTGGGCATCTTTAGGTGCTTCTTTGACGAACCAGAGGTATCCCCCAATGAGAAGAATTACCACAAGTACCCCCATCACAAGCGCTTTCATAGCATTGAACTTAAAAAATTGCCTTTCCCCTCAAGCATAGCACTTTTTAGATTAATTTCTAGTCGTTCTCTTGCGGCCTCGCCTCTCCAAATATGGCTTTACAATAAGCTAAAAACGTGATATCGTAGCGAACAAAGCCTTATTGTACCCGTCATGACTGCTTTGCTTGAAGTATCCCCTGCGCTCGTGCAGGGTGGAATCTGGGCACTCATCATCGGAGAGGTCATTTTGGTCGCTCTGGTGATTTTTCTTCTCCTCCGCGTCCACGAGCTCCGATCCAAGCAAAAAGCCTTTCTTTCAGGCAAAAATGGTCGTGATTTAGAGACCGTCTTAGACGAGCAGTTGCGAGAAGTACGAGAGCTGGATCAGGAAATCCAAGAACTCTTCGAAATATCCAACCGCCTGCGTGAGCTTGGACTCAAGAGTCTTCACAAAACTCATGTTATCCGCTTCAACCCTTTTAAGGAGGTTGGTGGCAACCAGAGCTTTAGCGTCGTACTCCTCGATGGCAAGAATTCCGGCGTCGTCATCTCGTCGCTCCATACGAGAGAGGGTACCCGCGTCTACGCCAAGCCGGTACTTGCTGGCTCAACCGACGGCTTTCCTTTTACGGAAGAAGAAAAACAAGCCATCCGAGAAGCTATGAACGGAAAACCAGTCACCATCTAATTGTCTTATCCCTTTACTTGTCATCCTCCTAACTATAGCCTCACTATGAGCGAAGAAACACCCGTCAAAAAAGTCAGCCTCCCCTCATCGGTCACCGTCAAAAAACTGGCCGAGCTTTTGGAGGTCCCAGTAGCGAGCGTCATCACCGAACTGATGAAAAACGGTATTCTCGCTACCATCAACGAAGAAATTGATTTTGATACCGCGAGTGTTATCGCGTCCGACCTCGGTATGGAGACCGTCCCGGCCGAAGAAGAGATCCTCGAAGGGAGCCTCACTCTTGAAGGCTTAAATAAGCTCTTGGCCGAAGAAAAGAACTCTGGTAAGAATCTCTCCCCCCGACCTCCGATTGTCACCATTCTTGGTCATGTCGACCATGGCAAGACGACGCTACTCGACACCATCAGAAAGACGAGTGTCGCCGCTGGCGAAGCCGGTGGTATCACCCAGCATATCAGTGCCTACCAAGCCAAAAAGCACAAGGAACTCATCACCTTCATCGATACCCCCGGCCACGAAGCCTTTGCTGCCATGCGAAAGCGCGGTCTCTCTATCGCTGACATCGCTATTTTGGTGGTTGCCGCCGATGATGGCGTCCGCCCCCAGACCAAGGAAGTCATCGAGTACCTGAAAGAACACAAACTCCCCGTCATTGTCGCCATCAACAAGATCGATAAGCCCGAAGCCAAGCCAGATCGCGTCAAACAGGAGCTCGCCGAGCACGGTATCATGTTTGAAGAGTGGGGTGGTGAAACCATGTGTACCGAGCTCTCCGCCAAGAACAATATCAATATTGACAAGCTCCTCGACAATATTCTCCTCCTTTCCGAAGTCGAGGACTTTCGGGCTGACCAAAAGCGCGACGGTTTTGCTGTCATCCTCGAATCCCACCTCGATCCACAGAAGGGGCCCGTGGCCACCGCTCTCATCCGTACCGGAACGCTCAAAGTAGGTCAGGATGTCATCGCTGGCAGTGCTTTCGGACGCATCCGTCGCATTGAGGACTGGAGTGGCAAGAACCTTGAGACTGCTGGCCCATCGACCCCAGCGACCATCTACGGCTTCAATACGACCCCCCAAACAAATGACGTCGTCCAGGTCGTGGGAGGCAAAGGTCTCGCCCGGCTCCGGTCCAAGGAAGCGCTCCTCAAAGATGCCACCAAGAGTAAAACTGGCAAAATTGAGACCGAGGAAGAAAAAGAGAGGAAGCATTTGGTCATTGTCCTCAAGGCTGATGTCCAGGGATCACTCGAAGCCATCGAGCAAATTCTCTCGACCATCAAGTCAGATGAAATCGTACTTGAAATCATGGCATCAGGCGTGGGGAGTATCACAGAATCTGATGTGCGGACCGCCGAGAGCGCGCACGCACTCCTCGTCGGCTTCAATAGCGAACCGACCTCAGTCGCCAAGCGTCTCGCCGAAACGAGCAAGGTTGAAATCGTCACCTACAACATCATCTACAAGCTCGTTGATGCCATCAAAGACCGTCTCTCATCTATGCTTCCCGCCGAAATTGTCCGCACTGATTCGGGCCGTCTCTCAGTCCTTGCTATCTTCAAAACAGGTAAGCACGATATGATCATCGGTGGTCGCGTCTCAGAAGGCAAACTCCTCCGTGGCTCTCTCCTCGAAATCAAACGTGGCGACGAAATCGTCGGCCAAGGCAAAATGCTCAATCTCCAACAGAACAAGCAGAACGCCGATGAAGTCGGTCAGGGTAACGAATGTGGCGTCGTCTTTGAGGGCAACGTCAAAATCGCAGTGGGTGATACCCTCATCTGTTACAAAGAAGAGGAGAAGAAGCGAACACTCTAGACCCCAAGGTTTCAAAGCTCAAATTTCAAATAGCCAATCTAATCAACAGTTCTCATGCCTAACGTTTGCATTTGAACATTCTCATTTGAATTATCGATTTGGTTTTTGACATTGGGATTTTGACATTTACTCTCTATGTTTCAAAAAATACCCCTCCCCGTTCAAAATATCCTGACCACTCTCAAAGAGGCTGGTTTCGAAGGCTACGTCGTCGGTGGCTCGGTCCGCGACCTCATCCTCGAGCGCACGCCCAAGGACTGGGACGTGACCACCAATGCCTTGCCAGACGAAATCCTCGCGCTCTTTCCTGAAAGCTTTTATGAGAATAATTTTGGCACCGTCGGGGTCAAAGTGCCTCGCTTCAGTGTCATGGATGAACGCGCCTCTCTCTCACCTGAAACGGCGCCCAAGGAAATCATCGAGGTAACAACCTATCGCACGGAATCAGGGTACCAGGACCACCGTCGACCAGATGCTGTCTCCTTTACTACATCCCTGACCAAAGATCTCGCCAGGCGAGATTTTACCATAAACGCCCTGGCCTATGGTCAAAATACCGATGGCCAGTGGTCACTCGTTGATCCCTTTGGTGGTGTCAAAGATCTCGAAGCCAAGTGTATCCGGACCGTTGGCAATCCAGAGGAACGCTTCGGCGAAGACGCCCTCCGACTCATGCGGGCCATCCGCCTCCTTACTGAGCTCACTCCAAAAGAGCCAGGGGCTAACGAGACACAGTGGCATATCGATCCAGCCACGTTTAACGCTATGGTGAAGCTCTCAGAGCTCCTCACTCATATTTCAAAGGAGCGTCTCCGTGATGAACTCGAGAAAATCATCCTGTCACCAAACCCAGCGTTCGGTATCGAAAAACTTCACGAAGCCAACCTACTGCGTTCTATCCTCCCCGAGCTCGAGCTCGGCATCGGCGTCACCCAAAACCTCCACCACATCTACACGGTATGGGAGCACAATCTCCGAGCACTCGCTACCTGCCCCTCTAGTGACCTCACTGTGAGACTCGCCTGTCTCCTCCACGATGTCGGTAAGCCAGCTACCAAGCGAGGTGAAGGGTATCGTTCCACGTTTTACAACCATGATCATGTCGGTGCACGTATAACTGAACAGGCCCTCACTCGACTGCGCTTCCCCAAGGAAGTCATCAACAAGGCGACTCTCCTCGTCGACAATCACCTCTTCTACTACAATGTCGATGAGGTCACCGAAGCGTCCGTACGGCGTCTTGTGAAGCGAGTCGGGCTCGAAAACATGGCTGATTTGATGGCGGTCCGTATTGGTGATAGACTGGGCTCCGGTGTCCCCAAAGGCAAGACCTATAAACTCCGTCATCTCGAGTACATGATCGACAAGGTCTCTCGTGACCCGCTCTCAGTCAAGATGCTCGCCCTCAAAGGGACAGACCTCATGTCCGAACTCGGCCTCGCCCCTTCACCTGTTATCGGCGCCCTCCTTGATGTTCTCCTCTCCGAGGTCATCGACGACCCCGAGCGCAATACCCGTTCGTATCTCCTGAAGCGGGCCAGTGAACTGAAGGACCTCGACCTCACCAAATTGCGGGCCATCGCCGCCGAAAGGATTGTGGCCGAAAAAAGGAAGGAGGAAGAAAACATCAAAAAGAAGCACTGGGTTGATTAGAGAAATGAGGATTTGCGGAGTGTGGTATAGTGGCATTATCGTACGTTCATCCCGTTACTAGACCGGGGTATAGTATAGTGGCAGTACGCACGCTTCGGGTGCGTGTGGTTCCGGTTCGATTCCGGGTACCCCGACAAGTTGTAACGGGACGAGGGCGCGTATAACGGTCATTCTCAAATCTATGAAAATTCACGTAGCCGGTATCACCGAAAACACCGTCTCTCTCATGCGTAGAGCCGGATACGCGTTCCAGCGGGAGGAAGGGGGCGAAATGAGCTTCGTGCGTGCCCTCGGTCAATCAGGCTACCCACGCTTCCACTGTTACACCAAAGTCGAAAAAGTGAGCCTTTTTGTCAATCTCCATCTCGACCAAAAAAAGCATACCTACGGTGAAGGCACCAGGCATCATGGTGAGTATGAGGACTCGCCAGCCGTAGCAGAAGAAGCAGCGCACCTCCTCAAGATTTTCGGTGAGAAAGCGATCATCGTATAGTGTGAAGTATGCTGTGGTGGTGGAACGGTAGACACACTAGCCTTAGGAGCTAGCGGGAGCAATCCCATGAGAGTTCGATTCTCTCCCACAGCACCAAAAAATCCCCTGCATCGTGCAGAGGATTTTTGTTATGAGCCCTAAGATTCAAGTGTGGCACTTTGGCACTATCTATCGTGAGGAGTCCGTACCACTCTCGAGTGGTCTGGGAGAAGGACAAAGAGCACATGTGCTGTAAAAAGTATCAGCATGATAGAAAGTGCAATGCGGAAAGTAAACATGACTGAGGCAGGGATATATGATGCGATCGCAGCCAAGTACTTCTTGGACCCCTGGAGCGTGCCCTGGGCAAATCCTGGTTCACGGAGCTCTACCTGAGCAGAAGTAGCAAAGTGTATTTCTGGTGAATCCAACTGCGAAACACCCCAGATGTCACTTAGGGCTCGCCTGATTTCTACTGGCTGGACCACGGACGCCGAGAGACCAATATTGTACACATCAGGCGCAGTTTTGAGAGCTGAGAAAGCGATTCCGTTGCCAGATTCTGCTATATAGGCTCCGTCAACAGTCCACTGACGGGTAGCCCGACTCGCCAAAAAGTTGGGCATGAACTCGCCAGTAAAGGCGAGTGACTCGCCAGCGAATCCCTCAAAGACAGTGTCACTATACTCTGGGCAGATCCCCCCCGAGCAACTCTGACCGCTGATATCTTGATACTGGCCCAAGAGTTTTGCCCAAGCACTCGTATTCAGTGACTTGATAGTAAGCTCCGGATCAACGACATGAAAGGTACGTGTCAGCGTCACTACCTGATCTGTCTTGGCTGTTGAGGACAAGTCAGTTGCTGACACCGTGACTGTGTACGTGTCGCCCACCTTGCCCGTCACCGGAAAAAAGTTCACGTGATTCTGCTCACCAGCACTACAGTCGTTTGAGACGGTAGAAGATGAACAATTGAGGGTGGCACCGTTTATAGTCCAGTTGAAATTACTGAGTCCCGTCGGATCTACTTTGAGCCCTATAATTTCATTCGTTATTACCCGGCAAGTGCTCCGATCCAGGTTATCTTTATTGTTCGGATCAGCTGGGTTTCCCTCACAAATCTTTGTGCTCTCATCGAGCTTCACTCGTGTGGTACTCGCATCGGAACCCGGTAATCCAATGACCTTGTAGACTGAAATCTTTTTGCCCGATGACGTAAATTTGACCACAATATCGCTCTTGCCCTTGCGAACAGTTCCGCTCTTAAAGCTCTCTGAGGCTTTGGCAGTCAACCGGAGATACCCTACTCCACCAGTGAGATATGATGAGAGTGGTTGCCCGCCATAGGTCTGTGCACCACTTTTCTGCATATCGAGCTTGAGGCGAAGTGTATCAAGTGCTGTTCCCTTGTTATTCCCCAAGAGCTCATACTTTTGTAGATCCTTGGTGATATTGGTACCTGGAAAGCGTGGGGTACTACTGATTTCTACCTCCCAATCAAAGAGGATATTGCTCAAGTTATTGGAAGCATTGGAGAGGCTCGCTTGTGCCGTCAGCATATCACCCGTAGCGTCCGTTGATTCATCATTGATTGGACTTTCAGGAGTAGCTGAAACTGATACCTCCAAATTTGTTGCCTGGCCACCCTCGGTCGGATCAACGAGGTTTCGCTCAATACACTTGTTGAGATCAATTTGAACGGTAGGGATATCGACATCATAGCCCTTAATTTTCTTCGTAATGGCCCCGGTACCGTTGGCAAGCGATATGGGACAATCATTTTTTGAAAAGGCCCACATAACCATGGCCGAAGCATCATCGTACTTCGTGGCAATCATCGAAGTACCCTCGACCACAACTCCCACCTTGTCACCCGTTATATAGTTCCAGGTAAAATTGGCCTGACCTAGTCCCGTGACATTGGCTTCGTCTTTGTTACCATTGTCAGCGGTATCCGGATCTTCCGGGTTGGTGCGCCAAAACTCTTCTTCATCCTTACCGAAACTGCCATCTCCTGTTTCTAGGCCCGGTGCTTCCGGAAAGAGGTGGCGACACGCTGTGTCTTGGGCTTCACCGCCCGTACAGGTCAGGAGCTCCGTGCCACAGGAGGTTGAATTGACTGGATCGGCTACGCAACGTGGTGCCCCTACACTACAGAGGACCGTCCCGGTATTATTGCAAATCGGCGATCCCGATGGGTGGCAGATGCCCGTATCGGAAAAATCAAAACAAGTACTGGGATTTAAAGGATCAATCACACAGGAGTCCAGCTCTCCCTCTCCTTCCATGCAGATAGGTGTTTCACCCGCTGGGCAGTCAAAAGAAAGCTCGTCCGCATCATCGACATCGGCATTGAGTAATTCGTAATTTATCCCACTCGTGGCATCGTTGTAGTAGCAATGATCAGGTACCCCAACCTTGTTATCGCCTCCATAGCGCGCCTTATAACCATCATCATCAGTATCCGACACAGCACTATAGTTCACATCCTGATACTCAAATCCATTGTTAACGAGGATGGACATCGCCTCAATCTTCCAGTCCTCAATAGTAATCTTGTCATCAAAATCGCGATCGCAGAGGTCTTGGGTTGCTTGACTCGGGCTATTTGTGAGATCACAACCAGCATGTTTGAGGTACCAGGTATAGTAAAGCTGATTCTCCTTATTGGAAAAATACATTGGAAACGCCTTGGCTGAAACCTTTTCTCCTACTTTCGGATCGCTCGGGCTAAAGAAGAGGGTCAGTTGCGGCGTTGGCTGCTTGTTACTTGCCACATTCATCCCTTCACCCTGAGTCTGGAGAGACTCCGTATCGAGATGGTATCTCTTCTCCATGTCAGAAAATACCGAAGAGGCGGAGGGAATCTTTGGTCCACTAAAGAGCCCTGCAGACGCAGGCAGGGCATTTCCCAAGAGAAGCATGAGCGCGAGGAACAGGCTACTAATCTTTTTCAATTGTCGTTGCCCAAACCTCATCATAAGAATAGAGTATCAACGTGAAATCAAAAAATAGACATCAATAAGAAAGAAAAAGAGCCACGTCGCACCCCACGAGTACCAGACTGAGCGGGAGTAATATGCAATCAATCCCGCAAACGGAGCAAAGATAAGCGCCGGTACCTGATTGGCTGTGAGGTCCCCCGCCACAAAGAGCATGAGGACAAAAAGTCCAGCCTGGAGAAACACTGAGACCACGCCGAGCGGGCGAAGCCACAAGAGTCCGATAAACCCCCGAAAGAACACTTCGTAGAAAAGTACCATGAGGGGCGCCATGAGGGCCTCGTAGAGGAGAAACCACAAGAAATCAGTCTGGATACTCAGTGGTAGTAGGTACGCACTTCCAAACGAAGTGTATCGATCGAGTCCATACATGATCACCAGTCCGAGAGAGAGCGAGAGAAGAGAGAGGAACACCCCCGCAAAAACATTCCCGCCCTGCCAGCCCATATTGTGAAGTGGCTCCTTCAATACTATTTTACAATATAACGCTGGAACCACCAAGAAAAAAGCGACCATGACGAGGAGCATTTGAAAGACCGGATTGACCTTGTCAGCCTGTGTGAAAAATCCCAAGAAAAAAACACTGAACACTGCCAAGAGTCCGGTAATAAAAAATCGCTTGTTGAATAGTGCTTCCATAGTATTAAACCTTTTTTGGAGACGAATTCTGATCTGCTTCCACCGTGGCAGCCTCCTGCGCCATCTGTGCCTGAGCTACCTGGGCCATTTGCTGCTGTCTCATTCTTTGGGAAATGACAAGGGTTTCCAGTCTGGCCAGCTCTATTTTAGCCTCATCCGCGCCTTTTAGAGCTTGCCAATAGGCATAGGCGACACAGACAGTTGAGAAAGGAATGAGGCTCACGGCCGGAATCGAATCAAAACACCCGAGGATAAACACAACCAGCCTCACCTTCCACTTGCCTTTGCCCCACAAAAAGATGAAAAGGTACACTGAGATAAATAGCCCCAAAAACTCGGTCACCACTGCCGCTAATAGCGTGGCGGTTAACATATCAATCAGCGAGTCCTTCGCCAGAGCAAAGGCAAAAGCCGGAATAAATGGCGAAAGATCGCCATTTTTAATCGCAGCCCTGTGCTTCAGGGCGAGACTCGAAGCATCCCTGACTGTACCAAGTTGAGTCGCCATAGGAGATTCTAATTGCCTGAATCGAAGTCGCGCTTCGCTTCCTCAATCTCCAGGAGCTGGCGCGGATCCGAGGTAATAATCTGGTCCTCGCTGTATGAAGCGATGATCTTGATAGCCGCATGCTTGGTTCCAGCGAAGAATATCCCTTCTCCGACGTTACTCTCAAGGAGGAGGAACTTCTCATGGTCCGTGAGAAAGAACGTCTCCGCAATGAGATCGATGGACGAGGGCGACTGTCTGAGGAGGAGCTGGAGAGAGGAGTTGGTGATAATTGGCTTGCCGTAGCGCGACGACATGAAGTCGCCGATATCCTGGGTAATAGTGGTGAGGCCCGTAAAGTACTTGCGACAGCGCTTTGCGATACCAAAGAGGAAGCTGGCGGCGTCCTCGTGCTGCATCATGACCCAGGCTTCATCCACGACAATCACCCGCTTCTTCATGTGGGTGCGGATCTCGTTCCAGATGAACTGAAGGATGATATACATAGCGATGGGCCGGAGTTCTTCTTCCAAGTCGCGGATGTTAAAGGCCACGAGCTGGTTATTCATCTCGATATTGGTCTGTTTGTCGAGAAATCCCCCAAAAATACCCTCGGTATAGCGCTCCAGACGCGCCGAGAGCGACTCAGCCCCCTCCATATTCTGGAGCACAGCGTAGAGGTCCGACATCGTTGGGAAAGAGGCGCTATCAAACTGGGAAAAGTCACTCGCCTCGGTGATATCTCGGATGGCATAGGTCTCTCGGATGGCTCGATCCAAGATCGAGTCTTCCTCTGGCGTCACTGACCCGAGCATGAGGTGGAGGAGCCCCACCAGGTTAGCGATGGTATTACGGAATACTCCAGCCGTATCCTCATCTTCGACTTTCTTCGGCAAATCAAACGGGTTGAGGTGGACATCAGAGTTGAGCGATACCTTGAGGAATGTCCCGCCGACGGCCTCACAGAGGTGTTTGTATTCATTTTCTGGATCAAGAATGATGACGCTCGCGCCAAACATCATGGAGCGGAGCACTTCGAGCTTGACCGTATAGCTCTTACCAGCACCAGACTTGGCAAACACCACCATATTGGCGTTTTCCATCTTGAACCGGTCAAAGAGAATGAGGCTATTGTTATGTCGGTTGATACCATAGAGCACCCCTTGATTTGAGGACAAGTCCGAAGAAACGAATGGGAAGGTCGTCGAAAGTGGTTCAGTATTCAAGTTATTCGCCACATCGAGGACATCGTTCGCTAGTGGCCGAGTCGACGCAAATCCCTGGTCCATCCGGAGGATAGCGGACTTGGTATACACGAGCTGAGCCTCGAGGATAGACTCGACCGAGCGACACTTGTCGTTCAAGTCATTCTCATCACTGCCGTAGATGGTCATATAGAGACCGGCGCGGAAGAATTTCTCTGTCCCCTGCATCAGCTTGTCTCGGAGACCTTCGATATCCTGGAGAGCGGTCTCAAGCATCGGATCGCGAATCTTCCCCTCCTCATTCTCGATATGGATCTGAGACTGCACCTGGGTCGCTGACTTCCGCAGGTTCTTCATGATTTCTGCCGTATCAATCGGGTGGACAAAGAGCGCGATATCCATGCTAAAGTCGATGTTGATAATCGGTGAGAACCAGTTGGTCGAAAGGTAGCGCGGATACGCCACCACAAAGTAGGTACGAGACAGTACCTCACCAATCTGCATGGTGTTATTCGAAATTTTGATTGCTGGTGGGGCAATGAGGTCTCGAAGCGTCGCGATACCTTGCTGATAAAGCGCTTCCGCATCACGGTTAGAATCCTTCTTACCGGTCAGTGATATGCCAGCGGTCGTCTTGGGGAGCGACTGTGGCATGGCCACGGGTGGTTCTTCAACTACTGGAGTGGGTGTCACGGACTGCTCTTCTCCTATCATCGCCGGAGCCGGCTTCACACCAGGAAGGACGATTTCGGGCATCACCGGCAGTGTTTCCTCGGCCTCTGGTGTAGGTAATGGCGTAGCTACGATCATCGGCTCTACGACGGGAGTAGGCGGAGGCGTCTGTACTAGTTCTGGTGTCACCAGAGGAGTCGGGGTCTCTGGTGTGGGCGTCGGTGCAGGGGCCGGTGTGGGTGGGGCGACCGGAGTCGGTGTCGGCACCGGCTCCATCGCTACAGGCTGAATGGGCTCTGGACGAGGTGTCGGAGCAGGAGGAGTCGGTGTCACAGGTTCGATTGGAGCCGGTGGAGGCATCACCACCTGGCCACCACCGAGAATCGGTCCTTTGTTGTCACGAAAAACAATTCTGTCCATGATAGTGCATTAAGCAAGTTCAATATCTCCCGGATTCTTGATCACCGTCGCCGTAAAGAGCGATGGATTGTAGCTGTTGTAGAGGAGCTCAATCGCTTCTTCGGTATTGAGCTGGGTCACCTTGAGACCTGCCCCAGAGAGGGAGGCAGCGATATGATCCACCCGCTGGAGGAGCTGACTCTTGTAGGTCTCAAAGAGCTCTCCCTTCATGCCGACGGCCTGACGAGGGCGGAAAATTCCAAACATCTTGGTGAGAAATCCGCCCTCTTTACTCTCTACTGGAGAGAAGGGAACCACGATATAGAAAAACTTGGACATGATGTTTGATACCTCACTCAGGTTCTTGATGAAGTTCTTGTACTCCCCAATCTGAAAACGGAGTAGTTCATTCTCCTGCTGCTTCTCTACGTCCGTCAGCTGATTGATGTAGGGACCGATATTGAACCGGCGGGATTGGATGACAATTTGGACAGGAAAGTCGAGCGAGTTCAAGAATGCCTGGTACTGAGCGATGATGGCATCCTGCTCCTGACTTGATTTGAGATCAAAGTTGATTGAAGAAACGAGGAGCACTGCTCGGAGAGCACCACTCTTGAGCACCATCACTCCGTCGCGCATCTCATCAACATCGACATAGCGCTGAGTACTTGCCGCTCCTGCCCCGACTCCTTGTTTTTTGCCTTTCAGTAATTCCATGTCATTAACGCTATCATTTATCTCCGATCAATGATTCTCGCTAGTTCGGCGAGTTTATCAGCCGTCATCTGCTTTTCAACCACTACTTCCTCTTTCTCGGCTACCGGAGGTGCCGCCTTAGTTGTCCCAATCGGCATAGTTGGTCGCTCCCAGACAGCGACCTTGGGTCGAAAAAGAAACATCACCCCACTACTCACAAAGGTGGTCATCGGGAAACCATTGGGCCGATAGAACGCCATGGCGCAAAAGATGAGCACGATTGGGATAGAAATGATAATCGAGAGTCCGGTATCAAACATTCCGAACACCGTGAGGAGGGCTGCACCCATCCCAATCATCCAGAGGAGCTGGCGCCACGTGAGAGGCCCTGCGATCTTGTCCTCGACATCAATAAATTGTGGGACAGAAAACATCATAGTCGTATGACTTCAAAACACAATACTCCGAACACTATTCTTCATCCTTCACTTTGCCGAGACTCACTGGATGGATCCGGAAAGGGTTGTTCTGGGGCTGGGGGGCATCTGACACTTGCGGAGCTAGTCTCGGAGTCTGAGGAGTAGGACGTAGAGGTGCAGGTGTCACCGGTGTAGTGGGCTTCTCAGCTGGGAAAACGTGCTTCGAGGTAAAGGAGAGATTGCCCGGGGCTGGCGTGTCCTTGGGAGCGCTCTTTACCTCTGCACCACTCATCATCCCACCCTGACCAAAGTTGAAAGCAGGCTTGGGACGGGGCAATGGCGTAGCTACTGGTGCTGGCTGAGAAACTGCCTGTGGTACAGGCTGTGGCCGGGGCGCTGATGCGACAAAGGCTGGGAAGATGATCTCGCTATGCTCGGTATCGATATCCACTGGATAGTTTTCTTCGACGGACTTGAGTACCAGGTTGACCCGCTCCCGTTCCTCGGGCGAAAGGCGTTTACCATTTTCTGAACGAAAGAGGAAATTCCCCCGATCCACTGTACTGTGATGACCGATGCCGAGCTCATCTCGGTAGTACTTGATCCAATAAAGGAGAGACGGTCGAACTGGTTCTGGTTGTGACTTAATCTTGATCCGCTCATTGGTAATGAGCTGGTTCCCCAGGTTTTCGTACTTCGACAGCGCCTGAAGGAGCGGCATTTTCACAGTAGAAGCGATACCTGACAACTCATTATTTTTAGAATCGAGACTTTGGTTACGATTCATACCTGAACGACCTTGCGGATCTTTAGCTAGGATACCTAAATCAATTAGTCCTAATCGCTCACTAGCGAGATGTTCCTCATAAATTGTTAGTATTAGCCTCAGTAAGTTCTGGTCTGCCTTAGAAAGACCGGCTACTCTTGATTCTCTCGTCAAAAAATCATTGATACTGCCTTGTTCGCGCTCCTCAGGAGAAAACATTTTATCAAAAAGTAACAGCCATTCACCAATAGTAACTGTGCCCACAACTTCCTTGTTGCTCAAGATAGATTTCTTTAGTGCCTTCCGGTCATCTTCCTGTGTACCATAAGGCACATAGCTACGCCGAAGCGCCAATAAATCTCCTAGATTGATATTCCTACGAAAATATGCGAGCACATCTTCGGACAATATTTTCTGTGCTTCCGCCAGTGGGAGCTCAGCAAGAGACGTATACTGAAGATC
Organism: uncultured Bdellovibrionales bacterium; assembly: GCA_964444815.1. Lineage (GTDB taxonomy): Bacteria > Patescibacteriota > Minisyncoccia > Moranbacterales > UBA1568 > UBA1568. Next base: position 11,284 of record CAYUIR010000007.1, on the reverse strand, counting down.
CGCCTTGAGAACCGGTAGGTCATTTTGTATCACTCCGTCATTGGCAAGCTCCGGTGGGAACGACGTCAAAATGCCATCCCATTCCTTGAGGAGACGGTAAGCGAGAGCCGAATCACCACGATCAACAGCGCCTACTGCATCACTGTACTTTTGATATGACACTTTTGAATCCATACAATTTCAGATAACAGCTATTGTGATTTTTCTCGCCTCTTCTCCTTCAATCTATTCAATTCTGCAATTCTTGCTTTCTCTTGTTTCTCTTCAGGAGTTTCCACTGACTTTTCCTCCTTTTTTGGTTCCTTAAGTTTCACAACTTCATTGACGTAAGTCTTGAAAATCTGATTATTATTATACATCTCCGTAAATCCCTTGTGACTTTCCTTTCCAAGGTTCTGATAGGCATCATATATAGCCTGTTTCATATCATCACGACTTCGCTTAACTTCAGCTATATCACCATTGGTAAATGTGCCAATAATTGCTTTGGCCGTATCACCATTAATGTCACCAAAATGTCCCTTGCCCTCACTATCAACATACCGCTTAAAGAGTGAGTCGGGATGTATAGTCGTTTGACGCTTCTGTGTCTCAAGATTCTTAACCTTACCACCCGCCCACGCCGCATGACCCTCTGGAGTTTGCATCTCAAATTGATGCTTGTCTGCATTAAATTGTGTGAGTCCGCCAAAAGCATAGTTGCCAGAACCTGTTGATTCATCACTTATGATCATAGCTTTCTTCGCAATCATTTCTGGGTTTGTTTCACCAGAGGCTTCCAAAATTCCCTTTACTACATTCAAAGCACTCTTGGTACTGACTTGTACATTACCGTCAACCACTTCTGCGCCATAATCCTTGCCCATGGAAAGGATGAGGTCATTCAAATCATTGCCCTTAGCAAGTATTTGCATGGCTGCATCAGCCTTAGCTTTATTCTTAGTTGCAATCGCAGCCTTCAATTCATTCATGACATAGTCACTCTGAGTACTAGTATCGGAAATCTCCTTCTTATACTCAGAAGCCTGCTTCTGCATCTCAGCAAACTCATGATCAGTATGATCAATACCACGACCGGCTTTGTATGATTTAATCGGGCTCGTAAAGCGTGAAATGACCTGATTGAGCTGATCTTGCTGCTTACCGGCAGCCTGCTTAATTGGCTGTTCATCCTTGTGTTTCTGTTCCTCGCTTCGTTGGGTGAAAGCCATCTTCCAAGCTGTCGGGCTCAAGCCACGCGGTGCCAAAATTCTACTATCGATCTTGCGACCAATATATGAGGCTGGACTACGCGTAACAAACCTACCTGTGCCCTTGATAGCCGCATAACCGAGGCCGACGACCGCCCCCGCTCCGACGATGGATGATGATACTGCGAGCCCGATGGCCATCCAGAGCATTACAATCGGGATAGTGAACATGGCCATAGCACTAATAAAGCCCACCGTTTCTGGAGTAGAGTTGGCGAGACCGGCCTGAGTAAACTGTGCCGTCGTATTATCTTTACTTATTTCAGCAAAAAACTGGGTGGCGATGACCAACATCAGCATGGCAGCTGGCCCAAAGAGCGCGTACGAAGCCAATTTATCCCACCACATACTGCCATACTTCTGCATCCCAGGTATGACCGAGGCAGCAAAACCCACTGAAGAAAAAATAAGAAGAATAATCAGTGCTGCTAAGCGCACCACAAACATGATGGCGAGGACGAGTAATGATATGGAAAAAATAAAAAGGAACACAATGGCCATGAGGAGTTGCGACACTCCAATATCTACAAATTTCACCCCGCTTATGCCATTTTCTGATCCAGGTATAAGGATACTTTGAATCTTTGTGGCACTCAGTACCGTTCCAAGATAGTCCTTTTGGGTCTTTCCGGTAGAACCCAGTTGATTCACAAAATAGTACATCGGCACATTGGTTATGTCGATGATGACTCGAGTGATTGGGAAGCTAAAGTTCACAAACATAGCGGCCAGGATGATGCTAAGAAGCGTCTGTTTGTAGTTCTTGGCCACCTGAAAAACAATAGTAAAGGCCGTATAGAGGAGAGTAAGAATGAAAAAGAGATTGAAAAAGTCACGAATCATCTTCCACATGGCATAGACACTAGCCCTATTGAGAATGCCACTATTGCCAGAGACGTTTTCCGGGAGAATAGCCCATTCAAAAAGGGTAATAGCCATCGAAGCAAACCAACCAACCATCACAAAAAGTCCATAAAGGATTCCCTTCATGACATTCATAAACATATTGCCTATATAGCCGTAATCTTCGGCCGCGTGCGCTCCAGAGGAGGTCAACAAAAAAATCCCCGAGGAAAAAAGAAACAGAGCCAAAGCAAAGACCACCCTATTTTGTTTTTTGTTTTTGAGAGAAAACATACCGTGCAAAAAATGGAAGCACTTTCCCACAAATTATACCACACCATCTACCAAAATAAAAAGAGAATCTCCCTTGAGATTCTCCTTTCTTTGTTGCCAGTAGGCTAATAAATAAACCCCTTAATCACCTTACTCGTAGCGGAGAGGGTCCGCCGGCTGGTCTTGGCCCACCCAGTGTAATTCATTTCAGACACCGTGATATTGCCACCGCTCACCCGCTCAACGAGAGCGACGTGACCGTAGAAACGGTTCTCAGTAGTAACCACGATTGAGCCAACAGCCGGTGCCCGTCCGGTCTTGTACCCCATAGCCTTGGCTTTGTAGAGCCACGTACCAGCATTACCACTCCAAGGAACATAGCGCTTCTGCGCTACGTACCACGTACAGTAGCCATAGGGAAAGCGATGACCCGTCCCAGCCTTGCCATCAAGCTTACGAAAACCCGAGATATCGGTCGCTGTCCCACCGGTCGAGGTAGCATACTCACGCCGCTCGAGACCGGTATCTGGTGTTGCGGGCTTGGGCGCCTCTTCCTTCCGACCATCAGGGATGATGATGAGCTCACCAGCCGTCAATTCCCCATTGGCCGGGAGTTCATTAAAAGCAATGATTTTCTCCCGATCAGCCTTGTACTTGGTGGCAATCGAGTCGATAGTATCGTTCGGCTCGACTTTGTAGGAGAGCCCTGCGACGGGCAGGATAAATATCTGATCTCCTGGTTTGATCTGGTCGACATTGTCGAGGTCGTTCGCCCAAAGGATTGTATTCACCGTAATGCCGTTCTTGGCTGCAATCCCACTCACGGTATCACCAGTCGCGACGGTATAGATTTTGACGCCCCCGTCTTCTTCTGGGTCCCGCGCGATAGAAGAGCCTGCCTGAGAAGAGAGCATCACTTGGTTTCCGAGGGCCCCACTTTGCATGTCAAAGAGCGAAGTATCATCTTTTTGTTCAGGATCAATAGTACTCACGACATTGGCGAGAGGGACGAGCGAGAGGTTCTCTTTTTTGCTCACCTGAGCGGCCAATCGGTGCTTGACCCCCTGAGTATTCTCGGCTGAGGCCCCATTAATGTACCCAAAAAGAAGACTTTCGGAGTCCTTACCCTCGGTAAAATTACTGACCGAAACGAGGAGAGCACTCGAAGTTACGATAGAAAAGGCTGAATAGCTACGAAAAAGTCGGACCACCCGGTACCCCGAACCTTCTTTGATAGCCTGCAAAGCTTTGGTCTGGAGACGATGGATATATGTATGCAAAGCACGGAAAGAGACTCGGTCTCTTTTTCCCTGTGTGCCGAAAACCCGACCATACACATGGTAGAGGTATCTTCCGACGGAAGAGAAAAGCTTGGTACGGATAAAACGTAGTGCTTTCGATTGGAAAAAGGGCTGAGAGGGCAGGGATCGAGAGACTCGACGCTTGGCGCTCATCACCGCTTTTACCCTAATTTTTACAAAAAGTAGTATAGCTCTTGGCAAGCCTTCCGTCAAGAATATTATACCATATTTATCAATTTTATGGCTTATTTAAAGCATTTTCTTGGTGTATAAGTGACGGGTGTTTTATGGGTAGTTCTAGGTGCCAAACTCTGATTCGGCACACGCAGACGCTTCGCTGTTCCAGCTTGAGATCAGTCTTCGTGTGTTATAATTCACATGTCTTCTAATATCTGCCTATGCCCCGCTTCGACCACCCTACCAACCACCTAGAGGAGCTCGGGAAGCGCTTTCTTGAGCACCTGGAGATTGAGCTCGGTCGCTCCCCCCGCACCCTTGAGAGCTACGGCCAAGTTCTCGCGTCATTCTTTGCTTGGGCCAAAATTAACGAGCCAGGTGATATCACCGCTGAAAAAGTCCGTGAATACCGCATTTTCCTCAATCGTCGTCAAAACCGCCAGGGTGACAACTTGAAGAAAATCACCCAGTCCTATCATGCCATCGTCATCCGCACTTTTCTCAAGTACCTGGCTAAGCAAGATATCCCAGTCCTCGCGGCCGAAAAAATCGAAGTCGGTAAGGCCGAAGATCGTCAGATTGACTTCCTTGAGTACGACGAGGTGATGCGCCTCATTGAGGCCACCCGTGAAACAAACCCTAAGAAGCCCAATGCCACTCAGAGCCCCAAGAGCCTACGTGACCGCGCCATCCTCGAACTCCTGTTCTCTTCTGGTCTCCGTGTCTCCGAGCTTGTCGCCCTCGACCGAGCCCATGTCAATCTCGACAAAGAAGAATTCAGCGTCCGGGGCAAAGGTCGCAAACTCCGTATCGTCTTCATCTCCCCTGAGGCGAAACTCGCGCTCACCCACTATCTCGATGCCCGCTCAGACGTCGACCCCGCCCTCTTTATCTCCTACCCCAAGAATGGTCTCGTCAATCGCAGGAATAGTAAGCGCGAAACCATGCGTCTCACTACCCGGAGTATCGCCCGTATCGTCAAACATTATGCCACCAAAGCCGGTATCTTAAAGGATGTCCATCCTCATACGCTCCGTCATTCATTTGCAACCGATCTCCTCATGAATGGCGCCGATATCCGCTCCGTCCAAGCCATGCTCGGTCACGCCTCGATCACCACCACCCAGATTTATACCCATGTCACCAACGAACGCCTCAAAGAAGTCCACCAATCATTTCATGCCAAAAGAAAAAAGAAGTCCTAGGACTTCTTTTTTAATGTACTACAACTTCTTTAGGGGTGCGACACCGAGCATCATCTTCTTGACACCTGCACGCTTGAAGGCAATAGTAGCGAGAGAACCAGCGATGGAGACAATCAGCCCTCCGCCAAACTGGGGGTGTTCCACCATATCCCCTGGCCGGACTTCTCCCACAGCCACTGGCTTGGTGGTCTCGGATGTGCCACTCCCTTCAGTCATTTTGAGTGCCTGAGCGAGTGACCCTACTTTTTTACTTGCCACTGGAAACGAATGAAAAGACTGCCGAAAATGACGCTTGCCCATCATACCTGAGCGCTTCATTTCTTTTTCTTCAATCAGATGGGCGGGAATTTCGGCGATAAACCGTGACGGAGGATTGACTTGAGTGGAGCCAAAGATGGTCCGCTGTTCTGTGTAGAGAAGACACACTTTTTCTTTGGCGCGGGTAAGTCCCACGTACATGAGTCGGCGCTCTTCTTCCATCTCAGTAGGCGAGAGCGCGCTCCGTGAATGAGGGAATACTCCTTCTTCGAGACCGAGAATGAAGACAAAGGGAAATTCGAGGCCCTTGGCACTATGAACCGTCATGACATGGACCGCGGCGCTCTCACGGTTAATCTCATCCGTATCTGAGGAGAGGGCCACCTCCTCAAGAAAGCGCTCGATGGCCTGATCGAGACTGGTATCACTGAATTTCTTGGCGACGGAGAGGAGCTCGCGCACGTTTTCTTGACGTACTTCACCTTCACTCGTCCCATCTGCCAAACTATCAAAATAGCCACTCTCCTGAGTCAAGAGATCCAGGAGCTCAGTCAACTTGAGTGCTCGTGCTTCCATCGTCGCCCGAATTTTGAGAAAAATATCCGCAAACTGTCGAATAGCTTTGATCTTGCCATCACGGAGGTCACTCTCCTCACTCGTCATGGTATAGGCAGCCTCGAGCACTCCCTCATCATGTGTCCGGGCATAGCCAATCCACCGATCGAGTGTCGCTCGACCGATCCCCCGCTTTGGTTCATTCACAATCCGCTCGAGAGCGAGTACGTCTTTGGGATTTTGGAGGAGGCGCATGTAGGCGATGACGTCTTTGATTTCTTTCCGCTGATAGAACTTGAGTCCACCGACAATACGGTAGTTGATGGAGTGTCGGAGAAACATCTCTTCCACCATGCGCGACTGGGCGTTCGTTCGGTAGAGCACCGCAAACTGATCCGCCGTTCGGCCCTTCTTCATTTCCTCTTGGACCGTCTCAGCCACAAAACGTGCCTCCGCCTCTTCGTCCTCGGCTGGACAAAGCGTGATGAGTTCTCCCGCTTTGGTTTCCGTCCAGAGTTTCTTGTGCCGCTGATTGACGTTTCGCTCGATCACGCCGTGAGCCGCATCGAGAATGATTTGGGTCGAACGGTAGTTCTGATCAAGCACAATAACCACTGCCTCTGGATAGTCCTTTTCAAAATTGAGAATGTTCCGGATATCAGCCTGCCTCCACCCATAGATAGACTGGTAGTCATCACCGATGACAAAGATATTGCCGTGCTTCTTTGCCAAGAGATGGATGAGGGTGTACTGAAGCGAGTTGGTATCCTGATACTCATCGACCATGACATACCGAAAGAGCTCTTGGTACCGAGCCAGTACTTCTGGGTATTCCTGAAACAGTTTGACCGTGAGTCGAATCATGTCATCAAAGTCGAGCGCATTAGTTCGCGCCAGTTCTTTCTGATACCGCTCGTAGACCTTAGCGGCCAGTTCTTCGTAGTAGCTCCCGGTCTGGAGGAGGTACTGTTCTGGGTCCATCTGAGCATTCTTGGCCTTGGATATGGCTTCGAGGAGCGAGCGTGGTTTGACCTGATCCGGATCCATCTCAAGTTCCTTCATGGCTTTCTTGACGATGGACTGTTGATCATCCGCATCGATAATATTGAAATTGCGTCCATAGCCGAGGTGAGCGAGTGCCTCGATATCTCGGCGCAGAATCTTGGCACAGATATTGTGAAATGTCCCGATGTGGGGCGGGAGCACCACGGCGCCATACTCGGCTGCTTCACTCTCTCCGAGGAGCTTCTCAATACGCTCGCGCATCTCCTGGGCCGCCTTGTTGGTAAAGGTCACTGCCAATATCTGCTCAGGATTGACCTTTTTTTCTTCAATCAAGTAGGCGATACGATGGGTGAGCGTCTTGGTCTTGCCAGACCCAGCTCCAGCCAAAATAAGCACCGCCCCTTCTGTTTGGAGGACGGCTCTTCGTTGTTCTGGATTTAACCCCTTTTCCCAAAATTTCATAGGCGTTTCCCCATTTTAGCATACCTCGCTCCGACACTCTATATACTCTCGAAGTATGCTAAAATACCGCTATGAAACGCTTCTTCCGCCACCTCGTCGAACGAATTGAAAACGCTCCGCTCACGCTCGGGTCGTTTGTAGTGACATTTTTGGGACTCATTCTTGTCCGTCTCACGATCGAGAACGCCCTCGGGCTCTTTCCCGAACACTCATTGTTCTTTCTCTTCTTTGAATTTACCCATACCTTGCTCTTTTTCCTCTGCTCCTTTCTCCTCATGCTCCCTATCGTTCGCTACGCTGGACGCCTCACTCTCTCTCAAGCGGGGAACGTCCTCCTCTTTGGCTTTCTTATCATCTGGACGCCCCCTATTATCGATACGCTCATCTTTCAAGGGAAACACTTCTGGAGCTTCTATGAATTCGACGGTCTCAGTGGCCTCTTCGTACGTTTCTTTACCCTCTTTGGCGATACTCCCGATATTGGTATCACCTATGGGGTGCGCATCGAGGTGGTCTTGGTCACCCTAGCCCTTGGACTCTATACCTACCTCAAGTCACAGCGTCTGTCTCGCTCACTCTTTGTGGCGCTCCTCACCTACACTATCCTCTTTGTCCTTGGTACCTTCCCCTCCTGGATTACCTTTTTCGTCCTCTCACTCGAAAAGAGCCTCCTCGCCATCGGGAGTACCGACATCGCTGCCCTGTTTCTCTCTCCCGAGCGCATCCTTGGACGTGACCTGACTGATTTCCGAAGTGTACTCAATTTCAAAATGAGTCTTGTCTATGGGCTCTTGGCAGTAGGACTTTCTGCCCTGACTCTTTATCGATCGCAACCCCGTCATTTTCTTGCTCTCATCAAAAACGCTCGTGTCCCCCAACTCATCTATCACGCCGGACTCCTTTTCCTGGGTATGCTCCTCGCTTTTTTCTTTGCCGAGGGGCACGTCTCCTTTGAATTTTTTCATAGTATTGGTATTCTTTCGCTCCTCCTTGCCACCTGGTGTGCCTGGATGGCCTCGGTGGTCTTAAATGACCTCCATGATACGACAATCGACCGATTGACCAATCCGGCTCGGCCCCTCGTCGAACATACTATCGGAGAATCAGAATACCGCACTTATGGGATCCTCTTTTTCCTCTTCTCGCTCCTCCTCTCTGGCATCGTCAGTTTCTCGGCTATGCTCCTCCTGCTCTCCTACCAAGCCCTGGCTACACTCTACTCAGCACCTCCACTCCGCCTCAAGCAATACCCCGGACTCGCCACCCTACTGGCGGCCATGGCTGGCATGCTGGTCCTCGTCGCAGGAGCTGTCTCAGTGGCTCCCACACACAACATCTCTGATTTGCCACTCTCGCTCCTCACCTACCTCTTTCTCGCTTATTCTCTCGCCCTTCCCCTCAAAGACTTCAAGGATATCGAGGGCGATCGCGCCGATCAGGTCTACACCATCCCGGTGCTTCTCGGAGCGGAACGAGGCAAGCAAGTCATCGGCAGTCTCCTCTTTCTCCTCTTTACTCTCTCGCCACTCGTCCTTGCCCTCCGTATGCTCTTTTTCCCAGCCCTCCTTTTTGGGAGCCTTGCCTTCTTTGCTGTTCAAAAAGGAACCAGTGATGAACATTCTTTCTTTGCCTATCGCAAATTCCCCCGCCTCATCCTCGGAATCACCACTCTTTACGGCCTTGTCATCGTTTCTTTCATTATTTAAAAAGCTCCCTGCTCAGGAGCTTTCTGTTCTGGTGAGATATCTATTCTCCCCACAGCGCCGTCAACTGCTCCCAGTCTAAAACTGAGAGAGCCTGGGCTCGGATATCACTTCGGAGACCAAGCGTAACGAGGTACCCCTCGACTACCGATCGTTCTACAGAAAAACTGGTGGAGAGATTGTTAACCAAGGTCTTTCGTCTTGCCGCAAATCCCGCTCGTGCCAAGCGAAATACTTTCCGATCTGCTTCATGATCAAATGGCCGTCTCGGGATAATATGAACGACGGCGCTATCCACCTTGGGCACTGGATCAAAAGCCGCTTTCGGAACAAACAACCTTTTCTCAACGGTGGCATAATACTGGGCCATAACCGAAAGAAGACTCATACTCCCAGGCTTGGCTGAGAGGCGCTCGGCTACCTCGTCTTGCACCATAAGCGTCAGCGACTCGGGCTGAATTCGAAGTGAGAGAAGCGTCCGAATAATCGGCGCCGTGATGTAGTAGGGAATATTGGCAATCACCTTGTAGGGGTGCTCGGCGAAACCGGCCGAACGAAGTACCTCTTCGAGATGAAGATCGAGGATATTGCCCTCCAGTATCGAGACACTTTCAGAATCCACAAAGTGGGCCGTAAGTCGCTCGACAAGGGTATGATCGAGTTCGATAGCAAGGAGTTTTTCGACTTGGTCCGAAAGCCGAAAGGTGAGCGCCCCTGTGCCTGGCCCTACTTCCAGTACCCAGTCACTTGCCTCGACATTGGCAATCTCAAATATTCCCTTGATGATGGATTCATCATGGAGAAAGTTCTGTCCTAGAGATTTTTTGGCAACAACTTTTTTCATAGATGTCTCTTGCTATGGAAGCGCGTGATACGAGCGAGGCTCATCGCTAGTTCGTAATTTCTTCCATCTTCACATTGATAACGCCAGCACCAATCGAGGCAATCTTGGCGAAAGCCACCTTGTCGAGATCGATGATTCGCCCGGGTACAAAGGGTCCCCGATCATTGATAACTACAATGACGCTCTTACCGTTTTCCGTGTTGGTTACCTTAACATAACTCCCCTTAGGAAGCCAGGGGTTGGCGGCAGCCATCGTCCCAGTCCAGGCATACCACGAAGCACCCCCACTATGGCTTTTCCCGAGCTTCACATAGGTTCCCTGCGTCACAATCTCTGGTACTGGGTCCTTGACGCGCTCCGTCCGGAGGAGCTTACGGTTCACCTCCTTACCATCATGACTACTCACGCGGTATATCAGACGATCTAGTCCCTTTTCGCCCTTCTGGGTCACCACTGTCTTCCGCCACGACAATTCATCATCTTCATTTGTCTTCTTTTCAAAAGGCAGTGCCTTATCGATCGTTTCTTCACGGATATCAACTCGTGTCACCACGATACTCGCTCCTCGTCCGACAAACGCCTCGCGTTCGGGCTGGACGATATCGTCCTCATCAAGGGCGATACCTACTTCTGCGAGCGCTCCTCCGACAGTGGTAGCCAACACGGGAGAGCTTGTTTCCTTCCCGTCCACCCGTACCGAGAGCGTGTGCGTCCGCGTGACGCTGATCCGCATCCCTGGAGTCAAGTGCGTATCTGCGGCTGGAAACACTGATTCCTTTTCTCTCAAGCTGAGCTCGTGATTATTCAAGAATTCCCCGACGGTTTGCTCAGTCACCTGAGGCATAAAGAATTCTAATCCATTGTCTGACAGCCAGATGCTCTTTGGAACGCCAGAAAAACGATCTGGCTTTGGTTGAAAATAATAGACGCCCAAGAAAGAAAAACAAACAATTGCAAAGAAAGTTATTCCTCTTCGTTGCCACTTTGAATGCTTGGTACCGACTTCATGGTTCATGGTTCAATCTTTAAATCGATACTGGAGGGCTTCGGCTATATGACTGAGGGTTACTTCTTCTGACTCGGCCAGATCAGCAATGGTACGTGCTACTTTGAGTACGCGCATATATCCCCGAGCCGAGAGCTTCATCCGACTCACTGCTTCGTGAAGCGCCGTCCGGGAGGCGTCATCGAGGACACACACTTCTTTCACGGTTTGACTGGTCATCTCAGCGTTCGTTCGAAACTTCTTGCCAGCGAAGCGTGCTCGTTGCTTGGCCCGAGCTCGTTCGACCCGCTCCCGGATATCTTTACTTCGTTCGCCGGCTGGACCATCACCATCGAGTTTCTCTATCTTGACTCGGGGTACTTCCACATGGAGATCGATCCGATCCATGATTGGTCCGGAGAT
>CAYUIR010000006.1:34006-35972 GCA_964444815.1 uncultured Bdellovibrionales bacterium | reverse complement strand
GCCTCAGGTAAAGCAACAATGGCTTGGCATTCGACACTACAGCAACCAGAAAATTTGTCTTTGCATGAAGTACACTGAATGAAGAGGAGATTACACTCCAGATTCTCGCAGTTGGTATAGTCGTCACAAACCGTCTCGCACTGGTAGCAGTGTGCGAGGACATCATCCGTGATCCGTTCACCGAGGCGCTCGTCAAAGACAAAGTTCTTGCCCTTGAATTTGGATGAGAGACCCTCGCGCTCTATCTGGTGTTTGTAATCGATGATACCGCCGTGGAGTTGGTAGACATTTTTGAAGCCATGATGCTTGAGGTAGGCACTGGCCTTTTCACAGCGGATACCGCCGGTACAGTAGAGTAGCACTTTCTGCTCTTCTTTGCCCTTGAGGGCCTCTTTGGTCATCGGGAGTTCTTCGCGAAAGGTATAGCTATTGGGCGTAAGCGCATTTTCAAATCGCCCGATCGCAGATTCGTAGTTGTTGCGCATATCAACGACCACCGTCTCCGGCTCATCGAGCAGTTCATTAAACTCACGCGCCGAGAGGTGTGTCCCGACATTGGTGACATCGTAATCCTCGGGCTTGAGTCCATCAGCCACAATCTGCTTCTTCACCTTGATGGTCAGTTTCCAAAAGGCATCATTCTTCTGCTCTACCCCCACCTTGAACGGTACGTCCTTGAATGCTGGCCTGCCATAGAGAAGCTCCTGGAACTTCGCAAAATTTGGCTCGGGGACACTCATCTGAGCATTGATCCCCTCCTTGGCCACATAGACCCGGCCGAGACACCCTAGGGCCTGCCACTCAGCAAACAAGTCATTGCGCAGTGCCACTGGATCACCAATGATGACATAGCGATAGAAAGAAATCACCCGGCGTGAAAACGGCTCCAGAGCTACACGCTTGAGAGCTTCTTCCTTGGATATGTGATTGCGAAGTTCGTGTGGTATTTCACTCATAGACATCATCCTAACCTGCCAAGCGTAAAAATGGAAGTACCAAGACAGAAAACTTGCTTATTTGAGCCAAATGTGGGACAGTATGAGCATATGACTACTATAGCCCACAACAAACGAGCCGGGTTTGATTATGCCCTCCTAGGACGCTATGAGGCCGGTTTGGTATTGACTGGAGCCGAGGTAAAATCGGTGAAAACCGGCCATGCCAGCCTAAAAGGGGCCTATGTGACCGTCCGCGGGAGTGAACTCTACCTGACGAACGCCCTCATCCCCCGCTACAAACAGGCCCACCGCGACACCAAGCACGAAGATAGCAGACCACGAAAACTCCTTCTCCGCAAGCGTGAAATTGCCTCTCTCATAGGAAAATACCGCACGGAAGGCTTGACTTTAGTCCCGATTCGGTTGTATACTAAGAAGCAACTTGTGAAGCTCGAGTTTGCTATTGGCAAGGGAAAAAAGGAATATGACCGTCGGGCCGATATCGGTACCCGCGAAGCCAAACGCCGAATAGAGCGAGCTATGCGATCAGAATAAATTTAAACGATTGCGCACTGTGTGTTTGTAAGAGACGGGCCTGTCCCGCACCTCTTGCGAAGCAAGTGGTGCGGGGTTGTTTAGACTCGACAGGTTGTACTTTCAAAATACGCAAGCCGACCTTGAGAACACGGTCGTAAATCTCGTTCTCACGATGATAAATGCAAACTTCATCACAAAGACCAAGAATGCAATCGCGCAAGCTTTTGCCCCTTCTTACAGTCTTGCGCTCGCCTAATTACTGGCGACGCCATCAGTATCCTGATTCTCGGTAAGGAACCACTGGTGTCATATTATCGAGACGTGACCAGGGAATTTCTTTTTCTTTTACCCTCCGAACGTATTGCAAAAGAAGAACTCGCTTGAGGATTTTGTCTCCCTTCTACCTCCTGCCCGTACACAAGGTTGACTACGCTTGTAGACTATTTTGGAAAAACTTCTCTGGACATGGGTGCAATTCCCATCAACTCCAC
>CAYUIR010000006.1:28140-33906 GCA_964444815.1 uncultured Bdellovibrionales bacterium | reverse complement strand
CGTATCAACGAGAAGATTCTCGTGCCCCAGGTCATGGTCATTGACCAGAATGGCGAGAATCGCGGTATCATGGATACCGCAGCAGCTATCTTACTCGCTCAAGAGCAAGAAGCTGACCTCGTTGAAGTGTCCCCTCTTGCCAAGCCTCCCGTCTGCAAAATCACTGACTACGGCAAGCTCCAATACAAAGCAGCCAAGCAGGAGCAACAGCAGAAGGCCAAGCAGAAAAAGGTTGAGACCAAGGGCATCCGTCTCGGCTTCCGCACTGATACTCATGACCTGCTCTTCAAAAAGACTCAGGCTGAGAAATTTCTGACCAAGGGCAACAAGGTAAAAATCGAGATCGTGCTCCGTGGCCGTGAAAAAGCCATGCAAGACAAAGCCAAAGAAAACCTGAGCGCCTTTATCACGAGCATCACGGTTCCTCATCGTTTTGAAGAAGAGGTGAAGCGCGGACCGATGGGATTCAATGCCCTCATCGTCCCAGAGTAATTTATCCAGATAACACTATGCCAAAGCTCAAGACCAGAAAGTCCGTTGTGAAGAAAGTGAAAATAACCGGCAGTGGGAAGCTGAAGACCCGCGCCACCGGCCAGAACCACTACAACTCACGCAACAGCGGAGATGAAACCCGTGCCAAGCGCAAAGACAACGATGTCTACCCAGCCGTCGCCAAGAATATCAAAGCCTCACTTCCTTACTCGTTCTAACTCACCCTACAGTATCCCACCCATATGACCAGAATCAAGCGTGGTGTCATGACCAAGAAACGCCACAAGAACGTGCTCAAGGCGGCCAAAGGCTACCGCTGGGGACGCAAGAATTTGTTTACCAAGGCCAAAGAAGCCGTCATCAAGGCTGGCAAATACGCCCGTCGTGACCGTCGCGCCAAGAAGCGCACCTTCCGCAGTCTCTGGATTACTCGACTCAACACGGCGCTCCGTCTCCACGGGCTCGTCTACCGAGATTTCATTGCCCTCGAAGCCAAGAAGAACATCGCTCTCGATCGCAAGGTCCTCTCGGAACTCGCTATGGAGAACCCGGCCGTCTTCACCAAGTTTATTGAGTCAGTTCGCTAAGAACACGCTCATTCGAAAAACCGCTCCTTCAGGAGCGGTTTTTGTTTCGATAGAAGAGTGCTATGAGGAGAGCCGAGAGGAGCACCCCGAGCCCGTCGATCACGACATCCGAGAATCGCGCCCCACGACCGGGCACGAAATACTGGTGGAGTTCATCAGTCGCTCCATACATGAGTGCGAACAGGGCGGATACCAGGAGTACTCGACCAAACGCCTCCCGATAAAATGACAGTTGGAAGAAACGGAATGCCAGCAATGTGAGGACCGCATATTCGACCACGTGAGCCCCCTTCCGCTCGATAAAGTACCAGAGTGGTGGCGGGCCAGCCGTCTCTTTACCGGGCAACGTCGAAAAAGCAAAGATAACCGCCATCCACACCAGGAGCAACGTGAAAGTTGCATACCGAGAATGCCAAACTGAGCTGAGGCGGGTCACGAGCATACGCGCTACTTTTTACGCCCACCAAACTCTTCTATGAGATGGAAGAGGGCGTAAAACGGGAGCCAGAGCCACACCGTCTTCTTGAGAAAATTGTCGAGGGATGCGTTGAGGTTCATACTTCTTTCTTAGGGATGAGTGCAGTGATCACTGATTTCGTAGACCACGTCTTTTTTTTCTACCACTATCTTCCAACCATGCTCTTCGGCGGCGGCCTTGAGGTTCTGATTGGGATTGAATGCTATGGGATGCTCTACCATTTTAAGAAAGCTCGAATCAGACTCGGTATCACCGATGCCATAGGAGTCCTTGAGCGAGAGTTTGTGTTCATAGAGATACTGCTCTACGAGACTCCCCTTGTTCTTCGATGGTTCAAAAGATGCTTCTCCCGTATAGAGTCCCTCTGCATCAACCGCATAGATGCTCCCAAAAGACCCATCAAACTTGAGGTATTGCCGATTGTATTCCTCCACCACTTCGATGGGTGAACCAGAAATGACCAGTAGATGATAGTTCTCTGCGCGCAGTTTCTTGATCAGCTGCTCAGCATAGATATAGGTCCGCTTGGCATGAAAAGGCACCAGCATCTTACTCGCTTTGAGGACAGCCTCCTTCGAGCACCCCTTGATGTGCTCGGAGTAGAGCTTGACGAGCGCCTTACGATAATCCTCGTAGGTACCCTCGTGCGTGAGCCACCCAGCATAAATATCAGCCAACTCATCCCGCGCTTCCCGCGGAAACACCTTCATCCAGGTGAGCTCGTTGATGAGCTCAAAATGAAGGTTCTTGCGGAATATAGTGCCATCGATATCGAAAATGGCGATCTTTGTTTTTTTCTTGTTCGTCATAGTGCCTGGTTAACCATCACCTCTTCATTGTACTGATTATCTGATAGAGAGCAATGCCCGTCGCGACTGAGACATTGAGCGAATTCTTGGCGCCATACATCGGTATCTCGATAACATGGTCAGAGCGTTTGAGTATCTCAGGTGCTACCCCCTCTACTTCATTCCCAAGGATGAGGGCTATGTGCTTCCCGGGTCGATAGTCTCGGTAATCAATACTCCCGGGCATCTGCTCGAGTGCCACCAGCTCATATCCCTCGTTGTGAAGTCTCGTGAGTAGCCTCGGAAGCGAGGCCACCTGTCTCCAGGGTACCGATGTCTCTGCCCCGAGCGCGGTCTTCTGAAGCGCTTTGTCAGCATCAGAAAGATAGAGAGTACCCGGTTTCGGCGGGCATGGCGTATATCCCGTGAGGATAATCTCATCGACTCCGGCTCCATCAGCGGTCCGAAAAATAGACCCGACATTATGTGCACTCCGGATATCGTGTAGGATAAGAATGAGTGGTGCCTTCATACATTCTCCTATTTGTGTTCCTGATAGAGATCCTTGGCGGTCTCCCAGACGGCAGGATAATTCTTCTTGGTCTTCATCCAGTACCACCATTCTCCACCCCAGAGATAGATATCCTCAAATCCAACCTGACGAGCATAGTCCACGTTCTCACGGAGACGATCTTCATTCATGGTCCGGAACTGTTCCTCAAGTGACACCTCAGCGATCCAGCCACTGGCCCACGGCTCAGCCTGGAGCTCGATGACCGAGAAATGCTCTTGATCAGTGAAGAGACGGACCATTTTTTCCTTGAAACGGAAGAAGTTAGGCCCAATAGGATACTCGAAGTATCCGCCCACTTTGGGGCTGTAGATATCACGATAGAGAGTGGTGCCAAATTGGTCGCCTCGAGACGCCGCATGCACCCAGAGCGAGAGCTCGCCACTATCCGTCACCACCACCGGGCGCGTTGGATCAAGGCGTTTCACCAGCGCTATCTCCTCATCGAGTATCTTTACATCAAATTCTGGACACACTCCAAATGACAAGAAGGGTTCATTCTCAACCTGCCACTTGGTAATCACTGGATTGCCCTCATAGCGACGAATGGTGGTCTCAATGAGAGCCAAGATACCAGCTCGACGGGCTTCCTTTTCGTCGCCGACCCAAGTGGGGATATGACACTCTGGCCAACGAGGCACCTTGATGCCAACCGCCAGGATGACTTCGGCTCCCCGCTTGCCCGCCTCAGCCACCTGCCAATCCACATCGGCATAGTTATAGGTCCCCTTGGTTGTTTCCACCAGGTCCCAGTACACTGGGATGCGCATCTTCTTTATCCCGATATCATCAAGGAGTGCCAGGTAGGTCTCGCGCCAGTCGAGTCCTAGCCCTTCGGCATACCGCGTCGAGAAGGTCATCCCGAGACTCACATCCTCACGCGGCGCCGGCGCCGGCATATTGAAGTAGCCAAAGAGGAGGAGCGCCATGAGGAGCACGGAGAGAACTGTACCGGCCAAAAATTTGAGTATTTTTTTCATAGAGAAAGTTACATAAGCAATGATATGCCACTTTGAGTCGCAAGCCATAATCCCAAACCAATAATACCAATCGCTACCGCCTTCTGCATCCAATCCCAGAAATGGAGTCGCTCACCAAAGACCTGTGGGTAACGGAACGAAAGCGGGAAAGTCAACATCAAAAGAAAGACGTACTGCATCCCAGAAAGAGCCTGGACGAAAGAGACTGACCCGAGATACGTCGCGTAGGATAAGAGAAACGTGGCGAGTCCTGCCGTTACCTTGTTCAATACGAACAGTCCTCCAGTACTCGCTGCTCGCGGGGAGCGATGCCCAAAGCCATCGAATTGGGCCAAAATCTGCCGACGAAACAGTGGCACGATGAAGAGCGTCAGACCAGCGAGCGTCATCCCGAGACGCGACCAGACGAGACCGTTCACAAAGTCAGTACTGGCATAGCCACCCTTGAGGAGGAGAAATGACAGGCCCATGAGGATACCAGCCAGGACAATATACCAAGAGATATGCTCACCCCGCCTCAAGGGCAAATCAAAAGAAATAAGGAGCCCACCGAAAATGAGGAGGAGGAGAGCGAGGATAAACCAGCCGTCCACGACGGCACCGTCCATACCAGGCAAAAAGACGGCCGAGAACGCAACCAATGAAATAATCGTCCCCACAAGTGGTGCCACCCGAGAGATCTCATGGCGCTTGACCGCGGCATAAAAGGCCACCAGGCCATAGACAAACGTCATCCCGGAGAGGAGGAGCGTGAGAGTGGAGGTGAGATCGAGGAAACGCACGCCAAAGGGCACAAATCCGAGCGCAAAGAGACTAAACAAGGATACAAAAAAAGCATACACGGCCGGAGTCGGTATGCGATCAGAGAGCAGATATTTGTCAAAGGTAGCAGAGACGGCGCTAAAGAAATAGCCAAGGAGTGCCACCAGAGCCCAAGTCATAATTTAGCTTTTAGCTTTTAGCTTTTAGCTTTTAGCTTTTAGCTTTTTCTGAAAAGCGCCAAGTAAAAAAGCCTCAAGCTTTTTGATTATGTCTGTCTTTTTTTATTATACCTGAAAAATTTGTATACGTCTCTACAGACCTACTAGTTCGTCCCGACAATCTGCCGGTAATAGAGATCGACGTCCGCAATCCACTTGCGCACGCTCTCAGGACTGTGGGTGGCACAACTTGAGCCACACTTCCAAATAATCATATTCTTGGGTTCGCTCGTCTTCCGGAGCGTCACCAGTTCGGCGATGCGATTGCCTACCGCATGGACTGCCTCTTCGGGGCTGCCGAAACAACCATGCCCCATAGCCACACCACGAGTACCGGCGCCTTTGAACCCCCAATAGTTGAAACAATCTGCTCCTGCCGTATCGACGGGGACCCGCTTACCCCAATTACTCTCCTTTTTGGCAATACCGACGATAAGTGCCGCCACTTCCCGATCATACTCGGCAATAGTCGGCGCCATGGCTTCGAGTGGATAGCCCGAGGCCATAGTAGCGATAGTCGTCTCAAGCGCTCCATCCTTAGGGGTAGCCGGCGCTTCCTGTGTCGCGCTCACCTCTGGGACTGCCAAGTGACAATCTTCTATCTCTTTCTTTTCCGCACCAACCACAAGTTCCTGAAAAAAAGAAAAGTCCTTCTGCCAACGGCAGAGTTCGACAGGATCAATAGCTACGGCCGTCTCAGAAGGGTCGGGAGTGGCTAGTTCCTTAGTATCGATTATGGGCAAGGCTGGAAAGGCGCCTGCTCCCAGAAACAAGAGAGCCAATGACGAAAAGCCCTTTCTCAGAGAAAAAGGCATAAAGCGCGAAATGTGCTTCAGTTGTGAGAGTAATCGAAACAGCCTCTCTCCCCAAAATTCACCCATAGCGTACCT
>CAYUIR010000006.1:0-28040 GCA_964444815.1 uncultured Bdellovibrionales bacterium | reverse complement strand
GTTGTGAGAGTAATCGAAACAGCCTCTCTCCCCAAAATTCACCCATAGCGTACCTGCTCAGAAAACAGGAAAAGTCATTAAAAGTGCACTTCTGAATATAGCAAATTTCGTGGCATTCGTCAATGAAAAAATACGCCTTTTTATACTATTTTATGGCTTATATAAAGCACTTTTTATGAATCTAGCTGACCGTTTACCCCACATTTGAGGCTTATCCAAGAGCCAAAACCGGTCATCATCCCGCCAAAGAGAAAAAAGCCACTTCCCTTGATAGGAAATGGCTTATATAAAGCATTTTATGAAGCTAGAAGTTTGAACTGGTCCCTTTGAGGAGGGTATCCACTGCTTGGATGATAATAAACCCTGAGAGTGCCACCATCACGCCAATTATCGAGTACTTCATGTTCCGCTTGGCAATCGAAATCGTGTCATCATCCCCGGCTGAGACCAGATACTGAATCCCGGAAATAACAAAGGCAATGATACCAAAAAGACCAAGGAGGCCGAGGAGCCAGTTCATGAACGTCAAGAGGACCTGGGTCACAGTGGCGCTGGAGAGGCCAGTGTCGGTCGGAACACAGACTCCCGAAACAATAGAGTAGGCGCCATCCGTAGGACACGTTACGGCATAAGATACTAGTGGCATCAGTGCGAGTGTGAGAAAGAAGAAAATAGTAAAGACTTGTTTCATATTACCCTAGAAATTCGATGAAGTGCCTGTGAGGAGCGTATCGACTGCCTTGATAATCACAAAGCCGAGGAGGGCCACAATAACCCCGATAATTGAGTACTTCATGGCGTTCTTGGCAGTGCTGATCTGGTCGTCATTGCCAGCCGCGGTGAGGTAGAGGATGCCTGAGACGACAAAACCGATGATCCCAAAAAATCCAAGTATGGCGAGGAGCCAGTTCAATGTCTGTTTGATAATGTTAGTAATGCTTCCATCAGGAACCCCTGACTGATAAGCATACTCATATCCCTGGTCCCAACCCGATGGCTGCGGAGGGCCAGTCTGAGCCGATGCAACAACTGGAATCAAAAGCATAAGAAGTAACATGCTCGCACTGAATCGCTTCACTATATTCTTCATATATTTTCCATACCCACAGACCTCTGCTTTTGTATGGATATTACTTTTTATCTTCCTTGCCAACATTATACCACAACTAATTAGAAACAAAAATCACTCTTCGACAAGCTCAGAGTGATTTTTGCTATCGATAATCGAAGTATCCGAACACTAGAAGGAAGCGTTGGTGCCTCCGAGCCAGTTGTTGACTGCTTGGATAATAACGAAACCGAGAAGGGCCACGATAACACCGATAATCGAGTACATCATCGCGTTCTTGGCCTTGCCAATCTGATCCTCATCACCAGCTGCGGTGAGATAGAGGATACCAGCGATTACGAAACCGATGATACCGAGGAAACCGAGGATGGCGAGGAGCCAGTTCATGGTCGAGTTGATGATGCCGTAAATAGAGCCTCCAGGGACACCTGAATTCTGGGCATTCCCCTGACCACGATCCCACTGGGCTGATGCGAGAGCTGGCGCCAAAGCGACAACCGTCGAAGCTGCTCCGTAGAAAGCGTTTTTAATTTTGTTCATAGTTCTCACCTCCTTTCAGTGTCCCTTCTTCCGAAGACAGGGATTTCTTTTGTGTTTGTTTTATGAGAAGAGATTGCCTATCTGTGTGACAAGGAGGAGTGCTCCGAGTACTACCGTGATACCGATGACTGACCAGGTAAGCATGAGCTTGGCCTGGCGTATGCGCTCTTCGTCACCATAAGCAGTGAGATACAGAAATCCTGCCACCACTAATCCGATTATACCAACTATTCCCGCAACTGACAACAAAAAATTCAAGATATTGCGAAGTATTTGGGCTACCGGGGTAGCGTCCTCTATCGCCCCAGCATGGAGGATACTAGGCCACACGAGTAGAGCGCTGAGAATCAACACTTCCGCTTGCTCTCGGATTTTCTTGATATTCATAGGCACTTGAGGTGACTCACATAGCCACATAGTACCACGAGATACCCCCTCGAGAATAGACTCCCTCGGGATATGCTATGCTAAGGAGGCATCCGTTTACTCCTCTATTATGACCGTCTTCACGAAAATTCTCCTCGGACTCATTATCGCCCTCTACCTAGGATTTGGACTCTACCACCTGACTGATTTCGTCACCGCCGATGAGCACTACTGGGTCGAAGAGCGTATCCCTCAGTACTGGGAGGCCATCGCGGATGGCAAGTGGCGCAAGACCTTTATCAATGACAAGCCCGGCGTGAGCCTCGCCCTGATCTCCGGGATCAGTGTCGCCCTCTATCCGGAAACTGAGAAATTCTGTGTCGAGCAAAAGGACCGCATCATCGCCTGTGACACGAACCAGACCAAGGCCATCTATCTCGCCTTTCGCCTCCCTATCCTCCTCGTCAACGCCTTCCTCCTCGTCGTCCTCTTTTTCCTCATCCGACGCCTCTCCGGTGAAGAAGTAGCTCTCCTTGCCACTGCCTTTACCGCTCTCTCCCCCATCCTCCTCGGCATCACGCAGATTATCAATCCCGACGCCCTCCTCTGGTCAACGAGCGCCGTGGCTCTCTTCTCTTTTTTGAATTACCTCCAAGAGAACCAAAGGAAGTACCTCTTCATCACTGGTATCGCCCTCTCATTCGCTATCCTCTCCAAGTACGTTGCCATCATCCTCCTCCCTTTCTTTCTCGCCTTGATTCTCTTCCGTTTCTTCTCTGAGCAGAGCTCGCCGGATAGATTGAGACGTGATCTGAGGCAAGAACTCCTCGCCTGGGTCGCCCTCATGGGTGGCACCATATTCCTTGTCATCCTCTTCCTTCCGGCCCTCCTCGTCGATAGCAAGTACTTCCAAGAGTTCATCATGACCGTCCCAGACAAAGAGATTCTGGTCGGTATCGCCCTTGTTTTTGCCCTCACCCTCATCATTGATACCTTTGTCCTCAAGAATCCGCTCCTTTTCTTGGTTCGACGTCTGACACAGCACCTTCGTCCTATTCTTCCAGTGACCGGGCTCTTTTTTGGTCTCATGTTTGTTGGGATCATCGTCCTCCGCAATTTTTTCCCAGACTGGGACTTTATGCGCCCCATCGCCTTTGACATCAAGGACCTAACCGACATCCGCTACTACGGCGCCGTCCCCAACTTTTGGCAGTCCTTTCTCCTCGAGTGGAACCCGGTCATCTTCTCGCTCACTCCTGTGGTCCTCCTCGGTTTCTTCGCCCTCGCTATCAGTCTCATCGTAGAGCGCAAAAAGGACGCTCCCGCCCACATCTACCCTCTCTTTTTCTTTTTCCTCTGCTATACCGTACTCCTCATCTATTCGAACATCCTCTCCACCCCGCGCTACAGTATCATGCTCTATCCACTCCTCGCCTACCTCTCTGCCCTCGGCTACCTGCGCCTCTCACGTTCGCTCCGTCCCCTGTACCAGTCGCTCCTCATCGGGGTCCTCGCCATAGTGAGTCTCATCTCGCTCGTCCTCTCGGCACCGTTTTACTTCAACTACACGAACTCTCTCCTCCCTCGCTCGCTCATGATCCAAGATGCCTGGGGCTACGGTGGATATGAGGCAGCCAAGTATCTAAACACTCTCCCCGAAGCACAGGATCTCACCGTCTGGGCCGACTACTATGGGGTCTGTGAATTCTTTGTCGGTCGTTGCCTTACTGCCTACACCTTCGACCAAAATGAAATTAAGCCTGACTACTATGTCCTCACCCGCCGTGGCAAAATCCGCTATATGTCCCGCTATTCTCGCTGGGAGCGCCTCTCCGGCCTCCGAGCCTACCAGTACTACGGCGTCCCCGACCCCGCCTGGGAACTCTTGATTGACGATCGTCCTGGCAACTTCATCCGAGTGGTCAAAGTCAAAAGTGAATAACAAAAAACCGAGGGCTCACGCTCTCGGTTTTTCTTCTGTATTTAGTGAGCAGACTTGTGGATGCCATCGATATGAATCGATGGGAGAATCGGAACCGAGACGGTACCCTCTCGTTTTGCCTCAAGGAGGAACTGGAGAGCCCGGAGGAGAATCATGGCTGGAGCGAGGAGCATCATGAGGAGTACGGAGAGGAGAGACAGGAGTGTCAGAATCCGATCCTCTTCACTCTGTACCAGAGGAGAGACGGGTGTCGGAGATGGGGGCACCACTGGAGTGATGATCGTAGTCGGGGTCTCAAGCACTGTTTCGGTACCCTTGATTTCAGCCGGTGCTGCCTCGAGAACCATCGGCACCGGAGCTGGCTCTTTGACCGCTGCGACCAGTGGCGTACCAAAGTACTCCACCGTGATGATAGATTCCTTACCATTGATCTTGCCCTTCACCACCGCCACTCCGATTTCCTGATAACGAGTGTTCATGATGTTGGCCCGGTGTGTTTCACTCTTCATCCAAGCGTCGTGCTGATCACGAGCGTCCGTATAGTTGATGGCGAGGTTCTCCCCCGCTGCCTGATAACGGTAGCCGGCATCCTTAATCCAGTACCACGGTGCTACTCCCGCAGGGGAAGTGTGCGCAAAGTAATCATGCTTGATCATGTCGTTTGCTTTGTTCTTGGCAGCAGTTGCGAGAATCGCGTTCTCCGTGAGTGCCGGCAGACCAGCCTCGGAACGGGCATGGTTGGCGAGGGTGATGACTTCGCCTGGGACCATGCCTGAGGCCAGAGCCGAGAGCACAAACACAAACGAAGAAGCCACTCCGATCACGGAGAGGGCGACTATGGTGTGGACAGGTTGTGTGTGTGTTTTGGCCATAAATGGCTTTGGTTGGCTAAAAAATAAAAACGGGCTCACACCCGTTTTTATCGTACTTTCGGCTCTTTCAAGCCTTTGTAGTTCCATTATAGCATTTTTTTTCACTTTTGTCCAGGCTCGACCCAAGGCGAGCGACGCTCGAGGAGGTACACATAGATGATAGCCACGATGAGACCTGACTTGATGAGAGTGAGCGGGAACCATATCTCTCCCCTCCCACTATCGAGATGGTACCAAACACCGAGCGTGAGGAGCGTCAGAATCAACTCAAAGCGCCACTGGGGTGACGTCACGGTACGAAACGTGTACGACCAGTTAAAGACAAGAAGGGCGACATACGTCACCAACAAAAATACCCAGAGGATTCGTGGGAGCGCGGGGGCAAGGACTACCGTCGCGGCCACACTATCAATCCGAGCATCGGTAATTTCTGAAATCCGTACGAATGTGCTGTCTGTCCCCTGCGTGATCTCTCGCCCTACCGCTCTGGTAGGTACCGAGACAAACGCGGTCCCGAGCTCCATCAAAAGAAGGAGTCCAAAGAGGATGGGCACCAGATGAGTTTTGCACCAGGCCAAGAGATTCATAGGGAGGAGTTAGTGAGTATCAACTTGTTCGGCTATGACGAGGAGCCGCTCGAGTGTGGTCCCAGCCGGCCAGCAGGTCATAAGAGTAAGGGTTTTCTGGTCCCCTGAACCTACGAGGTACTCGAGCCGATCCGGGGCGACTCGCAACTTTTCGGTCACACGATAGACAAATTTGTCACCCTGGTAGAAGACCGTGATGTCATCCCCGGGTTGGAGCTTATCAATGAGATAGAACAGAGCATTGTAGCGGTTAGCTTCGAGAAAGTCAACCCCCGAGTGAGAGAAAAGAAAGACGTTGCCCGCCTCCCCTGGCTTCTTGGTTCCCTTGGCATGGGCCACTCCCTGAGCCAGTACCGCCTGATAGACCCGCGAGTCCTGCCAATCCACATCCGCGATAACTGGGGCATTGGCCCCGATCTTGGGGATGACAATACCAAACTCCTCACTCACTGGCACGATAACTTGTGATGGGGGGAGACCCGCTTCTCCCTGCATCTCTTTCGTCACCACGGCTTTGTGCTCTTGGCTCGGTAGGAGCTGGTACTTGGCCTCTTCGAGAAGCACTGGGAAGAATGTGGAGAGGAGAACCAAAACAGACACCACCACGAGGGCAGTGCCTGTCCATCTCAGTATTCGCTCTTGAGACAATTTAATTGGCAGATTGATCATGGCCTTTGGCACGATACCACTGATAAGCGATGTAAGCGGCCACCAAGATAACCAGGAACCAGAAGAAGGTACGCCATGGATGACTCGTGACGGCGTCCTTGCTGGCTTCGGTCATTTCACCCAGGACGGATTGCTGTTCATCTGTTTCAGTCGGGGTCACCTCTGTCTCACCACTCGTCGTCGCGCCCTCCACCTGACCCTCGGTACCACCACCGATGGTAGTGCCTACCGGGATAGCACCGCTCGTGGCGCCAGGGATGGTCACGGTGGTTGTTTTGTTCTTGGTCACGGTGTGCGTATCGACGTTCTGGTCCTTGTCGCCGACAAACCCTGAGCCATTGCCATTGCCTGCTACTGCTCGGATGGCATAGTAGGCATCGTTACTACAGCCAGGAGCAGGAACCGAGAAGCTCCCGGGCAGGTTGGACCCGATCATGAGTTCGGCTACTTTGGTCCCAGCATCCGCGACAAAGGTGGTTGAGAACGAGCGGTAGAGTTCGACTTTGACGGTCTTGCCGCCATCGTCCGCGGTCATAAAGGTGATGTTGTTCTGGCATGAGGCGTCGTCTCGATCGTAGTCATAAGGTAGACCCGGAGTCGCCGATGAGAGCGTCACGGTAACGTGGTTACTCTCAACGGTCTCGCTCCCCTCACCCGAGGCGATGGCTTTGACGTAAAACTCATAGGACCCATCGGTCGGCATAACACTCCCATCCACCTGACAGTCACCGGAGTTACCGCCAAATGTCGAGGCGAGCGTATAGCTCGCAAACGGGGCGACGTCACTGTCACGGTAGCACTCGACCGTGAGTGAGCGTCCCAGGACATCGAGCGTCACGAACCCAATCTTGATACTCGCGGTATCTGTCACGGCCTCAGGAGTTTCAATCTTGACCGAGAGGTTCGCGGCATCAGCCGTATGAGGGAAGAGTGCGCCACTGAGCATCATGAGAGCGATCACCGGCACGAGGGCTCGGCGACGCGAGACGAGGATAAGGGCGAGACCAAACACGAGACCCAGGAGCGCCAGTACCACTGTGCCGAACGGCACTCCGGTCATAGGCAAGGTCGTCGCAGCCCCGAGGACATAAGCGGTCTTTTTCTTGGTCTTTTCCACAATCTTGTTTTCATTGTCTTCCGGTATGACGACGGTCTCTGTGTCGTTTGAAACGACGCTCACCTCAGTCCCCACAAACGGATCGGCCACGCTGTTGGCAAAAATAGTATTGCTCCCCGAGGTACCCCGAGCAAAGGCGAGGTCCTTGTAGCGTCCGTCATCTTGAGCACTACTGATGGTCGTCTGATACGTCAGTACCTTTGTCTCACCAGCTGCCATATCGCCGAGATCCCAGATCCCAGGTGAAGCATACTCGTGGATAAATGGCGCACCCTCACCGCTCCCGGCCACGTAGGCAAAGCCCTCTGGTGGGAGGTCGGTCACCGTCACATCATCAACTGGACCATCGAGCGCCGTCAATTCGAGCGTATAGGTCACGGTATTCCCGGGAGTTTCATCCCCTACGCTGTTGTTTGACTTCCGCAGCTCCAGACGAGGTTCTGCTTCTTCCCGCTTCGCCACATTCCAGGCGACGCAGTAGTAGGCCGGAGCTTCAGTCCCGGCATCGATGAAATCATAGTTGTCATAATTCTGTACATCCTGGTGACAGTACAGCTCAGCACTGACATTGTCACTGTTCCAGTCTTCGGGATTGTTGCCGTAGGTAAACGGGATATACTGATCGTCCCAGACTTCACGCACCCAGAGGAGCGCCGAACTCTTGAGGTCGACATCGGTGCTGGTCTGTCCGTTCACGCCCGTCGGCCCAAACGTGTGCCAGTCAGGATTGGCAGATTCACCGGTGTTGTCACCAGGGTTAGCATTGCTCTCATAGGCCCACTGGAAACGCCAGTTCTCCTTAAAGCGACAACTCTCATGAGTGTTCACCCAGTCAGTCGCGGTTGAGATGGTCGTATCTGGACCACCGAGGCCATAATTCGGCAGGTCAGCTTCGTCGGCACAGACGATTTTGGTCGCGACGATACGAGCAGTCGCCTGGTTCTTGAAAGTACAGGTCACGGTCTCACCCGGATCGAGGGTGATCGATTCTGGGTCACTCCCGTCGCTACAAGTGACATCATCAAGTCTCCAACCGATGCGCTCGGCCTCCGTCACACTATACTGCCCTGGGGTAAGCGAGCTACTCGTGTAGGTCTCTCCGTCAGCGAGGAAGAAGTTCCCTTCGGTAAAGGAGGAGCTAAACATAAACTGCTCGTCACTCCCGGCTGGATCGGTCTCTTTCTTCACGATAATCTGGCCAGGCTGTCCGACGTTCCACGCCACACAGTGATAGGTGCCACCAGCGACCGGGTGCTCGACCCAGTCCCAGTTGTCATAATTCAAAACATCTTTGTAGCAGTACATCTCGGCACTGACGTTGTTGCTGTTGGGATCCTCGCCACCACCCGTACCATAGGTAAACGGGATATAGTTGTCATCCCACACTTCTCGCACCCAGACCGGATGAGCCTGATTCTGGTCAAAGACGGAAAGCGGTACCGTGGTCGTTCCGACAAAGGTGTGCCAGTCATCACTCCCGACTGCTCCGAGATTGTCACCGGGGTTGCCGACGCCATCATAGCTCCACTGGAACTGCCAATCACGCTCGAGCCGACAGCTCTCATGAGTGGCCACCCAGTTACTCGCGGTACTCGCGGTGATATCTGGACCACCGAGGCCCCAGTTCGGGAGATCGGCTTCGTCAGTACAGATGACCTTGCTCGCTTCGATTTGAATCGGAGCATCGTTATTGGTAATGGTGCAGTAGGCATCGCCCCCAGGAGGGACCACGAGATCACTACAAGCCTTGCTATAGCTCACCGCATAGCCCATGACGGGTGTCTCTTCGACGGTATAGGCACCAGCGGGAACAACCACATCATTCACCCCGTCGGCTTCAAACGAGATAGCCTCTCCCTCATTCAAGCTAAAGGAAAAATCATCAGGAGTAGCGTCTCCGCCATCATTGTTTATGACCACCTTGGTGACATGGAGCGTCCCGGGATTGGCTACCAACTGACAGGTTTCGGAACAGGTGTACTCCCCTCCCTCGACAACCCCGTCACACTGTTCGTTCTCGGTGTTCACAATACCATCACCACAGTACGGTACTTTGACGTTGGTGTAGGTACAGGTGACATTCTCACCCGGATGAAGCGTCACCGTCGCTGTCGCAGAGACCGGCAGGTCGAGCGACACATTGGATGAAACACAGCTCATCCCCTGGAGTGACCAACCGGCTACCGCCTCTTCGGTAAAGGAGTAGGTCCCAGGGAGAAGCGATCCGAACGTAGTAGTATTCGACACCCCGTTCTCGTTGTCACCATCATCATCGAGGGCGAAGTCGCTCTCTTCGAGGCTCGTCGTAAATGCAAAATCCTGCGCGTCGTTCGGCAGAGCATCTTTGACAATCGTGATCGATCCGCGATTGACGGCGTTACTAAACGTACAGACGGTCGTCGTATTGGCGACTACCGTGGCGCTCGCTCCTGTACCTTCGCCAAGAAGCGCACAGTTGGTACCAGACACACCCGTCATAGTGTATGAGGCCTGTCCAATCTCGGTGATGGTATGCGGTCCAACCGGCACCGTCCCAAAGTCAACGACACCGCTCGCATTGGCCACAATCGGGGCATTGTTATCGAGCTGAAAGCTCCAGGCAGTAAGTGGCGATCCATCATCGACGACCTTCACGGCCTTAAGACTCCCTGTCGCGATACAGTTGTTGTTCCAGATGGCTTGGCCTGTCGTATCCCAGTTTTTCCCAGGATAATTGGTATTACCCACGACAAACGGCGGGATGATATCGGCTCCATGCTGAGAGGCATGGCCCTGATTCAGTACTCCGTCATCATCGGTCACAAGCTTGGTGTAACCATTGGCGGCTGTATCCGGTGGGGTCGCGTGGCAGATGGTCACAGCCACATGCTGTGGCGCTTCGGTCACCGCAAACGTCGAATCATCACTCGGATTGTGCTGACTATTGGCGTTGTTACAACTATTCGAAGAGGTAAAGCCATGGATCTCGGCTTTCCAGTTATTCCCAGTCGGAGCATTCCCAGCTAATACATAGGTACCGGTCAATGTAGCATTTCCCGTATGGCACGTAGTCACATAGCTGAAATTGCCATTGCCTGGAGGGTCGATGGCAAAACGGTAGTAGTTACCAGGGGACAAACCAGTGGCTTTCAGATAGACCGTGTCCCCCTGCTGGTAGGAATTCTTGGAAGTGGTGAAATCACTCGCAAAGGTCGCCACAAAAATCGTAAAGTGATCGAGTGTCACCGCCACAGAATGATTGTCACTCGCGGTATCTTCATCAGCTACGACGCCTGCTTCGGTCAAACCAGCGACGTCTTCGGCATACTTGACCACCGTCTCTCCCCCGTGGGACGGGACTGGCAGAGTGAGCACATACTCAAACGTCCCATCCTCCATAGATGAGGTGACATCGTAGGCGGTATCAGAGAGAGCGCCGAGCTCCACTACTTGCTCAGGTGAGAGCTTCACTTCCTCAATCGAGAGGGTGCCAGGATGTTCCGGAAGCTTGGTAAAGACGACCGTCACGTCCTCATTCTGAGGAGCGACATAGGTGGTACCGAGTACCACGGGCTCGGTGGTGGTTTGCTTACCACTATCGCCCTTTTCCCACACGGTCTGTTCCTCGGTCTGGGGCTGGGTAGCCTCTTCATCTCCGATCACCTCAGGAGTCGGGACTACTTCGGGCACTTCGACTACAGGCGTTTCTTCAGGTAGAGTCTCGGGAGTTGGGATGGCTTCTTTGTCTGGTGCGGGAATCACAGGGACTTCCACTGGTGTCTCTTCGACTACCGGGGCTGGTTCCTCAGGTTCCTCTGCAGGTTCTACCTCCTCTACTGGTGCTGGTTCCTCTTCTGTGGCAGTAGCTTCAGTCTCCACAGGCTCCGTATCGACAGCCTGAGCAACACCCTGGCCATATGAAAAGGCACCGTAGAGACCCACAGTCCCCACAGGCTGAAGCAAAAGCGCGAGCACCACCAACAGATTAAACATCTTCGCCACCAATTTCCCCATCCCCTTCCTTACACCCTTTCGGAAGATCCGCATATTTATGATTCAAAAATAAAGACTATCTCTCTATTAATAGAGAGAAGCTGGTTACATATAGATAAGTAAGGTACTTACATTCTGCTTTCATATCAGACTATCTCTGTCCCTGGTATATGTCAAGAAAAATCACAACACGTATTATATTTTTGTCAAGTTCACATTTACCCACAAAAAAGGCGTAGCGTGAAGACGCTGCGCCCTTCGTGCTCTAACTAGCCGGTCTAGTCACGATCGTTTCGCTCTTTGCTCTGCTTTTTACTCTGTTCACTCTTGTGCTCTTTGTTGTTCGAGTCACGCTCGTACTCATTGCGGTTGTGACCGCTATAGTAGTTGCCTGATTCGTCATCACGATCATCGTCACGATCGTCATCTTCTCGTTCACCACGGCGAGTGACCGCGTTCCCGAAATTAACGTCGGTGACGCTCGCCCCTGCGACGAGGACAATCGGCTTTGGATTCTTACTCATCCGCTTCCAGCCCTTCTGGTGCACTTCGCGCACCCGATACGTTCCAGGGGTGAGGTCCGAAAAGCTATACGAACCGTCCGCTCCAGTCACCGTCGTCACTACGGTTTTCCCGAGTTTGAGTCGGATGGTCCAACCAGCGAGACCGGGTTCATTTGCATCCTTCTTGCCGTTCCGATTGAGATCGTTGTATTTCATGCCACTGATACTCCCCGTCGTAGGACAGGTCGAGTTCTCGACGATGACGTAGCGATCGGTCGTCAATCCAGCAAAGACAGGAGCAACCGTCACGAGTGATGCTGTCGCAGCACTCGCAAAGTCAACCGCACTCGTACGGTACCCCTTGAGGTAGTACTTGCCCGGCGTACACTCCACGAGTGAAGGGACCACAAGCGAGTCGCCACTCGTCACCTCCGCGGTCGTATAGTCTGCTGGGGCGCTCATCACAGCGGTATCAGCTCCGTAGACGTCTGAGGCACCACCGTGGCTATTGCCGAGGACATAGGCGCCCATTCCGGCCCCGATATTCTGGGCGCTCCAAGTAGCCGTCATCGGGAACTGGTAGTTCCCAGGCACTACCGTCGCCTTCTGTCCATCGAGATACTTCAAGATATGGACTTTGAGGGTGGCTACCGGCGGACACGTGGTATTCCACACGATGACATGCTTGTCACCGGAGAGCTCAGTAAAGCTCGGGGGTGTCATGGTGGGCGTCGCCTCTACCGCGCTCTCGTAGGTATTGCCCACTGAGTAACCGGCGAGGGCATAGGTATGGAGGCCATCACAAGAGGCCCCGACGAGTGAAGTGTCGAGTTTTTCTTCAGCCGCATACGAAGAACCGATCGCCATAGGCGAGGTCGACGCTTCATATGGACTATCCCCTTCTGACCAACCATTGGGTCCTAGAGTAAACGGTGCATTGTAGGTCGAGGTAAACATCGGGAAGCTCACGCCATTGGCACTCTCGGTTGTCGCCATCTCACCATCGAGATACTTGTAGAGATGGACCGTAGCGGTAGTCACGGGTGCCACTGCCTCAAATTTGGCTGCCGGCACGTAACCCGCCCAACAATCAGCATCTCTTCGGAATGTTCCCGTGCCCCCGGTACCGCTGTCACAGTAGGCTCCGGCCCAGGAAGAACTCATAAATACCGTTGCGGACTCTACATCAGTACCGACCGAAGTCGAGGTGCTCAAGCCATAGTTGAGGGAGTTGTACGGTCCAACGGCATGAATAGGGTTGGCACCGTAGTCTGCGGTATTGTACGCCACGCCAAAGATCACTTCATTAGGGAGAGTGATGTTGTCACTGGTAAAGTCAAAAGTGACGTTTTGGTTGAACCCATGGAAACACGATCCATCCACCTGAGAAAACCATGTTCCTCCAAAGGGCACATCTGAGGCCGGGGCCGTACAGTTCGATAGTGGGTCATACGACGGTCGATAGTACACCTTGGCATCAAGTGTCTTGGTACCGAGGAGCGCTCCTAAAGCAGGGTTAGGTCCGGTATGATCAACCGCATAGAGGTTGAGAGTTATCGGGTGCGTAAAGTACGACCCAGGCGTAGTCACACAGGCATCGGTACCAGCCCGATTGGCGACCCAGGCTGAACCGTTCCACGTGAAATCATTTTCACAGGCCCAGTTGGTGAGCGTGATGGTCGCCGTCGTCAGATTACGTTCAGTACCAGCAAACGAAATGTGGTCCCCGAGCGCCGCCGTCGAAGTCGCTTCATAGCCGAGGCTAGGGTAGCTGCCAGGGAGTGGCGTATCGATACTATTATAGATAACTGCTGCCGAAGCAGAGCCCGCAAAAGAAACAAAAAAAGCGACCAAAGCCGCCATCAAGAATCCCGAAAATGAAAGGTGTGTCTTCATAGTGTATGTATATGGATATTATTTTCTTTTCCGACCTATACCCATACTAGCACAAAATGAACCCCATCATTTCACCGTGTCAATATCTGGTACTCCATTAGCGGGCTAACTCAAGGAGCCTGAACTCCCAGTCCTTTACTTTCTTTTCGAGAATGATATCGGTTGGCTGTCGACGCGCTGTGATGTCGATACCCTGATCGACATACCCCGGGGCGGTGACTGTGGCCCGCCGGATCAGTGAAGACCGGTACACGAGTGCATAGTGCCCCTCAGCATCAGTGGTCGCCACCTGCTCACCGAGACGAACCGTCGCACCGGCTATCGGACGGGCAAGTTCATCGCGGACCACCCCATAGAATGCTCCTGGACGGAAATATTCATGGAGTGTCGCCACTGCTTGGCGCGGAACGCCCGTACTCTTCCAGATTTCGGTCGATCCACCGACTGAGAGCCAGTAGCTCACGCCCTCCACTACCCGAGACTGCGAGAGGAGCTCAAGGGTCCGGCCGATCCAGAGTGCCTGCTGTTCCTCCGAGAGTGCGCCGTGGATATCTGGGATAGGAGCCCCAAATTCTCCTAGGACTACTCTCCCGCCACTTTTCTTGGCGATATCTTCCACATCCTTCACGAGTTGTTCAGGAGTCTTGACATAGTGATCGATAGTCACGATACCACCGAGAGACTTGGTGGTCGCCTGATCCATCACGAGCCGAGCAACATCTCCATTCATCGAAAAGAAATTGGCTCGGACGTCTTTGTTGATAGTCTTGAATGACAGTTGCATCGCCTTATACTCAGCGATAAGAAAGGCCCGATACCCAGCCACATCTCCCGTCTGGCGCGGATCACCCGTACCACCATTTTCACACTCCGGACAAGAAGAAAACACATCGCCATCTTCAAAAAGATCCGGGTGTTTCACGATAAAGTCGGCTGTCTTCTTCAGGTGTTCCTCGCGACTGAGACGCGGGTACTCAAACCAGCCCTCCCAACCTGACCAGTTCCCTCGAAACCAGACGTACAGACCATGGCGACGAGCAGCCTCCACCCAACGCCGGAGAAACGGGACAAATTCTTCATCATAGGGAGTAGCGATAGCCACGTGGGTGGCTCCGGTCTCTGCGATATTTTTCACCTGCATCTCGATGACCGCATCAAACGAGGCATCGCCCAGTTTCTCCCGAGCAATATCACGTGAATACTTCATGGTATCGATAGCCTGAAAGTTCCACAGGGTCTCGGGTGGCGGACCATAGGCGACGTGACTCGGCACCGTCAAATGGCGAGAGGCCCAAAACAGGAATCCTCCCCCAACACACAGTACCACCAATGTCGCGAAAAAAAGAAAACGCATGACAGAATACACACAATAACTAGAGGCCCCACTTCTGGCGAAGGACTGGCTCCACAATGAGATTTGGGAGATACTCCGGCTTCAACTGATAGATATCCGCAAAAGGATAGTGGTCGACGAGTTCGTAGCGGAGGAACCCTGGATTGTCCTTCATCGCACGCCAGGTCGAATCATCATTGGAATAGCTCCGGACGACGATCCATCGCGCCCAGCGATCTGGGTTGATAATGGCGGTATCGTAGTAGACACCAGCTCCCTCATGGATAAAGCGCTTCATCGGGAGGCCCGAAGAAAAGATGATGGAATCGTGCGAAGCAGCCGAGATAAGGATGAACCCCTGCTCTGGACCAGCATGCTCGCGAAGCCAACTCGAGATTTCGGTCACGTTCTTTTGACTCGAGCCGACCCGAGCGTCATCTATCGTCACGGCATCGTAGCTCGCAAACTGAAAGAACATCACAAACGCGAGGAGGCCGATCAAGACAAACCGGAGCGGGTGAAAGCGATGGATGAGGTACCCGATAAAGATCGCAAACGATGGCATCATCATGATGCCGTAGCGCACGTTGAACCAGGTATCCCCAGAGAGGCCCTGGATATACAGCACAGAGTGACCGAGGTAGAGGGCCAGGATATTGAAGAGAAGCGGGGCCATAAGTAGGACCGATGCTACCCGGACTCCAGAGGAGACCTTTTTGTTGAGCCAGAGGGCGATGGCGCCGAGAAACCCGAGCACCATCGTAAAGGCGCCAACATTGTAGGCCATGGCATAAAAGTACACTTTGGCCGAGGGCAGCCAATTCCACTTGGTCGGCAGAACTCCGGCCCCCTCGAGTTGGAGCTGTTGAGAGTGGGCTGAGTACGGACCAAAAGCAAAGTACAGTGGATCTTTGAAGATGAGCGCGTTCCAGAGGAGCCAGAGCATCACGCCGAGACCACCCAAGGTACAAAAGAGGATCACGGTTCCTTCGGTCGTCTTGTACCCCTTAGTGTGCCAGACGTGACCAATGATGAGGACGGTTGCCAGGAAAAACAAGAACCAACCGTCATAGCGCACGAGAGTCGAGAGCATGATCCAAAAGGCCGACTGTACCAGATAGATGATACTTTCCCGTTTGTACCAAAGGAGAAAGTAGTAGCATCCGGCCGTCATCGTCCCGATAAGCATGAGCTCGGTCATGGCCGTCGACTGGAGATAGAGAATATTGATGTTCAAGGCAAAGATAGCGACTGCCACCACGCGGGCGAGCATCGACGCACCGAGCTCCTTGAGAAAGAAATAGACAAGGAGTCCGGTCCCGACAAAGGCGACCATAGACCAGAGTGCTCCGGCCAGTCCCGAGTGCCACATAAAATCATTCCAGATAGTAAGTCCCATAAGGACATGGGTGAGCGGGAGCCACACCGAACCGAGCTGAGCCGCACCCACGTTTAATCCCTCCACTACACGGCGACCAATGTCGAGGTGCGACCGGGCATCGTTATACGCCAGCCCTAGTCCGTTGTCAAGATAAAAGAAAAAGGTATACAGAGAAACAACCCCCAAAAAGAGTGCAACAAAAAGAGCCCCGCGACGCTCAAAAAATTCGGAAGTTTTCCGAAGAATGTCTCCTGACACTTTCAATTTGATAGTAAGAAAATTCCCTATATTCATAGTCACGATTTCTTGTTTACTCCAATAATAAGACTCGTGAGAAGTACCAAACCACTCACAACGATCAGAGTACTCACCAATTTGTAATATGAAAGTGCACTCATCCTATCGCTAAACCATGTCTGGTACACGAATGATTTCGATCCAACCGTATTCAAGTAATCATAGCTCCGCTCATAATCATATTTCTGTACTTTTCCTGTCACTTGCTCAAGTGCCAAAACTTCGGAGCGCGGTGGAATAGCACTCGTTCCCAGCGCACCCAAAGTATTTACTCCTACCGAATACACAAACAGGAACGCGAAGATAAGAACGAAGAATGGATTGCGCCCAAAACGGGTCAGTACGAGACTGAGACCAAGACACAGGAGAGCATAGGTCGGAATAAGATACCGTGAGCCAAAAGCCCACCCACCCCATGGATCCCCCCACATGGAATAGAGAAGGATATTGGCCCCAATGCACGCGATGAGTACCACAGCAATAGACTTCTCGGTCCTGAGCAGAAAAAAGAGACCAAGTATGCCAATAAGCACTATGGGTGCATAGGTTGTCATACCACGATCGGGACTGACGAAATGTACATCGAAACCATTCAGCATGTTTCTTGTTTCAAAAAACCCCACCGCTTTCTTTTCTTTGTTGGCATCGCCCTCTTTGATATCCTCAGCCACTCCCAACTGTGCTGACACGATTTCAATATTCAGAGGGTCATGCTGACTCTCTGTGCCAACTGACAAAACGCGATCCAGCGTTCCAGAAAGCTGGTAAGGACTCCCATTTGAATGAAGATTAAACCAACCCAGAAAGAACATTGGAATAGCCATGGTCACAAAGGTCAAGACGTACAGTGGTCGTATTTCGATATTCAAAAATTCTTTCATCCTGTTCACAGAAATAACCCTTGTCAAAGCGTACATTCCCACCGGAAACATAAAGAATACATTGGGGTTGTCGATTACCACTGAAAGGGCGCACAAGAACCACACCAGCGAGAGAGACCACCAAGTATGAAAGCGTACGAGCAAGTACAAAGACAGAAGTAGGACAAAAACAGAAAAGTGATGTTGAGAAAGAGAGACGGCATAGGTAAATGCCGGAGTAGCGAAAAGAAATGTCAGGGCGGCCAAGGAAGCAGCCACAGGATGAGCACCGAGTCTTTTGGCTAATGCATAGAGAAGGAGCCCGTTTAAAAGCGCAAACATTGAGACAATCGCAAATGTACCAACCTGAGCACCACCAAAGTGTTTCCCTACGATATACCCTGGCATCACCAAAAACGAAACACCTGGGGCAAACAGAGAGACATGGTCCCCATCTTCAGTCGCTGCCAAGTCCGGTGTCGCGAAACGGGCCACCGTCGTTTTAAATGCAAACGAATGATCTTCGAGAAACGAATAAGTGAGAGCGAAGCGTCCGCGATCATTTGATGACTCAAATGGTCCAGCCGTCTGCCACCGTGGCAAAAGGAGCTCCTCAATCTGGGGATTACCAGGTAGCCCCCGCACGCTCATGGCAAGAATCACGAAGCTCAAAAGTCCGACTACGATCGGAATGATGGCTGGCTGAATTTTATTGAATATCTTCATGGCCGCAAAGCACTTAAAACACATCGCGTCACTCTAACACAGATTGCACTTTCTGTCCAGTCTCCACTGCTTGGTCTTCTGGTAGCCCACCGACGCGCCTCAGGACTTGAGCGTAATGGAGAGCAACTTTGTCCCAATCGTACCCTCGGGCAAAAGCCGTCCCTCCCGATGAGAGCCGTTGCCACTCTGTTTCATCTTGGAGTATTTCTTCTACTAATGCTCCGAAGTGTCCCGTATCAAATGGTCGTGCCTTCTGAGCAATCTGCTCGGGAATCCACTTCATACCATCAATATCAAAGGTCACCAGCGGCGTTCCGGAAGCCAATGCCTCAAGCGCAACCAATGGGAGAGTT
The DNA here is from genome assembly GCA_964444815.1 of uncultured Bdellovibrionales bacterium. Taxonomy (GTDB): domain Bacteria; phylum Patescibacteriota; class Minisyncoccia; order Moranbacterales; family UBA1568; genus UBA1568. Next base: position 9,557 of record CAYUIR010000006.1, on the reverse strand, counting down.
TCATAGCGAGATGGCATCACCACCAGGGCAGCATCCCAAAACAATTCTCTTTTTTTAACAGCATCACTTACTCTCCCGATCAACCGCACCCTGTCTGATATACGCAGTTTCTCAATACGACGCGTCAGTCTAGCAATATCTGCAGACGATCCTGTCCCGGCTATTACAAGAGGTAGGACCACCTTTTCTTTGACAGAAACATATGCATCGAGGAGCAGATCGAGTCCCTTCTGGTCCATTTCAACTCTTCCTATAAACAGTATGTGGCTTTTCTTTTTTTTTCCTCCAGAAAAAAAATTGTAGTCTACGCCATTGTGAATGGTCACGATATCACAGTCAGTATTTAACTCCGCCATCTTTCGTCTGGCTATGTCGGAAACAGCGATGCAGTGTCGATAATGCTGGATTCCTCTGCGCTCGATACTATCAAACGCCAATCCATACTTTCGTCTCATCTCGCTACCCCCAAAGAGATGGGCCAAGCCAATCACTGGCTTCTCGGTAAAAAGCGGAAGGAAAGCCGTAGAAAACGGCGGTGTAAAGCTCTCTACCCAGACATCAAAGTGTTTTCCTAAGAGCAAACAAGGGAGTAAGGCCTGATAGATGAGTTGTCCAACACGTGGACCAAAGAGGTGCATGCCTCTCCGTTCATACTGTACGCCCTCGCGCGTCTCATTTCGACTCCCGGGGTACGACCCCGTGATAACGCTGACCGTCATGCCATAGTGCTTCACCAATCTTTTAGCCACTTCATGGATAGCAACAGCTCCTCCACCACCGTAGTGAGGATTGTGTACATCATCGTAATTTGAGAAAATGACCTTCATACCATTTCAATCATTCTTTCTTATCGCTGCAAGTGACTCCAAATAAAACCGTTCCATATGCTGAGCCACCATGCTCCAGGTGTGCTGTCGTCCAAAGAAAAGATTATTCTCTTTCATACGCAGTATCGCAGGGTCATCTTGTTTCTGCAAAACTCGCTCGATGGTCTCCGCCAGCTTATCGTGATCCTTGGTAGGCAGACAGTATCCATTAATATCATTTTTGATAAGGAGTGGGAGAGCGGTATTATCCGCTACGATACAGACCAGTCCCTGACTCATCCCTTCGTGCACCACATTGCAAAAGCTCTCCCACAGTGCCATATGCACCATCATTTGGGCGTGTTTGATGAGGTAGAACTTGTCCACTCCCCGAATGACGCCCGCAAAAAATACCCTACCTTCAAGATGAAGCTCTATAATGAGATCATCCAGATACTTTTTGTACCCATAATCAGCCAGTGGCCCAACGATGACGTAGTTCAAATCTTTTTGTGAGACCAGAGCCAAAGCACGCAAAGTGGTTTCATAGTTTTTGATACTGTACACTCGTCCCACCTGAATGATATATCGACCGTATTCCTCAGCTTGCTTCCGTACCTCATTACTGGCTTCGTCATCAATATTACGATACGCATCATCTTCGATACCGTTTGATATAGTACGCACAAGCTCGGGAGCAACACCCTTACCGATAGCTTCCTTCCGTTCCCACTCAGAAACTGCTCGCATACCATCAACGGCGCGATTGATGAGCCATGTTCCTACGGTGTAGTGGTACACCTGTTTCATAAGTGCAATCCACTTAGGAAAAATTGACCACTCTGGATTGAAGCCGCCGTGCGGTGTCAGGATAAGTGAGAAATGTTTCTTGCCGAGAAGCTTAAAGATGAGCACGCGCACCATAATATAAAAATGGGGCAACACATTGAAATTATGGAGGCACACCAAATCAGCATGCTCCCAGTCGATATCAGGAAAATATCCCAGTAGCGTATAGCGATAACGCTTAATCTTGATACCCCGGTGAAGTTCAAAATCGGACAAAACATTCTTTTCTGTCAGCGTATCTCTCGAGGTATGAATCGTTACATCCCATCCCTGTTTTGCCAACGTACTGTAGGTTTCTATCATATTGACCTCGATACCTGCCGCCACCGGGTATGAGTATTTTTCGATAGCATCGATTCTACCCCGCTTGATGATTTCTGTTGTCATACATTTTTGAGAAAAAATTACTTCACTGCTCGAATACCCACAACAATAGAATATCGCGGATCATTGTGAGCCAGTTCTTCTTCGGTGAGTTCATGGGTCGACAATCCTACCCAGTAGGCCTGTCCTGAGAGAACATTGCCATATGACTGTACGACAACATGATCAGGAGAAAATATTTTGCCAAATGCATACCGAGCAGAGGTCGTGGTAAAACGCCAGTAGCTCAAGTTAAGTTCTGCTGCCACACCGAGAGACGCTACGGTAGAGAGGAGTACCCCGCCTGGCTTCAAGATCCGATAACACTCGGCAATAGCCATTTGATACTCATCAATAACGCCAAAGGTATGCGTCGCGATGACGCAATCATAGGTATTGTCTCCTATGTCCCGAGCATCCCGCAGATCGGTAATTATAGTGGCCATCTCATTTTTAACATTGATATCCACGACATCAGACTGAGTGACTCTACCAGCTCCAAATCTCTTTGTATATGTTGGGTCGGTCACTTCGAGGCAATGCCCAGCTATGTCACCCTGGTGCTCTTGGAGAAACTGTTCGATATAGTATCTATCCACCGGTGTGCCACGGTCAAACCCATACTTGTGGCTGATGGGCTCAAGCGAGCGAGTAGGCACAGCAAATAAAAAATAGTTTCGCTTCGGCTTTATGACAAGCACGATGGTCGCACGAATTTTTCGGAGGAGTGAGAGGATTTGTTGCTTCATATAGGTATTCTTATAAAAGAGTAACAGCGAACTTTTTAATCAGCTGGCGAAAACAAATGACCGAGGGAGAGGAAATATATCGAAACTCTCGGAGACTGTGCGTCCGATCTACCCCAACTCTCGGAACAGCTAGGAGTGATGTTTTGGTATCAATCCGTCCATCATCCATCGAAATGGCCATGCGATAACCCGCGTTTTTCACTTCAGTGAGAACTGTGTCTGTATAGCGTCCCCGAGGGTAGGCAAAATACTCTATAGCGAATCCTAACGAATTCTCCAAAGCTTTTTTTGATTCCCCTGTCTCTTTTTGAATCCCCGCTTCGTCGAGAACGGAAAAGTCGCTGTGAGTAGCACTATGACTGCCTATGGTCCAACCATCTTCCTGCAAACGAAGAATCTCTTCTCTTGAGAGAAGTGGTCGGTCGGTTCCGAGCTCAACCGTATTGGCCTCACCCGGATGAGACAACACGAACAATGCTGGTTTGATACCCTGCTCTTTGAGAAACTCTCTCACCTCCAGAATATCTCGGTACCCATCATCAAAACACACGACAAAGGATGGCTCCGCTATCTGCTTGTTACCCAAGATATACCCCTCAACGTCTGAGAGAGTGATCGGCTTTCTGGTCCTCAGTAAGTAGGCTATCTCCTTTAGAAAGACTTCTCTATCAATACTGAATCGCCAATTATCCTGTGCAATACTATGAAAACAGAAAATTACTACCCGATGTGGAGATCGTTGAAAAAAAGCATCCAGAGAACCCAAGAAAGTATAGACACAGCGTCTTATCAAGATGGCCACAGATCCCAGGTATGTCATAGGTCTAGCGTAACTGCTTAGAGCTCCCTGCAATCATCCAGGTATCAGATGCTTGCTTCACAAAAAATGATTCTATCCTCATCAGGAGCAGGATACCTAAATAGCAAGTAACCCGGATCGGATGACGGAGTATCTCCGGTAAAGCTCGCCAAAATCCCTTGAGAATGGCACTGAGTGGTATACGCATTTGCTCGGCGACAAACGTTACACCAAATTCATTCACAAAATTTGAGGTGCCCTGAAAGAAACGAATGCTCTGCTTCCGGTGATCAGCCAATATGGCCGGTAAACGATAATAAACAATCGCTTCCTTGGCGTAGCGGTACGTAAACCCCTGAGCGACACAAGAGAGATAAGAGTAGGCATCTTCACCAACACTTTTAGGGAAACGCATCGATGTGTAGAAACGTCGGCTCATGGCTCGCGCCGCTCCACGGCACGTGTAGAGGTTATGTCCGTCCTGATATTGTTCAAAGAGTATCGACTTGAGTCTTGCACTCAAGCTTAATACTCCTTCAAGAAATGTCCGCGGTGGAAGCGGTTGCAAGTTCGATGACGTCAAATCAGCGGTGCCCTCCAAAATTGGCTTGGCCAAAAAAGTAAAGGCTCTATAATCAGCTACCTGCATATCAGCGTTAATAAGGATGAGACAGTCACTTTCGCAGATGTCCACGATATGATTCTGTCCCACCGCCTGCCCCTGGCGTCCGGGTCCTACAATGAGTTCAATCTTTTCGTTCTGAAATGACCGCACAATTTCATTGGTCCGGTCTGTGCTGCCATCTGAGTAGACATATATTTTCTCTAGAATATAATCTTCTTCAGCCTGGTGCAGGATATCTCGAATCAAGTAGCCAATATTGGCCTCCTCATTATAGGCTGGGATACCCACCGAAAGTGTCTTCATTGATGCAGACTGGTTCATATAGGGACGCTACTCAGCCTGATTAATCACCATCAAAAACTCTTTACTACTTTTTTCCCAGCTAAAGTTTTCAGCCCAAAGACGGGCCTCATTGCTCATGTCTTCTCGTAGACTCCGGTCGCGAATGATGCGAAGTATATTTTCAGCAAAGGCTTTTGAGTCACCATATTCGACGAGGTAGCCCGTATTGGCATTCTTGACGGAATCACGTAGTCCAGGAATATCTGAAGCGATAACCGGTGTCCCGCAGGCATTGGCTTCGATGACCACTATTCCCCATCCCTCCATGAAGGAAGGATTAACCAGTACCCAAGCACTCTGTAGCAGTTGAAGCTTTTTCTTTTCATCTACTTTTCCAAGAAACTGAACGCGTTCACCGCTGAGACCAAGGTCACGGGTAAAACGCTTGAGGTAGTCCTCTTCTTCACCGCCACCAGCGATAATCAAGCGGGCATCAGGACGTTCTTTGACCACCATATGGAAGGCTCGGACTAATACATCCACTGACTTATACGCCTTGAGACGCCCTAGGTAGAGTACTGTCGGTGCCATGCTTTTTTCTCCACGAACCAACTCATGAAGGTGTACCCCCGGATGCACAACTTCTATACCAGCTGATCCCAAGCCAAGGGCTTTCATTTCCAGTTCACTTGAACGTGAGACCGTGATGAACTTGGTATTTTTATAAATAATTGGCATAAGCCCCTTCTCAAGAAAGCCTGCTAGCATCGCCAGTGGTTTGATGAGAGAACGGCGAAACACCTCTTGATGCACATGGTGCATGAGACAGTACACTGGCTCCTTCACATAGAGTGGAGCAAAGAACGGGATGCCATTTTCGCAGTCAATAATGATATCGTACTTGCCACGAAAACGAAACATGTAGTAGAAAAATGCCCAAACGTAGACCAAGTAGAATCCACCTCGTCTCACTATATTGACTCCATCAATAGTCTCATACCGCTTTTCACGACCATCATTCCCACAGAACAGGGTGACTTGGTTGCCATCAGCCACCCAAACTTTGGCAATCTCATGGGCATAGAGTTCCGCCCCACCAGCATACAGATGTTTCAAATCACGCCAATTGAAAATGAGGATATTCTTCCCAGTCGCAACCACTGCCTCATTCTTGGGGAACCCATTGTAGAAAATACCGACAAAATCACGGAAGCCACGTTCGAGAAAAGGAAATTGGCGTTCCAAAAAGTGAAGTGTCGCAAATGACACAAAGATTCCCGCGCTCACCAAGAAGACGATATCGACCACAGTGCCAATAGAATCATGCGATATCCATACGCCGTACGTCAGTGCCAACGATCCGACAATAGACACCAGTGAAAAGAGGTAATGTCGTTTGGCCAGATGATAGAGAGCAATAACATTCCCCAAAGTAAAGAGGGCAATCCCGAACGTATACTCTAGAAGCCATGGGGCAACCGCTCGTGCTTTTTCTCCCAAAAGAACCGGTGTCACCACTGGACCAAACACGCCAAGCATAACAACGCCGATAGTCACGAGTGCCAGGACACTGAGAAAAATATATCGTAGAATTCTGCGGGACCCTTGGCGTAAACCCTCCTTTTGACTCACCAGCGTTATCATGAACACGGTAGGGAGCGAACCAAGGAAATAGATCATTTTCCCGATGAGTGAGAGGAGTGCGTACTGACCAGCTGTTTCCTCGGCGAAAAAGTGCTTCACAAGAAGGATATCGGCACTCAAAAATACTACGGCTGAGATACTGGTCAAAATCGAAGAGAGGAAAAACTTCCCAGGAAAGGCCGGTTCCGTTTTCTCAAGACCTTTCACCAGTGCCGATCGCTTAGGCATAAACAGCCAACCTACGAGAGCAGATGCCATCAGTGACAACGGGATAACCGCATACATCCAATCAGACCACTGGAGCACAAAAAAAGTAATGGCCAGCCCCATCTTGGTTATGGTTTCCACGATATTCACAACTGCTACCGCCGCAAAACGCAAGTTCCCCAGGAGATAGCCCTGATAGCTGGATGTGATCAGACCAAAGATGAGCGCAGCCGTAAAAACAAAGAAGACAATATCGTCACTCACTTGAAAGAACCGCTCCAAGAAAGGGATAGCCACGACCCAAGCTATAGCAAATACGAGTATGGTGATCAGTCCATTCTGGAACACCGTAACAAAAAATCTGTTGGCGAGCGCGTGACCTTTGCGAGCACCCAGGAAGATAGTCTGGTGATTGACGGTAGAGCCGAAAGCTCCAAAAAAGATGCCCGCGATGTACCAAAGTGTATTAATGAGTGTCACCAGCGCCAATTGACCAAACGAGAGCACGTGGCCAAGAAAAGCATTGAAGAGAAAATTGATACCATTCGATGAAACAAAAGCGATCATGAGTACTCCTTTTCCAGAAAACACAAAGTCTACCATTATTTGGGGAAAAAATCGTGCACAAATACTCTTGATGGATTCCAAGTAATCAACCTTGTGGGGATTCATACTGTCAACAGAGACTGCTTCTTTCCCCTCTTTCTTGGCAACTGCCTTTTTTACATGCAGTCCGTGAAGGGTTTTCTGCCAATAATGAGGCTTCACGATGAGTTCATAAAGCCCAATGAACGCGGCCCAGCTCACGAGGAACCAGTAGAACGGCACGAGGAACACATACTTCACCACCTGGAAGTGCTCACGCTTGGCCGTCCCAATCATGTAGTAGTAGAGGTAGAGGAAGTTCCCAAAGACAAGCGATATAGCCGCAAAGTAAAACACGAGTGGAGGGAAGAGCGCTTCGAGGGTCGGACCGACGATGGCATAGAGGGTAAAGTAGGTGACGGTCGCCAGCCACAGAAACGGATTGATAAACATAAAGCCGATCTTGCCTCCGACCACCAACTGAAAGATGAGGGCATGCCAGCCATTCTCACGGACAAAGGCAACCGGATGACGCATGTGGACGAGGTAGGTCTGCATGTAGCCTTTGATCCAGCGGGAACGCTGACGGATCCAGTTTTTCACATCACTGTTGGCTTCTTCGAGCGTCACCGAATCAATGATCGCGGTCCGGAAACCACGCTTAAAGATACGGGCACCGAGGTCACAGTCCTCCGTCACATTGAATGGATCCCAACCCTCAAGTTCGAGGAGGTCAGCCGTACGAAAGTGATTGCTCGTCCCACCGAGTGGAATCGAGGTATTGATCGACTGGAGTCCCGGGAGGATGACATCGAACCAGAGTGAATACTCGGCCGTAAAGAGTCGAGTGAGGAGGTTCTGGTGCGGGTTGAAGTAATTGAGCTTAGCCTGGAGACACCGGACGGATGGGTCAGAGTTTTTGAATCCGAGATAGGCTTTCTTCAGTTGTGATGGCTCAGGAATATCCTCGGCGTCATAGATGACGACATACTCACCACTCGCAAAAGACAAGCCGTAGTTACAGGCCTTGGGTTTGGTCTTGGGCATCGAGTGAGGAACCACTAGGATGCGGACATAGCTCGGGAGATCCATAGCGCGCGCTGCCGCGATGGTCTCGGGATCGTTTTCTTCGAGAAGGAGAAGGACATCGAGTTTGTTCTTCGGCCAGTCAAGACCCTGCATAGCCGAAACGAACGTCGGGAGCATGTGGGCTTCTTTGTAGAGCGGGCAGAGAACGGAGTAAACCGGGAGAGTGGCTTCGTCGATGGCAGTGAGCTCCTCTACCGTACTCGAGAGTTCTGGTGGGGTCTTCAAGCTCTTCATCACCAGGAAGAGGTTGAACATGGCATCGATAAAATAGATGATGGTGAGTACCGCCACCACCGTGATCCCCGTCTCGAGCGGACGAATAATGAGACCCGCTCCAATCGTGAGGACAACGGCCCAAATCAGGTTGCGCTGCCAAGGAGCAAAGGTGCGAAGGGCGGAGATGTGATGATGGAGGGTCGTGTGAGTGACAAAGCGCTGACGGTTGTGAGCAATACCTGCTCCCACCATCGAGTCGCCAGTTTCTGGCTCGATGATAAATGGAGTATGTCCCTGCCACTTGAGCCGGAGGGCACTCCAACCAATTTCTATCATGGCGCGAAGCGGATTGAGCTTCGACGTACCAGCCTGACGTTCGGCAAAGGTGATATGGACCGAGTCGATGATGTAGCCATAGTTCCGAGCCGAGAGGAGGAACTCCATATCAAAGGTCCACGGTGTCGGATGGAGTGTCACCTCACGGAGAATCTTTTTACGAAACACCTTGAGCCCTGACTGACTGTCGCAGTGGAGGTCATGGAGGAAACGAGAAAAAACGAGACTAAAGGTCTTGCTCAAAAGCTTGCGCAGAAAATTGGTATCATGCTCTTTGCGGTCGGCGACGACGATGTCTGCCCCGGCTGTGAGACGATCAAGCATCCCGGGGATGGCCTCGGGTGGGTACTGGAGGTCAGCATCAATCATGACAATGGTGTCGAACTCCGCGAGCGCAAAGCCCTCGATGAGTGACTGGGCCTTACCTCGCTGTCCTCTCTTTAGGTGACAAGAAATAGTAAAGGTCTCAGCATATTCTGGAGTCAGTTTCGCGATGAGAGCTCGAGTCTCATCCGTCGAATGGTCATCAATAAAAAGAAGCTCTCCCCCGAGGGAGCGCTCCTCAAAAACGCGCGCCAGGCGCTTTACCAAAGGCACAATATTCCCCTCCTCGTTCAAAGTCGGGATGACCACCGATATCTGTTTTGCCACAACCGTCAACGTAAAAGATAAACAAAAAAAGAGCCTGGATGCAGAGATACATCATTACTCTTTTTTATATTTCCCTCATAAAACAGGACACTTCACCGTACCGCAAAATGACATTCTTGTCAAGCGGTACCATCACCATACAAAAACCAGCTCCTTGTGGAAGGGAGCTGGTGGAGGTCCTGCTCTTTAATTGGAGATTTTTCCTTTGTAGAGAGCGACGTCAGCAATCCACTTTTTCACGCTCTGATTGCTATGCCCGTCACAGCTCCAACCACATTTCCAGACCACCATCTCGGCAGCGGTCCGAAAGTTGTATTCGTGAACCAGAGTGTCGATCCGTCCCCCGACCACACCGA
>CAYUIR010000005.1:30960-40025 GCA_964444815.1 uncultured Bdellovibrionales bacterium | reverse complement strand
CGAGGAAGAAGACCTCGAAATTCCCGCCTTCATCCGCCGGAAGATGAAGAAATAGCACAAAGCATCCGAAGTTGATTACTTAACCCGAGGTATCCCCTCGGGCTTTGATTTTTGCCTTGACAAAAGACAGAAAACAGGGTAATTTGCAAAGTCCGTTTGGACGAGTATTTCTGTCGGAGTGGCCACCAACGCCATTCTTTTTCCAACACAACTGAGGGTTTGTCATGAAGATTGTCGAGTTCAAGAGCGGTTGCTATTCGGACGTAGACGTAGACGAGGCGGGAAGTCTGAAGCCGCTTTCTGAAGCTTCGCTCGCAGAGCAGTTGTCTGCTTTCAGACAGAAAATGCCTCCCACTGACCCACCACGCTACCTCGTATTGGCGCCCAACGAAGAGGCGGCTGTTTTCGAAGCTCTCGGCATGCTCGCGAAGAACATGGGCCTCGATCGTGGTATGGGTCGGGTCGATCGGCTCGACTGCCGACTGCTCGAATGGGTTGCGGAGAGGTCAGGCTGGCAATGCCACTTCATCCCTACTGATGGCAACGCCACAGTCCCCATCACCGAAGTCGCATCTTGGTCGATTGCTTTCCGACCACTTATGTAGGAGCGGGCCATGGACTACGCTATCGTGACCGGTCTCTTCATTCTCGGGGTTGTTGTTTTGTTGCTCCTCTTCGCTTTCTTCAGCTTCCTGTATCAGCGGATCCATATCCCGAGCCGTTACGAGTGGCTCGAGCTCCTTGATCGGCAAGAGTGGAAGACTTCGCTCCAGCTCCGGAAGGAGATGCGACGGCGCGTCGGGACCGAAGGTCCGGCTGTTCTCTACACTGACCTGGAGGAGCTCGAAGATGAAGGCCTGATCGAAAGTCAAGAGCATGATGGGGATGTCCAATCTTCCCTCTACGAGTACCGACTGACTATTTCGGGACTCAAGCGGAAGCTTCGCAATCATCGCCCCAAGGCGAATCCGACACTACCCCGGACTGTATAGGCAATCCGAGCCATCCAAGCCACCGAGGCAACATCCCGGTGGCCTTTTTCTTTTCTCCCTCGATTCTGCTATGCTGGAATCGTCGGCATGACTAACAACTAGTAACTAAAGATAACGACTGCTCTGATGCTTTGCCCCTTCTGTAACCATCCTAACACCCGTGTCGTTGACTCCCGTGAGACCCAAGAGGGCCGGGCGATTCGTCGTCGGCGTGAATGCGAGAAGTGCGATGCTCGGTTCAGTACCTATGAAGAGGTCGAGATATTTCGGTTGCTCGTGGTGAAGAAAGACGGCCACAAAGAAGAGTACGACAAAACCAAGATCGAAAAAGGCCTCCGCCGGGCTTTTGAGAAGCGACCATTGGCCGAGGAAAAGATCGAAAAGATTTTGGGCGAGATTGAGTATGTCCTCCATGAGAAGCAGGTCTCGGAGATACCGAGTCGCGATATCGGTGCCCTTATCATGGACAAGCTGAAAGAAGTGGATGAAGTCGCCTATATCCGTTTTGCCTCGGTCTACAAATCATTTGGCAGTGCCAAGAGCTTCCTCAAAGCACTCGAGAAGTTGAAATAACAGATTGTCGAAGTAACACTCCAGAGTATGGAGAAGGATCGGGTCTTCCTCTCTGTCGTCCTCGCCTGTATCGGCGGTATCGCCGTGGGCTCGTTTGTGACCCTGCCACTTCTCCCACTCACCTTGCTTTCGGGGGCTATCGCCCTCGCTTTTTGGGTGGTCTATCCAGGGTGGCGGACGCTGTGCCTCACTTTATGTCTCATGTGCTTCGTATGGGGAGGAGAGGTGACGGCCGTCGAGCGTGAGCGCTATGCGTCGCTCGTTTCTCCGGGTCTCGTCACAGGGACGGTCCGCGTGGTGGGGAATCCCGAGGAGCGAGATACCTATCGACGTACGATACTTCGCTTTAGCGCCTGTGAAGCAGGTCAGTGTCCCAAGGAGCGAGTCCTCTGGCAGGCGCCCCTTGGTCTCACGGTGCCACCGGGGGCGCAGTTTCGGTTTTGGTGCGAGCTCGCCGTCCCAGAGAACTTCACCCCGGACTTTGACTACCGTATGTTTCTCGCGAAGGAGGGGATAGGGAGTACCTGCCTCCGCGGTAGGGTGGCAGAGCGTCTCGCGGTCGATACGCGTGAGCGCCTCACTATGTTCCTCTATCTCCCCAAGCACGCTCTCGAGCAGGCGCTCTCGCAGGCACTGGTCGAACCTGAGGCCGGGCTGGCCAAGGGCCTCCTCCTCGGTGGGGACCACTATCTGCCAGAGGCGCTGAAGGACGCCTTTACCGCAGTCGGGCTCTCACACATGATTGCGGTCTCAGGCTACAACATCACCATCATTGCTGGACTCCTCCTCTACTGTGGGCTGTTTTTTGGGCTGTGGCGACGCCAGGCGATCTGGTCGGTGCTCATCGGCATAGTGTTTTTCATAGTGATGATTGGTCTCCCGGCCTCCGCGGTTCGGGCGGGGGCGATGGCGAGCGTCGTCTTTGTGGCGCTCCAGCTTGGCCGGTTGGCTCAACCAGTGAATGCGCTCCTCTTGGCTGGGGCGGTGATGCTGTTCCTCAATCCGCTTCTCTTTCGCTACGATCTCGGCTTTCAGCTCTCGTTTCTCGCTACCCTCGGTATCCTCTGGATAACACCGTATCAAGAGCACCTCTTGCTTCAGCGACCTCTCCTCCGCCAATTGAGCGAGGTACTCATCGTGACGCTCGTGGTCGAAGTGTTTGTGCTCCCTATCATCCTCTTCTCTTTTCACGTTTTCTCGCCGGTTATCATCATCGGCAATTTCTTGGTGTGGCTGGTACCGCTCGCGATGGCTCTGTCATTTCTCGCGGGGATACTCTTTCTTATCGTGCCAGGGGCTCATCTTGTTGCGAGTCCTTTGGCCTACCTCGTCCTCACCACCATCACCCGGAGCGTCGAGTGGTTGGGGAGTCTCGAGGCTCTCATCCGAGTCGAACACTTTGGTCCCTGGCACCTCACCCTGTGGTATGTCATACTCGCGATAGCTATCCTCTTCATATCAAGGCACTTCCCTCGAATTTCCTATGCGTACCGGGTATAAACTCCTCCTCTTGTCGCTTGCTGTCATCGCTCTCATGGGCGGGCTCCTCCTGTGGCACCTGTCACTTCTCTCGAAGCAGGCCGAGGTAGTGTTTCTCAATGTGGGTCAGGGCGATGCTATCCTCATCATCGATGGCAGTCACCAGATACTGATCGATGGTGGACGCTCTGGGCGAGAGCTCCTCGGACGCATCGGGCGCCATGTGCCATTCTGGGATCGGCAGATTGAGCTTGTCATCGCGACTCATCCTGATGCGGACCATATTGGCGGATTTCCGCCACTCCTCCGCACCTACCGGGTGCTCCAGGTTATGACGACTGGGGCCGAGAGCGAGACTGAGACTTCGCGCTTGTTTCAAGAGGCAATCCGCGAGCGGACCGGTGGGCCACCGCTCCAGGTTTTTCGAGGGACCGAAGTACAACTGCCGAGTGGTGGCGTACTCCGTATCGAGTATCCGCTGGCCCCAATAGACGGCGTGACGCCAGATGGGGATACCAACGAGGGGAGCATTGTCTCCCGCTTCACGTATGGCGAGACGAGCTTTCTCTTCACGGGCGACCTCCCACGAGAGGAGATGGTACTTGTAGATGAGACACCAGTGACCTTCCTCAAAGTGGCGCACCACGGTTCCAAGCATTCGTCGAGTGCCACCTTTCTCAACCAAATTCGACCCAAAGAGGCGGTGGTCTCGGTGGGGGAGAATAGCTATGGTCATCCAGACCCTGGTGTCCTCGGACGGCTCGAGGCACTTGGCGCCATCATCCGCCGGACCGACCAGGTTGGCGATGTCGTCTACCGCTGTACCGACCTGAAACAATGCGCCTATGTTCCATAGGTTTGAGAGTTGCCAAAGGGGAGAAAGCCCGCTATACTACTTTCCGGCGTAGAAAAAGGTCACCGAGTTGCCAAGAATGACGCTCCGTGTCATAATTATCTATGATAAGTTTTTAGATTCAAAACGTGTATGGCTACACATCCGAAAAAGGAGCGTACCCTCATCATCGTGAAGCCCGATGGCATCCAGCGCTCACTCATGGGCGAGATCCTCATGCGTATCGAACGCACGGGACTCAAGTTTGTGGCGGTCAAGTTTCTCCTCCCAGAAGCAGACCAGTGCTGGGCGCATTACAACAAGGATGACGAGTGGTTCCTGAAGAAGGGGACGCGTATCGTCGATGACCGGACCGCTCAGAATTTGCCGATTGAAAAGGAGGCCTCTGAATACGGCAAGGACATTATCCAGTCAAACGTCGATTTCTTTACCTCTGGTCCGGTCCTCGCGGCCGTCATCGAAGGCAACCAGTCAGTGGCTATCGTGAAGAAGTTGGTCGGTGGGACCGAGCCGACGACCTCTGATGTGGGAACGATTCGTGGTGATATGACTGTGGACTCCTATGCGCTCTCGAGCATCGACAATCGTGCTGTCCGTAACCTCATCCACTGTTCAGATAGTCCGGAAGAGGCCGAGCGCGAGATCCCTATCTGGTTCAAGCCAACCGATATCATCAACTACCGTCTCGTTCAAGAGCAGGTGCTCTATGATGTGAACCTCGATGGTATCTTGGAGTAATTTCCACTTACCAACAAAAAGACCCTTGCGAGGGTCTTTTTTGTTTTGTATGCACTGTTTGGAGCTCAAAATAAGGATTATTTTGACCATTGACAAAGTGGTCAATCAAGCGTATAATGCCGTCTATCAGTGCGCCACAAGCCATTGGTACAACTTCGAGGGACGTCAGACCGACGCACCTCCCAGGGTTCCCTGCGTTTTTGCAGGGGTTCACAGTTCATTTTCTTTGAGAGGGGCACCATGCCCGATAGCAATAAAACTTCCCCGGCACGAGCTGGAAGAAACGCATTTCGTCGGCCAGCCAGCAAGCAGGTTCAGGGTGGCCAGGAGCCAGAACGCAAGCCCGTGGAGTCCTACCGGGTCTTTCCGGAAGGTGATTCACGTCGACCGTTCGTGGTCAGTCGCTACTAGGAGGCCAGCATGCCCGACCAAAACGACCAAGGCGAGCTATCGCCTGAGCTCACTCCAGAACAACGCGAACGCTTGCATCGCGTTCAGGAACGGATTGAAGGGTCTGATGACATCAATCCGAATCTGGCTGATACACGTGAACACGCCGCCGAGCATGGCTTCGTCTGGAAGCGAACGCCGTTCGGTAGCTAGCCGGTAACACCTGGCACCCAACACGAGGCATCCAACGCGGTGCCTCTTTTCATTTGTCTAAAATTTTGTTACGCTCCTTATGTTCCAAGAAATCACAGGCAGATAAATATATCGGGCTGTAGTATATCGGCAGTACGCATGCATGGGGTGCATGTAGGCCGGGTTCGATTCCCGGCAGCCCGACTACGTAGACAAAGGCTGGGGGATAAAAAGCAAACTGCTTTGCTTTTTATGGGCAACCCAAAGAACCGTCCCTGGTTCCTTGGATAGGTTGCCCGGGAACTTGAGTTCGAGTTCTCCGCCAGAGGCGGACAGGGATTCTGCTTACCCCGACAATGACGATGAAAAATTCCCCGGAGCATGAGGTCAGGTTCCCCGCCTGCAACGCTTATGCGTAGCATTGCGGACAGGCCCGCCAAAGGCGGGTAAAGATTCTTCTTACCCCGACAATTTTCCAAGAACCGCGCATGAGGCGCGGTTTTTTGGTGCGTCAAAAATGTGAGAGCTGCTCTTGACGAAAATAGGATTTAGGAGTATAATATACGGTTTAGTACTTTGATGAAATTGGCTAGACAGCTCCCGTGGAGCACCTCTTTTTCGCATCCCCTTACCCGGGGAAGGCATGCGACTCTCTCTTGGAGTGTTCCAATGAAAGTCTCGCTTGCAGAAGAATGTGGTGTCACCCTGGATGCTGGCTATCACACGACGCCAGGCAGTCTCGATGACTGTCTACCGGGCGCCAGGCGCCTTGTGGAAGTCATTGCTCGAAGTGAGAAGTCCGTAGCCTACCACTTCGAGGGCTCGGCCGAAGACGTTGGGCCCGTGGCATTTGTCCGGGGTGACCGAGTGGTGTTTCACTCGAGTGTCCCGCAGGGCATCGTCACCCAGTTCGGAGTCGATGAGGAGCCGCTCATTGTCCTCGAATACGTAGAATCGGCGGCAAGTACCCTTGTTTGCTTCGATCCCGACTGCGCCGTCTCGGTGGCTATTTTCCCGGTCGAGGACGGTCGGGAACATGGCTATGCCGAAGTGGTAGCCTATAGCCCAGTCACTCTCCAGGTGCTTACCGCACCAAAACATCTGTTTCAGCGGGTACCCTAGCGGGCCCAATGAAACTTCTGACATTTCCCCAGGGCGCACGCTTGTGCTCTGGGGATTTGAATTTTTACGCAACAAAAAACCTCCCCAGGGGAGGTTTTCTTTTGACTGACTACGCGGTGCTCTTGGCGAGCGTGCGGAGGGTCTTGGCTGCGAGCTTGAGCTTCATGCCACCGATCCGCTTGGTCTGGATATTGACCGCAAAGGTGCGACGGCTATGACGCTTGGAGTGGCTGATTTTATTGCCAGTACGGGTTCCGCGACCGGTCAAATCACAGGTTCGACTCATAGGATATTTCTTAGACTTGCCTGCCCGAATACGAAAGTGGGCGGGTTGAACAGTTACAAAAATCAGAGTATCATGGAGAGGCTTTCTTGGCAAGAGCGGTGGCTTGCTAACGGCGATAAGCTATAAGCTAAAAAAATGGCTCAGGAAATAGTGCTCATCGGTTTCTACCTCTTTGTTTTTATTTACTCGGTCATCATCCATGAGGTCGCTCATGGTGTCATGGCCCTGTGGCTCGGTGACCTGACAGCCAAATATGCCGACCGGCTCAATCTGAATCCGGCGAAGCATGTTGATCCTTTTGGCTCGATTCTGTTGCCGGGGCTCCTCTTTTTGACGCAGTCGCCATTCTTGATTGGATGGGCCAAGCCAGTTCCCTACAATCCCTACAATCTGCGGAATCAAAAGTGGGGACCGACCTGGGTAGCGCTCGCAGGGCCAGCGTCCAACTTTGTGATGGCTCTCGTGGCAGCCACGATAGCGAGTCTCCTCCCCATGTCGTTTTTGATGAAAAAGGATATCCTGGGACGCTTCTATGGTGTCATCAGTGGACAAGGGGGGTTCCTTGAGCGGTTTGAGTTGTTTGCCACGGCACTGTCTGGCTCCGTCTCGAGTATTTTCTTTGGGCTCATGCTCATAGTGATTTTTTGGAATGTGGTCCTCGGTTGCTTCAATCTGTTGCCGATACCACCGCTTGATGGGTCAAAAATCTTGTATGCGCTCTTTGGGATCAAGGAGCAGACGATGCTCTTTTTGGAGCAGTATGGCCTGTTTATCATGATTTTTGTGGTACTGTTCTTTCAGAAGCCAATTAGCATCTTTATTGGGACAGTTCTCCAGGCCTTTCTCAGTCTAGCCATGGTCTAGGCGTGGCCGCGGTCATAATCCATGTACTCCTTGACACAAGTCCGAAGTGTAGGGTAGTATGGCTCATACGGAAAAGCACCGCTTTTTTGTTTGTCTTTATACCGATTACCCTTTCGTTTAACCGAACTAATTTTTCAAGTCCTGTGGCCACGATCAACCAGCTCATCAAACGTCCCCGTAGCTCCTCGGCCAAGAAGTCGAAGTCTCCGGCCATGACGTATTCGATCAACACCGTCAAGAACCGCAACACGTTTCATGACAGTCCTTTCAAGCGCGGTGTCTGTATCAAGGTTTCGACCACAACTCCCAAGAAGCCGAACTCTGCTCTCCGCAAGATCGCTCGTGTGCGTCTCACGAATGGCATGGAAGTGACCGCCTATATCCCTGGTGAAGGACACAACCTCCAGGAGCACTCCATCGTCATGATCCGTGGTGGTCGTGTGAAGGATCTCCCAGGTGTGCGTTATCACATTGTCCGGGGTATCTTTGATGCTGCTGGTGTGGCTCGCAAGCAGAGTCGCTCCAAGTACGGTGCCAAGAAGGACAAGAAGAAAGACTAGTTTCTCGTTTGATTATTGATGATTGGTTATTGTAAACATATATGCCACGAAGAAAACGACAATTTGCCCGCGAGTGGAAGCCGGATACCATGTATGAGAATCCGCTGGTTGGTCATTTCGTCGGTATGATCATGTGGAATGGCAAGAAGAGCGTGGCTGAGAAAATCATCTACGATGCTTTTGATATCATCCACGAGCGCACCAAGAAGGGTGGGCTTAATACCTTTGAACAAGCGATCAAGAACGTTTCCCCACTCCTCCAGCTCAAGAGTCGTCGAGTCGGTGGTGCGAACTACCAGGTGCCAGTCCCGGTCTCTGGTGAGCGTCGCCAGGTGCTCGCGATGCGCTGGATTCGTGATGCCTGTCGCAACAAGAAGGGCAAGGCTATGGCTGAGAAGCTCGCTGATGAACTCCTCGATGCCTCGAACAAGATTGGTTCTGCCATGAAGAAGCGTGACGAGACTCACCGTATGGCCGAAGCCAACAAGGCTTTTGCCCACTTCGCGTAAAAACTCCCCAGGGAATATTGCCAGCCCAAGACTGGCCGGCCTTGGGTGGAAAGTTGGTAATTGAAAATTTTTTAAAATATATGGCTCGCAAGACCCCCATCGATAAGTATCGCAATATCGGTATCATCGCTCACATCGACGCCGGCAAGACGACGACGACCGAGCGTATTTTGTTTTATACCGGTATCACCCACAAGATTGGTGAGGTACACGAAGGGACGGCGACCATGGACTGGATGGAGCAGGAGCAGGAGCGTGGTATCACGATTACTTCAGCAGCCACCACGTGTTTTTGGAAGGGCCATCACATCAACATCATTGATACTCCCGGTCACGTGGACTTTACCGTTGAGGTAGAGCGTTCACTCCGTGTGCTCGATGGTGGTGTCGTCGTCTTCGACGGCAAGGAAGGTGTCGAGCCTCAGTCTGAGACGGTGTGGCGCCAGGCCGAAAAGTACGAGGTGCCTCGTATGTGTTTTATCAACAAAATCGACAAAGAGGGGGCTA
>CAYUIR010000005.1:0-30860 GCA_964444815.1 uncultured Bdellovibrionales bacterium | reverse complement strand
AAGTACGAGGTGCCTCGTATGTGTTTTATCAACAAAATCGACAAAGAGGGGGCTATCTTCGAGGAAGCACTTTCCTCAATTTGGAATCGTCTGACACCGCATGCCGTCGCCATCCAGTACCCGATGGGGCTCCGTGGTGATTTCTACGGTCTCATCGACCTCATGACCATGAAGGCCTATACCTTTGATGGAGACATGGGAGAGAAGGTGATCGAAGGTGAAATCCCTGCCGAATACCTCGACAAAGCCAAGGAATGGCGCGAGAAGATGGTAGAAAAAATTTCTGAGACAGACGACGCGCTCACTGAGAAGTACCTCTCTGGTACCGAGATTTCTGTCCCAGAGCTCAAGGCCGCGCTCCGTAAAGCTACTATCGCGGTGAAGCTCCACCCAGTTATGACTGGGACAGCCCTCAGGAACAAGGGTGTCCAGCTCGTGCTCGATGCTGTCGTTGACTACCTCCCATCACCTATCGATATTCCTCCAGTGACTGGGACCGATCCCAAGACCGATGCTCCGCTTGTCCGCGAGACCCGTGATGATGAGAAGTTCTCGGCGCTCGCTTTCAAGATCGCGACGGACCCCTTCGTCGGACAGCTGACATTCTTCCGGGTATACTCTGGTACCGTCAAAGCCGGATCCTATGTGCTCAACTCCACCAAGAATGAAAAGGAGCGTATCGGTCGCATCCTCCGTATGCACGCCAATCACCGAGAAGAAATCGATGAGCTCTCAGCTGGTGACATCGGTGCTCTCGTTGGGATGAAAGTGACGACTACTGGGAACACGCTCTGTGACCTGGAGAGTCCAGTCATCCTCGAATCCATCACCTTCCCAGAGCCGGTGATCGATATCTCTGTTGAACCCAAGACCAAGGCCGACCAGGAGAAGATGGGTATGGCACTCAAGAAACTGCTCGAAGAAGACCCAACGTTCCGTGTGCACACTGACGAAGAAACCGGTCAGACCATCATGTCTGGTATGGGTGAGCTCCACCTCGATATCCTCGTGGATCGTATGCGCCGCGAATTCAAAGTCGAAGTGAACGTCGGTCGTCCGCAGGTAGCCTATCGTGAAACGATCCGTGGTACCGCTGAATCCGAAGGTAAGTACATCAAGCAGTCCGGTGGTCGTGGTCAGTATGGTCACTGTTGGCTCCGAGTGGAACCAAACGAAGTGGGCAAGGGCTATGAATTCGGGAACGAAGTGAAGGGTGGTGCTATTCCACAGGAATTTATCAAGCCTATCGACAAGGGAATTCAGGAGGCGATGCTCACTGGTGTGCTCGCTGGCTACCCGATGGTGGATGTCAAAGCGACGGTCTATGATGGGTCGTACCATGATGTGGACTCCTCAGAAGCAGCCTTCCGTATCGCTGGTTCTATGGCTTTCAAAGAAGCGTGTCGCAAGGCCAAGCCGATGATCCTCGAACCGATCATGAAAGTCGTGGTCATCACTCCAGAAAATTTCATGGGTGATATCGTCGGTGACCTGTCATCCAAGCGTGGTGTCATCAAGGAGATGAATGCCCGTGGTGAAGGCGCTGCTCAGGTTAAGGAAATTCACGCCGAAGTGCCACTCTCGAGTATGTTTGGTTACGCCACCCAGATGCGCTCTATGTCTCAGGGTCGCGCCAGCTACTCGATGGAATTCGGTCACTACGCTGAAGTGCCAAACAACGTGGCCACCGAAATTATCGGTACTCGCACCGCTTCTGGTGATGTGAAACCCGCCTAAAGCATCGAATTTCGATTTTTGAATCTTGAATCAAAAAACCAGCCAGCGATGGCTGGTTTTTATTTTGTTCTCTTGACTTTTAGCGTAAAAAGGTGTATAATGTACGGTTGATTCTGTGCCTTAAAAACTTTTTCACCTATAGAGAAAGGGTTCTCCATGAACCGCTCGACGACCCTCGTGGGTGTTGTTTTTATGTCTGCCTTGGTGGCTACTTTGTGGCTCGTTTGGCCAGATGACGGTAGCGCTCCCATCGAGACGCTCTCGGCGCCTGTGACTGTGGCGGCAGTAAATGTCACCCCTTCCAGGGTTGAGGAAGTGGAACAACCGACTGCCACCCCGGAACCGGAGAATGTGACCCGCGCATTTTCCGAGCAGATAGCAGAGGCAAAGCGCTTCTTGGCGACATTGGAGTCGCGCGGAATCAAGAGCGACCAATTACCCTGGACAAGAGCTCAGCCATCAAGCTATGAGTCACCTCCTGAGCTAGTGGTACTGAGGGCGGCAGCTAAAGCCAATAGCAGTACCGTGGTGCGGTATGAATCTTTAGACCACGAGGCAAAGGCAAGGGTGATGGAAAGTCTACGCGCCAAGGTGCTCCAAGCAAGTACCGTCGACGTCCATTCCATCATTCATGACGCCGAAATGCTAGGCTTCAAAAAAGAGGACTTCGACGAGTCCCTTACGCAGCTTTTGGCACTGGGAGTGGCGTGGGTCACTGCCAATACTGAAAAGATGAGAGTGAATCTGCAAGCTGGCTGTCCAATGGATGCTAAGAGTAGCATCTGGCATACCCGTAGGGTGATGGACTTTCTTGGGATCATGCCTTCCGAGGACTTCAGCAATCTCGCCGACACTGCTCAAAGCAGAGACGCTGTTGCTAGTGAAACTCCTGAACAACGTGCTAACAGGCACAAAAAAGCCCGAGACGAGAATGGGTGCCTGCTTGGGTGACACCCCAATCAGGAGTGACGATATTTCATCCCGCGTAGGCCACTGGCCAGCGCGGTTTTTTTCTTTTCCGACGAATTATCTTTTGTATAGGTGGAAAAGGATAATATTAAAACCGGTCAATTAGCTGGTTTTTTGGTGTTTTATGTTTTTGACAGGGGTGTTCAGAGGGGCGTACAATGGAAGCATGTAATTATTGAATTTTTATTATGCCGAATTTTGGAGAGCATTCCGCAGCTGAGACGCCGAAAGTAACCGATGTGCCGAAAAAACCAGCGACTTTTCAAGAGGATCTCGATGAAGCACAGCAAACACTCGGTCAGAGTCTTACAGGGGGTATGGACGCGAATGATGTAGCCATGAAAAAGCAATGGGCCGATATGGACGCACACTATGGCGTTAGTCCCGCAGCCTCTGTTTCAGAGAACTCGAAAAACCCAGTCGAATCAGGAGCTACAGTAGAGCCTGCTAGTCTTGAAGTTTTGTACGCGGTGAGTAAGTTTGAGGCTATTAATTTGAGCAAGGAGGAGGGGATGGCAATTGGGAAACTTATTCAAGAGCAATTGAATGGTCACGATAGCGATGCATCTTATGGAAATGGCACTGGGCCTGGGCATCAAATTCAAATTTTAGGAGTTCGTAAGGAAGGAGACAGTGATCATGCAATTACTGTTATGGTCAACAGTGGAACAAATGATTTTCCCGATCAGTATGCTTGTGATGTTATGATGTCAAAGAATAATAAAGGCGAGTGGGACTTCGCGAATGTTTCGGCGCCAACGGGTCGTTAGAAATTAAGCTAATAGGGTGTTATAGTCTAATAATTTTTCATCGTAATTGTATGAGGTTCGGAGAAGCTCCTTCGGTTGCCCCAGTGGCAGATAAAGAAAGAAGAAGAACACCAAATTCGGACAGCCTGCCTATGGCAATACGAGAGCCCTCTCCCTTGCCAGGTGATACGAGTGAGCAGATGTATGCTCAGGAGGGCAACTTCGAACGAAAAGGCGTTATCAGTGAAGCTGATTTTGAGATTAAAATTCCGAATGTTCTAAAACAAGGTGGCGAACAGGGCAGTGAGACACTGTCACAGGAGGTCATGTTGAAAAAAGCAGAGGCGTGCCGGGTTTTTCGACAAGCTGCTCACGCGCTTTTAGCTCACTTGGGGGTCGTTGATCCTTTTATTGAGGATGTGAAGCTACAAAAAATCCAAAGAGGGTTCAAGCAACGATTTGACTCTACCATGGAACAATTGCGCTCAACCGTGGAGGTGAGTGCGACAGGACCACTGTCACTGGTTCTTGGGAAACTTTTTCGGGACTACTGGAATGAACAGGGAATGTTAGTCACATTCATGGCCAAGTTAAATAAACAAAGGATGGGTGAGTTGGAACATGCTTTCGTTTTGAAAACACTTTCTCAGAAAATGGAGGAAGCGACGGTATTACTTGAACAGGCGGACACAGCTGAGCAGGCGCGCTTTCAGAATGACATGCTCAAACAGTATTTGAGAGTCATTGTGGAATGGGATAATGAATACCAGAGGTTGTATAGGTCGGTGGATATGAACAAGGTTGATTTGAGTGAGATCTATGAAGCCATAGAAAAAACAGGACATGGGTTGAGCCAAGTTTTGATTGCTGATAAATATGCAGAGGATGGGGTGAAAGGAAACAAAGAACTAGTAAAAGGACGTGAGTTGGATGTGGATCAGGATGCGAGGAAGAAGAAAATATGCGCTGAGCTATTGGAGGGAGCGAGGCGGATACCAGCTGAGGAGAGGAGTATTGTTATTCCAATCTTGATTGACATTGACGAGGCATCTGATATTGCTACGTTAGCCAAATTAGCGAGCCAATTTAAAAGGGTGATGACGGAAAATAAAATCACTATTTATAGTCGCTGGGGAGATAAAGATTTAACAAGGAGTATCGAAGAAATTGAAGCCTTGATTCAAGATAGGAAGAAAGACGTATTTTAAAAAAATACCGTATGAGTGAAACAATGCCTATTCCTGCTGCGCCTGCTCAACAGGATTCAGTGCCTCCGTCTCCTGAAGTGACGGAAAAATGGCGGGATAAGCCATACTTGAAGCTGGAGAGTGCGCTATCAAGAATCCGGGCTGTCGAAGACCTTGTTGAAGAATATGGTGAGAGTGGGCTACTCGCTGAAAAAGTGCACCAGCACTATAATGAGGAACTGGCAAAATCCCCTCACGCCGAGGCGCTTTTGAAAGAGTGGGATAGGCTGGAGGGACAAGTATATGTTGTGCATCGTGAGATAGGGGACTTGAAAAGGTTGATTGCAAACGCAGAGGTGTCGTCTGATACACAGACAGAGCTTGAGTTGAAACTAGAAGCATCGGAGCAAGAGATGGCTGGCTTACGCCAGAGGATTGGTGCTATCACCCAAGACCCTAACGTCGTGTTTCTTCGAAGGATACAAGTAGGGGTTGATTTGCTGCACTATCGTGCCAAAGAGCTTAAAGCATGCCGAGAAAATCCGGCTCAGTATCTGGTCGATGAGAAGTCAGAGTTGTCTGGAATGCCTTATGAAGAGGTTATTTTTTCTGATGTCAATGCTACCTATATCGTGAGCCCCCAAACGTGGGACGAGTATGTGAAACGGTCTGGACGAGGCGTTCATTATGGTGGTGGAATAGTGAGTGTGGTGCAAAGAAACCCTGATAGCGAGCAAGAGCGGATGATAGTACACCATGAGAATAAGCACGCTTTGTTTGCAACATTTTTCGACTTCGAGCAGGCACGGATTTTTGGGAAGCAGGATGCGCGGGGCATGATAGACAAGGCTGTCGGAATGATTGGAAAGGGTCTCTCGGAAGATTTCATCGAAGGAGAGTTCCGTCGGATACAAGAGTCGATTTGGGAGCGCTACCTCTCTGGCATCAAAAACGAGGTGATTGCCAATTATGAAGGGTTGGCGAAAGGGGTGTTTTCATCAGATTTTTCTATTTATGTCGACATTTTCTCGTCACTTCAGTGGGGGAGCGGTGGAAATCCTCGGAATGACGCATCGGTTACAAAAATGCTTGAGGGAGAAGACGAACAGGCTCGGGAGGATTATTACCGGATGCATGAGTTTGTGAATAAGAGGCTCGGGGAAGCGCGTGATCGACTCAAGGAAGAGAGTCACAAGTTTTACATCGAACTCGCGGATCTCTTTTTTTTCGCTGAGAAAGAGGATCTCTCGGAAGATCTCCATTCTGCCATGCTTCTTTTTGATCCGTTGGACTACAAAAAAATAAAGCAGTACATGATATGGAAGGCAGGAAAAGAAAAGTACGAAACGTATCAGGGGCTACGACGCGTTGTTCGCTCCCCGTTTTTTTCACAGCCAGAATTTTCTCACAAATCAAAATTTACCAATCTTGATGATAAACTTCCTGATATTATCCGAAGAAAAAAAGCTTTTGATAAAAACCCAATGGTGCAAGTGGCTATACTGGAAGTTTCAGGGGATGCTTTTAGTGTAGAGAATATGGATCGTATTTCTCTTACTGAATTTGCAGAGATGAGACTGACAGATGAAGAAAAGCAAAGTTTTGAAAAGGCGATAAGAGATAATATCCTGGATAGGAGTGACGGTATCCACTCGTCTCTTTTGGAAAAAGATCCAGCGTATGTGCTTCAGTATCTCGCTAAAATCGAGGGTATGTGTCAAATCGTGGACATTCCTCTTGATATTGAGCTGATGAGGGGAACGATTTGGGGAGAGTACGTTTCCAATAAGGCCAAGCTATTTATTGACAGAAATAACGCCGATGCCCTGCTTTCAATGGTTCGCTCTATCGGGCCTAGTGAAAAGAAGCATCTCAGAGAGGTTTTTTTGGAAATACGGGACAGTCTTGAAAGGCACTACTTTCTCAAAGGAACATGGGGTGAGGTGTTGAAGGAAATCCGCTAGTCTACAGAGTTCTTCTCTGAGTAATTTCCCGCGAAGTCCACTTACTGGCAGCGCGGTTTTTTTCTTTCCGAATTGATAGAGTGTACAAATTGTATCACGGTCGTTAGAACATTTGTATTTATGGGAAGGGGGAACGTGAAGAGGGAAAAGGCAAGGGTCAATCGGCGAAAGTCGGTTTTTTTATGAGCACTCTTGACTTTACCGGTAAATACAAGTATTGTCGTAGGTAACTTGGAAGGCTAAAGAGTGGCGCGGTGTCACTTTCTTTCTGGGTTACAGAATTGGAGGCTTCCATGACGGCAGTCGCAGCGGCTCATAGCCGCTTTCCAGAAAATGGCGTTTCGGATGCCAAAATCAAGGGGCAGCGAACCCCGTTTCAGCGAGTGACCCGGCTGCTTGTCGGGGTTGCGCTGTTCGCACTGTTGATGCTGTGCATCACCAGCTGGCGTGATAGCCTGATCAGACAAGGCTTTGAAGAAGGCGAGCAGGCGGCTCAAATCGAGCTCAGCCAGTTGCGTGCCAATCTGCGGCAGGGCAACGCCGAAGCCGCCCGTCTTCGAACCGACCTCGCCGTAGAGATTGCCAAGAAGAAGGATCTGGCTGTGAGATTCGAGCGAGCCGAAGCTGCTCGCAAGCAGGCGGTCGCCGACCACAGGACGCTTGCAGAAAAGATCAAGGCCTACGAGGCCAAAAAGCCAGCATCAGCCAAGCACCGGTGATGCTTTCGGCGCCAACGGCGCCCACTCGCCCCGGACAATTCGTCGGGGTCTTTTTTTTGCAGAAAAACTGGAAGTGCCGAAGTCTGAATCGGTGTGGGGTTGACCCCGCACCTTTTCGATAAAAAAATGGTGACAATTGGGAATATAAGCCGATAGACGGCTACGCCTGACACCTTCCTTTAGGCGCAGACTTTCCTCGGAAAAGGTGCGGGGTTGACAGTATTTGAATGAGTTGATATTATAGCGAGTGACGCTTTTTCTCGAGCTTTTTTCGTTTTCGGACGGGGAGAGTCGATAGAAAAACAAGTGCATTTAAGTGACTCATAATTCGTTTGAATAAAAGGTTATGGCAGAGCAATTCAACCGTTCTAAGCCCCATGTAAACGTCGGTACTATCGGCCACGTTGACCACGGCAAGACGACCCTCACCGCGGCTATCCTCCACGTCATGTCCATGAAGGGATTTGCCAAGGAGAAAAGTGTCGATGAAATTGACAAGGCTCCGGAAGAAAAAGAGCGTGGTATCACCATCTCGACTTCACACTGTGAGTACGAGAGCGATGCTCGCCACTATGCTCACGTTGACTGTCCAGGGCATGCTGACTACATCAAGAACATGATTACTGGTGCTGCCCAGATGGACGGTGCTATCCTCGTAGTGTCTGCGACTGATGGTCCGATGCCACAGACCCGCGAACACATCCTCTTGGCCCGCCAGGTTGGTGTCCCTGCAATCGTCGTCTTCTTGAACAAGGTAGACATGGTGGATGATCCAGAATTGATTGACCTCGTCGAAGCAGAAGTCCGTGAACTCCTCTCCAAGTACGAATTTGACGGTGACAACGCCGTTATCGTCCGTGGTAGTGCTCTCAAGGCCCTGGAGTCGAAGAGCGCTGACGAAGCTGATGCCAAGCCAATCCTTGATCTCATGACAGCTCTTGACACCAAGATTCCTCAGCCAGTCCGTGACCTCGACAAGCCGTTCCTCATGCCTATCGAAGACATCTTTTCGATCGAAGGTCGTGGTACGGTCGTCACTGGTCGTATCGAGCGTGGTGTCGTCAACATCAACGAAGAAGTAGAAATCGTCGGTATCCGTGACACAGCCAAGACGGTAGTGACCGGTATCGAAATGTTCAACAAGCAACTCGACAAGGGAACCGCTGGTGACAATGCCGGCCTCCTCATCCGTGGTATCAAGAAGGAAGATGTCGAGCGTGGTCAGGTTTTGGCCAAGCCAGGCAGCATCACTCCACACACCGAATTCGATGGTGAGGTCTACGTCCTCTCCAAGGAAGAAGGTGGACGCCATACCCCGTTCTTCAAGGGCTACAAGCCACAGTTCTACATCCGCACGACTGACGTGACTGGTGAGGTAGAATTGCCAGAAGGAACCGAAATGGTGATGCCAGGCGATACCGTCAAGCTCAAGATTAAGCTCTTGGCCCCGGTCGCCATGGAAGAAGGTATGCGCTTCGCCATCCGCGAGGGTGGACGCACCGTCGGTGCCGGTGTCGCAACCAAGATTACCAAGTAGATTTCCAGGTAACTACAGTGGAGGGCAATACGGATTGCCCCCACAATAGTTCTCTTGAAAAAGGGATCAGATATAGATATAATGAACGCAATGAAAAAGACCGAAACAACGCAGAATCTGCGTGTCAGAATCAAGATCAAGGCGTACGATCACAAGGTGATCGACCAGTCTGCCCGCAAGATTGTGGAGACGGCCGAGCGTACCGGTGCTCTGATTGTGGGCCCTGTACCACTGCCGACTGAGATCCACAAGGTGACGGTCAATCGCTCCACCTTCGTACACAAGAACTCACGAGACCAGTACGAGATGCGGATTCACAAGCGTCTGATCGATATCATCAACCCAACAGCAAAAACAATAGACAACCTCACGAATCTTGATCTTCCCGCCGGAGTCGATGTGGAGATAAAGATGTAGTGACGATCGTTCAAGTCCCACTTCATTTGAAGGTGTAGAGGTGAGAAGTGGTGATACTAAGCGAACCAAGTTTCAGAAAGTCTGAAAAACTGGCGCGCTTTACAGCCCAGTTTTTTTGTGTAAAAAGGTTATCATACGGCGATGAAATTCATTATCGGAAAAAAACTTGGAATGACGACCCTCTTCGATGAAGAGAAAGGTGCTTTGAACGTGACCCTTATCGCCTGCGATGCGAACACGGTGACGGCTACTCGTACGATTGAAAAGGATGGCTACTTGGCTGTTCAGGTAGAGACCAAGAAGACCGCCAAGAAAACGGTCCGTAAGGAGTTCCGCATTGACCGAGCCATTACCCTCGAGAACCGAGCTGAAGCCAAGAAGGAACTGGCCAAGGAACTTGAGAAGTTCCCAGTAGCTGGTGCTATCACGGTCTCGCAGTTTGCGGTCGGTGACAAAGTGAATGTCGCTGGTATTACCAAGTCCAAGGGTTTCCAGGGTGTCGTGAAGCGTCATGGATTCGGTGGTCAGATGACGAGTCATGGACGTAAACACGATATCCGCAAGCCTGGAAGTATCGGGGCTACTTTCCCAGAACACGTCATCAAGGGCCGTCGTATGGCTGGTCGCATGGGTGGTGAAAACATGACCGCACTCAATCTCTCTGTCGTCTATGTCAATGAGGCTGAGGGTTTGATCGGTGTTCGTGGGGCAGTCCCAGGAGTGAATGGCCGTGTCGTCAAAGTGATGGGTGTGAACTAACGAAACTGTATGTCCAAAGTTACTGTCAAAAATATCTCCGGAGCCGATGTCAAAGAACTCTCTTTGAACGAGTCAGTCTTTGCGTTGCCATCGAATGATACGCTCCTCCATCAGGTGTACGTCGCACTCTCAGCGAACGGCCGTGTCGCTATCGCTCATACCAAGGATCGTGGGGAACGATCGGGATCGGGTATCAAGCCATGGCGTCAGAAGGGAACAGGCCGGGCTCGTGCTGGTGCTACTCGGAGTCCACTGTGGCGCAAGGGTGGTGTCACCTTTGGTCCGACTAAGGAACGCAATTTTTCCAAAAATACGACTGCCAAGATGCGCCAGAAGGCCGTCATGATTGCTCTCTCTGAAAAGGTCCGGGCTGGCAAATTGGTTGTCCTCGATGCTCTTTCTTACGAAGAGAAGAAAACCAAGCGTTTTGCAGAGACGCTCCGTGCTCTCGGCATCGCCGGCAAGAGTCTGACGTTTGCACTCGCAGTGCCAGAACTCTCTACCGCTCTCATGTCCCGCAATGTCCCCAAGGTAGACCATACCCTGACAGAAAACTTGAATGTGATGCAGCTCCTCGATCACGAGTATATCCTCATGTCGGAAGCAAGTATCGCTGTCCTTGAGAAGCGCTTTGCTTCGTGGAATAATACGGGCAAGAAATAAGCAATCCTATGGCAATTTTTGATAAGACAACTGAAGCCGGAAAGACGCTCCGCAAGCTCACCCCCAAAGAGAGCCCGCTTGCTACTCGTCTCTTGTCCCGTCCGCGTATCACCGAAAAGGCGTATGCCATGAACGCTTCAAACAAATATGTTTTTGAAGTGACCAAGACATCAACCAAGAAGTCAGTGAAGCGTGCGGTGGAAGAGGTCTATGGCGTCAATGTGGTGGCAGTCAATATCGTCCGTCTCCCAGCCAAGACTCGCATCTCCGGGCAAAACCGAACCGTCGGGCGCAAGGCCGCTGTGAAGAAGGCGATTGTGACGGTAGTGAAAGGACAGGCGATTGAATTGTTTAAGGCAGGCATGTAAGGAACTCCTATGGCAATCAAGATCTACAAAAAGAATAATGCTGGACGCCGAAATATGTCGGTGGTTAAGCCTGAGGGTATCACCGACAAAGCGCCGGAGAAGTCTCTGTTGGCAGCCTACAAGAAGCGGGGCGGTCGTTCTCATGGTAAGATTTCTACCCGGCACCAAGGTGGTGGACACAAGCGTCGCTATCGGGTGGTTGACTTCCGCCAGGACAAACTTGATATTCCAGGAAAGATTGCTCATTTGGAGAAGGACCCGAACCGTTCTGGCCTCATCGCACTCGTTCACTATGCTGATGGTGAGAAGCGCTACATCCTCGCTACTGACGGTATGAAGCAGGGTGGCACTGTCCTCTCTGGTGAGAGCGTCCCGGTCGTCAATGGGAACCGTATGCTCCTCAAGAACATCCCGGCTGGTACCACTATTTGCAATATTGAACTCAAGATTGGTAAGGGTGGCCAGATCGTACGGAGTGCTGGCTCACAGGCCGTACTCATGGCACTCGATGGTCCGATGGCTCAGATCAAGCTCGCTTCTGGAGAAATCCGTCTCGTGAGCAAGGACTGTTACGCCACGCTCGGCCAGGTCAGTAACTTCGAACACAGTGCTGAGCGTATCGGGAAAGCCGGTCGCAGTCGCTGGCTGAACCGTCGCCCACACGTCCGTGGAAGCGCGATGAACCCAGTCGATCACCCACACGGTGGTGGAGAAGGACGTCAGCCGATTGGTATGCATCCGAAGACTCCATGGGGTAAGCCGGCACTCGGCAAGAAGACCCGCAGTCGGAAGAACCAGAGCAGTAAGTATATCGTCCGCCGTCGTACCAAGAAGTAGTATTCTATTCTCAAGAAGAAATCTATGTCACGAAGTCTCAAAAAAGGTCCATACGTCGACCCACGGCTCCTCAAAAAGCTCGAAGGGAAAAAGCTCGGTGATCGCGAGGTCATCAAGACCTGGTCGCGTGCTTGTGTCATCTCTCCGGAGATGGTAGGGTTTACCTTTGGGGTCCACAATGGCAAAGATTTTATCCCGGTGTTTACGACCGAAGAAATGGTTGGTCATCGTCTCGGAGAATTCGCAGCGACCCGCACATTCCGTCGTCATGGTGGGAAGATGCAGAAAGAAATTGAAATTGCTGCCAAGCAACGCGAGCTCGATGCCGCGAAAGCTGCTAAATCCGCTACCGCTGCTCCGGCTGGCAAGAAGTAATCGAACCTATGAAAGTACACGCAACCCTGAACAACCTCCGCATCGCTCCGCGTAAAGTACGCTTGCTTACTCATGCCCTCATCGGTGTCGACACTCGTGAGGCGCTCATCCAGCTCGACAAGCAGGTCAAGAAGTCGGCCAAGCCACTTCATACCCTCCTAACGAGTGCTATCGCCAATGCGACCAACAACTTTGGTCTGGATGCCGAGAACCTGTATATCCAGGCGATTCGGGTCGGCGATGGTTTGCGGCTTGAACGCTGGTTGCCTCGCGCCTTTGGCCGAGCGACACCGCTCATCCGTCGTGGATCCAATGTCATGATTATTCTCGAAGAGCGTATCGAAGGTAAGAATCGGACCGAAAAGAAACAACCCAAGCCCAAAGCCGTCACCGTCGAAACCGTAGAGGAAGAAGAGACAGATAAGAAAGAAACCAAGCCGCAAGTCGCTAAGCCGGAACTGAAGAAAGAAATGCTCCGAGGCGACAAGTCAACAGGCAGCAAGGTAGTAAAGAAGATGTTTCAGCGAAAATCCTCGTAAACTAAAGCACACGTAAAGCAATATGGGCAACAAAGTACACCCAACTGGCATCCGTCTCGGTATCACGACCAACTGGCAATCACGCTGGTTTGGGAGCAAGAAGACGTATCGAGATCAACTGAGAAAGGACATTGAGATCCGTCAGTTCATCACGACCAAATGGAAGGCCGCTGCTATCGCGAGTGTGACGATTGAGCGCTCGGCCAATGTGGTGCGTCTCGCTATTCATACCTCGCGCCCCGGTGTCCTCATCGGTCGTGGTGGTACAGGTATCGAAGACCTGACTCGCGTCATCAAGAAGCGTTTCTTTGCTGGACAGAAGATGGAGCTCAAGGTGGATGTCCAGGAAGTAAAGAACGCTGAGTTGAACGCTATGCTCGTCGGTCAGCAGGTGGCTGAACAGCTCGAAAAGCGTATGCCATTTCGTCGGGTGCTCAAGGGTATGCTCGATCAGGTAGAAGGAAACAAGGAAGCTCAGGGAGTGAAGATTGAAATTTCCGGACGCCTCGGTGGTGCCGAAATGTCGCGTCGTGAATGGCTCTCTCGCGGTAAGATCCCTCTCCATACACTTCGCGCCGATATCGATTTTGCTCGTACTGAAGCTCGAACGACCTACGGAGTGATTGGAGTGAAAACGTGGATTTACAAGGGAGAAAAATTTAGTACCGCTCTGTAACAAACGCCTATGCTGTTAATGCCAAGAAAAGTTAAGCATCGCAAGGTCCAGCGTGGAGGCTGGTCAGGCAAGCCTGCGACGTCCGGAACCAACGTCAGTTTTGGAAGTTTCGGACTGAAGGCGATGGAAGAGGGGCTCATCTCTGCACGTCAGATCGAAGCCGCTCGTCGTGCTATGACTCGCTCTATTCAGCGTGGTGGCAAGGTGTGGATTCGAGTGTTCCCTGATAAACCAATGACGAAGAAGGGTGAACAGACCCCGATGGGTAAAGGAAAAGGAAGTGTCGACCATTTTGTCGCCAAGGTCCAAGCCGGTAAAGTCCTCTTTGAGCTCGATGGTATCCCTCGCTTGGCAGCCGAGAAGGCGATGAGCCTCGCCGCCTACAAGCTCGCTATCAAAACCAAGTTTATCGTCAAGCAGTAGTCTCCAATTTTGAAAACAGTTTTATGAAAGCACGTGAATGGCGGGAAAAATCTGAAGCAGAACGGGACAAGGCTCTTATTGAGCTCTCCGATAAAGTACGCAAATTGCGTTTTGATTTGTCGACCCGCGAAGCCAAGAATCACGGCGATTATCGCAAGATGAAGAAAGACATCGCTCGCCTCCTTACGCTAGAGACGCTTGCCGAAGTAGAGGGAGTGGTCGTCGCCCCAGTCGAAGTGGAAGTCACCAAATAGCCATCATCATATGAAGACCATGGAACCAACAAAGAAAGTGAGCAAAGCCCCAACCATGCAGGGTGTGGTGGTGAGCAATGCCATGGTAAAGACCATCGTGGTGAAGGTCGATACTATCAAGGCTCATCCGAAGTATCAGAAGCAATACCGCTCCTCCAAGAAGTACAAGGTACACGTGGAAGACAGTAGCGCCTACGCCATCGGAACCCCTGTACAGTTTATCGAGTGTCGGCCGATGAGCAAGGACAAACGTCACACCATCATCGCCTAAAGAGTTTTTACTAAAACGTCGTTACTATGATCCAAGCAGAATCCAGATTAAGAGTTGCTGATAACACCGGTGCGAAAGTCATCGAATGTTTCAAGGTGCTCGGCGGGACCCGTCGCCGCTACGCGGGGCTTGGTGATATCGTCGTGGCCTCAGTCAAAGTGGCTGAACCGCGTGGCATGGTGAAGAAGGGTGACAAAGTAAAAGCAGTTATTGTTCGCCAGGTCAAAGAATACCGACGCAAGGATAATTCCTATATCCGTTTCGACGAAAATGCAGCCGTTATCCTTGATACGAACCTCATCGATCCGAAGGGGACACGTATCTTTGGTCCGGTAGCACGGGAACTCCGCGAGAAGGGGTTTGCCAAGATTGTTTCGCTCGCGCCGGAAGTCCTGTAAGTATCACGTTTTCCATACACTTATGAAGATCAAGAAAGGCGACAAAGTACAGGTGATGACCGGCAAGAGCAGGGGTGTTCAAGGTGAAGTCCTCTCCGTGATCCCAGCTCTCGACAAGGTGATCGTGAAGGGTGCCAACATGATGAAGCGTCATGTGCAGGCCAAGCGCGATGGTGCCAAGGGGGAACGAATCGAAAAGGAAGCCCCAATCCATGTGTCGAATGTCATGGTCGTCTGCCCTCACACCAATAAGCCGACCCGCATTGGGTACAAGATCGAAGGTGGCGAGAAGATTCGCATGAGCAAGCGCGCCAACAAAGCCCTCTAAAGGAAGATGCAATTATGAAAACCCCATCAGTGAAGACAACCTATACCGAGAAAGCCGTTCCGGCCATGAAAAAGGATCTCAAGATTGAGAACCCTATGGCTATGCCTCGCCTGTCCAAGGTGATTGTGAACGTTGGTATTGGTAAGATTTTGAAGGACCAGAAGCGCGTGGACGAAGTAGTGGCGTCGCTTGAGGCCATCACTGGTCAGAAGGTGCTCTTGACCAAGGCTCGCAAGGCTATCGCTGGCTTCAAGATTCGTGAGGATCTCGAAATCGGAGCCCGGACGACACTCCATGGTAAGCGTATGTGGGACTTCTTGGATCGCCTCTTCCTCATCGCTCTCCCTCGTGTCCGTGACTTCCAGGGAGTGACCGAAACGTCGGTTGACCACGCGGGCAACCTGAACCTCGGTATCAAGGATCACACGATTTTTTCAGAAATTGTTCCAGAGAAAGTCCAGCACATTTTCAGTTTTCAGGTGAATGTGGTGACGACTGCAAGAAATACCGAAGAAGGAAAGGCACTCTTTCGTCATCTCGGTGTACCGTTTCGAGTGAGTGACACTAACGATAAATAAAGCATTATGGCAAAGACATCTACCCAAGCGAGAGCACTGAAGACGCCGAAGTTCTCTACCCGTATCGTGAGACGGTGTTGGAAGTGTGGTCGGAAGCGAGGATATTTGCGCCGGTACGACATCTGTCGTATCTGTTTCCGCGAGCTGGCTTCAACCGGTGAGATCCCGGGAGTGAAGAAAGCCTCCTGGTAGTATAAAAGAGCTCTTAAGTGAAAGAAGACTATGCTTGACCCAATCGCAGACATGTTGACGAGAATCAGAAATGCCCAGGCCGCCGGTCTGTCTCAGGTGGCATTTCCTGCTTCCAAAATCAAGTACGTGATCGCTCAGATTCTTGAGCGTGAGGGTTTTGTGGCGCGCGTCGAAAAGCAGACCGAAAATGAAAAGGACACACTGTGCGTTTGGCTCAAGTATACGACCGTTTCGCAGACCAAGAAGATGCCGGCTATCCGTGAAATCACCCGTGTCTCCAAGCAAGGTTGCCGTATCTATGTGAAGAGTAACGATGTGAAGAAGGTCAAAAATGGATACGGGATCGCTATTCTTTCGACTTCTCAGGGAGTGATGACTGGTGGCGAGGCTTTTGCCAAGGGTCTCGGTGGAGAGTATCTCTGTAAAGTGTGGTAGTTTTTAGAGCAATATACCTATGAGTAGAATTGGAAAAAAACCAGTCGTTATCCCAGCCGGAGTTGAGGTCACACTCGACAAACGCATGGTATCGGTCAAGGGCCCGAAAGGAACACTCTTGTTTGAGCATCGTCGTGAAGTCAAAGTGACAGTCGGTGAGGGGATGGTAGAAATTGCCAAGGTCGGAGAAACCAAAGTCGCAAGAGCGCTGTGGGGTACGACCGCCAAAACCATTGCCAATATGATCGAAGGGGTCACCACCGGGTTTACAAAGGTGTTGGAGCTCAATGGTGTGGGGTATCGCATGAACCTCCAGGGGAAGAAATTGGTTCTTGCTCTCGGATTTTCTCACCCGGTTGAAATGGTACTCCCAGAGGGTATCACTGCCGTAGTGGAGGGGAACACGCTCAAGGTGACGGGCTCTGATAAGCAGCAGGTGGGAGAGTTTACTGCTGTAGTGCGCAAGTTGAAGCCGGTCGAACCATACAAGGGCAAAGGATTCCGTTACGCCGGTGAGATCGTACGACGTAAGGAAGGGAAGAAGGCCGCTGCCTAAAGCGTGATACATCGTCCGGAATAATATTGAGAACTATGTTAAAGAAAGTTGTAAAAAAAGTGAAGCGATTCGAGCGTAAGCGTCGTATTCGCGCCAAGATTTCTGGCACGGCCCTCTGTCCTCGGGTCACGGTATTTCGGAGTCTCCGGAGTCTTTCGGTCCAGGCTATCGATGATACCATCGGAAAGACCTTGGCTCACGCCAAACTCGCTGATCTCGGCAAGTCGCCGAAGAATACGGTAGAGAGCGCCGGGAAAGTGGGAGCCCTTTTGGCTACCACACTTGAGGCCAAGGGTATCAAACAAGTTGTCTTTGATCGTTCTGGCTATCGCTACCACGGCAAAGTCAAGGCAGTCGCTGAGGCGCTCCGTCTCGGTGGTATCATCCTCTAGAGTAACCATGATTCGTACACTATAATCGTATGGCAAAGCAAGGGAAAAGAATGGCACGTCGGGAGAAGCCGGAGTTTGATCAGAAACTTCTCAATTTGGCGCGCGTGACCCGCGTGGTCAAGGGCGGTCGTCGTTTCCGTTTTCGTGCTACGCTGGTTATCGGGAATCGTCGTGGCAAGGTCGGGGTCGGTGTCGCTAAGGGATCTGATGTTTCTGACGCTATCAAGAAGGCCTACAATGATGCCAAGAAAAACATGGTGACGATTGAACTGTTAAACGGGACAATCACCCACGATGTCTCGGCCAAGCTCGGGAGTGCCAAGGTGCTCCTCAAGCCCGCTTCGCTCGGTCAGGGTATCATCGCTGGTGGGGCGGTCCGTTCAGTAGTGGATCTCCTTGGAGTGAAAGACATCGTGTCCAAATCGCTTGGTGCATCGAATCCTCTCAATGTCGCTCGTGTGACGGTGAAGGCCCTCCAGATGCTCAAGGCTCCGCGGGTGCCCAAGGCTCCCAAGGATGAGAAGGTCGAGGCTCCCGTAGTAGCAGCCTAAGCCTATCTGTCATAAATGAACGACTATGCAAATTCATGAACTCAAAGTAGCCAAGAAGAAAGAGCGCAAGCGTATCGGACGCGGTGGCAAACAGGGCACGACCGCCGGTCGTGGATCGAATGGCCAAAAGTCTCGTACCGGTGCTTCTGTGGACCCTCTCTTTGAAGGTGGTCGCTCGACCCTCTTGGAGCGCATGAAGAAAGTGCGTGGTTTCAAGTCTATTCATGCCAAAAAGCACACCGTTACTCTGACAGAGCTCGATCGGAAGCTCTCTGATGGTGATGTCGTGACCCGAGCCCTCCTCGTGGAGAAGCGCGTGGTCGACAAAAAGGCTCTCCATGAAGGCGTCAAGATCGTCGCCACGGGAACTCTTTCCAAGAAACTTTCACTCGGAGCCGATGTCCTCGCTTCCGAGACCGCCAAAAAAGCCTTTACGGCCTAATTGGCAGTTCATTCTGTGCCCTTTAACGGGGGCTTGAAATGAGCTATACTGTATACATGAACGAGACTTTCTCCAATATATTTAGAGTCAAGGAACTGAGAAACAAGATTCTCTTTATCTTGGCCCTTTTGGTGGTTTACCGCCTGGCAGCCAACATCCCTCTTCCCGGAGTGGATGTTTTGGCGCTCAAGCGATTGTTTGAGGAGAATGCCTTTTTGGGACTCTTGAACATCTTTTCTGGTGGTGGACTCTCCAATATCTCTATCGTACTCCTCGGAGTGGCCCCGTATATCACGGCGTCGATTATCATGCAACTCATGACGACACTCGTACCGGCACTCGAGCGACTCTACAAGGAAGAAGGAGAACAGGGGCGTCAGAAATTCAATATGTGGACGCGCTTCCTCACGGTGCCTCTCGCGGCACTCCAGTCTTTTAGCATGCTCTCGCTCCTCCGTTCGCAGAATATTTTGGGCGATATCAGTGTTTTCAATATGGTAGTGATCATCATCTCAGCGACCGCGGGGACCATCTTCCTTATGTGGCTCGGTGAGCTCATCACCGAGAAGGGTCTCGGGAATGGCGTCTCTATGATTATTTTTGCTGGTATCGTCTCGAGTCTGCCGACTGGTGTCTCGCGCTTCCTCTCGACCTGGGATCCATCACAGATATTTACCTACCTCATATTTTTG
Organism: uncultured Bdellovibrionales bacterium; assembly: GCA_964444815.1. Lineage (GTDB taxonomy): Bacteria > Patescibacteriota > Minisyncoccia > Moranbacterales > UBA1568 > UBA1568. Next base: position 11,852 of record CAYUIR010000005.1, on the reverse strand, counting down.
GCCTTGGCGGCAGTGACGATCGCCGGCGTTATCTTTATCAATGAAGGACAGCGGACCATTCCGGTGGCGTATGCCAAGCGAGTGAGGGGGGCTCAGGTGTACGGTGGCTCAGCGACTCATCTGCCACTCAAGGTGAACCAGGCCGGTGTCATCCCGATTATTTTTGCGGTGTCGATTATTCTCATCCCGACGATGGTGGCGAATTTCTTGGCGCAGAGTGCCAATGTCAAAGTAGCGGAGATAGCCATATCGGTGAGTGCCTGGCTTCAGAACCAGTGGGTGTACGGCATTGCGTACTTCGTGCTCGTGGTCATCTTTACCTATTTCTATACGGCCGTTGTCTTTGACCCGGTCAAGATTTCGGAGAACCTCCAGAAGCAGGGTGGCTATATCCCTGGGATTCGTCCTGGAGCGACGACCGCCGAATATCTCTACCACATCATCAATCGCATTACACTCGCTGGAGCACTCTTCTTGGGTGTTATCTCGGTTCTCCCGTTTGTGGTGCAGGGTATGACGGGTATCCAGGCTTTTTCGCTCGGTGGGGTGAGTATCTTGATCGTCGTCTCGGTGGTCCTTGAGACCATCAAACACATTCAGAGTCAGCTGACTATGCGCAGTTACGAATCCTTTTAGTGAAAAAGTTTATTTTTGGCACATTTCATCGTTCCAAGCTCCGGTATTGGACACGGTACTAGGAGTACCACTTACTCCCTGCCTACCGGCAGGCAGGCATTCCTCGCTTGCGCTTCGAACTGTACTCAAAAATAAACTTTTTCTTCGATATTCAAACATATGCCTCTACGAGATACCTACATTTTGCTCGGTTCAGCTGGGAGTGGTAAGAGCACTCAGGCGGAGCTCTTGAAGAGCTCGCTTCATCTGGCTCATATCGATATCGGTTCAGAATTGCGTGCCGTCGCAGCGCATGATACTGTCCTTGGCCGTCAGGTGGATGACATTATCAATGTTCGGCATGAATTCGTGCCAGACGATGTCGTGTTTGCCGTGCTTATCGACGCGGTACGGTCGGTGCCGGAGACAGTGGGACTGCTCATAGACGGTATTCCACGCCGTGACAGTCAGATAGAGAAGGTATTGGATGTCCTCAAGGAGAGTGGACGCACCCTCAATAAAGTGATATTTATCGATGTGCCAGCGACGGTGTCAGTGGAACGTATCTCTCGGCGCTATGCCTGCGAACGCTGTAAACGTACGTATATCCTCGGCAAGAACTTAATCGATAGCGAGAAGCCTTGCCGCTACTGTGGTGGGCATATCATGCAGCGGGCGGATGATACCGAAGAAGGCGTGCGCAAACGACATCAGATTTTTCATGAGGAAACCCTCCCAGTCGTGAAGTATTTTGAGGGGACAGGGCAACTCCTCCATGTTGATGGCAATCAGGAAACATACAAGGTATTCAAGGAAATTCTCGAGCATGTCCGTCCTGACTAGTACGTATCAGCATGTCAAAAAAATGGATCAAAACTGAAGATGAGATAAAGCGCTTGCGGGAATCCTGTGAGCGTTTGGCCAAGGTGCTTCAGGAGGTAATGGCGAGCGTAAAGCCAGGTATCTCAACTTTGGCGCTTGATGAGCTTGCGGAGAAACTTATCCGAGCGGAGGGTGGTACTCCAATATTTAAGGGCTATGGGGCTGGGAGCGGTCGTCCCTTTCCAGCCAGTCTCTGTGTCTCGCTTAACAACGAAGTAGTCCATGGGATTCCTCGGGCCGATCGTATCGTGAAGGAAGGTGATCTCCTCAAGCTCGATATCGGGATGCGTTTTGAGGGAATGGTGTCTGATATGGCGCGGACAATGGCGGTCGGTACCGTTTCCAAAGAGGCGAGTCGCCTCCTTGATGTGACAAGGGAGAGTCTCCTTTCCGGTATCGCCGAACTCAAGCCGGGCGCTCCTATTTCGGCGTATGCCGGAGCGGTGCAGAGTTATGTCGAGGCAAATGGTTTTTCGGTCGTGCGTGATCTGGTTGGACATGGCGTGGGACACGAGCTCCATGAAGACCCGCAGGTGCCGAACTACACCTCCCGTCATATGCAGGACTTTGTCCTCCGGGCCGGGATGACACTTGCTCTTGAGCCGATGGTAAACGCTGGGACGTTTGCCGTGCGTATCGCACCTGATGATTGGACGTTTATCACCTCCGACGGCAAACTCTCAGCCCACTTTGAGGATACCGTGGTGATCACTGATACAGGCGCAGAGGTGCTTACCAGATTATAAAATTATGGGTAACTATCTCGGTCTTGATTGGGGAAAAGCAAAAATAGGGGTGGCGCTTGCTCATGAGGAAACCCGTTTGGCCATGGCCTATGGGGTTTTTCCGAACGATGGGAAACTCCTTGAGGTGCTTGGAGCGCTTTTTGAGACAGAAGAAATTGGTACCGTAGTTATTGGGATACACCAGAGTGACGCCTACCAAGGCGAGCATGAGGCTGAAAAACTCGGGAAGCAGATAGCGGAGCGCTTTTCGGTCCAGGTAGTATACCAAGACGAGATGTTTACCTCGAAAATGGCCCAGCAGAATCTCATTTCCAAGGGCGAAAAACACGTCTCCACTCACGACGACGCAGAGGCCGCGAGCATTCTCCTCCAATCCTGGCTTGACCGTACGGTGTAACTGTCGAGGTGAGTGTTTTTGTGGTACAATACAAATGCAATTCGGAGGTTTTACTCAACCGTCATTTTTTCTATGGAAATACCGTATCTGTCCGTAGTGATTCCGGCCTACAAAGAAGGGGAGCGCATCGGTCGCAATTTGCTCGAAATCGACAAGTATCTGAAGGGTAAAAGCTATACCTATGAGATACTCGTCGTAGAGGATGGGAGTCCCGACAATACTGCTGAAGTGGCTCGGAACTATGCCCTCCAGATCCCCAATCTGCGCGTCATCGACAACGCCGAGAATCATGGCAAGGGCTATGTGGTGAGGCAGGGACTGCTCGAAGCCAAAGGCAAATATCGAGTGTTTCTCGATGCTGATGGTTCGACCTCGATCAATCACCTTGATACTTTTCTCCCACAGCTCGAGTCGGGCGTAGACGTCGTGATCGGATCACGCAAGATAGAGGGCTCTTTTATCCAAGTCCACCAGCCGAGACATCGTGAAATCATGGGAGAGGGTGGCAACTGGCTCATCCGTATCCTGCTCGGACTCTGGAGCTACCCAGATACCCAGTGTGGCTTCAAGGCACTTACCGGGGAAGCGGCTGAGCAGGTGGCGAGTCGTATGGTGGTCAATCGTTTCGGTTTTGATTTTGAATTGATTATCCTCGCGGTCAAACTGGGCTTTAAGATGAAACAGATGCCGGTCCGCTGGATGAATGAAGAGGGCTCGACGGTGTCACTTACTGGTCCCAATGGCTTTATTCAGGTACTCATCGATTTGGCGAAGACGAAGTGGCGCCTTCTCACGGGAGCGTATCGTATCAAAGAGTACACGAAGACAAAAAGCAAATAGCAACACATCGACCCTTCGACTCGTCACGTCGGTCACGACCGACAGTGATAAGCTCAGGGTAAAAAAACAAAATGTCAGCGGAAAAAGAAACAACTAAAAAGTCTGGACCGGAATCAGAACTTCGTCAGGATATCGTGACAGGTGACTGGGTGGTGATAGCTACTGGTAGGGCCAAACGTCCGGATGCTTTTGTGCAGGCCGAGCGTGTTTTGGCCCGCGAAGAATTTGATCCTTTCGAACATCCAGAAGAGAGTGGACAAGAAAAGGATGTACTCATCTATCGGCGAGACGACGGGGAATGGAGTCTCCGGGTATTTCCCAACAAATTTCCAGCCTTTTCTCGGGGCAAGCCAGTAAAAGAGCTCTCAGAAGGGCCGTATTTTGCGATGAATGGCGTCGGGTATCATGAACTCGTGGTGACCCGTGATCCCCGCCGATCTCTCCCACTCCTCGAAACCTGGCAGGTAGCCGAGGTGCTCGATGCCTATCAGGATCGCTTTTTGGCGCTCATGAATCGGAAAAGCGTCAACTACATCCAGGTGATTCATAACCATGGTAAAGAAGCTGGTGCTTCGCTCGCCCATCCGCACTCTCAGCTCATGGCTATCCCCGTGGTTTCACCCTATATTGAACTCGAACTCGAAGGAGCGGAACGATACTACAAGAGCAACAAGCAAAAAGTGTATCGGGTCATCGCGGAGTATGAGAGTAAAGAGAAGAAGCGAGTGGTTTTTGAAAACGAACATTTTATTGCCTTTTGTCCTTTTGCCTCGCGAGGCGCATTTGAGATGATGATTGTCGGGAAGCGGAATAACCCCTATTTTGAGCGGATTACCGAAGAAGAAAAGTTTGCCTGTGCCGAGGTACTCCAAAAGGCTCTCCAGGCGCTCTATGCCGGACTGAATGATCCTGCTTACAATTTCTATATCCACTCTGCGCCCTGTGATGGGCGGGACTATCCGCACTACCAGTGGCATATTGAAATTCTACCTCATACGGCGACGTGGGGAGGTTTTGAGCTGGCGACAGGTATCGAAGTCTCTACTATCGAACCGGAAACAGCAGCGGAATATCTCCGGTCTAAACTCGTCTCCTAGATAGTACTATCATGATGTATGTCGTTGGCAATCTCAAGATGAACATGCTCTCGCGCGAAGAGGCACTTCAGTATATGGCCGTACTCAAGCGTGAGATCAAGGATCGGCGCTATTCGGCAGTGAAGAGTATTCTCTGTCCACCTTTTCTCTATCTTCAGGATTTTACGCATTTGCCCGCGGGAGTAGAGAGCGGGGCGCAAAATGTATTTTGGGAAAAGAGTGGCGCTTATACCGGCGAGATTTCTCCGACGATGCTCAAGAACGCCGGGGCTACCTCGGTGATTATCGGGCACAGTGAGCGTCGAGGAATTCATGGGGAAACCAATGAAGTAGTAAAAAAGAAGACCCTCACAGCGCTCAAGCATCTTCTCGTTCCTATCGTGTGTATTGGTGAAACGGCCGAGGAACGGCGAGCGGATGATACCGCCCGGGTGCTAGAGCAACAGGTGCGAAGTATCTTTGAGGGTTTGTCTCGGCTGCAGGCTGAAAAGGTGATTGTCGCCTATGAGCCACGTTGGGCTATTGGCACCGATACACTGCCAACCTCACAGGAGATTCTCCAGGTGCGGGTACTTTTGCGGAAGATTTTGACCGAAGAGTTTGACTCCGATTTGGCGGACCGAATTACGATTCTCTACGGAGGGTCGGTCAAGAGTTCATTCCTCCCGCAAGTGACCTGGGAAGCTGGTATGGACGGGGTGCTCGTCGGCCGGGAAAGTCTTTTTCCCTATGAAATTGTGAAGATGATGAATATCCTTGAGGAACACGCCACACTCGTATCAAAAGCTTAATGTATTAACCGTACTACGTGTATGATAGCCAACGTGAAAGAAATGCTCGAAAAAGCCAAAGCCGGTGGGTATGCTGTCGGTGCATTCAATACCGTCAACCTGGAAACGACGCGCGCGATTATTGAGGCAGCGAAAGAGTCATCCTCCCCGGTCATCGTTCAGATGACGGAGAAGACCTTTGACTATGCTGGAGGTCGAGCCATCTATCAGCTCACCAAAAACATCGCCGAATTTTATGCGCCAGATATTCCGATTGGCATCCACCTGGATCATGGTAAGAGTTTTGAAGTAGTGGAGCGGGCTATGGAAATTGGGTTTGGCTCAGTCATGTATGATGGTTCACGCAAAGAATATGTCGATAACCTCATGATGACCAAGAAGATTGTCGATATTGCTCATAGTCGGGGAGTAGTAGTCCAGGCTGAGCTCGGCAATGTCCCTTATATCGGGGAGATGCAGATGGAAGATGTCGAGTGGGGCAAGTATATGAGTGATCCGGATCAGGCTGCCCAGTTTGTCAAAGAGACGGGGATCGATACGCTTGCGGTCGCTATCGGCAATGCGCACGGATTCTTCCGAGAACGCAGTGAACCTGACTACGACCGGTTGTCATCTATCGCCGCGCTCGTCGATCTCCCACTCGTACTCCATGGGGCATCAGACTGGCACAATGGCCGAGTGGCCGAGGTCATCAAACGAGGAATCAGCTGTTTCAATGTCGATACCGCTCTCCGGCTCGCCTTTATCGGGGGATTGCGTGAAGTGCTCCAGTCAGAAGACGAAGCTGATCTCAGGAAGGTGATGGGTAAGGCCAAGGAGGCCACCAAAGAAGCCGTGAAAGGAAAGATGGAGGCCTTTGGGAGCGCCGGCAAAGCGTAGCCGATGAATTAAGCATTAAGAACATGGGTATGAAAAAAGTAGCAATCAACGGATTTGGGCGGATTGGACGAGCGGCGTTCAAGATCGCGCTGGAACAAGGCACGGTCGAAATCGTCGCTATCAATGATTTGACGGACGCGAGTATTTTGGCGCACCTCCTCCAGTACGACACCGCCTATGGCCACTACCGGAGAGATGTATCAGCCAAGGACGGCAAGCTTGTGGTCGATGGCCAGGAGTTCCCCGTCTACGCTGAACCAGATCCGAAGAAGCTCCCGTGGGGCAAGCTCGGCGTTGATGTGGTGCTTGAGTGTACCGGGCGCTTCACCGACAAGGCGGGGGCATCACAGCATATAGAGGCTGGCGCCAAAAAAGTAATCCTCTCGGCTCCGGCTAAGGGTGATGATGATTCCGTGCCAACGTTTCTCATGGGGGTAAACGAAGAAACCTATCAGGGTGAAGCGGTTATTTCCAATGCCTCGTGCACAACCAATTCTCTTGCTCCAGTGGCCAAGATTATTCATGAAAAGTTCGGTATTGCCAAGGCACTTATGACGACGATTCATTCATATACCGCCGATCAGGTGCTGCAGGATGGTCCGCACAAGGACTTGCGACGGGCCCGGGCAGCCGCACATAATATCGTCCCGACCACTACTGGGGCGGCGATTGCGGTGACTCAGGTCATACCGGAACTCGCTGGCTTGTTCGATGGTCACTCGATGCGGGTACCGACGATTGTCGTCTCGCTCACGGACTTCACTTTTGTCCTCAAAAAGAAAACCAGCGTGGAGGAAATCAATACAGTCCTCCGTGAAGCCACCAAAGAAGCACGGTTTACCAAGGTGCTTGCGGTCACGGATGAGCCACTCGTCTCCTCAGACTTTATTGGTAATCCCTATTCAAGTATCGTAGACCTCTCACTCACCAAAGTGATTGATGGCGACCTGGTGAAGGTAGTGGCGTGGTACGATAATGAGTGGGGCTACTCGAATCGTTTGGTAGAAATGGCGGAACGAATCTAAATGTACGTGTATGACCGAAACAGAATACGACAATCGACTGGCGGAAATCGCTACGACTCCTCTTGGTACGCTTGCTGATGATGCGGTGCTCCAGCTTTTGGCTGAGCGCAAACAGCTCACGGAGCTGAAAGCAGAGTACGCCAAAGTGGAGGCCGAGGCCAAGCTCGCGGCTGAGCACTTGGCCGCTCGGACTGAGGCAGAACAAGAACTGGCTCGGCTCAATGCCCTCATTACGCCCGACAAGCCTGATGATGAATTGATTCATCTCATTGAGGAGCGGAAAACCTGGGAGGCCAAGCTCGCTTTGCTTGAAGGAGGGCCAGTTACTGAAGCGACTGTGCCAGAGCCGGCACCAGTAACTACACCCCAGGAGACACTCCCTGAAGCGCCCGAGACACCCGTGGCAGAACCATCCATCCCCACAGAATCAGAACCAATTTTGCCAGTCGCAATCGACGAGGATTTTGGTGAACATCGGATAGCTGTCTCAAGCATTGATCCAGGGAGCGACCTTGGTCGAGCCCTCTCGGAGATGCAGAGAAATATCGACAACATGGGCAAGATTTTGGATACTCTCCCGAGTACGGCCAAACGCGACAAGGCATTTATGCTCGCAGTTGCAGAAATTGATCCCGCCTATGCTATGCACTATGCTGACAAGGATGTACTTAAGAAGGACAGTGATTTTAATCTGAAGGTAGTTATGACCAAGGGGCAGCGGATGGGAGGAAGCGTACTCGCAGAGATGCTGCCTGAAGCGCGTACGGGTGAGATTGTGCTTGCAGCCGTCAAGCAGGATTATCGTAACGTCCGGTTTGTTCTTCCACAGATGCCCGAGTATGATGACATCCTCGCCAAAGCCAAGAGTATCGCTCTCGGAAAAGTGAAGGAGCTGAAAGATGGCGTCGATACCACGGCCCTGATACCCAAGATACTCCAAAAAGACAAAGCCTTTATGGAAGAAATAGGGAAGATAGTCCCTGGCGCCGAGTAAAGAGAGAAAATTTGTCCTCATATCACCTCGCATGTACGATCTCCTCATCAAAAATGGTACTATCGTCGATGGCAGTGGCCGCCCCATGTATCGGGCGGATGTTGCCGTGCGCGACGGTAAGATTGTTGCTCTCGGTGACCTTTCGCATGAACGAGCCGAGAGAGAGATTGATGCTGCCTCACAGTATGTGACCCCGGGATTTATTGATGTGAACAATCATTCGGATACCTACTGGCAGCTCCTCGCTGATCCAGTGCTTGAGAGTATGCTCCGCCAGGGGGTGACCACTATTATCGGGGGTAACTCTGGGTCATCGCTTGCGCCACTCTCTGATCCGAGTGTCATACGCTCTATCCAGAAATGGACCGATGTCGAGCGGATCAACTTCAACTGGCTCTCGATGGCCGAGTTTTTGGGTGAGGTGGAACGACGGGAGCCAGGGGTGAACTTTGCGACGCTCGTGGGTCATGGCACGATACGGCGCGGTGCTATGAAGGATGAAACTCGAACGATTACTCCCGAGGAAATCTCTATCATGGAGCGCTTTCTCAAGTCGGCGATGAAAGAGGGGGCCTTCGGTCTTTCGACCGGACTCCGCTATACTCATGCCCGAGGAGCTGGTGCCCGAGAACTCGCGGAACTGGCTCGGACCGCTGTAGCCGAAGGGGGTATCTATGCAACCTATGTCCGTGATGAAGAGGAAGGACTCGTCAAATCCGTTGAAGAGGCACTCCTCGTCGCCCGTGAAGCCAAGGTCCCAATTCATATCTCACATCTGAAGGCGGTCGGCGAACAAAATTGGCACCTCATGGATGAAGTATTCAATCTGATTGAAACGGCCGCGCTCAATAATGTTTCGGTCACGTTTGATGTCTATCCGTATACTTCAACTGGATCGGTCCTCTATACGCTGCTCCCAGAATGGGTGACCGAAAAGGGGCGCAAGATGATGATTGAGCAACTCCGTGATCGCCAGACCTATCTCGCCGTTATCAGGGATATGAGGAAGAACCAAACCGACTATTCCCAGGTCATTATCGCTGTCTCCACGCTCTCAAAGATGCTCACGAGACGTCGTATCTCGGAAATCGCGACTCTGCAGGGCAAGACTCCCGAAGAAGTAGTCCTTGATCTCTTGATGGCGAGTGATGGGCGAGCTATCGTCTCGATGGAGGTGTTGTCCGAGAAGAATGTGCTCCGATCGATACAGCATCCATTTTCTATCATATCGAGTAACGGGGTAGGATACGATCTCAAACACAAGGAGACCGGGGATTTGGTCCATCCACGGAATTTTGGTACCTTCCCCAAAGTTTTTGCTGAGTATGTCAGAAATCAAAAAGCCCTCTCCTGGGAGGAGGCGGTCCACAAGATGACTGGGATGCCCGCCGAAAAGTTTAAACTGGAAAAAAGAGGTCAGATTGCAGAAGGGTATCATGCTGATCTCGTCATTTTTAATCCCGAGACTATCGCTGACAAGTCCACCATGGAAGAGCCCTATCAGTACCCGGTAGGCATCAGTCAAGTGATAGTAAATGGCTCTGTCGCGCTTGATGGAGATGCCTTGTCGTCCAAACGTTTTGGCCAGGTTCTCCGTCGGAAGAAAAAGAGCTTTCTGCCTTGGTAATAAAGGCCTTGGATAAGGCTTTTTAGGTGCGTGACAGAACGGCCTTCCTGTGAGAGGATACGGGTATGAAAACACTCTTTACGGACAAGCGAATCACCGTTTTTGGTCTCGGACTCAACATGGGCGGAGTCGGGACCGTAGCCTATCTGGCCCTTCAGGGTGCCAGGGAAATTATTGTTACTGACATCAAGACCAAGGAGGAGTTGGCACCCTCGATAGAAAAACTCGAGCGCTACAAGAACATCACCTGGGTGCTCGGACAGCACCGCCCGGAGGACTTTACGACCGTGGATATGGTTGTGAAGAATCCTGGTATTCCCTGGACCAACGAGTATATCAAGCTCGCAGTGGCACATGGGGTACTGGTGGAGATGGACTCGAGCTTGTTTTTTCGTGTGTGTAAAAATCCGATTATTGGTATCACGGGGAGCAAAGGGAAAACAACAACCTCAACTTTGATTGCTCATGTATTGACAGAAGCCAAGCGAGAGACCGTCTCAGCAGGTATCAGTCAGGTCGGAGTGCTCGGAGTACTTGATCAGATTACTCCAGAGTCTCTGGTGGTGTTTGAGCTCTCGTCATGGCGTCTCTCGGCGCTCGCTTATATACGGAAGAGTCCAGCCATCGCGGTTCTCACCAATATCTATCCAGATCACCAGAATTATTACCACTCCATGGAGGCGTATATGGCGGATAAAGCCCAGATCTTCCTCCATCAGAAAGCGAGTGGTATCTGTATCGCCAATTGGGATAATGCGCTCGTACGTGAGATGGTCCAGGATGCCCCTGGGACTGTGCTCTGGTTCTCGACTACGGGAAGAGTGGAGGGAGACGGAGCGTGGCTTGAGGGTGAGGTACTCATTCTGTCGCACCAAGGGAAAGAGCAAGTACTCCTCCCGCTCTCCGATGTGCCTCTCCGGGGCGAGCACAATGTCGGGAATGTGCTCTCAGCTGCTCTTGCCGCTCTGGCGAGTGGTCTCACGATTGCCGAGATTCGCTCCGGGATAATGAATTTCCCCGGGGTGCCGCATCGTCTCGAAAAGGTCGCCGAGAAAGAGGGGGTTACCTACTACAACGATACCGCGGCAACTATTCCTGACGCGACCATTGCCTCGCTCCGGTCTTTTACCGAACCAGTCATCCTCATTGCTGGGGGAAGCGACAAACAGTTGTCGTTTGGTGACCTGGCCCGTGAGATCGCTCATCGACCCAAGAAGCTGATACTCTTCCGAGGGGAGGGGACCGATCGGCTTCTCGTGGCACTGCGTCCGCTTCTTCCTCTGGAAGAACGGGACCGCCATTTTGAAATTGTCGACACTATGGCTGAGGCAGTCCGTCTCGCCCGTGAGTCTGCTGTGCCCGGCGATGTTGTCCTCCTTTCTCCGGGGACCGCGAGCTTCGGATTGTTCAAAAATGAGTTTGATCGTGGAGAGCAGTTCCGCGCCGTGGTGAAAGCACTCTAGATATAGCGCAAGTTTCATTGAAAAAATTCTTTTTCTTGACTCATTCGTTCGCCCAGCGGCGAACTCGTTCTTATGAACCACACGATTCTGTCTACGACAGAAACCCTGCCTACCGGCAGGCAGGCCTGCCCGCTTGACTTTAGACGGTCTCAAAAAGAATTTTTTCAATGAAACTGACGTTCTTGACAATGTCTACCTGCAGGTGTAATATACCCCCAGAGGGTATATTTTTTTACACCTATGCCAAGCACCAAAAAAGCCTCACCCGTCCTCTCGCGTATCGCGCGAATAGAGGGCCAGCTCAAAGGAGTACGGCGGATGGTGGAAGAAAAGCAGGACTGTCTTTCGGTTATCGCCCAGATCACTGCCATTCGCGAAGCGGTGGCGATGCTCGGGGTAGAACTCTTGAAAGATGATATCGCCTGCAAGTGGGAAGGCAAGAAGTCGATTGACGAAGCCTATCTCAAATCCCTATTCAAGATGCAGTAGTACCTTT
>CAYUIR010000004.1:0-42858 GCA_964444815.1 uncultured Bdellovibrionales bacterium | reverse complement strand
CATCGATGGAGGCAATGTCCATGTCGATGGCAAGGTGCAGGGCGATGTGGCGCGAGCGGAGGTAGAACCGAAGATAGCGTATCTCTCGCCGGTCCCTGGCGGAGTCGGTCCAGTCACCGTCGCGACCCTCCTCGCTCGTGTCACCGATGCTGCGTTGACAAAGTGAGGGTGATTCCCTATGCTTCTTTTGTGTTCTTTTGGGCTGAGAAATAGGCCGAGGTGGTGGAATGGTAGACACACGGGACTCAAAATCCCGCGATAGCAATATCATGAGGGTTCAAGTCCCTCCCTCGGCACCAGTAGTAACTTGTTCGGAATTAAGAATATGGAGCGATTTTGCGGAAGCCAAAATCGCGCTTTGATTTTCGCCAAAACCCTTTCCGCCTACGGCGGAAGCCGTGAAATCCCATAATTCCCCCCAGCGTATGGAAACCGTTTTGTCCTTGATTTCAGGGTTAGAGCCGATTTTCTGAAAAAACTTCTTCCACTCCAAGTGATTGGGAGTTTTTTCTAAATCAGCCGCTTGTTTCAGGGACAAAACGAAACTCCGCAAGGGTTCGACCCAATTCTTTCTCTGTTGCCCAAAATTTGTTTCTGATTCGAGCAAACCCGCTTTTTCGCGCATGAGCAGGTCTTTACGCTGTAAGTACATTTCGCGTTCAATGTCGCCGTCAAGAAAAACTGAAACGAGCTTATTCAGTTTTTCTTCGTTTGCTCGAATCTTCCCTTTCAAATTTTGGGCAACATTTCCTTTTTCAGAAATTGATTCTTTTTCCCAAGCGGTAATCTGCTTGTCCATTTCTTCAATCTCAGAAAAAGGAAGCGACACTGATTGAAGCAGTGTTTGCAATTGTGCGGCGAGTACCTTTTCTTGCGTATACGGCTGTGCGCACTTTCCGTTTTTCTTGGTGCAACGATAGTAGGTATAGCGTGTACCAAAACGGTTCGTGGCATATTGCGCCGTAATCGCACAGCCACACTCGCCACACTTTGCAAACCCAGTAAACGCGAACGGAAGCGCAACTTTAGATTTTCTCGGCTTCTTGCGCGAAGTGAGCACCTTTTGGACTGCTTCAAACAGTGTCGGAGAAAGAATTGGCTCAAAGTTTCCGTTGTGCCATTCACCGCGATGTTTGATAAATCCGAGATATGCTCGGTTGGTTAGCATTTTCACAACGGAAACTTTGGCAAGTGGCGTTCCTTTTTTCTGGACAACGCCGTGATCCGCCAAAAAATCCGCTAGAGATTTCAAGGTATATGTTCCCGTGGCGTATTCCTCAAACGCTCGCTTGATAATACGAGACTTCACTTTGTCAGGTTCAATATTTTTCGTTTTGTAATTATTCACATATCCGAAAGGGGCGAGCGTTAACCATTCGCCACGGCGGATTTTTTGGCGGATTCCACGCTTCACATTTTCCACAAGGTTGTCAGAAAAATACTTGCTTTGTCCGAACGCCACTTGCAACATGAATTTGCCTTGCGGAGTTGGCTCAAACCAAAACTGCGGAAAGCGTAAAGAAGCAATTCTGTTGATGTCTATGAGATAGATAATTTTTCCGCCATCAACAGAATTCCGGGCGAGACGGTCTGGGTGCCACGATAATATTCCCAAAGGTTCAGGAGATTTTTCTATATACTCAATCATTTTGGCAAAACCGTCTCGTCCGGGCTTCTTTGCGCTTTTCGCTTCCGTGAATACTTTCACGATTTCAATGTGTTCTCTATGCGCATATTCTTCCAATTCAAAAAGCTGTGCCTCAATAGACATTATCTGCTGGTCATCTTCCTCGGTGCTCTTACGAGCATAGAGAACGCATTTAGTTTTGGTTTGAGTTGTTTCCATACGCTGGGGGGAATTATGGGATTTCACGGCTTCCGCCGTAGGCGGAAAGGGTTTTGGCGAAAATCAAAGCGCGATTTTGGCTTCCGCAAAATCGCTCCATATTCTTAATTCCGAACAAGTTACTACTGGTGCTGTAATTATACACTTTGCGCGAACCTTTTTCGAGCGGAAACTGAACGAATGAATCAGCCCCGCCACCGCCTCGCAGAGCCTCGGCGGACACCAAAGAAAAATGTTCCTTACTTTTCGGATTTGCGCGCGACCAATTTCTTCTAAAAAGGAAAGGACATTTTTCTTTGGTGTTCTGCCCTCCAAGTATTCGGGCAGGTGGCGGGGCTAATGCGGACTCGGTTTTGCGAAAACTATTTTTTGGGGAAAGGATTTCGCAAAACACTCGGCTAATCTTTTTTGAATTCGGATGTCGCAAGCGGAGGAGGAGGGGTTTGGGGAGGAATTTTCCATTTGCTCCGCTGATTTCTTTTGGCGAAATTCGGGCGGGCAACATAAAAAAGTAGTCGGTCGATTTGATTTGTTTTAAATTTTGGTGTAACATCATAATAGTAATAGATAAATGGATACTCCACTATAATGTTAATCTTTTACTGATGCTATGTCAAACAACCAAAATTTAGCAAACAACATAAAGAAATTGCGCGAAGCCAAAGGGCTTTCGCAAGAGAAACTGGCGAGATTGGCCGATGTCGCTAATAACACGCTTATTAAAATGGAATCTGGTGAAAACCAGAACCCTACATTAGACACGCTCAAAAAGGTTGCGAAAGCCCTTGGGGTGAGCGTTGATGATTTAATTAAATAATATGATTAAACTTTTTACAGCAATCAGTTTTGTAGGCACAATTTTGGCAGTTGTTCTTTTTAACAATATTTCCGGTTACGAAATCCATTCTTTCAATCTTTGGTTCATTATTCCTATTGGAGCGTTACTTGTTGGGGCAGGTGCGACAGCAGGAATGTTTTATGGTCATTTGCGTTATAACAGAGTTGTCAGTGGAAAAACATATTTAATTGGTTTGGTAATGGGAGTGGTTGCTCTCTACGGTGTTTATTATGTTTCTTATCTTACAACTTACATCACGCCAGATAATGAAATAAATTACTCATTCAATGGTGATCATATTTCAACTTATGAAATCGACGGGGAGCAAATCACTTTTGGTAAATATCTTGAAATTACACGCCAATCATCCTCACATCAATTTTTCTTTAGGGGTGTACCTCGTGGAGAAAGTTATGAAACAGGAGAGGGTGTTAATACTTTCTATTTTTGGCTCCAGTTAATTGGTGCCGCGCTTGGCGGAATAGGTGGTGGATTGGCAATGCTTGGCGATAAAAAATATTGCCAAAAGTGTAAGAAATATAAAAAAGAGAAAGAACTCTTTAGGTTTGATGTGGATGAATATGAGGCAATTATTGGAAAACTTGCGGAAGCAATTACTGACACATCAAAACTTGATAAATTGATCAAGGAAACAAAACTAAAACAAGAAAAGGTAAATGCTTATGCAGAGGTTGATTTGGAATATTGCCCAACTTGTTTTGATAGTTACCTGCTTATTAAAGTCATGAAATTAAATTCTGACTCGGCGTTTGAGGAAGTGCAGAAATTTAGGCAGACAATTGAGGTAAATAGTGAAATTGCGGAAGCAATTATTTCTGAATCAAGTGTTGATATTCGTAATCAGAAGAAATGCTATAACTGCAAAATGAGTATAGAATCTAACGCAAAATTCTGTACAAAATGTGGGGCAAAAGTAATTACCAAGAATAACCAATAAATATGCACTGTATACATTGTGGAAAAAATATTCCAAGCGATAGTAAATTCTGCCAATTCTGCGGAAAAACATTTCCTGTAGAATTGCGAAGAGATGTACCGCAACAGGATAAAACCCAATGTGATGTTTGCGGGAAGGTTGCCCCAACAAAATATAACGAATTCTATGCAAATATAGGAATGTTACTCGCCCGAAGACAAATGCAGGTAAAAGGAAATTTGTGCAAGAATTGTACTAATGAATATTTTTGGAAATATACGCTAACAAATCTTTTTCTTGGTTGGTGGGGTGTAATATCATTTTTCGCTACCATCCTTTTCATCCTCAACAATACATTTAGATATCTCGGCACCCTTACATTAAAAAAATATTATTAAAACTATGGAACAAGAAAAACAAAAAAAGAAAAGTGGCTGGTCGTGGGGTGCTGATGAGGGCGAACTAAAAAAGCAGGTTGAAAATTATCAAAACCTTAAAATCACAGAATCCTATCGCGGAATTTCTGTTTTGATAATTTCTGCACTTCTTGGTTTGTCCCTACTACTTAGTTTTTTTGGTGTTTATGCTGACCCCGCTACTGTATTTTATGGGCTTATTATTTATGTTCCGATTCTTTTCTTTGTGTACAAAGGTCATCGCTGGGCAATTATTGCTTTGATGATTCTTTGGACTTTTGAAAAGGGATACCAAATTTACGAAACAGGAGGAGATAGTGGAATAATGCCGATTATTTGGTGGCTTATCGTCATGCCTTATTTTTGGAAAGCCCTCAAAGTAGAAAATGAAAGGCGCAAACTTGCTCCTGTGTTAAAAGATATGCCCGGTTCAGCTTTTTGCCATAAGTGTGGCGAAACACTTGAGTTAAATTCAAAATTTTGTTCAAAGTGTGGCGCAAAAGTGGTTTCTCCGCCTGCGGAGTAAAATAATATGTTTTGTAAAAATTGTGGAATAGAAATAAATACAGGAGCAAGTTTCTGCAAAGATTGCGGGGAGAAAGTTGTCTCGCCTAATCCAGTCGTTGCTGTAAAAAATAAAACTGCCTCTTGGTTTCGTAAAAAAGCAGGTTTAATCATCGGATTATTTTTTGCTGGTTTTATTCTGCTTCTTGTTGCTGGTTATTTATCCGAGGAAACTTCCACAAACAGCCCTGTTGCAATTGATAATGCAACGCAAGAAGAAATAGCATTATCAGTAGTAAATATATTCTGCCCCAGTACACGGTCAGAAGAAGAAGCAAGTGGTGGCTCTGGTACGATAATTGATGAGGAGGGATTAATTTTAACCAACTCCCACATTGTGCCACAAGACGAAACAAACATATTTGTTGATGATACAGGTTGTTTGGTAGTGTTGCCCGATCCAGTTACTGGACAGCCAGACGAAGTGTTTTTAGCACATCCAATCGTAATTCCGGGGATAAGTGATAGTTACGATTTAGCGTATATGCAAATCTACTCCGCATTTTATGATGAGGAAGAAGCAAAATATGCCGGAACATATCCGAGAGTATTCCCAGCATTTGACGACACAACGAGGTGCAGAAATGAAAATGTTCAACTTGGCGAGCCGGTTCGCATTTTTGGTTATCCCGCAATCAGTGGTGGGTATTCGCTAACAATCACTGACGGTGTGGTTAGCAGTTTTCCCGGCGAGGGTTTGATTGTAACTTCTGCAAAAATCAGTCATGGTAACTCTGGTGGCTTGGCAGTTGATAGACGCGGGTGCATGATTGGCGTTCCGTCAATGGTTAGTTCTGACGAGGCAGAAAGTTTAGGTGTCATTATTTCCACCCAACTCATGAACAGTTTTTCTGAAGAAGTAAGCACCTATCTTAATGCTTTAGAAAACTAGCCCGCCCGAATTTCGCCAAAAGAAAACAGCGGAGCAAGCGGAGGATTCCTCCCCAAACCCCTCCTCCTCCGCTTGCGACATCCGAATTCAAAAAAGATTAGCCGAGTGTTTTGCGAAATCCTTTCCCCAAAAAATAGTTTTCGCAAAACCGAGTCCGCATTAGCCCCGCCACCTGCCCGAATACTTGGAGGGCAGAACACCAAAGAAAAATGTCCTTTCCTTTTTAGAAGAAATTGGTCGCGCGCAAATCCGAAAAGTAAGGAACATTTTTCTTTGGTGTCCGCCGAGGCTCTGCGAGGCGGTGGCGGGGCTGATTCATTCGTCCAGTTTCCGCTCGAAAAAGGTTCGCGCAAAGTGTATAATTACAGCACTTGAAAGGAAAACGGGCTTTTTCGCCTGTTTTTTTGTGGTAATTGTTGGTATACTGTAGGAGCGATGTGGAACAGGCGATGAACTTTCACGGGAGTTCATGATGTTATGCTTGATTCTTACTCCCTACTTCTTATTTCATCTCCAACATGGCCAAGGTGATCGGATTCGTCAATCAGAAGGGTGGCGTGGGCAAAACCACGTCGACTATTAACGTCGCTACGTATCTCGCCGAAGCCGGCAAGAAGGTGCTTCTGGTGGACCTCGACCCGCAGGGCAATGCTTCATCGGGCCTCGGTATTGATGCGAGGCGACTTGAGAAGAATCTCTACCACGCCATGATCCTCGGACTCCCGACGCAAGAGCTCATCCTCCGGACCGAGACCGAGGGGCTCCATATCGTACCCGCCGCTCAGGACCTGGCGGGGGCTGAGATCGAGATGGTCCATATCGAGAATCGTGAGTTTCGCCTGCATAACGCTATTCGCCAGGTTCGTCCTTATTACGACTATATCCTGATCGATAGTCCGCCGTCACTCGGTCTCCTCACTGTGAACGGGCTCGTCGCATCGGACGAAGTCATTATCCCGGTCCAGACCGAATACTACGCACTTGAGGGACTTTCTCAGCTCCTGGGGACCATCGAGCTCGTCAGGGAGCATCTCCAGCCTAATCTGAAAATTGGTGGGGCCCTCCTCACGCTCTTTGATCGGCGCAACCGTCTGGCGCGCCAGGTGGTGTCTGAAGTCCGCTCGCATTTTCCTGGACCAGTGTTTGAAAACGTGGTGCCACGCTCCGTCCGTCTCGCCGAAGCACCGTCGTTTGGCAAGTCCATCCTCGATTTTGATGCCTTTTCGAAAGGTGCTCGGGCCTACAAAGGGGTAGTGAAAGAAATCCTTGCTCGTGAGGAAGAGGAGAAGAAAAAACCGAAAGTTTTGTAATTTTTATACTTATGGCATCACAACAGTACGGGCTCGGGCGGGGATTGGCATCGCTCATTCCACCCAAAAAAACAGGGACGACTCCAAATGGAGCGGGTACTTCACCGTTTGTTATTAACCCTATTTCGCAGGGAGGTCAAAATCACGAGGCTCCCGTAGCGACTGAAGCGCCGGCACCTGCCACTACGACTCCTTCGGGACTGGCCGAGATCCCGGTCGGGAGCATTGTGCCGAATCCGCACCAGCCTCGCCTCCATTTTGATGAAGCGAAACTGCAGGAGCTCGCGGATTCGATCAAAGAGCATGGTATCCTCCAGCCGATTGTAGTGAGTAAAAACGGCGAGCAGTATGAGATTATTGCTGGTGAGCGGCGGTTCCAGGCGGCCAAGCGGATTGGCCTCTCTACCGTACCGGTAGTCGTCCGCGATGTCACGGAGCAAGAAAAGCTCGAGCTCGCCATCATCGAAAACGTCCAGCGTCACAATTTGAATCCTATCGAAGAAGCCAAAGCGTACCTCCGTCTCGTCGATGAATTTAGTTTGTCTCAGGAGGGCGTGGCCGAGAAAATGGGCAAGAGTCGCAGTGTGGTAGCGAATACCCTCCGTCTCCTCCAGCTCCCAATCGAGATCCAGCGGGCCGTCGCTGAGGGCAAGATCAGTGAAGGACATGCCAAGGCCCTCCTTGCTATTGAGAATCCCGAGAAGCAACGCGCGGTTTTTGACCTCATCATCAAAGAAGAGCTGACCGTCCGTGAAACGGAGCAGAAAGTGCGGAGTATCAGTGTCAAACCGTACGTACGGAGCGCTATTTCGCTCAATCCTGAGATCCTCGAGCGGACAGAGCATCTGACTCAAGTACTCGGCACCAAGGTCAAAATTTCCCCCTCTGGTAAAGGTGGCAAGGTTATCATCGAGTACTATGCCCCTGAGGACCTCGATGGACTCCTCCGCCGGCTTGAGGAGTAATTCCTCACGAATTTTCCCTCATGTCCGATTATTCGACTACCAAATCGCGCGTTCTCCAATACATTGGCATTATCCTCATCATAGGTGTTTTTGCGGGTGCTTACTGGTACTTCCAGGTCTTTGCTGGGTACAAGACGAGTACGGGGCAGACGGGAATGCTCACGAGTGGGCTCGTCGGTATCTGGTCCTTTGATGGCGCCGATACGACAAGCACGGTCGCAACGGACCGAAGTGGCAGTAGTAATACGGGGACAATCTCCGGAGCGACCGTGACCCCAGGCAAAGTGGGTCAAGCGTTGTCGTTTGATGGTGTAGATGACTCCGTGAATGCCGGGAATGCGGCGAGTCTCCAGCTCACGACGGGTACTATTTCAGCCTGGATCAGAACGACCGGCGCTGGGAGTAGCTATCGGGCGATTGTGGTCAAAGGGAACGCCTATGGACTCTTTCTCAAGGATAACGTTCTCCTGCTCTATGACTGGGGGGCGAGTGCGGAGCGGACGACGGGCATGAATCTCGCTGATGGCAATTGGCACTATGTGACGCAGGTATTTCAAAGTGGAGTCGCGAGTGGGACGACGGTGTATGTGGATGGGTCACTAGTGCTCACTACTACCATGACGGTGTCATCACAGGGAGTACAGCTCGGTATCGGTGATAGCGTCGGGAGTTCGCAGTTTTTCGCTGGCTCTATCGATGAGCCACGGGTCTACAATCGTGTCCTCACCGCGAGTGAAATCCAGTCGCTTTACCAATTGGGTGAAAGCGACAAAATGAACGCTACTGATGTCAATGGGAATCTGAATAGTGGCCTTGCAGGCCATTGGAAGCTCGATGAGGGGAGTGGTACGAGTACGGTGGATAGTAGCGTGAATGGGAGTACCGGGACTTTGACGAGTGGTCCGACGTGGACAACTGGGCAGGTTGGGGGTGCAGTGACGTTTGATGGGAATAACGACTATATCACGGCCGGTTCTAGTTCGGCGCTAGATTTTACGACGAGTACGTTTACTATTTCATCTTGGATTTATCCGACAGCCATTCCTATTCTCGGACAAGCGGCGTATCATGCATCAATATTCGATCGTTGGGATCATGGCTGTACGGGGCATGGCTATGCTTTTGGTATAACGAATGCCTATACGTTTAACGGCCCAACAGAATTGGAGGTCCGGACATCGTGTGGTGGATCGTCGACGAGCGTAGCCAATGGTGCTGCCAATGTGCTCACGAACAATCAGTGGCAGCACATCGTAGTAGTAGCCAATGCTGGTGTCGTCACGTTTTATGTCAATGGCGTGTCCTATGTGGCAACGGGGAGTATTACTGATGTTCCGCTTACTTATGCTGGTCCGGTCATTATCGGGAATGGGTATCTGGGTACAGGGTCGCCTTATACAGGATCACTCGATGAGATTCGAGTGTACAATCGTCCCCTTTCGCCAGCTGAAGTGATGCAGTTGTATCGAGTGACCGCCCCGGGCGGACTCGAGAATGGTCTCGTGGGCAACTGGACGTTTAATGGGACTGACCTGTCGGGAACGAAGGCCTACGACCGTTCTGGTGCTGGCAACACAGGGACGCTGACCAATGGTCCTGCTGTCACTCCGGGCAAAGTGGGTCAGGCCCTGTCGTTTGATGGAACAGATGACTCAGTTAATGTTACTGACGCTAATTCGCTAGATCTTACCTCGACCATCACTGTTTCGGCTTGGGTTTATGGTCGCAGCTGGGTCAATACAGAGGGTAGTTTTATCGTATCAAAGAATGGCGAGCAGTCGGGTGAATATAGAGGATACTACTTTGCGGTCGACACATCTGGCTATCCATTTTTTGCATTTAACACCCTGGGTGTTTCTGGAACTGCAGTGGCTGATATAGCAGTTAGTACGGGTCGGTGGTATTTTCTTTCGGCCACGTACGACCAAACGAGTATTAAGCTTTATGTTGATGGTGTTTTGGTAAAGACGCAGGCAGAAACCGATGCCATGGTAGCCAATACATACCCCTTATCTATCGGTCGAGCCCGCCCGACGGGTAGCGCATATGGCGAATGGGATGGCTCCATAGACGAAGTGCGTATTTATAACCGCGCACTCAGTGCCACAGAAATCGAGTCGATCTATGCCTCAGGCCAAAGCGATGAAGTGAATACTGGGGCATCGCAGGCCCAGGGTGGGAGTCGGCTCGACTCGGGCCTGGCTGGCTACTGGAGGATGGATGATGGGAGTGGCACGAGTGCGACGGATGCGAGTACCAATGGGAATACTGGTACTCTCACCAATGGTCCGACCTGGACAACGGGTCAGATGGGAAGCGCGGTGAGTTTCGATGGAACTGACGACAACATTAGTATCGGTAACATCAGCATGTATGACGGCCGTGATGACTTTGCTATTACCGCTTGGATCAATCTTAACTCCACGAGCGGATTTCAATGTATTTTTTGCAAAGATCAATCGGGAGATAGTGCTTCACAGTTCCGGTTTTCTATTGGCGAGAATGGTACTGGAAAACTTGGCTACGGGGATTCGAGCCACTCTCTAGGCGGTAATTCTACACTTTCGACGAGCACCTGGTATCATGCAGTGATTACTCGGTCGAGTGGAGCTGGCTATACGTTTTATTTGAATGGTATATTCGATGGAAACACGGCACCCGGTAGTCCTCCAAATACCAATAGTCGAAGTGCCTATATCGGGGCGAGGGAGTCGAATTTGGGAGGGTTAACGAGCTATTTTAATGGCAAGATAGATGAAGTGCGATTTTATCATCGTTCTCTCTCAGCTGATGAAGTGGCAGAGCTCTACCGCCTGACGACGCCCACGGGGATAGATACAGGCCTCAAAGGCTACTGGAGCTTTAATGGTAAAGATATCTCTGGTACCACGGCTTACGACCGCTCTGGCGCGGGCAATAATGGCACGCTCACCAATGGTCCCGCCGTCACGCCGGGCAAGATTGGTCAGGCCCTTGAATTCGATGGTTCCAATGACCGAGTGGCCATAGCATCATCTGGCGCAGCCCTCAATCTCACGTCTGCCTTGACGTACAGTGCTTGGATTTATCCACAGACGTTTGGAGGAGGGAGCCTTGGAAGGATTATCGACAAGAATGTGGGTAACTCAGGAGTTTTTTTGGTGGATAACAGCAATATTACCAGTGGCTTAGGTTTTGGCTATAACGGTGGAGGGCTTGTTTCTTCAAACAGTAACGCGATTACTCTGAACAAGTGGCAACATGTTGTTGTGACGTACAATTCTGGCACAGTAGCTTTTTATGTAGACGGCACACTCAATATAGGAGGTTTGTCTGCTGGTGGGCTGGCTTCAGATACGGGAGCGTTTGCTATCGGTGAGCGATCTAATGGAGCAGCCGACCGTGGATTTGATGGTTATATTGATGAAGTACGGGTCTACAATCGTGCCCTTACAGCGGGTGAAATTAGCGCTTTGTATAACGCTGGTCGATAAAAGAAAACACCGCTCGGATGAGCGGTGTTTTGGTCGAGAGCTTTTAGAGGTATGAATTTTCGTTGTTCTCTTTCAATTGCTCAATCAGCTTCTTGATATCTCCCGAGACTTGGTCACGTCGGGCGACGAGGAGCGCATCGTCGGTATCGATAATGACGAGGTCTTCGACGCCGATGGTCGCTATGAGGCGGTGCTCACTCTGGATAAGCAGGTTTTTGCTCCCGAGGTCAATATGTTTGCCGTGGATCACCGAATGAGTACCGGATTTCTCAGCGAGAAATTCATAGAGGGTGCCCCAACTCCCGACGTCACTCCATTTGAGGGGAGAGGGGATGACGAGCCGGTGTTCACGATCAAGTTTCTCGACGATTAGGGGTTCGATCGGCTGACTTTCTGCCTGGGCATAGATGGTCGCGAGAGTGGCCTCATCGAGAGTGCCTAGAGCGATAGCATCAGTGATCTCGGTCATCACGGCGTGAAGTGTCGGCGCATACGTCGCTGTCCAGGTAGCAAAGGTGGCAGCGGAAAAGATGAAGTAACCAGCGTTCCAGAGGTAGTCCCAAGAAGCGAGGTATTGTTCGGCGGTTGCTTGATCGGGTTTTTCTTTGAAAGCATCAACCTCAAAAATTCGCTTCTCCGCGATGGTTCCGAACTCCTGACCCATCCTGATATACCCGAGGCCCGTATCGGGCTTGGTGGGGTTAATTCCTATCGTTACGAGCTTGTCAGGATGAGCATCTATGGTCTCTAAAGCCGCGGAAATAGTGGCGCGGAATTCATCGGGATTGTCGATGGCATGGTCCGAGGCGATGGTGGCAATCACGGCCTCCGGATCGAGGATGCGGAGAGTGGTCGCAACGAGCGCTATAGCGGGGGCAGTATTCCGGGCTTCGGGCTCGACGATGATGCATTCTTCCTTTATTTCAGGGATTTTTTCGAGTACCAAGGAGCGATAACTCTCGGTCGTGGAGACAAAGATATGCCCCTCTGGGACGAGGGATTTGACCCGATCATAAGTCTCCTCGATCATGGTTTTTTCGGAGACAAATGACTGAAATTGTTTGGGCCGCGACTTGCGTGACAGGGGCCAGAGACGAGTGCCGGAACCACCAGCCATGATGACGATATAGTGGTGATTTGAACGAGCTTCGTTCATAGAATTCTTGAGTCAAAGTTAAATTTCAGTATAGCAAAAGAAGTAAATTTCGACAAATTTTTTATCCACTTTTCAATGTATGTGGATAACTCGGATTGCTGAGTTTCTTTATAGAGTATTTCGTGGTAAAATAAAGCAGTGCTGAAAGAGAAACAAAAGACCTCTTCTGAGGCCCTATCAAGACTCAAATTGCTTTATGGCAGGAGGGGAAAATTCTGAAATATTCGCCCCCGAAACGGAGAAGAGTTGGCTCCAAAAAATCGGGCGGAAAAATATCATCATTCTCGTTGTGATTCTTCTCCTCTTGGGGGGAGGGGGGTACGCTTTTTTTGCCTGGAACCAGAAGCGAGGGAGCATCGCGGAAGTACCACCGTCAGTGGCACCGACTACCAAAACAAACTTGCTTCAAGGGAGTACACCAGAACAAACCACGAGTCCGGAGGTGGCGCTCTTTGGTGATGCGAATTTCCAGAGTGAAAACTTCCGAGTCGGTGATATTTCGATCGGAGGTGAGGCAGAGTTTCTCCTCTCGGAAGACAATCCAGATCCGCTCGAGGTGAGCTCGATTCGAGGTGAGTCCTTTACCGAGAAAAACAAGCAAGAGGTCAAACTCGTGGTGAGTTGGAGGACCAACAAGCTGGCCAAGTCGACTATCGCCTACTCCAAGGGTGTGGGTCAGGCCAAAAAAAGTGTGGCTGAAGAGGATTATAGCCTGAACCATAGCATCATCATCCCCGGCCTTGATCAGGCCTCGACCTATGTCTACGAGATCGTTTCCGAAGACCGTTATGGGAGCCAGGTGACGAGTGAATCACATGCGGTGTATACCGGTTCGAGGTCAGTGTCTCTCTTTGATTTGATTGCCAATGCCGTAGGAGAAGTTTTTGGCTGGGCTGTAACGAAAAAATAGCTTGGGAAATACGAAAGATTATGATAAAATATAAGAGATATTCGGTGTAAAAAGTCATGCCGTTATATGTAAAAAACAAAAAACGAAAAACAGCATATAGCTCTTTGGTCACCGCACTGGTGGTAGGGGCGCTCGTACTAGGGTGGTTAGATCTACGACCTAGTTTTGCGCAGTCTACGGTCAACCAAATCGAGCAAATTAGCCTCTCCGCGTCGCTCTTTGGCAAGGATAATCGCATTATCAAGAACGGTACGTACCCAGTGCGCTTTGCTCTCTACTCCGTCGATCGTACCGTGGCTGACCCGTATCCATCGAGCGCTGATACTCGAATTTGGGAAGAAACTCAAGAGGTGACAGTGAAGGGCGGTATGTTCCGCACCTTTCTCGGGTCAGTGACACCACTGCCGCCGAGTCTCAACTTTGAAACGGGGAGCTACTACGTCGGTATCCGTATCGGTACTGACTCAGAAATGGTGCCTCGCAAGAAACTCGGATCTGTGCCACGGGCCATCAACTCGCAATTTTTGCAGGGACGAAGTATCGGAACCGGACAGGGTGATATCCCGCTTCTCGGCAAGGGTGGTAAGGTAGATATCAAAAACCTACCGACCGGAACCGGCTCGAAGCAGTTGGTCTTGGGCAATGATTCACGGCTCGGTGATGCTCACCAGCAAAACACGGACATTGGGACTGATTCGGAAGTGTTCAACATCGGATCTGGGACAGCGCTCTCGGGGACCAACTTTGATCTCACAGTATCAAGCGCTGCGACCGCTCCAGCCCTCCGTTTCAATGGCACGACTCAGGCTTGGCAGTTGTCAAACGACGGGACGACGTTTACCGATATCGGCTCCGGCAGTAGCGGACCGATTACTCTCGGGACGGATACTGATGGGAACTACGTGGAGAGTGTCGCTGATGGCGACGGCATCTCCGGTGGCTCAGCTGGGAGCGAGGGGGCAGCACTGACCCTTGGTATCGACCTCCTCGATTCTGCCGATGGCACCGGAGCCACTTCGAGTAACTCGGGACTTGAGTTTGGTGGAGCTGGTTCTGATGAACTCGCTCTTCTCCAGGGATGTTCGAATGGACAGGGTATCGCTTGGAATGACAGTACCAACGTGTGGGAGTGTACCAGTTTTTCGGCAGGCTTGGCGGGGAGCGGGAGCACCGGCTACGCCACTTACTGGAGTGGCACGAGTGCACTCGGGTCCGAGGCCTATCTCCATCCGGTCCGTGGTGGCACAGGTCTCGATGCCTCGTCAGCGAGCAACGGATCGCTCCTCATCGGCAATGGCAGTGGCTTTAGCTTGAATACCTTGGCTGGTGGGACAGGAGTCTCTGTCACCAATGGTTCCGGTATCATCACCCTCGGTATCGATGCGACGACGAGTGGTACGACCGCTGTCACTTCGTCAAACTCTGGTATCGAAGCGACCGCCAGTGGCATCCGACTCCTTGGTGGGTGTAGCAATGATCAAGTACTCGCTTGGAACTCGGGATCGAGCGTCTGGACATGTTCGAACAAGAGCGGTGGGACGAGTGACTGGACCAGTACCGGATCGCTTACCTATCTCACCGATGTCAGTGATGATTTGGTCATTGGCGGTGCAGCGGCAGATGAAGGATTTTTCTTCGATGTATCGGCTGGAACACTCTCCTTTGAGGGTAGTTCAGCCAATGGTTTTGAGACCGCCCTCGGGGTCATCAACCCGACCGCTGACAATGCTATCAATTTCCCAGATGTTTCTGGGACGGTGGTGACGACCGGCAACCTCACTGATATCACAGCCGTCGGGACGATTGCTTCTGGTACCTGGAACGGCTCGGTCATCGGAACGACCTATGGTGGGACTGGTGCGAGCTCACTCAATAACTTGATCGCGCTCGGGACACACACCACTGGGAACTACGTCGCCTCTGTCGGAAACGGGAATGGTATCACTGGTGGGGCAGCAGGTTCTGAGGGTGGAACACTGACTCTTGGTATCGATCTCCTCGACAGTGCTGATGGTACTGGAGGTACCTCCTCGAACTCCGGTCTCGAATTTCAGGGAGCTGGCTCTAATGAACTCGGACTCCTTCAGGGCTGTGCTAACAACGAAGTCCTCTCATGGAATGATGGATCGAACGTGTGGCAGTGTGCGTCGGTGACGGGTGTCGGTGGTATCGACGGGACTGGCTCAGCCAATGCGGTCGCCTATTGGACCGACTCGAATACCCTTACGTATGAAGCAGAGCTCTCCGTCTCCCGTGGTGGTACCGGTATCGGCTCCTACACTATCGGTGATCTCCTCTATGCCTCAGGCAGTGGTACTCTCTCAGCACTCGCTGATGTCGCGACTGGTAACGTCCTCATCTCAGGCGGCGTCGGTATCGCCCCATCATGGGGTAAGGTCAACCTCACTACCGCAGTCTCAGGGACACTCCCGGTCGGAAACGGCGGTACCGGAGCGACCTCGCTCAATGACCTCATCGCTCTTACCACACACACCACCGGCAACTACGTCCAGTCCATCACCAATGGTTCTGGTATCTCAGGAGGCAATGGTGGCAGTGAAGGAGCCGCTCTCACCCTGGCTCTCGGCGCACTCTCCGCTGACTGGAACCAAACCGGTGCGTTTGATATCTCACTCAACAATGCTTCCTCAGAACTGAAGATTCTTGAATCAACCGGAGCGACCTTCTTCGGTATCTTTGACGTCGCTGACCTCTCCAGTGCTGACAAGACATATACGTTTCCGAATGCCTCTGGTACGGTCATCACCACTGGTAACCTCACTGATATCACAGCTACCGGTACCATCACCTCTGGTACATGGAATGGTACCGCTATCGGAGCACAGTATGGTGGGACGGGGATCAATACCTCTGCTTCAACGGGGGTACCAGTGATTTCATCGGGGACGTGGAGCGTGGCTTCACAACTTGGAGTTGCTCAGGGCGGTACTGGCGCCACCACTCTCACCAGTAACGGTGTCCTTTATGGCAATGGCACGAGCGCAGTCCAGGCGACTACCGCTGGTACCAGCGCCCAGTTCCTTGTCGCCAATGGCAGTGGTGTTCCCGTCTTTGTCTCGATGAGTGGGGATGTCACTATTACGAATGCTGGTGTCGCGACGATTGGTGCCAATACGGTGGCTCTCACGACGGATACGACGGGGAACTATGTGGCCTCTGTCGGAAACGGTAACGGTATCACTGGTGGCGCTGCTGGGTCAGAGGGCGCAACTCTTACCCTTGGTCTCGATCTCCTCGACAGTGCTGATGGCACAGGTGGTACTTCTTCAAATTCAGGACTCGAGTTTCAGGGGGCCGGTTCAAACGAACTCACTCTGCTTCAGGGTTGCTCCAACAATGATGTACTCGCGTGGGTGGATGCCTCCAATGCCTGGGCTTGTACCAGCGTCGGGGGTGTGGGAGCTGGTGACATCACCGCTATCGGTGATGTGACGAGTGGCGCCGCCTTTGATGGGACGCAGGGGACGCAACTTATATTCAATGATGTTGATGGCGACGGCACACTTACTATCGCTAACCTTTCGGCAATTCGTACTTGGACCCTCCCTGACACGACAGGGACGCTGATCACCACGGGGGACACCGGCACGGTGACCGGGACGATGATTGCGGATAATACTATAGAGGAAGTGGATTTTGAAGCTACGAATAGTCCAACGAATGGCTATATATTGTCGTATGACAACACCACGGGAGGCTTTACCTGGATTTCCAATACAGGTGGATCTGGGTCGTCCAAGTTTACTGACTCAGGGACAATTACCTATCTCACTGATACGACCGATGATCTCGCCATCGGTGGTTCAACCTCGAACGCCTCCAAGTTCTTCTTTGATGTGAACACGGGTAACCAGATTATCTTTGAAGGCACTGGTGCCGATGATGCCAACGAGACAACATTGGTGATAACGAATCCGACGACTGATAAAACTATTACTTTCGCAGATGCCTCTGGAACGGTCATCCTTTCGGGACATACGTTCACGAGTGATGTGACGGGGACACTTGGGTCCGGTGGGTCCACAGCTCTGACCATAGCATCTGATAGTGTAGCGCTTGGGACCGATACTACCGGGAACTACGTCTCCTCCGCCACGAGTAATGGTGGCCTCGCCCTCACTGGTACCGAAGGAGCCTCTCTCGGTATCCTCCTCCCATCCGCTACCAATGGTCTCTCTGCCACGACCTCCTCTGGCTCAGGTCTTGAGCTGACCTCAAGTGGCCTCTCGCTCCTCCAGGGTTGTGCCGATAATGAAGTCCTCTCATGGGATGAATCAGCTGACGTCTGGAAGTGTAACAGTGTCGGTGGTGTCGGTGCTGGTGATATCACCGCGGTAGGTAACGTCACGAGCGGTGCCGCCTTTGATGGTACCGCTGGCACTGAGCTGTACTTCAATGATGTGGATGGTGATGGAACACTCACGATTGCTAATCTCTCAGCGGCTCGGACGTATACGCTCCCAGATGTGACCGGTACCGTCGCGACCATCAATGGTGGCCAGACGTTTACCAGTGCTACATGGAATGCGACGACTATCGCGGTCGCGTATGGTGGCACTGGTGCCACCACTCTCACCAGTAACGGCGTCCTTTATGGCAATGGCACGAGCGCTATCCAAGCGACGACCGCCGGGACTGATGCTCAACTCCTCGTCGCCAATGGCAGTGGTGTCCCCGTCTTTGTCTCGATGTCTGGTGATGTCACTATTACCAACGCAGGTGTGACGACGATTGGTGCCAATACGGTGGCTCTCGGTACTGATACCACGGGGAACTATGTGGCGAGTATCACGGCAGGGAGTGGTGTCTCGGGGACAGTGGCAAGTGAGGGCGCTACACCGACACTCGATGTGGATCTCCTCGACAGCACCGACGGGACGGGCGGTACGTCCTCGAACTCCGGCCTCGAATTTCAAGGTACGGGAAGCGATGAATTGACTTTGCTCCAGGGATGTTCTAGTAATCAGCTCCTCCTTTGGAATGACACCACCAATGTCTGGTATTGTGGCTCGGTCTCTGGTGCTGGCGGTATCGATGGTGCTGGGGCGACTGGTCAGGTGGCTTACTTCACCGATGCCGATACTCTCTCATCCGAAGCAGAGCTCTCCGTCTCCCGTGGTGGTACCGGTATCGGCTCCTACACCATCGGTGATCTCCTCTACGCTTCAGGCAGTGGTACTCTCTCAGCACTCGCTGATGTCGCGACTGGTAACGTCCTCATCTCAGGCGGCGTCGGTATCGCCCCATCATGGGGTAAGGTCAACCTCACTACCGCAGTCTCAGGGACACTCCCGGTCGGAAACGGCGGTACCGGAGCGACCTCGCTCAATGACCTCATCGCTCTTACCACACACACCACCGGCAACTACGTCCAGTCCATCACCAATGGTTCTGGTATCTCAGGAGGCAATGGTGGCAGTGAAGGAGCTGCTCTCACCCTGGCTCTCGGCGCACTCTCCGCTGATTGGAACCAAACCGGTGCGTTTGATATCTCTCTTAACAACGCCTCATCAGAACTGAAGATTCTCGAATCAGCCGGAGCTACCTTCTTCGGTATCTTTGACGTCGCTGATCTCTCCAGTGCTGACAAGACATATACGTTTCCGAATGTTTCGGGCACAGTAGCTACGATTGATGGTGGTCAGACCTTTACCTCTGCTACGTGGAATGCCTCTACGCTCACGGTCGCCTATGGCGGTACGGGTGCCACCACCCTCACCCCGAATGGTGTCCTCTATGGTAATGGCACTGGCGCGGTCCAGGCGACGAGCGCTGGTACCAATGGCCAGCTTCTCCTCGGTGTCTCGTCGAGCGCCCCAGTGTTTGCGACGATGTCCGGTGACGCTACCATCAATAATTCTGGAACATTGACGATTGCCAGTAACGCTGTTGCCCTGACTACCGATACGACCGGGAACTATGTCTCCTCCGCTACCTCAAACGGCGGACTCACCCTCACTGGTACCGAAGGTGCCTCTCTCGGCATCCTCCTCCCAGCCGCAACGGATGCTCTTTCATCTACGACCTCCTCTGGATCGGGTCTCGAGCTGACCTCAAGTGGCCTCTCACTCCTCCAGGGTTGTGGTAACAATGAAGTGCTTTCCTGGAATGAGACCTCTGATGTGTGGGCCTGCTCTTCTGTTTCTGGAGTGGGAGGTGTGACTGGGACTGGTGCTACCAATCAGGTGGCGTACTGGACCGGCACGTCGACACTGGCTGGCGAGAATCAGTTGAGTGTGTCACGAGGAGGGACCGGAGCAGCCACGCTTACGAGTAACGGCGTCCTCTATGGCAATGGTACGAGTGCCATCCAAGCGACGACCGCCGGGACCGATGCTCAGGTACTGGTCGCCAATGGCAGTGGCGTCCCCGTCTTTGTCTCGATGAGTGGTGATGTCACTATTACCAATGCTGGTGTGGCAACTATTGGTGCCAATACCGTGGCTCTTGGTACTGATACCACCGGGAACTACGTCGCCACTCTCACCTCCGGAAACGGTATCTCTGCGACTGCTACCGGTGAAGGTTCTACCCCAACCATCGCTCTCTCGGCTCTTACCTCTGACTGGAACCAAACCGGTGCGTTTGATATCTCACTTAACAATGCCTCAAGTGAACTCAAGATTCTCGAATCAGCCGGAGCCACGTTCTTCGGTATCCTTGATGCTGGTGACCTCTCAGCTGATCGGACACTGACTATTCCTGATGCCTCCGGTACTATCCTCGTCTCAGGTGGCACGCTCCTCACTCTGGCTGGTACCAGTGGATCCAATCAAACCATCTCACAAGGAGACACGATCACTCTCGCTGCTGGGACAGGTATCACGACGACGGGCGGAGCGACTGATACGGTGACGATTGCAGTATCGAGCGCCGTGCCGACGTCGGTGTCAAATGATACCAATGTGACTGGGTCTGTCTCCGGGAATGTGCTCACGCTTGGCTGGACTGGACAATTGTCTGTGTCACGAGGCGGTACCGGTGCGAGTACGCTTACAAGTAACGGAGTGCTTTATGGCAACGGCACGAGCGCCATCCAAGCGACGAGCGCTGGTGCCAATGCCCAGGTACTGGTCTCGGTCACGGGTACACCGACCTTTGTCTCAGTCTCGGGAGATATAACTATAGACAATACCGGTGTCATGACCATCGGGGCGGACAAGGTAGCGCTCGGGACTGATACAACCGGGAACTACGTCTCCTCGGCTACTGCCAATGGCGGATTGACGCTCACTGGTACTGAGGGGGGCAGTCTCGGCATCCTCCTCCCATCGGCAACGGACGCCCTTTCATCGACGACCTCCTCTGGATCGGGTCTCGAGCTGCTCTCGGCTGGACTGACGCTCCTTCAGGGTTGTGCCAATGATCAGGTTCTCGCGTGGAATGAGACAGCTGATACGTGGGCCTGTTCTGACAAGACCGGTGGAACCAGTAACTTTACCGACAGCGGTACCGTGACCTACCTCACTTCAACCACGGATGACTTTGCGCTCGGGGGTACCGGCGTCGATGTCTCTGCCTTCTTCTTTGATGTCTCTGCCGGGACGATTCAGTTTGAGGGGGTTTCGCCCGATGCTTTTGAACTGACTATTGCGGCTACTGATCCAACCGGGGATCGCACGGTGACTTTTGCTGATGCCTCTGGTACCGTCATCCTTTCGGGACATACCTTTTCAAGTGATGTGACCGGGACCCTTGATACCGACGGCTCAACTGCTCTCACCATTGCTTCAGACAGTGTCGCCCTCACGACTGATACCACTGGCAACTACGTCCAGTCCATCACCAATGGTTCTGGTATCTCAGGAGGCAATGGTGGCAGTGAAGGAGCGGCTCTCACTCTGGCTCTCGGTGCACTCTCCGCTGACTGGAACCAAACCGGTGCGTTCGATATCTCTCTCAACAATGCTTCCTCAGAACTGAAGATTCTCGAATCAACCGGAGCGACCTTCTTCGGTATCTTTGACGTCGCTGACCTCTCTAGTACTGACAAGACGTATACGTTTCCGAATGCGACTGGTACGGTTATCACCACTGGTAACCTCACCGATATCACGGCTACCGGTACCATCACCTCTGGTACGTGGAATGGTACGGCTATCGGAGCACAGTATGGTGGGACGGGGTTGAACGGCGCTTCCGCTGCCAATGGTACGCTTCTTATCGGCAACGGCAGTGGTTACACACTTGCGACCTTAACTGATGGAACAGGCATTACTATCACCGAGGGGTCAGGAACGATCTCGATTGCCTCTACTCTTGGAACAGATATCTCTGGTTCAGAAATTGTTGACGGTACCATTGAAGAGGTGGACCTCGAAGTGACCAACTCGCCGACGGGTGGCTATGTTCTCACCTATGACTCGGGTACCGCTGGTTTTACCTGGGTAGATGGGGGAGGACTCGGTAATTCCAAATTCACCGACTCTGGAACCTTTACCTATCTCACCAACACGAGTGATGACTTTGGCCTCGGTGGTTCTACGCTTACCTCGGCTCGCTATGTCTTTGATGTCAGTACCACTGGCAATACCATTTACTTCGAAGGCACTGGCGCGGATGATGCCAATGAAACGGCTCTCGTGGTAACCAATCCGACGGGGGACCGGACAATTACTCTGCCAGACTCTTCAGGCACGGTGCTCCTCACTGGCGGGACACTCCTTACACTTGCGGGTACCAGTGGCTCTAGCCAAACCATCTCTCAGGGAGACACTATCACCATCGCTGCTGGTACAGGTATCACGACGACCGGTGGCGCGACTGATACGGTGACGATTGCGAGTACTCTCGGCACTGCTATCGATACAACTGAAATCACGGACGGGACAATTCTTGAAGTCGACCTCAACGCCACGAACGCTCCTACGGATACCTATATCCTCTCGTATGATCTCGCTTCGGGAGGCTTTACCTGGATATCCAATACCGGTGGTTCGGGCGCCTCCAAATTCACTGACTCCGGCACCATTACCTACCTGACCAGTACCACTGACGATTTGGCTCTCGGTGGTTCAACCTCAAATGCTTCCAAGTTCTTCTTTGATGTGAACACTGGCAACCAAATCATCTTCGAAGGAACAGGGGCTGATGATGCCAATGAGACAACATTGGTGATTACGAATCCGACCGCTGATCGGACCCTCACTCTTCCGAACCTGACTGGCACAATTGCGACTATCGATGGAGCACAGACCTTTACCTCTGCTACTTGGAATGGTACCGCTATCGGAGCACAGTACGGTGGCACTGGGCTCAATACTTCTGCTTCGACCGGTGTCCCAACTATTTCCTCTGGGACGTGGAGTGTCTCTGCTCAGCTCTCAGCTCTTCGTGGCGGCACCGGTGTCGACGGGAGCGCTGCCTCAAACGGCACCCTCCTCATCGGCAACGGCTCTGGCTATACGCTCGCCAATCTCACCGGTACGGCCAATGAAATTGGTATCGCCAATGGCTCTGGAAGTATTACTATCGGTATCCCTGACGATGGAGTAGATTTCACTGAGCTCCAAGACACCCTCGACCTAGACGCTGCGTTGGTCTTGAACCAATCAACCAACACCTGGAGCCAGACCTACAGTGGCACCTCAAGTAATGGCTTCTCCTACACCGCGAACTCACTGACAACCGGGAGTGCGTTGAGTCTGACCTCCGCCTCTTCACCAACCAGTTCTTCATCTACCTCAAATGGTGTGGCTTTCAACCTGACCCAGAGTGCCGCCACGAACGCTACTACCTACACGGGAGTAAACCTGGCCTTCACCAACAACCCATCAGTTGCAGGCAATACCGAGTATGCCTTCCAGATTCAGAATCAATTGACGAGTAACACAACCGACAACGCTGTCGCCGCACTGCTGCGTCTCGACAATGCTGATACCACCGGCACGGGAACCACCATCGTGACTGATGCTATCCTCATCACGAACTCTGGTGGATCAAACTTCACCAACTTCTTGAATACGCCAACCCTCGATATCTCTGCCCTCGGTGCCATCACCGGAGCCACTGGTATCACCTCCTCTGGCACCATCACTTTCTCAGGCTTTACGACGAACGGTGGCCTCCTCTACACGAACGGTAGTGGAGTCCTCTCTCAGACAGGAGCAGGCACGAGTAGTGGCGTCCTCCATGGTGGCACGACTCCTACCTATGGGGATGTCATCTTGGGGACAGAGACCTCTGGGAACTATGTCTCCTCCGCTACCTCAAATGGTGGCCTCACCCTCACTGGTACCGAAGGAGCCTCGCTCGGTATCCTCCTCCCATCGGCTACCAATGGTCTCTCTGCCACGACCTCCTCTGGCTCAGGTCTTGAGCTGACCTCAAGTGGCCTCTCACTCCTCCAGGGTTGTGCTGACAATGAAGTCCTCTCATGGGATGAAGCGGCTGACGTCTGGAAGTGTAACAGTGTGGGTGGTGTCGGTGCCGGTGATATCACCGCGGTAGGGAATGTGACGAGCGGTGCCGCCTTTGATGGTACGGCTGGTACTGAGCTGTACTTCAATGATGTGGATGGCGATGGTCTCCTCACGATTGCTAATCTCTCAGCGGCTCGGACGTATACATTGCCTGACGCTTCTGGTACTGTCATCCTCTCTGGCCACACCTTTACGAGTGACGTCACTGCTACCCTCGGATCGGGTGGGACCACGGCTCTCACCATCGCAGCCGATGCCGTCGCTCTCGGTACTGATACCACCGGGAACTACGTCGCCACTCTCACCTCCGGAAACGGTATCTCTGCGACTGCTACTGGTGAAGGCTCAACCCCAACCATCGCTCTCTCCGCTCTTACCTCTGACTGGAACCAAACCGGTGCTTTCGATATCTCTCTTAACAACGCATCAAGTGAACTCAAGATTCTCGAATCAGCCGGAGCCACCTTCTTTGGTATCTTGGATGCTGGAGACCTCTCAGCTGATCGGACTTTGACTATCCCTGATGCTTCAGGCACCATCCTCGTCTCAGGTGGCACTCTCCTTACTCTGGCTGGTACCAGTGGCTCTAGCCAAACCATCTCTCAGGGCGACACCATCACGATCGCTGCTGGGACTGGTATCACGACGACCGGTGGAGCGACGGATACGGTGACGATAGCCGCTACCCTTGGTACTGATATCACCGGTTCAGAAATTGTTGACGGTACCATTGAAGAGGTAGACCTCGAAGTGACCAACTCGCCAGTCGGTGGATATGTCCTGACCTATGATTCTGGCACGGCCGGCTTTACGTGGGTAGATGCCGGAGGGCTCGGCAATTCCAAATTCACTGACTCCGGCACCATTACCTACCTGACCAGTACCACTGACGATTTGGCTCTCGGTGGTTCAACCTCAAATGCTTCCAAGTTCTTCTTTGATGTGAACACTGGCAACCAAATCATCTTCGAAGGAACAGGGGCTGATGATGCCAATGAGACAACATTGGTGATTACGAATCCGACCGCTGATCGGACCCTCACTCTTCCGAACCTGACTGGTACGATTGCGACGATTGATGGTGCTCAGACCTTTACCTCTGCTACTTGGAACGGTACGGCTATCGGGGCGCAATACGGTGGTACTGGACTCAATACTTCTGCTTCGACCGGTGTCCCCACTATTTCCTCGGGAACGTGGAGTGTTTCGGCTCAACTCTCAGCTCTTCGTGGCGGCACCGGTGTGGACGGGTCGGCAGCGTCTAACGGTACTCTCCTCATCGGTAATGGCAGTGGCTATACGCTCGCCAATCTCACCGGTACGGCCAATGAAATTGGTATCGCCAATGGCTCTGGAAGTATTACTATCGGTATCCCTGACGATGGAGTAGACTTCACCGAACTCCAAGACACCCTCGACTTAGACGCTGCTTTGGTCCTCAACCAATCTACCAATACCTGGAGCCAGACGTTCACCGGGACCACGACCAATGGCTATACGTACACCGCTGATTCCCTCACCTCGGGTACAGCGCTCGCCCTCACCTCTTCTTCTACTGGCATTACCTCAGCCTCTCTCTTCTCGGCTGTCTTCTCAGGTGCTCCCGCCGCTTCTTGGACCGGAGATATTGTCAAGATCGAAGGCACCGCGGATGATGTCGATGTCGATGGTAATGCCCTCAAGGTTGGGTTTACCGGTACTACTACCGCTGGTTCCGCTACTGGTCTTAATGTCACCAATGGCCTCTCCTCTGGAACAGTGGTCCGCTTCAATGATGATGGGACCTACACCGACTCGACACCGTTTATTATTGATGCCAGTGGGAATGTGGGGATTGGGACAGTGACACCAACTTCTAGACTGAGCATTGTAGGTGCTGTTGATGTGGAAGGAGCTTTGAGTGCTGGAAATACGGCCTCATCAGGTATCATGAAGATAGGTGCTGGATCAATTGGTAGTGGATACACGGCTCTCCAATTGGCGGGAGGACAAGATTTTATTGCCCTTGTCAATAGAAATAACGGTTGGCTCGGTCTTGGCTCGAATAATTCAGTGACAACGTATCTTAACCCAACGTATACATCTTCACTGGTTAAGATGGGTATCGATAGCAATAACAGCACTCCTCTCTCGATGTTTGATGTCAATGGGAATGTCGCCATAGGAGCCTACGCCGCGGGAGGTGCCTCAGCAACCGCTGCACCTACCAACGGACTGATTGTCAGTGGCAACGTCGGTATCGGTGATGCCTCCCCAGCTGCCATGTTGACCGTAGGCTCAGGCGATCTTTTCCAAGTAAACAGTAGTGGAGCCATCACTGCTGCCACTGGTATCACAAGTTCTGGTACTATCACTTTCTCAGGCTTCACCACGAACGGTGGTCTCCTGTACACTAATGGCTCTGGAGTCCTCTCTCAGACGGGTGCTGGCACGAGTAGTGGCATCCTTCATGGTGGTACCACTCCTACCTATGGAGATGTGGTTCTGAGTACCGAAACCTCTGGCAACTACGTCGCTACCGGTGCTTCTGGAAATGGCGTCTCCCTTACAGGCGGTGGTTCTGAGGGCGCAACGCTCACTGCAGCTCTCGGTGCCCTCACCGCAGACTGGAACCAAACCGGTGCTTTCGATATCTCTCTTAACAACGCATCGAGTGAACTCAAGATTCTCGAATCAGCCGGAGCCACGTTCTTCGGTATCCTTGATGCTGGAGACCTCTCAGCTGACCGAACTCTCACTATTCCTGATGC
The DNA here is from genome assembly GCA_964444815.1 of uncultured Bdellovibrionales bacterium. Taxonomy (GTDB): domain Bacteria; phylum Patescibacteriota; class Minisyncoccia; order Moranbacterales; family UBA1568; genus UBA1568. The sequence continues at coordinate 16,359 of CAYUIR010000004.1, read as the reverse complement.
TTCAGGCACGATTGCTACGATAAATGGTGGTCAGACCTTTACCAGTGCTACCTGGAACGGTACGGCAATCGGAGCACAGTATGGTGGTACTGGACTCAATACCTCTGCTTCGACGGGGGTACCAGTGATTTCGTCGGGGACGTGGAGTGTCGCCTCGACGATTGGCGCTTCGTATATTACCGCTGATTCTCTTGACTTCACTGAGTTCCAGGACCAGCTCGATCTCGATGCCTCGACTGACATCAAAGCCCCATCTGGTCAGGCCTATGTCTTCTCGGTGACCAACGAAGGCACGGGCAATAGTTTTGTGGTAAATGACGCCAACAGCGATACAACCCCATTTGTTATTGATGCTTCTGGTAACGTGGGTGTCGGTGCCAGTGCTCCAGCCAGCCTCTTTGAAATCTACGGTTCTGCAGCGGACGTGGTCGGAACCCTCACGGCCGCTGACGCAACCTATGATCCGATCTTCAAGTTCCGAACAGGAGCATCTCCTGCTGTTCAGTTCTCCCTCGGTGTCGACAACTCTGACTCCGACAAGTTCAAGATTTTTTCGGGTGATGGTCTCGGTGGAGGAGACGAATTTGTCATTGATAGTAACGGTAATACTACGATTGCGAGCCTTATCCTCGGATCCCAGAGCTTTGAGTCTGATGCCGGTGCGGTGACCTGGGTGGATATGCCAGTGACCTCGGGCGCAGCGGATAACACCGTCGAGAGCTATACCTCGATGCTCGATGGCAATGCCATGCTCACCATCTATGGTCTCTCGGACGGAGCTGGGAGCGTCGACAACCTCGGCGTCGGTATCATGGATACCACTCCTGATGGAACGCTTGACTTTGATCTGACGGCGACGTCGACCACGGCTGCTACTCAGTACGGCGGTAACTTCACAGTGTCTGATACGGGTATCGTCACGACTGGAACCGACACGACCTACGGGACCAGTACGACGGTTACGAGAACCGGAGCTACCGGTGGTACCATCAATACCTATGGACAATACGTCTCAGTAACTGCTGACAACGCCGGTGCGGGCACCTCTACCGCCTATGGTCTCTACACGGCCGTTTCGGGTGCAGACACGAATTACTCCGGTATCTTTACTGGCGGTAACTTTGGTATCGGTGATACGACTCCGACAGCACTCCTCACCGTGGGTTCAGGAGATCTCTTCCAGGTCAACAGTAGCGGTGCCATAGCCGCCGCTACCGGCATCACCTCCTCCGGCACCATCACCTTCTCCGGCCTCTCTACCGCTGGTATCGTCACCAATACCTCAGGAGGTGTCCTCGGTACCACTACCTCTGTCCCCATAGCGAACGGTGGCACCAATGCTACCTCAGTTGGATCAGCTGGAAGCATCGCCTACTCCACTGGTACCGCCTATGCCTTCTCTGCCGTAGGCACCGCTGGTCAAGCTCTCGTCTCAGGAGGGACTGGAGCACCGACTTTCTTTGCTCCCACCGCTGGCTCCGTCCTCTTTGCTGGAACAAGTGGCATCCTCGAACAAGACAATGCCTCTTTCTTCTTCGATAACTCTACCAACCGCTTAGGTCTCGGTACCACCTCTCCTTTGGCTACCTTAAACATCTTAGGCTCTACCAATGCCCTCCGCCTCTCGTATGATGTCTCGAACTATGCCTCTCTCTCCACCGCGAGTGATGGCACCCTCTCCCTCACCTCATCCAACACCAGCGAATCACAATTCGTGATAGGAACCGGTGCAAGTGTCGATGACTCTATCGGCTTTGATGGTGCCTCCCAGGACTACTACGCTGGTCTCGACCATACCACTGGCTACTTCACTATAGGTACTGGCTTTACGGTAGGAAGTAGCACGCTCTTTGCCATCGACTCTACCGGGAACATCGGTATTGGTACTGGTGTGACCGCTCCTGCGGCCAGACTCGACCTCTCCCTCTCAAGCACTAATACCACCGCTGATACCCTCTATGCCCAAAGGAATGTCCTCTCAGATACAGGTATCGTCACCTCTGGCACTGATACCACCTATGGTGTGAATACTGCTGTCACCCGTACTGGAGCCACCGGAGGCACCATCAATACCTACGGCAACTACATCTCGGTCACCGCGGACAATGCCGGAAGTGGAACGAGTACCGCCTATGGTATCTACAGTGCTGTTTCGGGAGCTGATACCAACTATGCTGGTATCTTTACTGGAGGCAATGTGGGGATAGGGGACACTACTCCTGATGGCCTCCTCGACCTCGACTCTTCTGCTACCACCACCAATGTCTTTGGTATCACGAATACCGGTGTCTTTACCGGGACTGGTACGAGTTCAGTGGCGCAGATTACGGCTGATTCTGCTACCACTGGCACGCTCCTCAATATCAGTGGCAATGGACTCACCTCAGGCAAAGCCTTGAACATCGCTTCTTCTTCTACAGCCTTTACCGGTAACCTCGGGAGCTTTACCCTCTCAGGCTCAAACGCCTCGAACACCGGCTCTCTTGTCGCCATAGACAACACTGGCACCAGCAATGCCAACACCTCCCTCTATATCAAGCACTACGCGACTGGCACCAACAACCTCGCCTTCCGAGTGGATGACGTCTCTGGTGATACGACCCCGTTTGTTATCGATGGTACCGGTGCCGTGGGTATCGGCACCACGGCTCCAACGAGCATGTTTGAACTCTACGGTTCGGGTAGTGCTGACATCGTTTCGACGATTACCGCCCCTGACACGACGTACGATCCTATCGTCAAATTCCGCACCGGATCAAGTCCAGCCGTCCAGTTCTCTCTCGGAGTCGATAACTCTGACTCTGACAAATTCAAGATCTACTCTGGTGATGGACTCGGATCGGGTGATGAGTTTGTGATTGATAGTAATGGTGTCACCACCATTGCCAACCTCAATCTCGGTGCGACCAACTTTGATACCGATGCTGGTATTGTGAGTTGGGTCGATATGGCGGTCACTTCCTCATCTCCATCAAGTACCGTAGAGAGCTACTCTGCCTCAGTTGACGGCACGAGCTTCCTCACTATTTATGCTGAGAGTGATGGATCAGGCGGGCTCACCACCACCGCCTCGGCAGTGAAGTCCGATGTCCAGCTTGATGCCACAGCTGATGGTCTTGTGACCAAGGTGAACGCTGGTGCCTGTAGTGATTCAACCTTCAATCGTGATACGAATGGTACACTCTGTGTCGACTCATCGAACGGTCGTATCTACTACCGCTATGGTGGCGCCTGGCACTATACCGCTCAAACTGCTGGTTTCCAGATTCCAAACTACGAAACAGCACCGCAGAACAAACTGACCCGCGATGCTAAGGACGAGCAAGAGAACGCGTTGTCATTTGACTCAAGTAACTACCCAGAGTACCTGACTGAGCGGATGGCCCCTGGTGAATTCCTCATTCCCTATGTGGATGAGTACCTCGAGGACGGTGCAGTTCATGGTCTCTATGCTCGCTTTGATGACGTGAAGGAGAAGCTCTTTGGGGAGGAGCAGACCCAGATCGCGCAGTTGACCCTCCAGACCAATCAGAACGTGAACACCTTGGCCGAGCTCCAGGTCTCAGTCGATGACCAGCTCGTAGTGGTAGGAAACACGCTCAATAGTCTCACGGCCAAGGATACCGAGGTTGATGCCAAGCTCGCAGAGTATGATACGTACTTTGCCAATGACCTCGCTCATCTCGAGACCCTCGATACAGTGACGAGCGCGCTCAATCTCGGTCTCTCGGAGCAGGTAGGGAAGACGGCGCTCCTTGAGTCGCAGGTGACCACCCTCACCGAACAAGTGAGCACGCTCCTTGAGTTCTACACGACTTTTGACATGGGGTCGCTCGTCTCAGCTGATACCGAAGGAAACGTCAGTCTCTCAGGAAAGCTCAAGGCCAAGATCGTCGAGAGCGAGGGCCTCGTGATCGAGGTAGTGGATCCACTCGCACCGACTATCGGGACAGCCGAGATTCTCCCACCAGCGGTTGATGCTGATAGTGATGGTAATGATGACTACACTGATCTCCCGATGACCGATACCGATGTCCTCGCTCGTGACGGCAAGTTTGTGAAAGTGATGACCAAGGCCATGATTCCGATGGTCAAGGGCTCGCGCATCTTTACCACGTTCAAGGACAATCCGAGTGGTTTCAGTTGGATTGAAAAGGTCCGTGATGAAGATGGTGACTATGTTGGCTTCAAGATTCATCTCTCGCAACCGATCACTGACAAGGTCAAAGTGGACTGGCTCCTCATTGAACAGAAGGAAACGAATCTACCATAATAAATATTCGGTTTCGTAGTATACTAGTAAGGTATTCTCCCTGTGTAATATCGCAAATATGTTCTACACGTATGTTTTGAGAAGTAAGACCGATCAGAGGATGTATACTGGATATACTAAGAATTTGCGATCAAGATTTGAGTTACATCAAAAAGGACGAGTAGAGTCAACGAAAGAAAGGCGACCATTGGAGCTCATATACTATGAGGCATGTCTTCATCAGGATGATGCTACCCACAGGGAGAAATACCTGAAATCCTATCGCGGAAAAATGTTTTTACGGAATCGACTCAAATCTTATTACACAGGGTAAATGCAACGCTTCACGCTCAAATCGGTACTCCTTATTCTGGGCCTCCTCATGGTCCCGGTTTTTGGCTACTTCATGTGGTCATCTTCCGATACGCTCGACATAGCCCTGTCACAGTATGGAGGCGCTGGTGGGGGAGTGAGGCAGGATTTCGAGGCACTTCCAACTCTTCCCCTCACGGAAGAAAAAGACGCGTTTACTTTGACCGACAATACGAGTGATGGTATCGATATCCAATTCGTCAATCAATCAGATGCGCCTGCGCTGGGCACCGAGACACCCAAACTCAACCTTTCTTTCCCCAAAGACTATAGTAAACCAATCGAGATTAAACTCGATGATAAGAGGACGGTGAGTATCACCGATCTCTCTGGGAAGAGTGACTATAGTGTAGAGACACTGGGTAAAGAAATGCTCTGGACACAACCGGAGAACGCTTCGTTTTTCCAAAAACTCTTTCCTAAGAAAGACAAAACACCTCGAACCTACCTCAGGTACCAGAGTGATGATGATCGGAAGTCGCTTCTTTATGCCTACCAGAAAGATCAGGCCGCTGGCGAGAAGAAACTGAAGCACTGGACCCTCTACGAGCGCGGTGATGGTATCGAGCAAGAATCCTACCGCATTGAGCAGGCCAAAGTGAAGGTAAATAGTGAGGGTGTCGTAGAAGTCTATTACTATATCGAACAAGACCTGAAGAATGATCAGGCAGCGGCGGAGGTAGATACAAACCTCATGGCCCGGGCCCAGCGGACACTGGCCAAGGAGATGGGCGACGACCTCCTCTCGGGGAGCCATACTCCTGATTTTACTATCCCTAAGCCGTACTATATTGATGTCCAAGGCGAGAAGCATGAGGCCCAGTGGAAGTGGAGTGAAGAGAACGCAACGCTTTCAGTCAGCTTCTCACCGACCTCGTATCCGGTGGCTCTCGACCCGACTTTGTCATTTACCGCGCCAGGAAGCACCACGAGCGGGAGTGTGATAACGGGCGAAGGGGGGATAGGGAGCGGACTTGGCACGTCTATGGTGAGCGGTGACTTCAATGCTGATGGGAAGACTGATTTGGCAGTAGGGGCTTCGACATATGGATTGAACTATGAAGGGAGAGTTTATATTTTCTACAATGATAGTTCTTATGCTCAAATTGCTAGTGGGGCTGATGTGGTGATACACGATAGCACAGGGTATACTCGTTTCGGAACGGCGGTAGCAGCCGGTGATGTGAATGGGGATGGCAGGACCGATCTCATTGCCTCAACGGATCTGTATGACAATACCAGCACGGGCGCTGTCAAAATTTTCTATAATGATGGTTCGTATCCGTCAAACACGGCCGGTGCCGATGTGAGTATCACTGGGGAAGCGAATACCAATTTCGGGAGTGCTCTCAAAACTGGTGACTTTAATACTGATGGTAAAGCTGATATCGTAGTCGGAGCTCCACGGTATTCGAGTGTGACCGGTCGGGCCTACATCTTTTATAACGATGGCTCTATTCCTACGACGGCTGGAACTGCAGATGTCTTTATCAATGGGAATGCGACCAATGATTCCTTTGGGAGTTCGTTTGCAGCGGGAGATGTGAATTATGATGGGAAGACGGATCTCATCGTTGGTGCGTACACGTATTCATCCTCTACTGGCCGTGCCTACATCTTCTACAACGACGGTTCTATCCCGACAACGGCCGGGAGTGCTGATGTGACCATAACTGGTGAGAATGCGAGTGATACATTTGGTGCCGCATTGACGACCGGTGACTTTGATGCGGACGGTAAGGTTGATTTGGCGTCATCTTCCCCGATCTATTCTTCGTATGCGGGCCGAGTGTATATCTTTTATGGTGATGGTTCTATCCCTACGACCGCGGCGACTGCAGATGTCAAAATAACGACCTCATATTCGCTCGATGAATTTGGTCGTTCGCTCGGCGCGGGGGACATGAACAATGACGGACGAACCGATCTGGTGGCCAGTGCTGGGAGCTACTTTAACTCTACTGGTCGGACCTACATCTTCTATAACGACGGCTCTATCCCGACCGCGACGGCCTCAGCTGATGTCACGATTACGGGAGAAGGAGGGACATATTTCGGATCATCGCTAGCGACCGGAGACTTCAATGTTGATGGGAAAACCGATGTCGCGGTGGGTGCCAATCTTGCTGCCGGGAATGTTGGTCGAGTCTACATCTTTTACTCCCAAAACGGCCAGGTCAATACCAATCAGAGTATCTTGGGAGTGGCGACCAGTGACCAGTTTGGCATTGCTCTGACAACGGGGGACTTCAATGCCGATGGCCGGACTGACCTGGCAGTCGGAGCCGACGGATACTCATCGAGTACCGGTCGCGCCTATATTTTCTATGGAGATGGTCAGATCCCGACCACGGCAGCGACTGCCGATGTGACGATTACGGGTAATGCTACGGGTGATAAGTTTGGTGCCTCGCTGGTATCTGGTGATCTGAATGCTGATGGCAAGACGGATCTTGCTATTGGGGGGTGGGGATATTCTTCAACTACTGGGCGTGTCTATATTTTTTATAACGACGGCTCTATTCCCACGACGGCTGGCACTGCTGACGTGACCATTACAGGGGCATCAACGAGTGACGCATTTGGCGTGGTGTTAGTTGTGGGGGATTTGAATGCCAGTGGCACTCTTGATTTGGTTGTTGGATCAAGCGCATACTCTTATAATACGACTGGTAATGCCTATATCTTTTATAATGACGGTTCTATCCCTACTACTGCTGGTACAGCCGATGTCACCATTACGGGCGAGACATCCAATAATTTCTTTAGCAATGCACTAGCAACTGGTGACTTCAATGCTGATGGGAAGGCTGATTTGGTAGTTGGAGCATGGGGGTATTCTTCTTCCACTGGTCGTGCCTATATCTTTTATAATGACGGATCTATCCCCACTACGGCTGGCACTGCTGATGTAATACTGACAGGTGAAGCAACTGATAGTGAGTTTTCAGTATCTTTAGCTTCTGGTGATTTCAATGCCGATGGAAAAATAGATATTGCGGTGGGTGGACGACGATACTCTACTTATACCGGTCGCGTCTATTTCTTTTACAATGATGGATTGTATCCTGCTGGGGCCAGTACCTCGGATCTCTCTATTACAGGAGAAGCAACAAATGATTCGTTCGCTTTTTCTCTCGCTTCTGGGGACTTCAATGCTGACGGTCGTACAGACTTAGCAGTTGGTGCGTATGCCTATACGACCAATACCGGTCGGGTCTATACGTTTTACAATGATGGCTCTATCCCGACGACCGCTGCGACGGCTGACGTCAAAATGACTGGTGAAACAACATCTAATTATTTTGGTGCTTCACTCGTGACGGGCGATATGAATGGTGATGGTCGTGGAGATTTGATCGTCGGGGCGTATGGTGTCACTTCAAACACTGGCAAGGTGTATTTCTACGAAACCCGTGAGAACTTTGCTTGGCAGATTCAGAGACAACCTACCTCGAGTAGCATCACTCGGACAGGGCTCGGTACTACGGGTCAGGAGATAAATATAAATGGCGAAGGCTTTTTTAGCGCAATAGGCTGGGCGCTGGCTACCGGGGACTTCAATGCTGACGGTCGTATGGACTTAGTGGCCAGTGGTACTGGCTATGCTTCCTCGACCGGCCGCGTCTATATATTTTTTAGTTCGGGCAGTTTGACGACGGCAGCCGCTTCAGCTGATGTGATTATCGGAGGGTCGGTCACAAATGAACAATTTGGAGGCGCACTCGCATCAGGAGACTTTAATGCTGATGGCAAGATTGATCTCGCCGTGAGTTCATACATGTATACCAACAAAACAGGTCGCGTATATCTGTTTTACAATGATGGCTCCTACCCGGCCACGGCCACTTCAGCGGATGTGATATTTACCGGTGATTCTATCTTGACCTATTTCGGCTGGAGTTTGGCAGCGGGGGATTTCAACGCTGATGGTACAACCGATTTGGCGATAGCAGCCTACAAGTACGCTTCCAGTGCGGGCCGGATTTATATATTCTACAATGATGGCTCCTATCCGGCGCCAGCGAGCGCGGATGTGATTATTGCGGGCGAAGCGAGTAGCCGGTTGGGGACATCGCTTGTGGTTGGAGATTTCAATGCAGATGGCAAAACGGACCTCGCTTCTGGGGCTCAGGGTTATTCTTCATTTGCTGGACGGGTCTACATCTTTCATAATGATGGCTCTATCCCCACTACTGCCGCCACTGCTGACGTCATCATTACCGGCGAGGCATCCAGTGAAATGGGAGATTTATTGGTCGCGGGAGATTTCAATGCTGATGGTACGACCGATTTGGTGTCTTCGGCTCCTAGCTATTCATCGGGCACGGGACGAGCGTATATCTTTCATAACGATGGTTCTATCCCTACCACTGCTGCCACAGCCGATGTCATTATTACCGGTGAAACCGCCAGCGATGGCTTTAGCTATGCGCTTACCAGTGGTGACTGGAATGCTGATGGTAGGACCGACCTCGCTATTGGAGCCTCAGCCTATTCTTCCGCTGCTGGTCGAGCCTATATCTTCCATAATGATGGATCCATCCCGACGACAGGAGCGACAGCTGACATCATTTTGACGGGAGAGGCGAGTAGTTTTTTCGGCTATGTCATGAATTCTGGTGACTTCAATGCTGATGGTAAAACCGACCTCGTTGTTTCCAGCTCAGTGAGTTCTGCTGGTCGGATTCATATCTATACCTGGAACGACCCGGTGATAACTGGCGAGACGGTTTTCGGTGAGTTTGCGTATGCCATGGTAGCAGGAGACCTCAATGCCGACGGGCGGACAGATCTGGCAGTGGGAGCTTGGGCGTATACGAGTAATACTGGTCGAGTGTACCTCTTTTATAACGACGGGGCTTACCCATCGGCGGCTGCTTCAGCTGACGTCATCATGACTGGTGAGACTACGACGAATTATTTTGGCGCCGCCCTGACTACTGGCGATTTCAACACGGATGGGAAAGTGGATTTGGCGGTAGGGGCGAGTCGGTACTCATCAGCCACGGGCCGATCGTATATCTTCTACAATGACGGGTCATATCCGACGGCAGCGGGTTCAGCCGATGTTATATTAAATGGCGACCAATACTTCGGCTCTGCCCTCACGGCTGGAGACTTTAATACCGATGGTAAGATAGATCTTGCTGTGGGTGCTTACAACTATGGTTCTGGTGCCGGCCGGGCCTATATATTCAATAACGATGGTTCTTATCCGGCAGGTGCTACGACGGCTGATGTTATTATTTCTGGGGAGGCGAGTAGCCAGTTCGGTTACATACTGGTAGCAGGTGATTTGAATGCCGACGGCACTACCGATCTCGCAGTCGGTGCTTCTGCATATTCATCCTCTACTGGCCGAGCCTATATCTTCAATAACGATGGCTCGATCCCAACCACTGCTGCTACTGCCGATGTTATCATTACTGGCGAAACGACGAGTAACAACTTTGGTTTGAGTATGGCAAATGGCGATTATAACGCTGATGGCAAAACTGATTTGGCGGTGGGTGCTTCCGGGTATTCATCTTCTACTGGCCGGGTCTATATCTTCAATAATGATGGCTCTATCCCCACGACGGCCGCCACGGCTGATAGTATTATTACTGGTGAGGCCACCAGTACGAGTTTAGGAACTTCTCTTATATCGGGTGATTTGAATGCTGATGGCCGAACTGACCTTATCTCGGGGGCTGGTTATACTTCGGGTCGTGGCCGTGTTTATATCTTCCATAACGATGGTACAATCCCTACTACCGCTGCTACTGCCGATATGATTCATACCGGCACTGCTACCTTCAGCGGTTTCGGTATCGCTTTTGCCATCGGCGACTGGAACGTTGACGGCAAAATGGATTTGGCTATTGGGGCCGATGCTGCGGCCAGTAATGGCCGAGTCTATCTGATTTCATCAGAAGTGACCGCCACTTCGACCCTGCCCGGGACTTTTTATATGAAAGGGACGGGCAAACTCAAGGGCACCGGAACTATCAAATAGATGAAAAAAGAGGATTTTAGACAGAATCCTCTTTTTTGATGCTTATTGACAGGGTTTCCGTTGCCTGAAACGGTGTTTTTCTCTATAATACGGGTATAACTTTGCGCTTCGGCGCATTATCATTAAAGAGACGGAAAACAGTATGCAATCAGAGAAACCCTCGTTTGCTCGCTTCGGCGGCGCAAACAACCTGGCGCGGCCAGGAGTCGAGACGAGTACGGTGAGTAGTGAGGCAAAGCAGGGATCAAAGACCGCGCGAATTTTTGAAGCAGTCATCACGGTAGCACTGGTAGCACTCTTTGCTGGGATTCCGATATTTTTTACGGGATTGACCTTTCAGGGAATTGCCTTTGAGAAGCAACTCTATTTTTACGTCTGGCTACTTATTGGGCTCGTGGCTTGGGTCTCTAAGGGTGTGACCACTGGGGAGATGCGGATTCGACGGACACCGCTCGATATCCCGATTGCTCTCTTCTGGTTGTTCTATGTGGTCGGCGCATTCTTCTCGGTGGATCGTTGGCACAGCTTCTGGGGATTCTTTGGCGACCCATCTCGCGGTGCGGTCTCCATCACCGCCTTGGTTCTCTCGTACTACTTTATCCTGAGCCACTTCAATCTCAAGCGCTTCCAGCTCGTGTTTGGAGGTTTTCTCGTGGCGAGTTTCATCTTGGTTACGTGGAGCTTCCTCGCGCTCATGAATATCCCGTTTCTTTCGGCGACACTCGAGCGCTATGCACCGATTAGTCTCATTGGGACCGTTTCGACTCTGGCTACCTACCTTGGACTCCTTATCCCGCTTTTTCTCACGGCCCTCTTTGCTCTGTGGAAAGACGAAACAAGCAAGAAGCGTCTCCGAACTGTGGCGACCGTGTTGCTCTTTGTGGGATTAGCCCTAGCGCTTTTCCTACTCCTTGCTCTCTACTCATTCGTACCGTGGATTGTGGTACTCGGGGGCCTGTCATTCTTCATGGTCTATATCTTGGCCCAGATTATTCGACCGGCTGAGCAGTGGACCTGGGTGCCGATGCTCGTCTTTGCCATGGTGCTCGGATTTCTCATGATCGGGAGTAACAGCCTAGTGCGGGCGACGCTCCCAGTCGAAGTCTCACCAAACGTCAATCTCTCCTGGCAGATTGCCAAGGCCACACTCGCTGAGCACTTTGCGCTCGGAGTCGGCCCAGCCAACTATGGCTATGCCTTCTCGATGTTTCGTCCGGTGGAGTATAACTTAAACACGCTGTATACTCTCCGGTTCTATCAGGGGACGGGACTCTTCTTTGAGTCACTCGCTTCGATCGGGGCAGTAGGTACCGTCCTTCTCCTCGTCTTGGGCTTTGCTTTTCTCTCGGTCGGGCTCTATCTCCTGACCCATGAGAAGCAGCGGAACAAGATTTACTCTCTTGGTTTCTGGACCGTTGTCGTGATGTTCTTTATCGCGGCCTTTATCGCCCCTGTGAATGGCGCCCTCCTCATCTTGATGGTCCTCCTCTCGGCTCTTGCCATGGGAGTGCTCCTCATGGAGAGTGGTTCCGAAGAACGCTATCTTAATCTGTCCTTCAAGGCAGCGCCGAAGTTTGCCCTCGCCCTCGCCTTTATCTTTATGGTGGTGTCGGCTGGAGTCGCCTTTATCTTTGTCTTCATGGGCAAGGTCTTTATCGCGGATCTCTCTGCTGGCAAGGCTGTCCGTCTCGCCTCGGCTGCTCCGAGCCGTGAGGCCTCGGTTCTCCTCGCCCAGGCTATCCAGCGCTACCCACAAGAGGGTCGCTACTTCACCCGTCTCGGTCAAGAGTATATCGCCTTGGCCAATGTCGAAGCCGCCAAGCCCGAGAGTGAACGTGATGTGAACACCGTCGCTACCTATGTCCGCCAGGCGGTCGTCGCCGGTGAACAGGGTCGTCGCCTCATGCCAAACGATGTGATGGCCGCTGAGTCGCTGGCTCTCATCTATGAGAATGGTGCTGTCTACGCGAGTGATGCTCTTCCGAAAGCCGAAGAGATTTATACTCGTTCACGTGAGCTTGAGCCACACAACCCGCTCTTTGCTCTCAAACTCGGTCAAGTGAAGCGTGCTATGGGCGATGCCAAGCCCGAAGGTGCTGAGCGAACCGCGCTCTACGCCGAGGCGCGGAGCTACTACGAACAGGCTATCGCTGAGAAGCAGAATCTCGCGGCTGCCCACTACAACCTCGCTATTATCCTCGCTCGTCTCAAGGAGACAGACAAAGCTATCGATAGCGCAGCCCAAGCCGTCACCATTGATGCTCGTAACCTCAACTATCGCTACAACCTGGCTGTTCTCTATCAGCTCCGAGCCAAGGATGGGGATGAGAACAAGGCCGAAGACATCTTCTTGGAAATCTTGAAGTCCAATGAAAAACTCATCGATGTCCGCCTCTCACTCGGACTCCTCTACGAGAAGCAAAAGAAACGCCAGGCTGCGACCGACGAGTATCGGAAGATTCTCGATCTCTTGCCGGCTGATGCTACGGGGAACATCAAGCAGACCCGAGAACAAGTACAGAAACTTATCTCAAACGTCGAAAGTGGGGTAGGTAACCTCCGCGGTACCGGGGTGACCGAGACGGTAGAGGCGGTAGCGCCAGAGACACCTGTGGTCCCACCAGCACCCGCCGGACCCAACGTCTCGCCACTCGTGGAACCCGCTCCTTAGGCCCGCAATAAGCCAAAAAGAGGAGAAAAAGAGCCCTAAGATGTAGGGCTCTTTTTTCTCTAATTTTGGATAAAAATGACTAAAAAACGGTAGCACTTGACAGGTTTCGTAGGATTGCGTAAGATAGATATCACGAACAAAGAAGTGCTCAATCAGTGCTTTTTTTGTTTCTCTCGCGCGGTTTTTCCCCAGTTGTCGTTTCTGCTGAAAGAGATTTTTCTCTCGAGTGAGGGTGACACATCTTTCCGCAAAAGCGCCTTAACAATTACATGTCTTTTTCGAAGTGATGACCCTTTGCCTGGCTTGCGGAAAGCAAAGACGTTGTTTCGAGATAGTCTAGAAATGTATGTAAGGTTACGTTGTATCGTCGCGATGACGATACGACAAGTCACCGTCGTTCGTGTAACGACGTGACAAGCAATCTAACAAACAGTGCGTTGAATGCGCAAACATTCTTCACTGTTAACCGATTGTCCGTGAGTGCTTTCAGTGCCGGTCGCAAGACAGGTATTGGAACATTTGCGGACAAACGAAAAAAGAAGGTTACATAACGCATGGTGTGGATGCCTTGACTAAAGTAAGCGATGAAGGACGTAGGAGGCTGCGATAAGCCCCGGGGAGCTGTCTACCAAGCTTTGATCCGAGGATTTCCGAATGGGGCAACCCTCCCGCCTGAAGGCGGGAAACGATATCTGAATTCATAGGGTATCGTAGCAAACCCTGAGAACTGAAACATCTTAGTACCAGGAGGAAAAGAAATTAATAAAGATTCCGTAAGTAGTGGCGAGCGAACGCGGAACAGCCTAAACCACCGAGTTTACTCGAGTGGGGTTGCAGGGCTTGTGGACTCGATTGATCGGGGTCACTGTACAATTGTTAGCAGAGCGTTCTGGAAAGAACGACCAGAGAGGGTAATAGTCCCGTATGCGAAAACGAATGTACACTGATGCACAAGTACCTAAGTAGGGCGGGGCCGGAGAAACCCCGTTTGAATCTGGGAGCACTAACTTCCAAGGCTAAACATTACTTTAGATCGATAGTGAACTAGTACCGTGAGGGAAAGGTGAAAAGCATCCCGATAAGGGAGGTGAAATAGAACTGAAACTCCATGCTAACGAAGAGTGGGAGCCTGTCGCAAGATGGGTGACCGCGTGCTTTTTGCAGCACGATCCAACGAGTTAGTTCTACGCAGCATGTCTAAGGGATGACGAATTCCGGAGACCCAGTGAAAGCGAGCCTGAATAGGGCGAATAAGTTGCGTGGACTAGACCCGAAGCCAGACGAGCTACATATGAGCAGGGTGAAGCGTCGGTAAAACGACGTGGAGGCCCGCACCCACTAACTGTGCAATTTTAGGGGATGACTTGTGTGTAGGGGAGAAATTCCAATCGAGTTTGGCAATAGCTGGTTCTCTCTGAAATAGCTTGAGGGCTAGCGTCTTGTAAATTGTACCCGAGGGGTAGAGCTACTGGATGAGAATTCGCCGTAAGGTAGGATTTTCAACCAAACTCCGAATACTTGTGGTATGTACCAAGGCAGTCAGTACTCCGGGGCTAAGCTCGGAGCACAAAAGGGAAAAAGCCCAGATCGTCAGCTAAGGTCCCAAAATCTGTATTAAGTGGGAAAGGAAGTGAAAACTCTCAGACACTGAGGAGGTTGGCTTAGAAGCAGCCATCCTTTAAAGAGTGCGTAATAGCTCACTCATCTAGAGTTTTCGCGCCGACAATGTAACGGGGCTCAAATACAGTACCGAAGCTACGAATTTTGTCGCAAGACAAAGTGGTAAGAGAGCGTTCCGTAGGCGCTGAAGCAGAAGGGCGACCGACTGTGGAGCGTACGGAAGTGAGAATGTTGGAATGAGTAACCGCAATGTGGGTGAGAGCCCCACACATCGAAAGTCCGAGGTTTCCTGGGCCATGGTGATCATCCCAGGGTTAGTCGGTCCTAAGGCCAGGCTGAAAAGCGTAGTCGATGGACATCAGGTTAATATTCCTGAACTATTTGTATATTCGAAGGAGAGACGCATCTCTGTACTTCTCGCCCCTTATTGGATTGGGGTTTGGTCTCTGAGGATGTGGTATAGGCAAATCCGTACCACACTAAATCCAAGGAGTTTGACGACGTTTGTCGTAAGACAGACTAAGGAGAGGGAGCGGGGTGCCAGGAAAATCTTCTAAGGTTCGTATACAAGTATCCGTACCGCAAACCGACACAGGTGGACAGGGCGAGTAGCCTAAGATGAACGGGAGAGTATTCGTTAAGGAACTAGGCAAAAAAGCTAGACGTAAGTTCGCAATATGTCTTTCCGATCGCAAGATCGGACGCAGCGAAAGTTTTTCAAGCAACTGTTTATCAAAAACACAGCTCTCTGCAAACCCGCAAGGGGAAGTATAGGGGGTGACACCTGACCAGTGCTGGAACGTTAACGGGAGCGGTTCACGCCAATCCCCGAAGCGCCAGTGAACGTCGGCGATAACTATAATCGTCCTAAGGTAGCGAAATTCCTTGTCAGGTAAGTTCTGACCCGCATGAAAGGTGTAATGACTTGAAAACTGTCTCAACGAACATCCCGGTGAAATTGCAATGACGGTAAAGATGCCGTCGACCTACAGCAAGACGAAAAGACCCCATGGAGCTTTACTATAGCTTGGTATTGACTCTAAGTTTTTGTTGCCGAGCATAGGTGGGAGACTATGAAGCATCCTTTCAGGAGGGTGTGGAGTCATCACTGGAATACCACCCTGCAAAAATTTAGATTCTAACCCGCGGCCGTAATCCGGTCGGGGGACAGTGCCTGGTGGGTAGTTTGACTGGGGCGGTCGCCTCCTAAAAAGCAACGGAGGCGTTTACAAAGGTTGACTAGGTCCGGATGGAAATCGGGCCGATAGCGCAAAAGCACAAGTCAGCTTTACTGAAAGACCGATCAGTCGATCAGTTACGAAAGTAGAATTTAGTGAACCGACCATCACTCGTAGGAGTGTGGAAGATCATCAGATAAAAGTTACCCTGGGGATAACAGGCTGATCTTGCCCAAGAGTCCATATCGACGGCAAGGTTTGGCAC
>CAYUIR010000003.1:0-60432 GCA_964444815.1 uncultured Bdellovibrionales bacterium | reverse complement strand
AGTGGTTCGCGGTCACCCGAGAGTTTCTCGAGGGCCGAGGCCAACCCTTCGGGGTAGCGAGTGAGGAGCGCACCGGAAGCATCGGCCAAGAACTCGCGCTTCCGCGAGATCGCGAGTTGCATGAGCATGGCTGCGAGCGGAGCGAGAATGGAGAGGATGATGGCTATCACCATGAGGATGACTTGGAACTGTCCGCGGTTGTCATTGTCACGATTGCCACCAAACCAGGCCCAATGCCGAAACCAGTCAGCGAGGAGTGCCACAAACCCGACCAGGATAACCACTACTGTCGAAATGAGCGTGTCACGATTGCCAATGTGTGAGAGTTCATGAGCAGCCACTCCCTCGAGCTCTGCCCGATTGAGGGTCGCAAGGATACCGGTCGTAAAGCAGATGACGCCATGCTCGGGATTGCGCCCGGTGGCAAAAGCGTTGAGGGCAGTGTCTTCGATGGTATAGATCTTGGGCGTGGGGAGACCGGCCGTGATGGCGAGATTCTCGACCAGACGATAGAGTTCTTTGTTGTCCTCGAAGTTGACGAGTTTGGCTCCGCTCATCGAGAGGACAATCCGATCGCTCCACCAGTATGAGGCGACGCTCGTGAGGATTGAAAAGGCCACCGCCCCGTAGAGGATAGCGCTTGACTGCATCGCTCCCGCAAAGACATAGCCGACCCCGATGACAAAGAGGAGAAAGCCAGTGATATAGACAAAGGTTAGACGTTGATTGTGGTCTTTGTGAGTGTAGAGGGTAGCCATAGGTAATCAATCAGAATGGATAAAGCGCTTGGTCGCGCGCGGATAGTATAGCAAATCTACGCTCGCTCGTACAGAGTCACTCCGTGACCGGAATGGTGAGAAATACCCGACGGAGCTCTCTCGCTTCGGCATCGGTTGCGTCCCACTCATCCTCGAGACGGAGGACCCAGACTCCATGGACCGCCAGCTGCGAAGAGACAGCCTCAAGCTCTAGAATCTCTGCAACCCGCTTTTCGGCAGCCTCGGCCGAAAAGCACCGCTCGAGTGAGAACTCTCGCTCTCCAGCGGGAGTGTCGAGTGTAAAGCGAGCCCGGGCTCGTACCAGCTGACTCTTGGGACGAACTTCTCTTCCCTCTATCGAGAGCCCCTCTGATTTCAGAGAACTCTTGAGTTGTTTAAATTCTGGCGAGAGATTTTCTGGCGTATACATCCTTCCCCACAGTGTGCCGATAAGAAGTCCGGTGCAGAGTACAGCCAAAGCGCCTGCGATGACTACCGTAGATTGTTTGGAGAGTGCCATGGGAATATGATTGAAACAAAAGAGCGTGCCACTTCGGGTCACGCTCTTAGTATATCGCCTTCCAGTCGCTTGTGCTAGAACTGGACTTTCACTGGTTCCTTTTCGGCTTCGGCGACTTCAAAGAATTCACTCTTCACAAAATGGAAGATGCTCGCGATGATGTTCGAAGGAAACATATCAATCTTGTTGTTCAGTTCCAAGACGTTACCATTGTAGAAACGGCGTGAAGCTTGGATTTTATTCTCAGTATCTGAGAGTTCCCGCTGAAGCTCGAGGAAGTTCTGGTTAGCCTTGAGATCAGGATAGGCCTCGGCGACCGCAAAAAGGCTCTTCAAGGTCTGCGAGAGCATGTTTTCGGCTTCGGCCTTGTCATGCGTATTTCCGGCCTGCATAGCATTGGCACGGGCTTCGGTCACCTTCTCAAAGACACCACTCTCGTGACTGGCATAGCCCTTCACGGTATTGACCAAATTCGGGATGAGATCATAGCGACGCTTGAGCTGGACATCGATATCGCTCCAAGCTTCGCTCACGCGGTTGCGGAGTGAGATGAGGCCGTTGTAGGTAAAGACCACATAGAGCACGACGAGACCGACAATCACGAGCAATATAAGCGGTAGGCTCAACATAGATTTTATTGAAAGATTACCCTCTTAGGGTAGCAAATCCCCACGTTTTTGCAACCTGACCCTAACCTGGGGAAAATGCCCAGAAATATGCTATACTTTTGGCAGAAAGTACCCCTCAATAATTAAATATTCCTATGGAAAATCTGCAGTCCTATCTGGTCTTCTTGATTCCGATCACCGTCGGTGTCATCACCCAGCTCATCAAGTTTGCGCTCTACTCGTACAAGCACGGGTTTAACGTCGAGTACGCCTTTACTCACGGTCACATGCCGAGTGCTCACACCTCGCTCGTGGTCTCGCTCTTGACCAGTGTCGCCTACTACGAAGGCATCCACTCCGGTGCCTTTGCGCTCTCGGCCGTCCTCGCCTTCATCGTCATCGATGACGCGGCCCGTATTCGCATGTACCTCGGAGACCAGGGTCGGTACTTGAATATGCTCGTCGAGCAATTGAATATCCCAAAAGATAAGTTTCCCCGCCTCAAGGAGCGCGTCGGACATCGGGTCAACGAGATCATCGGCGGTGCCTTTGTCGGACTCTTCCTCACTATCTTCCTCATCCGTATCCTGGGCTAACAGCCACAGATAAAAAAAGCCCCTCATTCGAGGGGTTTTTCTTTATTGAAGTTTCGCGAGTTCCTCTTCAATCACCTGGCGTTCACTCCAGGGAATGCGCTCGGCACCAAGGGCCATCGTCACCTCGGCTCCTTTGCCAGTGACGAGGACGATGTCTCCGATTTCCGCCAGGGACAGCGCTCTGTGGATTGCCTCGCGCCGATCGAAAATACGGAAATAACTTTTGTCTTTTTTCTTGGTCACCCCGCGTTCGATATCATCAATGATTTGTTCTGGATCCTCAAAAAATGGATCTTCATTGGTGAGGATAATGATATCCGCATGAGTACTCGCGATCTCTCCCATCGTGGGTCGCTTCCCACGATCACGTTCTCCACAGGCTCCAAAGACGTGGATGATCTTGCTCCCAGGAATCTTGAGCGGGAGGATCGAGGCATAGAGCTGCTCGAAGGCATCTGGTGTCACCGCATAGTCAATGAGGATATCAGCATTCATATGGTTCGGCACGAGCTCCATCCGTCCTGGGACACCCATGACACTGGCGAGGGCCTTTTGGACGGTAGCAAAATCAATCAGGAGGAGGCGGGCTACTCCAAGGGCCGCAAGCGCGTTCTCGATATTGAAGAGTCCCGGAATATTGAGGTGGAACCGGGTATCACCGACCAGGAACTCGGTGCCCTTGAAATCGAGGGTAATGTCACGAGCGACGAGATCGGCCTCTTTCTTTTTGGTACTGTAGGTCGCGACCTGGCTCGCACCAGCTCGGACGAAATACTCTGGCTCCTCCATATCGAGATTGACCACCGCCTTTTTGGCTCGTGTAAACAGTCGGCGCTTGGCCTCACGGTACCCGGCCATAGTCTCATGATAATCGAGGTGCTCCCGCGTCACGTTGGTCATGACGGCTATCTCATAGGCTATCCCCCACACGCGATTCTGATCGAGCGCATGAGATGAGGTCTCGATGACGGCGTGCGTACAGCCCTCGCGCACGGCTTCACGGAGAAACGCCTGGAGTTTCCAGGGTGAAAGCGTGGTGAACTTGGAGGCATTGACCCAAGTCCGCTCGCCAATCTGAAAGTTGATTGTCGAGGCCATAGCCACTTTCTTTCCTGACACAGTGAGGAGACGTGAGATAAACTGAGTGGTCGTGGTCTTACCATTGGTCCCGGTCACACCCACCACGAGGAGATTTTTCGACGGAAAGCCATACCATGCACACGCCAGGACTGCCTGACCGAGGTGGTAGAGATTCTTCATCGGTTGTGGCACAAGTCGCGAGAGGAGACGTTTGAGAGACATAGAAGAATATTAGCGAGCGACGAGACGCTTCAACTTTTGGAGATGTCGTAACCCATCATAGAGGAGATATCCACGAGAATCAAGGATGATGTCGTGAGTGCCAGGATACACGGTCGGCGCGGTGGCAGGAGCAAAGCCAACCTTGAACCTCGTAATGCCTTCCCAGTCCTTCAGTTTGGATTTTTCATTCTCTACTCGGGTATGAACCCCACCAAAATCGTAATAGTGATACCCTTCACGCTTGGCGACCTTGATCTGCTCCCACTGGAGGAGGTACGGAGCCATGGCATCACGATGGGCATCACTGGTCCCGCCGTGGAGGTAGGTCACGGTGTCACCATAAAACATGACGAGATTGGCCGCGATGATGACTCCCTGATACTCGGCTACAAAGAGTCGACACATCTCCCGAGGAAGCGCCTGAAAAAACGTTTCGTAGTACGATTTGGGATGCGAGGTGATACCCTTCCGGCCCGAGGTCGCGGTGATGAGCCCGAGAAAGGCTTCGATATGTTCCGCTTCCCGTGTCTCATAGACTGAGACTCCGCGCTTTTCGGCCAGACGGATATTGTAGCGGGTCTTGGGCTTCATCCCCGCGAGGAGCTCTTCTTCGGTCTTGGATATGGCTATTTTGAAAATCTCTCGCGGTTGCATGTCATGAGGCGCCGGCACCACTCGCTTAGAAACTATCGCCTTGATGGCCTCTAGCGCCTCCTCTGACTCCGGCTCAATCCGTATCCACTTCATCTTTTTCTCCCTCGCCAACGTCATCAGGTCTATCATTCCTTTTTTGACATTTGGCATTTGTAATTTGGCATTCTCAATAATCGGTCCTCTCGGCACATACAAGTATGACCCTACCACTGGCAACGTATGTACTATCCCGTTCGCCACAAAATCCCCCTCTTCCAAAGGAATGATTCCCCTCCCCGTAGCCTCCTGTAAATGAAGCCACTCTCTAGATTGCAAAAATTCTGTGTTCATTTCTCCACGTTATTTCTTCCCCAGAGTTTTGAGAGCAGCACGGATGCGAGCGCCGACCTCTGCCACGTCAGCGGGAACGAGCTTGAGAGCCTCTCTGGCCTGGGTCACCGAGTAGCCAAGTGAGGTGAGCGCTTCGAGCGCGTCCTGCCCTGCCACCGCGTCGCCATCTTCATCTCCGGCCACGGCCGTCACTTTGTTCTGAAGTTCTACGATCAGTTTCTCAGCGGTCTTCTTGCCGACACCCGAGACACGAGTGAGGAGAGATGGGTCCTTGTTCACGATAGCAAGTCGAATGGTTTTGATATCAGCGATAGAGAGGATAGAGAGCCCCATCTTGGGGCCGATACCGGAGACTGAGATGAGGAGCTCAAACATATGGAGCTCCTCTTCGTCGAGGAAGCCAAACAGATTGAATTGATCCTCCCGCACATGAGTGTGGATATGGAGGAGAACCTCGTCACGTCCGGCCAGTTTGCCGAGCGTATAGGTCGAGACAGCCACGAGATAGCCTACCCCGCCCACCATGAGGACGACGCTATTCCCCCGTATCCCAGCAAGAGTTCCCACGAGTTGTGCAATCATATTTCGTATCAAATTGGTGTAGTCATTTTAACATTTATCGCCTATTCTTGCCAAAAAACGGCTTTCGTGATACAAAAGAGAGGTCTCAGATTCTCTCATTTCGATTTTTAAATTTGTTGTAGCCCTATGCCAATCAAGAAATCCGCCGTAAAGTACATGCGCGTCACTGCCAAGAACACCATCAGGAACAAAGTTGCCAACGGTGTCGTGAAGAGCGCCATCAAAAAGACTCGCGAAGCTGTCACTGCCGGCAACATCGATGAAGCCCAGGAGACCCTCAAGAAGGCCATCAAAGCCCTCGACAAGGCCGCTCAGAAGAAGATCATCAAGAAGAACACCGCTGCCCGCAAGAAGTCTCGTCTCAATGCTCTCGTAAAGAAGGCAGCCAAGAAATAGAACGCCGAAATTTAAAACTCCCCTTACTGGGGAGTTTTTATAATCATCTCAACATCTTTTTGCCATTCACCAAAATTCCCTTTTTGTGACTCCTTTTCGCTCACTCGTTTATCCATCTCAAAGTGATACGCTCTGAGTTTCGGCTCAGCTTTTTGTTGAAATGGTTTATAGAGCGCCAATTTAGCTCGACGAATTTCTGAATGATCTAGATAATAACGTATACCCTTAAGATGATGGGCACCAAACAAAAGAGATATTTTTTTCTTTTTTGTGAGTGATCGACTCATCATATCAATACCCTCAGCAATAACTACGTCTCGGTAGTCATTAAGCTGGTAGTCAAAGGTCGGATCACCTGTCTTAACATCTCCGTAATTTCTCGCTTCCGTTTCAACACTTGCAACCTTATGGCTTAAGAGAGCACTCGCCCCTGCTGCGGAAAGTTTCAGAAAATCTCGGCGAGAAATCTTCGATTCTTCAATGCCTTTACCCTGAGAAGATACTTCTTGTAGAGAGTGGGCAGAGAACGCTGCCCCGGCGATAGATGTGACCATTCCAGCTGCTCCTACCAAACGGCGGGTATCTTTTACTAATTTCTCGCTCTTCTCCATTTCGTCTCTATGTTCTTCTTCTCGTATCCCATCTCCGTAGTAAGGGTCCATTGTCACTAATCCCTTACCGTGTTTACGTACCATGCGCTCAACCTCAAGGAAAAACATCCCATCAGAACTGACCGCGCTCCCTCCCTTCCCTCTCGTAAGATTGCTGTCATTTGCCTCCACTACACTTTCCAAAATAAAGAAATCTGAATTTTTGATCGCTGATTCAATTTTACCCCTGTGTCGCGGAAGAGTCTCAACAATATGAGCCACTCCCATCATCTCAATCTCCAGGTTACCATGTTCAACCGTTATGTGCTTAAATGTCCGACCACGTGGATCCTCTGGATCCATTCCTTGTAGAGTATTGATATCAATTCTTTGTGACATTGACTCGAGATGCTTCACCATACCAGAACGCACAGCGTTACCTTCAAGAAAACGTGCCGGTTGCTCTGGATTCTGCGTCTGATTTGGTAGGGATTCAAATCCCATAATGTTCAGAGTTAAAACTTCCACACAAAGAGATCAAGAGAGACTTCTGGGTCGGCTTTGCCTTGCTTGAGTGCCGTGTCGATGTCGGAGAGGAGAGCGAGGCTCTTTTTGAGTCGTGAGAGTGGGAGTTCTTGGATGACGGCCATGGCCTTTTGGACAGTAAAGGGCGGGAGTTTGGTCGCGCTCGCTATATCAGACGGTCGCCGTATCCCGTGGTCATATGCCTCCCGGATAGCGAGGAGCCGGCGTATCTGCCAGGCACACATCGAGAGCACCGGGTACACTCCCTCCCCTTTCTCGGCCTCACGCCGAAAGAGGATAAGAGCCTCATTGGGACGACCTCGTCCGAGCGCATCGAGCGCGCCCCAGATATTTTCTTCCTCAGCTCGAGGGAGGAGGAGTGTGATGTCCTCACTCGTAATCACGCCCTCGCTACGAAACGTGGCGAGCTTCTCAAGCTCCGTCATCATCTGAGCCGTACCACCACCCGTGAGCGCCAAGAACAGTGGCAGGGCCTGCGCATCCATGGTCACCGCTGGATTGATGCGAGCAAGCTCTTTTTGAACCAACTGACGAAGGGCCGTCCCCTCGGGCGCATCATAGACTTCTTCCTTATCGAGGTGCTTCAAGAGTGCCTTGGCCAATACATCTGTTTTCTTGAATTTACCCGTCTCAACAAAGAGGAGAATCGTTCGTTCGGGCAACTGCCCCGCCTGGTCCTTGAGAAACGTCGCGAGGAGCTTCTGTGACCCCTCGGGAAGCGTCGTGGCTCGGAGAAAGACAATCATCTTTTCGGTGGCAAAGAGTCCGCCCTCACAGGCTTCGAGTGCTCGCTTCACATCCTCTGGTCGGCCCGCATCTTGGAAATCAAAGACAAAGACCTCACCGCCAGTATATTTGGCAGTAAAAGCCTGGGCGAGCGCTTGTTTGCGCCGCCCGACGAGAAAGTCATCTTGGCCGTGGAGGAAAATAATCATACAGCAGTCAAACAAAGAATACTCCCATTATACACGTCAAACAAAAAGCGGGCACCTGCCCACTTTTGTCGCTCTTTGCTGACTGATAACCGCTTACTGGGCTGGAGTCCACTCAAACTTCTGCCCAGGCACCATCACTTGAACCCAGATTTGTCCCGGCACAAACTTGATTTCGCTTCCTCCTTCATCGAAAAAGGCCAGTTTGCTCTCGGCGCTCGACTTGTCTTTCTTCCAGGCACCCCGGATTTGTTCACCATTTAGGTAGAAATAGGCAGTGCCGCTATCTTTGGTATCAAACCATGGATCACCAAACTCGAGGTTGTTGTAGCGACCGGAGATATTCTTGGGTCCCACTTTTTCCCATTCCTCGAGACCAGCCCACGGATCCTCTACTCCACGAGCCTTGTAGTTGGTCTCGGCGAGGATCTGCTCGTTCTCAGCAATGGCGACTACGATATTCTTCGGGGCGATACGCTCTTTGGTAGTTCGGTCAGTGTCTGGCACTCCGCCCCAGGTACGCTTGTAGCTATTGGTCTCACGATCATAGTCATACTCAGCCTCCATAATCCCAGGATAGCCGATGCGGAGGTGTCCACCCTGTGGACGGGCCTCAAGGGCCTTGTCCTCCTGGTGAGGATAGCCTGCGAACTTGCTCTCCATGCGGTAGCCAAAGTTCTTGGCTGCTTCGAGAATCTTGGCAAACTTGATGTATCCTGTGTCTTCGATGCGCATCGGACCAGTGCGCTCCTTGCGGAAGCAGTACGAGCTTGCACTCTTGCCACCCTGGTCGTTACAGTCAAGGTTGTCGATCACACCCGCATCCAGCTTGGCCAGGGCAAAAGCCGATCCTCCCCAACCGACAAAGATAGCATCGAGTCCCTTGGCGACACTGATATAGTCATGACGGGCACTCCGGATCGAGCCAACCTCTTCCGGGGTTTCACACTGGTAGACGCCCATGAGGCGTGTCACAAAGATACCAGAGGCAGGATTCGGCATCTCAAACACCATGTCAGCATCGGAGAAGCCAGCGACGGGGCGAGCCTGCGAGTCCACTGGTTGCATCACCGCCACTGGGCGACGATTCCAATTTTCACAGGAAACACCCGTGATAGCACCGACCGGGCCGGTGTTGGCTGGGTCCTTCGACACCGTTGGGAGCGACTGATTCTTGTTGTTGAGTTCGATCGGCTTGCGGGCCTCCTTGCCACCAAAGAGGAAATACCCGACGACACTCACGAGAGCCGCGACGACCAAGAAAATGACGAGTTTTTGTCTTCCACTCATAGGAACGCGCTAAAGATAAATTAGTGTTGGCAGCGCGAGCAGAAAAAGACGCTCCGACTACCAATTTTTTTTCGTTCTATAATTGTACCACATTTCTTGCAGGGCAGACCGGTCCGACCATAGACATAGAGGCGCTTCTGAAAACTCCCCCGTTTCCCTGCAGTGTCTCGGAAATCACCGTCCGTCGTCCCTCGGAGTCGCACCGCTTCTCGCAAGACCTCCTGGATCTTTTCATGGAGTACCCGAATCTCTCGGGGCGTCAGCGTCCCAGCATGACGGTGTGGTAGTATCCCGGCACGGTAGAGTGCTTCACTCCGGTAGATATTGCCGATACCGGCGATCTTCTCCTGCTCGAGGAGAAGCATGCCGATCGACTTCTTGGGAGTGCGCGCACAATACTCTCCGAGGATCTCGGGCCCGAAATCTCGAGACAAGGCATCGACACCCAGCTTCTCGATATGCCGGTGATTCAAAATTTCCGCCGTCTCGCAAATATCGACCCAGCCGAACTTGCGCATATCCGAGAAATCGACGTGTGACCCATCCTCAAAATCGAAGCGGTGATGGATGTATTGATTGGTCGGATCCTGCCATTCTTTGGCTCCCTGGTTCGCCTCATCCTTGTAGAGGAGATGCCCGGTCATCTTGAGATGGATGACGATAGAGTAGGCGTTATCGAGATCAATCACAATTGTCTTCCCAAAGCGCCGGGTCCCCAGGACCGTCGTTCCCTTTACGAGCTTCTTCACTTTGGACACCGGCTCAAGCACTTTCTTGTCCCAATCAGTCCAAAAACCGGCCATGGTTTTCCCGGTAATCTTTTTCCCGATTTGCGTGACGACAGTTTGGACCTCTGGAAGTTCAGGCATACTTTTCTTTTTCGTTTTATTAGCATAGCACAACGAAAACGGTTTGACTTTCGGACTTTTTTCTGCTATACTATGAGAGTAAAGAACCGGGTGGACCCGGTTTTTTCTTTTTTAAAAGGTAATTTGTAAAAGAAAAGTATGGGAATCGAAAATATGGGGCTTGATCTTAAGGAGCAAGATAACTTAAGGGTCACGACAGCTGGCGAAGCAGGCTACCGAGGGGCGTGGGACAGAGACAAATCAGTATCTGGACACGAAGCAAGTCGGGAAATGGTTCGCGATGCTGCCATCAATAGCGCTGACCTCGATGAACTCACAGATGCTGTCACAAGATTGGAGAATACAGCCAATCCAGACACAGTAACACTTGAAGCTCTAGCAAGACTGCGAGCGAGAATTGATGAAGTTATCCAGCGTCATCAAAACTAAAGCTATACAAAAACCGGTCACGCGACCGGTTTTTTCTTTTCTTTTTTCTATAAGCTATCTTCCTAAAAGCTATTGGCTTTCCCTAGATTTCTCCCCAGTTCTTCCCAATCTCCGTCTCAGCCAAGAGCGGGACACGGAGCGGATAGACACCGGCCATAACTTCCTTCACCGCGACTCCAAATTCCTCGGCCCGTTCTGCTTTCACTTCACAGATGAGCTCATCGTGGACCTGGAGGATCATTACCGCATCATCGGCAAAGCGCTCGGCAATCAGTCGCGATACCGCGAGCATGGCGAGCTTCATGATATCGGCGGCGAGGCCCTGGACCGGCATATTGATGGCCATCCGTTCGGCCCCACGTGCCACCTGGACATTGGGGCTCTCTATCTCCGGCGTATAGCGACGCCGACCGAGTTCTGTTTCGACAAAATGATTCTTCCGGGCGCCCTCTTTCATCTCTTCGATGAACCGCTTCACGCCGGCAAACTTTTTGAAGTACTCAACGATAAATTCAGCCGCGGTCTTCTGGTCAATCTCGGCTGCCTGGGCCAATCCATAGGCGCCCATACCGTAGAGAATACCGAAGTTAAACACCTTGGCCTGTCGGCGCATATCAGGTGTCACTTCCTCAGGCTTCACCTTAAACACCACCGAAGCGGTCGTCTTGTGTACGTCCTCACCGTTTTGAAATGCTGAGACGAGCTCCTTATCTTGGCTCAGATGAGCCATGACTCGCAGTTCTATCTGAGAATAGTCCGCTCCCACCAATACGTACCCAGGGGCTGGTTCGAATGCCCCACGCACTCGTGTACTCCACTCTCCGCGCGCTGGGATGTTCTGCAAATTCGGATCTGAGGAGGAGAGACGTCCGGTCGCCGCCACTGCCTGATAGTAGGTCGTATGGAGACGTGATGTGCTATCGACGAGCGTGGGGAGTGCATCGAGGTAGGTTGTTTTCAATTTGAAAAGTTCCCGGTAGTGCTCGATCTTTTGGACAATGGGGTACTCTTGTAGTTTCTGTAGTTCCGACGAAGCCGTCGAGATCCCTGTCTTCGTCTTCTTGATATATTGCGAAGGTATCTGAAGGTCGACAAACAAAATTTCCGAGAGTTGCTTCGGCGAATTGATATTGAACTCACGTCCGGAGAGTGCATAGATATCCTGCTCCAAAGTTTTGAGCTCACTCCCGAGCTCATCGGAGAGTTTCTTGAATTTTTGGGTATTCAAGATTACTCCGCGCTCCTCCATAGCAAAGAGGACCGGAAGGAGTGGGAGCTCAATCGTTTCAAGAACAGTGCGAAGTGTCTTCCCTGCAATTTGGGTTTTACTCACTTCACTGAGCTTTTCCTCATATCGTTCATGGAGCCGGAGGATATATGGAGCTGGGAGATAGGGAGGCTCATCGCCAAGCTCCACCAGCACCAGATAGTCAAGCGAGACGTCACTCCCCGAGTCGAGGAGATAGGCCGAGAGCATGATATCGGAGACGACCCCGCGGAGCATGATCCCGTCTTGCCACAAGAGATGCATGAGTGCCTTGGCGTCATAGGCTATCTTTGCTTGTGCCTCGTTTTCAAGAAATTCTTTGAGGAGCTCTTTGTGCTCCGTCCAGGCGAGGGCATAGCTTTCTTCGGACGAGAGCGCGAGGTGGAGCGACTGGAGTCCTGCCCCAAAGAGTGATTCTGTTTCCTTTTTGGCCCACACGGCGACCTGCTTCCCTTGGGCTTTCTTAAAAAAGTCTTTGATATCTTTTTCAGTCTTCAGCTCCTTCTCTTTCTTTGCCCTGAGCGCAGTCGAAGGGTTGCTCTTCCCCTCTTCATTACTCTTTGCTCCCTCGCCACCCAGCCGCTTGATCAGACTGAAAAACCCGAGCTCCTGAAACAGCCCCGTCACCACACTCCGGTCATAGTCACGCGCTACACACGCGGGCAGGTCGAGCTTGACCGGGGCCTCACGATGGATGGTGCCGAGTTCTTTGGAGAGAAAGGCGTTCTTTTGGTCAGCTTCGAGTTTCTTCCGCACGGACTCTTTGACTTCCGAGAGGTGCTCATAGATTGATTCGAGCGTACCAAATTGCTGGATGAGGGTAGTCGCGGTCTTGGCACCCACTCCCGTCACACCCGGGATGTTATCCGAGGTATCCCCGGCGAGACCCTTGTAGTCTGGGATAAGGGCCGGGCCGAAGCCATATTTGGCGAGCACTGCCGCCTCGTCATAGAGGGCGATGTCTTTGATGCCCTTCCGGAGCATAAACACCCGCACCTGGGGCGTCACGAGCTGGAGCTCATCGCTGTCCCCTGTCACGATGATGACCTGGATATCCTCCGTCTCTGACTGCTTGGCCAGAGTCCCGATCACGTCATCGGCTTCGAAGCCCGCCTGTTCATAGATCGGGATATTGAACGCTCGGACCAAATCCTTGACCCTAGGAATTTGCGCGTAGAGATCATCCGGGGCCGAGGCGCGAGTCGCCTTGTACTCGGCGTACATGTCATCTCGAAAGGTCGGGCCCTCGAGGTCAAAGGTGGCTGCGATATATTCCGGATGGAACTTCTCGAGCACCGAGAGGAGCGTCATAGCAAACCCATACACCGCCTGCACCGTCTCGCCATTCTTGGTAGTGAGTGGTGGCAGAGCATGATAGGCACGATGGATGAGCGCATTGCCATCAAGTAAAACTAAAATTTTCGGATGTTTTTCCATTATTTTTTAGATATGCTTCTTGAAAGTTATTTCACGCTTGGTTTCAGAAAGCGAGGTGAGCGTAATATCAATTCTTTTGGTGGGGAGGATGTCCGCGATGCGCTCGGGCCACTCGAGGATGACGAGACCATCACGGTCGGCACACCATTCGGTGAAGCCAATCTCCGTAAAGTCCTTGGACCCCACACGGTAGGCATCAGCATGATAGATACGCTTCACGCCAGTTACACTCGTTGCGGGTAAGCCAGTCTGCCGTGTAGGCAGATCATACTGTTTCATGATGACAAACGTCGGACTGACATAGGGTCGCTCGGCGCCGAGGCCCTCAAGGAGTCCCTGGACCAGGGTGGTTTTGCCCGCGCCCAAATCTCCCGTGAGACAGAGGAGTGTCCCAGGGAGGATGGTGCCTGCGAGCGTCTTGCCCCAGGCGCGCGTTTCTTCAGCTGAATGAGTGGTAGAGGTATGATTCATAGTGCTTTTATCCTATGCCAAATCGTACCTTTTTACCAGAAAGCGGGGAAAGTTGACACTCTTCATTTTCCCTGCTATTTTGACTCCTCATCACTTATCCTCATTTTGCCTTTTTCCCGCTATGTCCCTCACCCCCTCCCAGCAATTCGAAGAGCTCCTCAAAAAGACCGTTACTCCGCTCATAATCCTCCCGAGCTACCCGAGCCGTGACGCTGTCGCCACTGCTTGTGCCCTCGCTTTTTTCTTGAAATCCATCGGCAAAGACGTCTCCCTCTCTGGAGATAATGTCATAAAGGACAAAGAATTTCTCTCGTTTATCGGTGAACCCGACAACGTCCTCCCCTCGATCACCGGGGCCCGCGACTTTGTCCTCACCTTTAGCACCACCCGGAACAAGATTATGAACGTGCGGACCGAGACGGCTCCCGACGAGCTCCGTATTTTCCTCACGCCAGAAAACGGGGCTATCGACCCGCGTGACTTTTCTTTTATCCCCGCCAAATTCAAGTTTGACTTGGCTATCGTCATCGGCTCTCCTGACAAGGAACACCTCGGCAAAGTGTACGAAGAAAATCCCGACATCTTCTATGAGGTCCCCATCGTCAACATCGACAACCATTCTGACAACGAACTCTTTGGTCAGGTCAACCTCGTCGACATGACCGCTTCCTCGAGCGCCGAGATGGTCGCGGAGATGCTCGAACGCGGTACTCTCGGGGACCTCATCCCGACCGTGACCGAGAGCCTGCTTGCTGGTATCGTGAGTGCCACTGAGAGCTTTCAGAAGAAAAACACCACGCCCAAGTGTCTCCAGATCGCCTCACGTCTCATGGACCGGGGTGCCGACCAGCAGAAGATCATCCGCTCCCTCTACAAGACTCAGCCACTCCATCTCCTGAAGCTCTGGGGCCGAGTCATGGCCAATGTGAAGTGGAACGAACAACTGAAGCTCATCTGGGCCCAAGTGAGCGTAGAGGACCTGGTCCAGGCGCGTGCCTCAGCCTTTGATCTCCCAAGCGTGCTTGAAAAGATCCGTGGCAACTACTCTTCTGGCAACTACTTCCTCATCCTCTATCCCGAGAGTACCTCTCAAGTCCGTGGTCTCATCAAGGCCGCCTCGAGTGAGAGCCTCACCCTCCTCGCTGAGCGTTTCAAAGAAGGAACCCTCCATGGTGATACCCTCGAGTTTGCTCTGTCGGTGACGACGCTTGACGAAGCGGAACGCATTGCGCTTGAAAAATTCGAACAACTCCTCACCACTCGCTAGTCTCTCATCTTCCATCTGATATTCTGACCACACTTTCATGGTGTGGTCTTTTGCTTGTGGGTCGAGAAATGCGGTACAATAGGGGCAACAGATTGCTTCCAAACGTAAAACACAACTATGGTACAAGTCGTTCACCAAGATCCCATCCGTACGTCTAAAGTCAAAGACGCACAGACAGCCGAAATACTCGAAAAGATGCAGGCCCAGTCCAAGGAAGAGGATACTGCCGGCCAAGCCCGGAGTATCGGTCTCCCCTACATCGACCTGAGTGTCTTCCCCGTTGACGAAGAAGCAGCCTTCCTCGTGCCAGAGGATGTCGCGCGCGCTAAGCACCTGGTTATCTTTCACAAAAAAGAACGCACTTTTCTCTTTGCCTCCAGCACCCCCAAGGAGCCAGCCACAGCCGAGTTCATCAAGCAGTTCTGTGAAGAACGA
The DNA here is from genome assembly GCA_964444815.1 of uncultured Bdellovibrionales bacterium. Taxonomy (GTDB): domain Bacteria; phylum Patescibacteriota; class Minisyncoccia; order Moranbacterales; family UBA1568; genus UBA1568. Next base: position 45,153 of record CAYUIR010000003.1, on the reverse strand, counting down.
AACGCCCCCTACGAGCTCTATTTCGTTTCCGAGACCTCGCTCGAACACGCCTGGAGTCTCTATGCTCACAAAACGACCCTCATCGACCGCCTGAACCTGGTCCGGGTATCCCTCCAGGATGCTGACCTTGAGAAATTTGAGAAAGACTTTGCTGATCTCATCAGTCTCCACTCAGGGCACCCGATGAATACCTCGCGCGCGATGGAAATTGTCTTAGCCGGTGCCCGCAAGCTCTCGGCGAGTGACATCCACCTCGAACCCGAGGAAAAAGTAGTCCGTCTCCGCTATCGCATCGACGGTGTCCTCCAAGAAATCGGCAACCTCCCGCCCGAGATCTATCACCTCATGCTCTCTCGCATCAAGATGATCGGCAAGATGCGCTTGAATGTCCGCAAAGAAGCCCAAGATGGTCACTTTTTTATCGACATCGACAGTGGGCGGATCGACATCCGCGTAAACAGCATTCCCGGCAAGTACGGCGAGAGCATCAACATGCGTCTCCTCTCCGGGGATGACATCGATACCGATATCGACAGCCTCGGCTTTCAGGGTCTCGCTCACGACATCGTCATGCGCGGGGTCGAGAAGCCAGACGGCATGATTTTGAACACCGGTCCGACTGGTTCCGGAAAGACGACCACGCTCTACACCCTCCTTCACCACATCAACAAGCCCGGCACCAAAATCATCACGGTGGAAGACCCGATCGAATACTCCCTCCCCGGCATCGTGCAGACCGAAGTGTCCAAGGACAAGTCGTACACCTTTGCCACAGCTCTCCGCGCTGTGGTCCGTCAAGATCCTGATGTTATCCTGGTCGGTGAAATCCGTGACAACGAAACGGCCGACATCTCGGTAAACGCCGCGCTCACCGGTCACCTCGTCCTCTCGACCCTCCACTCGAACGGCGCCGCCGCTTCCATCCCACGCCTCATCGAACTTGGCGTGCGTCCCTCGCTCATCGCCTCGTCCATCAATCTCATGATCGCTCAGCGTCTGGTCCGTGTCCTCTGCAAAGAATGCAAAGTTCCCTACAAGCCAGCCAAAGAAACCATCGACTCGATCACCAAGTTCATCACCATCCTCTCGCCGAAGGCCAAGATTGCCATGCCTAAGAACATGGATACCCTCTGGAAGCCCGTCGGCTGTCCAGCCTGTAACCTCTCGGGTTACCGGGGACGCAAGGGCATCTTTGAGCTCTTTACCATGACGCCGGAAATCGTGAAGATTATTAACGACCTCGGGACCGAACAAGAAATACTCAAGGCCGCCCTCGAAGGCGGGATGATCACCATGACCCAAGATGGAATTTTGAAAGCCTTAAATGGTCTCACGACCATCGAAGAAGTGCTCCGCGTCACCGACCAAGGCGATCTCCTCCAGAGCATCTATGCCGACCTCATGCCAAACGAACTCTCTCGAGCAGCCTTTGTCACCGGGCAGGCCTTTGATGATGCGCTCGCCAACTCCACCTCGCTTCCGGCTTTTGGTGAATTCGTGAAAAATATGGCAGCTGAGGACCGACTCCAGGCTCTCTTTGCTGCGGCCGCCGCTATGAAGGCCGGTGATATCCACATCGAGCCAACCGGTGAGGCATTTGAGGTGCGCTTCCGTCTCGATGGCATACTTAAAACCGTGGCGACCCTCCCAATCAATGAATACCCAGGATTCCTCAGTCAGATCAAGCTCTTGGCCGGTCTCAAGAGTGGTGAACGCGCCGGCATCACTGACGGTCGGTTCTCCATTCAATTCGAAAAGCCAGAACAAATCGGGGGTAATGCCAAGATCGACATCCGTCTCTCTATCATCCTCGGTGGTTTCGGTGAGACCGTCGTACTCCGTCTCCTCAGCCAATCAGCTACCAAGCTCGACCTTGAGTCACTCACGATCCGTCCCCAGAATCTCACCCGCATCCTCTCCGCTATCGAGCGCCCAAGCGGCATGATACTGAACACTGGCCCGACCGGTTCTGGTAAGACGACCACGCTCTATAGTATCCTCGCCCGCATCAATCGTCCCGAGATCAAGATCATCACCGTGGAAGACCCGATCGAGTACCAGATGCCGGGACTCCTCCAGACCCAGGTCAACGAAGAAGAGGGCTACACGTTCTCCACTGCGCTCCGTTCACTCCTCCGCCAGAATCCAGACATCATGATGATCGGTGAAATCCGCGATGATGAAACAGCGCAGATTGCCGTCCAGGCTGCCTCGACTGGTCACCTCGTCCTCTCCACTCTCCACACCAACTCTGCCTCCGGTACCATCCACCGTCTCCTCAAGATGGGTGTCTCTGGTGATGACCTGGCTGATGCCAGTAACCTCTTTATTGCTCAGCGTCTTGTCCGCCGTCTCTGCCCGGAGTGCGCTGAGAAGTCTGAGCCGACCGCCGAAGAAAAAGCCACCATCGAAAAGGTCCTCGCTACCATCGCACCAACGGCTGGCGTCACGACACCGGAGATCACCATTCACCGAGAAAAGGGCTGTCCCGCCTGCAAGGGTACTGGGTACAATGGTCAGATGATCCTCTCCGAGGCTCTCTCGGTTGACCAAGACATCAAGGACCTCATCGTCGCTCGGGCCCAGGCTCATGAAATCGAAAACAAGGCGGTAGAAAAGGGTATGCTCACCATGCTCCATGATGGCATCCTCGCCGTCCTCGAAGGTCGTACGACCCTTGAAGAAATCAAGCGCGTCACCGAAATCTGAAAATGAAAATTTTCATCCCGGACCCAATCCGGGATCCAGAAAAACAAACAAAAATCCCAAGGCCGTGAGGCTCTGGGATTTTTTCGTGCTTCAGTAACTCCAAGAATCTGCTTCAGCTGTAGACAAATCCTCAAGCATAGGAGCGAGAGGAAAGGAAAAGCGTCGAGGTATAGCGCAGCCGAAACCACCCTACCCGGATCTTGGCGACAGTTCCCGTGATTGAGGATAAAAGATAGAAATCCCCAATTGTCTACATGTGAAGCAGCCCAACGAGGTCCGTCCTATGAGAACCTCTTGGTTGACCTATCAATTGACAGGTCTCCTTGTTTGTAAAGCGACCCCTGATAATAGCATGCCTTTCATTCTTTGTCAAGCAGTGCTATACTGTAATGAGAGTAAACGTCTCTTTTTCCCTTGTTTAAGCATCTTTTCTTATGATTCACAGCGAACCCACTTCTCCCCTCCAGCCGGAAAAGGTCGCCGAGGACCAGAACCTCGACAACACGCTCCGCCCACAGCATTTCGACGAGTACATCGGCCAGGACAAGATTAAGAAGCACCTCGATATCTTCATCCAGGCGGCCAAGAAACGCACCGAGAATATTGACCACGTGCTCCTCTACGGACCAGCTGGTCTCGGCAAAACGACCCTCGCTCATATCATCGCGCGCGAGATGGGCGTGGGTATCAAGGCGACCTCGGGTCCAGCCATTGAAAAGGTGGGTGACTTAGGCTCAATCCTCACCAACCTCGAACCAGGCGATGTCCTCTTCATCGATGAGATTCACCGACTCAACAAAATGATTGAGGAAGTTCTCTATCCGGCCATGGAAGACTACAAACTCGATATTATCATCGGCAAGGGTCCGGCCGCTCGTACCATCCAGCTCGACCTGCCTCGCTTTACCCTGATCGGCGCCACTACCCGCCTCGGCTCACTCTCGAATCCCCTCCGCAATCGTTTTGGCTCTACGCATCGCCTCGAATTCTACACGCCAGAGGACATAGAGAAAATCGTGAAGCGCTCTTCGGGCATCCTCGGCATGGGCCTCGACGAAAGTGGGGCAAGCGAAATCGCACGGAGTAGCCGCCAAACCCCCCGCGTCGCCAATCGGATCCTCAAACGCGTCCGTGACTACGCTGAAGTGAAAAATCAAGAGCTCATCTCTGGTGCCCTCGCCCGCGAAGCGCTCGACCTCTACGAAATCGATCACCTCGGACTTGAACCGACCGACCGTCACATCCTCCACACTCTCATCACCAAATTTAAAGGTGGCCCCGCCGGTATCCAGGCACTGGCTGCTGTCACGGGCGAAGAAATCCAGACGATCGAAGATGTCTACGAACCCTATCTCATCCAACTCGGCTTTCTCGCGCGCACCCCTCGGGGACGTGTCGTCACTGAAGCCGGCTTTGCTCACCTCGGCATGAAGATGCCCCGCGATCATCAGGATAAATTGTTGTAGGGAGTGGGCACCGATGATACAATAGAGAGTATCAACATCAACAGAACATCATGCGTCTTCTCTTTGGTATTCTCTACACGTTTCTTTTTTTTAGTTACGTTGCGACGGCGCTCTTTGTCGTCTTTCACCTCCTCCGTTACTCCCTCAACCGCAAAGTAGCCATCCTGAGCACTGCCCTCTTTGTTTCGGTCCTCTTTATCCTCCTCGTCATCAATGCCTGGCTCTTCTTTGCTTTGCCGATCGATGATTTCCTGCCGGTCTTTTCACGTTAACCTATGCCCGACAACTACTCTTTTGGTCGCTTCCATTTCCAGGGACAACATGAGAACGAACAGATTCTCATGGTGATTCATCGTCACTGGTTCAACATCATCGTCCACTTGATCTCGGTGTTTTTTCTCTCCCTGTTTCTCCTCGGTAGCATGTCGATTTTCCCAATCATCTTTCCCGAAGCCTCCACCCTCGCCAACCTCCCTTTCTTCTCCTTCGCCCAAAACACGCTCCTTATCTTTCTCTGGCTCTACAGCTTCCTCGTCTGGATCGATTACTACTTCGATGTCTGGGTGGTCACGAACGAGCGCATCGTGAACATTGAGCAGAAGGGCCTCTTCAACCGGCACATCAGTGAACTGCGCTTTTCCCGAGTCCAAGATGTCACTGCCTCGGTCGATGGCCTCATCCCAACCATGCTCAATTTTGGTGACGTCTACGTCCAGACGGCGGCCGAGCAGGAACGCTTCATCTTTCGACAGGTGGGCGATCCTTTCAAGATCAAGGATCGGGTCATGACCCTGTCGCGGGACGCAAGCAAAGACGAGATGCACGACATCGCCGTCGCCCTCGGGAAATAGTCTTCCTTCGACCCAGACTTTTCTTTTCCGCCATTTTCGGCTAGAATACCTCTTGTTCAAGAGGTATTTTTCTATCTTCTAACGTAAAGACGCGCGATTTTGAGCGTAGTTCTAGGCGCAATCGAAGCACAGAGTAAGCGGTACTTGTGTTGGTACCGCGGCGAGTACTAGAGATTGCAACGACGAAATACGCCAAAATCACAGGTCTGCCACTCCTATGTCGGGACATTCTCACTGGGCCACAACCCATCGCGCCAAAGGCGTGAACGACGCCAAGCGTGCCGCTGTTTTCACCAAGTATGGTCGCAATATCATCATCGCTGCCGCCGCTGGTGGTGGCAATCCTGATAGCAACTATTCACTCAAGATGGCCATCGACGCTGCCAAGACCGTCAACATGCCCAAGGACAACATCGACCGGGCGATCAAGCGCGGTACCGGCGAACTGAAAGACGGCGCTCAGATCGAAGAACTCACCTACGAAGCTTACGGCCCGGGCCAAGTCGCTCTCATCATCGAAACCGCGACCGACAACAAGAACCGCACGGTGAGCGAAGTGAAGAGCATTCTCACCAAAGGGAACGGCAAGTTCGTCCCGACTGGTGCTGTGTCGTTTATGTTTCGGCGCGTCGGTCTCATCGCTTTTTCGCTCGAGAAATATTCGGCCGAGACACTCGAGAACGAAACGCTCGAATCTGGGGCTGATGATTTCTTCGTGACCGATGAAGTGTTTGTGGTGGTCACAGCCATCGATAAGCTACAGTCAGTCGAAGAATATTTCCGTGATAAGAATATGATTTGTGAAAGTGCGGAGCTCGGCTATGTCCCCTCGCAAACCGCCACTCCCACCGAGAGCGACCTCCCTGCTCTCGAAAAGCTCCTTGAGACTCTCGACGATCATCCCGATGTCCAAAAAGTGTGGGATAACCGCGCCTAGCTTATAAAGAAGAAGCGTCGTAGGATTTCCCACGACGCTTTTTTATATACAACAATTATCACTCTCCTGCTCACTCTTTTTTTATTTCTTCTTCAAGACGAAGAGAAGCGTGTTTGGGATCGATGCGGCTGCGGCGTCCTTCGTTCCCCAATTGAACGACTTAGTTTCAACTACTTCCAGCCCGGCCGAAGCGGCATTTGCTCCGAGGTAAGCTTCGGCATCGTGATAGTAATAATGGAGCGTGGTATCGAACACCTGCACTGACATTGACTTCCCCTCGGCTGGCTCCTCTGCTTTCTTCCGGAGCTCTGCGGCACAGTATTTCGGGTGCGGGAGCGAAATTACCGCATAACCACCGGGCTTTAAAATACGGACGAGCTCCGTATATCCCTCATAAATATCGCGCAGATGATGGAACGAAAACCGTGAAACTACCATATCAGCTGAAGCATCTGGCAATCCTGTATTATACCAATCCCCTTCAACGACGGTAATCGGTTCGCTCTCATTTTTTGTTTTCTCCGAAAGTGCCCGCATGTGAGCCGATGGCTCGACACCAATAACCGCACTTGCACCTGATACCTTCAACCACCTCCGTAAGTAGTCACGGTTCGACCCGGCACCAAGATCGTATAACGTTTCAATCGGTTGCACCTCACGAATTTTTACAATCTCAGCTTCCATAGCGAGCGTCGCGCCATCTTCTACTTTTTCCACCCCGAAAAATTGTTCTTGTCCGGCCGTATACTTTTCCGCGGTTGATTTATCGTATGCGCCCGTCTCTCGATTTACTTGCAGTTCGTATGACATAGGGCTATAGATAATAAATCTTCTTATCAATTATACCAAAAGAAAACCGGCAGCTGCTATACTAAGCAACTGCCAATTGATTGACTTATCTATAAGCGGATAAGTAACGCGAATATGTTTTTTATCCGTTTCGGGATAACTTAGGCAATGAGAAGTCTAGCATAAGACTCGCATAGCTTCTTTCATAGAACTTATTACCAGCCTCCCAGTTCTCATTGCAGGCAAATTTGCACCACAGCCCGTTACTTTTTTTGACTTCCCAGAGCATTGCACCTTTTTGCACGGGTTCCAGCACCCATTTCTGAGCGAATGATTCGTCTGTAGTGACTCCGTGGATTTCCTCTCGCCTCTCAAAATAAGGCAGGTTTTTAAACGAAATCAGAACAAAAACTCGTTGGCCCATCATGTCATTCTCCTCGCACTGCTCTCCGTCGCCGATAGGCTTCAGTCAGAGAGTGCGCTCGTATACGAGAGGGCAGGCGCTATGCGCTTATGCATGGTGCCAACTCCTTCGTATACGAGATTTCAGATTTTCAATGTACTTTTCTCTACGAGTCCTCAAACCGCTTGTTTGAAAACTTGATGGAGAGGAGAAGCGTCAGGTTCAACACTTCTCCGGAACCTACCAGCTACGACTTAATTCAGCCCAAGGTCATCCTCCCTTCTTTGATAACCTTATTCAGGATGTCCACCATTGCCTCATGTTCAAATGAGTTCCATTTTGGGTCAACGAACATGGGAAATGCCTCTGCCCAAGAAGATTTTTCTCCCTTTCCGTCATTTGACATAGGAAGGATGGCGCCTTGCGCCAATGGGTGAGAAGAAGTTTGATGCAACTCCTCCGTGCGGTAATTCCACGCGTGTGGAACGCAAATAGGATGCTGAGATGCCGGACGATACCGAACTACATATGTCTTAAACTCTCCATCCATTCCTCCGTTCGAAACTGCAAAACCTATTTCCGCAGTCATGAGACAAAGTTTAAAGCTACAGCAGGTACTCATGGCATTCCTTCACATCATCTTTCGTTACTCACATGAGTCGATCAAGAGGTGCGCCTAGGTCTTAGGATGGAAAGGACTATGCATCACCCTCTTTACTCTAAGACCTAAGTGGGAGACTTTTCAAAGAACTGATTTCAAGCTTCGACTCACTTACGTTCTCTCAGCTTGACTCCATAGTATAGCAGAAAATACTAATACTGTCAATTATAATATGTCATTATTTATATACTAATTTACTTTACAAAAAGCCATAATATGATATACTGTATATATATTTATGACGGATTTAGAATCACAAAATTGCGTACCGGGAGAAATGCCGGAAAAATCCGTTCTTACGGAACACGAGCGAGCCGCTACCATGCTCCAGGATTTTGGTCTATCTGAAAGCGAAACCGCAGTCTATATAGCTCTCCTTGAGGCCGGACGAGAGCTTGGTGGTTCAGACATCGCCAAGAAGGCTAGTATTCCCCGCCAGTACGTCTATACTGCCCTGCCAATGCTCCGTGAACGCGGCCTGATCATCGAAATTCCCCGTGGCAAACAATCTCGCTACAAAGCCGTTTCTCAGGGTGAAATCGAGAAGATTGCCAAACGCAAGCTGGTCGAAGCAGAACAGCTCGTCCATGAACTCTCAACATTCTCCCGCCTCGGCTACGAACAGGATTTTGAAGTAATTCAGGGAGAAGAAGCGATCCGGAGGTTTGAAATGGAGAACGTCGAAAAAATGGACGCGGGAGACTTTGAATACATCATCGGTGGAGCTTCGGATGGCTTTACCAAGACTATGGGGCCACTTCTCAAGCGCTACTTGAACGAAAAGAAAAAGAAAAACATCGGGGTAAAGTACATCGGAAGTATCAATGAAGAGCCTTATTACAAGCAATTTATTGGAATTTACTCAAACCAGGAATACCGCTTTATGAAGCAATTACCGCAAGGAGTGGCGCATATGGTCGTCCGAAAAGACTCGGTTAGTTTCTATAGCTTTCTCAATCCCCCACTCATCTACGCGGTAAAGTCCCCAGTTGTCGCCAAAAACTACGAGCAATTCTTTCTCATGCTCTGGGAAATGGCCAAGTAAAAAAAAGAAGAAGCGTCGTAGGATTTCCCACGACGCTTTTTGCTACTTGTTCATACAAGTCCCAGCTGCTGTTTTTTGAAACGACGCGTCATACTTCCAGGTCTACCGCTGAAACTCCCTCCGTTTCGATATACAACAACGATAACGTCCCCTTCTTCTTGAAGGCTCTCGATGTGGAGGTAGTCCTTGCTCGACTGAGTGTCGTCGATCAGCTGGTATTGAAGTTTTCCGGCACTCTCCCACACCAAATAGAGCGTGTCATACCCGTAGCTCGATCCGTTCTCTACCAGTCGTTTAACGATGCAGATGTCAGACCGGCTTTCGAGAAACTGCGGTCCATAAGTGTAGTCATAGCGCACATCAATATGCGGGCCCACTCGATCGATCAACTGTTTCACTTGGTCAACATTCATTTCGCTCTCCTTGTGTAGTAAATATGTTCCGCCAAAAGAAAAGAAGGGGTGCCATGAGAGGCGCCCCTCTTTGGTTTTTATTCAATTTCTCTTCGACTACTGACTCTTCGCTTTCTCACGAATCCGTTTGAATGCCGCTATTTCGTCCTGTAGACGTTGTTTCCCAAATCTCATCCAGTAAGCATCCACAGCACGCTCGAAGCTCTCTCGAAAATCGGTTTTTTCGGTCAGTCTCTCGAAGGTATACGCCGACGTATCTGTGCCATCCTTCGCTCTGCCGGATTGCAACTCGTCTATCGTATGTTTCACTGCATATGCAGCCAAGTACGATCCATCGGCATCTATCGGAAATTCCTCTGGAGTCCAAATTGACAGCGGCTGATATTGAATAGGTACACCATCAAATTCCAAATCAAGAAAATTTCTTTCTCCTGCGATTGGTAGCGAGTCTTCCGTTGCTGTAAAGGCCTCAAGAAATCTCTTTTCACCAACCGCGACTGCTAGTTTTTCAATATCTTGTATTCGGTAAATACCAAAGACAACCCGCTTCTTTCCATCATGATTGTACTTTTGGCACACATTCTTAATCTGTCCCCAGGCCGCCTGGAAATCTTCGTTATCCGTCTCGAGCTTCCGGTTAATCTCATTGGTCGGGCCGACGGTCGTGATATTGAACTTATCCGCCAGTGGCAAGACTTCACCATCAGGAACCACGAGAAGTGCGTCAGCCACTGCTTCAATGTCATGTGCATTGATTTTAGTCAGCGTCAAAAGCGAGCTGACTTGGCCATCTTCTTCAGGAGACTTGGTGACTTCACGGGCTCGCTTCAATCCCTCTACTGCTTGCGCGAATGCCTTGGGCGACTGGCGTTGTTCATTGTGACTTTCTTCAACACCATCCACTGATATATCCATCCAATCAAACTTGAAGTCTTCTGGCCACTTTGACAAAATCTTGGTGTAACTACCATTATCAATTACTCCAAGTCTGACATCCGGACGAAGACGACGCAGTTCAGTAAATACATCAAGATGCCACGGTCTCAAAATACGACCAATGGACAAAAATTTTGGACTATACTCCGCCCCTAGTTCCCGAGACTGGATGGGCATTTGAGAAACAATATTGATAATTCGTTCGCCCAAATGAGCTTCTTCCGAAACTACCGCACTACTTTTTTCTTCTTGATACAAACAGTGTGCACACTGCAAATTGCAAGCTCGCTCCATAACGCCCGACACCAAATGAGGTAATTCGTGCTTTTGATTAATGAGTAGTTCAGCCAATAATTCTGGAGTTGGTTCGATATCACTAGCCACAGCATCGGCAATTATCCAAGCATAGCGATTTGCAGAACCCTTCATTTCAGCGAGACGCTCCTGCACCTCAGGCTCAAGGGCAACTTCTGTTGGAGCGACCAGTTCCGTCTGTTTTTGCTCCTCAATTTTCTTTGGTTTAAAATTGAAGAATGTTATTGGTTGTTCATTCATAGATGTAGTCATGATGTTTTCTCCAGTCTAACACATTGTTAAAAAACTTCTTTATTCAATCTCGATGAGCACCGTATCTGCGAGTGAGCTGATACGATTCTCAATAGAGAGGAGAAAAGCGTTGCTTTTCCCCAAAACCACATTCCGATTTTATTGACAGGGTATTTCGGGAACCCCGCTCGACGTTGCGAGACCAAACGCTTCTTAGCGCTTGACGGGCTGAGAGCTTGCGCCCCGCCCTGCCGTTCCGGTGGCTGCTGTCATGGCAGTCTCCTTGCTCTGTATCCCGAGAGAGCCGCGGGCTTATGGGAATTGCCATAAGACAAGAGCACACTCTGTGCCTACTACTTTGCCAGGGAGGATACCGACGGCGTCGGCTGCTGTTGCCACGCTTCCCCAAGCGCCGTAACCCTTTGGTTACAGGGTTGGCCACCCTAACGGGTGACACGCACCGGTTGGCCATCACGGCCAGCAGACCCGGTGTTGGAAGCAATTTCCAACATATCTTTCACCTCCTTCCTCGCTATTTCTGGTTGCGACCCGGTTGATTGAAAGAACTGCTTCTCTACGAGCTCACCACACTGTGTGATGAACTTGATTGAGAGGAGAAGCGTTTGATTCAACACTTCTCCGGAACTCTCGACGTGTTACGCGAGGAGCTCGAGACCCAGAGCGACCGCTTTGTCCCAGTCCTTGCGGTCAAGAACCACCGGGATCTTTCCTCTCGGGTGGTTTTTCTCGAGGACTCGGATGAGCGACGGCATGAACGGTACATCATGATGGTCAGTATCGCTACACACCACCACATTGATACCCGATTCGATGGCATCAACGAGCACTTCAATCCCGTGCATCTTCTCCTGGCCCTTCATGTTCATGGGGAACATCAGGTCGGTCAGAATGAGTTTCTTTGGGAAAATACCCGATTTCAGAAAGTCCATCCGGCCACGGAAAGCCCCGAGACAACTCGCAAGGAAGACCATCACGCCAGTCGGTCCGTCCTTTTTACCGCAGAGAACGAAGCGCCAGCCAGTCAACCCTTCAATCCCGACAGGGCTCTCGCTGAAAGGTTCATCGGTAATGCCGAAAGCATTCTTCACGGCGGCGAGCGCTCTATCTTGCTCTTCCACCTTGTCTTCGACGATCAAGATGCAGGTCATTTCCATGATTCACTCCTTGAGTTGTGTGAAAGTACAGAATCTCTACGAGCCCACCACACCGTGTGATGAACTTGATTGAGATGGCGAGGAAGAAGTTTTCTTCACTCGCCACACGTTTACGCCTGGCCGTACTCCTCTTCCAGACGCTTAATCTCCTCCATGCGCCATGGCCACGCCATGCCGTCATAAACGAGTACACCGTCTTGGTCGTAGTGCCGTGGGAAGCAACATTCGGAACGACCGTAATCCCTCTTGAATTCCTTTTCTGGCGGAATAGCACCCTCCAAAATTTTCCAGTGGCGTGATTCGAGTGCATTGCGTTTCAGACTGACCTCGAACTCGAGCTTCTTTATGTATTCACCCGTCTTCCAATCAAGCGAGCGTTGATCATCTTCAGAGAAGCTGCCGCAGACGAACTGAATTCGCATGAACTCAATTCTACTTTCAAGGGCATTTATGACACTCTGCAGTCGCTGCCGTTCCACTTTAAGACCCGCAATGGCACTCTCGATCGTGACGCATTGCTTATACCAGCCGTGATATGCACCGTGAGCGACGAATCGAAACAACATAATGGCCTCCTTTCCCCAGAACCCCGAGGAGCGGGTGGCTATTTGCCGATTGGTTTGAAAGAACTGGATCAAGCTAGTTTGCATTGCTGCCTCTTAACTTGACTGTGTATTATACTCCGAAAACAACATATTGTCAATAATACCGTCTATATTTATGCAAGTACATGTCCTATTTTTATACTACTTTTTGCTTTAATAAAGGTATTTATCACTCTGTATCGGTTTTATTTGTCAAAAGTATTGACTATTTTATGAAAAAAGAGTATGATAGGGTTATGGAACACTTATTGGAACCACTGAAAAACCTAGGACTTTCTGAAAAAGAGGCCAAAATCTATCTGGCTTTGCTTCAACTTGGCCCCTCTACCCCCTACCAAATTGCCAATAAAGCCGAAATCAAGCGTCCAACAGCCTATGTCATCGCGGAGGAGCTAGTGGAAAAGGGGCTCATCGTCCATGTGCCTGGCGAAGACAAGAAACGCTATATCGCCCGGACTCCTGATGCCTTTATCGAAGAACAGGGCGAAAAACTCCGTGCCGCCCGGGCTATCCTCCCAGAACTGCGCTCTTTTCAAAAAGGTACTGCCGAAAAGCCCAGCATTATGTACTACGAAGGGGCCGATGGCATGCGTCAGGCTTATGACTACAAAAAGCGTGAACTCCATGGGAAAGAAATCGTCGGTTTTTTTGCTTCACCTGAGGACGCCTCACCGGAAGTCACCAAAGTTTTCATGGAATGGAATGAATACAAAGAAAAATATGGTCCAAAAGTCCGTGGTATTACGGTCGATAATTCCAATCTGACCCCCTACGCCAAATACCTTGAGCCCGATAAGGGCAGCATTGAAGCCAAATTCATGCCGCCTGAACTCTACAGCGCCAAGGTGTCCATCGAGTCCTGTGATAAACAGTTCGTGCGCATCTGTCTCATTGAGAGCGCCCAAACTCTCATTATTGAATCGCCCAAGTTTGCTGTGGCGATCGGCGAGGCTTTTGAACTCCTCTGGAAAGCCTTTGAAGGAAAATACGACCGCCCCCAAGCGCTCAAATTTGATCAAGAATAATATTCCCTTTGTATGCGCATTTTAGGCATTGATCCCGGCACGGCGACGGTGGGCTGGGGAGTTATCGAAATACAGGGCGGAAAGGCCACAGCGGTCGCTTTTGGTCATATCAGCACGAGCAAAGACCTCTCGGATGAGAAGCGTTTGGCTGAAATTGCTCGTGACCTCGAAGCAATCATCAAACAGTACCAGCCCGAGGAGGCAGCGGTAGAGGAATTATTCTTTTTCAAGAACCAAAAAACTATCATTTCGGTCGCTCAGGCCCGTGGGGTGATTCTCTTGACTTTGGAGAATTTTTGTGTTACTATCTTTGGTTACACGCCTCTTCAGGTGAAGCAGGCCTTGACAAATTATGGGAGAGCTGACAAAACTCAAGTACAATTGATGGTAAAGGCCCTTTTGAAACTTTCTGAGATACCAAAACCTGATGACACAGCCGACGCCCTGGCGCTCGCCCTCTGTCACCAGTCCCGCCGCAAAGTAGAATCTATTCAACAGGGTTGAGGGTAAAGGGTTTAGAAAAAAAACTAAATGACCTGCACCCTTGACTATCCCCTATACCCTAACCGCTATCCCCCTCATATATGTCCTATCATCCTTTCATCAACTTTATCGTCGAACAGGGCGTGCCGCTTCAGACGGTTGCGCTGCTGTTGATGCTACCTATCGTCGTGACCCTGGTCGCCTTTTTCCGACAAGTTGTCGGGATCAAAGCGTTTGGTATCTACACTCCTTCGATCATCACCTTTGCCCTCCTTGCTTTTGACCCAAATGGTATCAAGTACGGCATCGCTATTTTTGTCAGTGTCATCGTCGTGGGCACTCTGTCACGGCTCCTCATGAAGAAATTCCGCCTGCTCTACTTGCCGCGGGTGGCTATCACCGTCTCTATCGTCTCGCTTGCCATTCTCGGCGTACTCGTCCTTGGTGGCATGTACCGTCGCACGGGACTGGCTGCTGTTTCGATTTTCCCTCTCCTTATCATGATCACCCTCGCTGAGAAATTTATCGCGACTCAAATCGAAAAAGGCAGTCGAGTCGCGCTCATTCTCGCCGTTGAAACCCTCGTCATCTCGGTCACGGGATACTTCCTCGTCAGTTGGGATGCTCTCGTCACCCTCATCCTCTCTCATCCTTGGATCATCCTTGTGACCTTTGTCATCAACTTCTCGCTCGGCAAGTGGACCGGCCTCCGCATCACGGAGCTCCTCCGCTTCCGCACCATTATCAAACGTCTTCAATAGCCTTAGCTCCCGATCTCTGACTGTTTAATCGTCCCTCGTATGTTCGACTTCCTGAAGAAAAGCGGACTCCTCCTCGGCATGAACGCCCGAAACTTGGAGTACATCCGCCCGAACAACCGCAAACGCAGTATGGAGATTGCTGATAGCAAACTCCTCTGTAAGCGCATCCTGAAGAAGAACAACCTCGGCGTCTCGGCCCTCATCGCCAAGGTGAAAACCCTGGAAGAACTCGAACAGTTTGACTGGAACACCCTCCCTGACAGTTTTGCCTTGAAGCCCAACCGGGGATTCGGTGGTGAAGGTATCGTCGTAGTCTACGCCCGCAAAAAGGGTCGCACCGATGCCTGGGTCAAAGCCGATGGTTCGGTCATCACCATCGATGATTTGAAGACTCATATCCGCAACATTCTCGATGGATCATTTTCTCTCGCCAACACTCCGGACATCGCCTTTTTCGAAGAGCGTCTCAAACTCCTGAAACTCTTTAAGCCCTATTCATTCAAGGGCATCCCTGATATCCGCGTCATTGTCTTCAATCAGGTACCGGTGATGGCCATGCTCCGTCTCCCGACCCGTGCCTCCGACGGCAAGGCCAACCTCCAGCAAGGAGCCATCGGTGTCGGTATCGACCTCGCGACTGGTACCACTACCACCGCCATCATCGGCAAGGGGCAGCTCATCGAGTATGTCCCTGGCACCCGCCTCGTCCTCTCTGGTATCAAAATCCCCTACTGGAAAGACATCCTCCGTATGTCGGTCGAAGCCCAGACACTCTCAGGGCTTGGCTTCCTCGGTGCTGATATCGCTATCGACCGTGATCGTGGTCCCGTCATCCTCGAGCTCAATGCTCGGCCTGGTCTCTCCATCCAGCTCGCGAACCTTGCTGGCCTCAAGGGACGCTTGAAGCGCGTCTCGGGACTCAAGATCAAAACGGTTGAGCGTGGTATCCGCGTCGGCCAAAATCTCTTCGGGGGCGAAATCGAAGAAGAAATCGAGGAGCTCTCCGGTAAGCGTGTCATCGGCAGTATCGAAAAAGTGAAACTCATCGGCAAAGACGGTAAAGAAATCGAGGTCGAAGCCAAAATCGACACCGGCGCTGACTCGACGTCAATTGATACTGAACTCGCGAAACAACTTGGGTTTGAAGAGACTCTCACAATTTTCGGAGAGAGAATAGCAGGGAAAAACATTCTTACTGAGTATACAGAGCAAGAACGCGAACAACTGTTTGCTAATGTACCAGATCTTGCAGATACTTCCCTCACCAAGTCATCTCACGGGACATCATACCGGCCCATGATCCGTCTCGACCTCTCTCTCGACAGTGTAGTTATCTCCGCTAAAGTTTCCGTCATTGATCGCTCTGATCTCAAATATTCGGTCATCATCGGCAGAAAGAATCTCACAAGATTTTTGATTGATGTGAATAAATAACGCTATGCTCATCCTCACGGACCGTCCAACCAAAAAAATGGTTGCTGATCTTAAAAGCATCAATCCGCTTCTTGATTTTATGGGAGAAAATGCTTTTACGTATGAGCTTGGAAATTTTCAGTCCATGGAATTCTTTATTGCTGAGAATGATATCCGTGTTTTTTGCGAAAAAAAACTTCTTACTGACTTTGACAGTGTCTATATCAAACGCGCTGGAAAATATCAACCCATTGCTACTTTAATCGCACGCTATCTTCAAAAAAGAGATATCCCCTTCGTGGATACGCATCATGTTTTTGGATCCATCAATGGAAAACTAGCCCAGACGTTTGTACTGGCAGAAAGTGGACTCCCTGTTCCAAAAACCTATTTTTCACCCTCATACAACAAAGAAAAGTTGCTCCGTGCTGAAGAGTTTTTCCATTTCCCCATCGTGGCCAAGAAAATCATCTCTCGCCAGGGCAAGGGGGTTTTCCTGGTACGAAACCGCGATGAACTCCTCGCGCTCCTTGACCATAGCGACCGTGAAAAACTTATCCTACAGGAATTTATTCCCAATCAATCTGATTTTCGTGTCTTCATAACGGGTACTATTGTCGGTGCCCTCGAAGAGCGCACTCGACAAAACACCGAAGACTTCCGCAACAACGCCAGTCTCGGGGGGAGGGAAGTCTACTCCGATCCGAATAAGATTTCACCTCCCCTGAGAGACTTAGCTCTTGAAGCGGCAAAAGTCTTACACATCGAGGTGGCGGGGGTAGATATCGTCGTTTCGTCTCAAGACAAAAAAATGTACCTCTTTGAGGTAAATCGTTCTCCAGGATTTACACCGGAAGATCCTCAATCCACTGAAATCGTTTCTCTTTTCAATTATCTATGCCACGTAAGAAAATCCTCATCTACTTCACCAAAAAAGAAGTAGCCGCTGACCCCTACGCTCACATGCCTGATCGTCGGGAAATATACTGGGCTCTTTTTCAAGAAGGCAGATCTCGCGGATTCGACATGTACTTGGGAGTAAAGCCCACCATCCATCATGGCGGCATGGAATTTGAGAATGTCCTCTTTTTTACTGGAGAGCAATTTGAGCTGCGAGAAGAAAGAGTTTTTTTTGATGCCATTTTTGATCGTAGCCCCAAAAAGGATTTTCCGACACAGGACATCGATTCAAAAACACTCAACTCACTGGCTTTCAAAAGTCTCGCCAATAACAAAGACCGCACCTACGAGCTCCTGAAAGAATTCATGCCAAAAACATTTACGCTCACTTCGGAGAAAGATTTTGAATCTGCTATTGCTTCATTCCATCCAGAAGAAATGGCTGTATTCAAACCAGTAGATGGATTTGGTGGAAAAGGTGTTGTAATCACAGAAGCAAAAAATTTTACCGCTCTTCTTCTAAAGCCAAACAAAAAGTTTATTCTTCAAAAATTTGTTGACACCAGTAGCGGTGTGCCAGGCATTATTTCTGGCCACCACGATCTTCGAATCATCATAGTGGATGGATCTCCCATCCTCCTCCAGGCACGATCACCGAAGCCCGGTGAACTCCGAGCCAATATCAGCCAGGGTGGGCAGTGCTTTGAATTTCCCTATGAATCCGCCCCTCTAGCTCTCCGCTCTATCGTCAGCAAAGTCCATCCTCTCATCGACGCCGCTTTTTCCTCTCCATTTTATTCAATAGATTTTGGAATTGATCAGGATGGTACGCCTTATATTTTCGAAATTAACGATCAGATAGGCTTCAAGGGTGCCATCACCGGAGAAAATAGAAAGAAATTCTGTAAAAGCTTCATTGATTCTCTTGAAAAAAGAACGCTCCTCTAAAGTACCTCCTTTTGTTAAATTATCTCTGGAGCTATAAGCTTCTCTTTTTCGCTTTTTTGTGGTATACAATAGAGATACCTCTTTATATTTTCCTATGACTTTCTTCCGCAAGCGACGTCAGGTTCCAGGCTTGGAAAAGCCAAAAAGCAAGGTGTGGCGTATCCTCTTTCGTATCGGGATGGCCCTCACCCTCCTTGGGTTTGTCGTAGTCGGCTCAATCTTTGCCTATATCGCCAAAGACCTCCCGAACCCGGGAGATGTCGGTAACCGTATCATCGTCGAATCCACCAAGATTTTTGACCGGACTGGTACCCACCTCCTCTATGAGGTGCACGGCGAAGAAAAGCGCACCGTTATCCCCTTTTCGGATATGCCGGACGTGGTCAAGTACGCCACCATCAGTCTCGAAGACCAGGATTTTTACAGCCACCACGGCATCAAACTCACCTCGATTGCCCGTTCTATCTTGAAGGATATCGTTACGCTCGATCGGGCCCAGGGAGGATCGACCATCACCCAGCAATTTGTCAAAAACTCCCTCCTCACCAATGAAAAGACCCTGATTCGCAAAGTAAAGGAGGTTATCCTTTCGCTTGAAATGGAGACCAAATTCTCCAAGGATGAGATTTTGGCCATGTATTTGAATGAAATCCCGTATGGTTCCAACGCCTACGGTATCGAAGCGGCCGCTCAAACCTTTTTCAGCAAACCAGCTCGCGAGCTCTCGCTTGACGAAGCGGCCCTGATCGCGGCTCTCCCTCAGGCTACCGCCTACTATTCCCCTTATGGGTCACACCGTGATGCTCTCATCGGACGGAAGAATTTTACTCTTCGTACGATGGCGCGGCTCGGCTATATTACCGAGGAGCAATCAAACGCTGCCATCGAAACACCAACGCTTGATAAAATCGCCCCCCAAAAGGACATCATCGCTGCCCCTCACTTTGTCATGTATATCAAGGACTATCTCCAAGAGAAATATGGTGACCAGGCTGTAGAACAGGGTGGACTCAAGGTCATCACCACGCTTGATTGGGATAAGCAGCAGATAGCCGAGCAGGCGGTGCGGGAACAGGCTGAGAAGAACAAAAAATGGAAGGCCTCAAACGCGGCCCTCGTCGCTATCGACCCCAAGAATGGCCAAATCCTCTCGATGGTGGGCTCCAAGGACTACTTTGATACTAGTATCGATGGCAATGTGAACGTGACTATCCGTGACCGCCAGCCGGGCTCTTCATTCAAACCCTATGTCTACCTCACTGCCTTTACCAAGGGCTATCTCCCAGAAACTATGCTCTATGATGTAGAGACGCAGTTTGAGACGGCCGAAGGCAAGAGCTATCAGCCGAACAACTACGATGGTAAGTTCCATGGCCCCCTTTCGATGGCCAAATCTCTCGGCGGTTCGCTGAACGTCCCCGCCGTCAAAACCCTCTATTTGGTCGGCGTGAATGATGCGGTTAAACTCGCCAAATCTCTCGGTATCAGCGGTCTCAATGACCCATCCAGAGTCGGACTCTCACTCGTACTCGGTGGTGGCGAAGTGAAACTCCTCGAACATGTCGCCTCCTATGGGACACTCGCGACTGGCGGCATCAAACACGAAAAAACTGCCATCCTCCGCATTGAAAGTGCCAAAGGTGAGGTCCTCGAAGAATTCAAGAGCACTCCCGGCGAACGAGTGGTCGAGGAAAAATATGTGGCTATGCTCGACTCGGTGCTCTCTAACAATGAAAACCGAGCTTGGGTCTTTGGTGAGAGCAATCCCCTTCGTTTTGATAATCGCCAGGTGGTAGCCAAAACCGGTACCACGAACGAGTTTCGTGATGGTTGGACCGTAGGGTATACCCCATCACTGGCCGTTGGTGTCTGGGCTGGAAACAACGACAATAGTGCCATGGTAGAAGGGGCTGATGGAGTAAACGTGGCTGCTCCTATCTTTCGGGCCTTTCTCGACAAGGCACTCGTGAACTATCCAATTGAGGAATTTCCCAAGTACAATCCTGATGATGAAATCGGTGATGGTGAGGGTAAAACCAACAAACCAATGCTGGCTGGCAAGCTCGAGATGGAAGAGGACCTCAAAGTATGCAAAATCCCTGGCAAAAAGAATGAGTACTGTCTCGCCAACAAGTATTGTCGTGATAAAGATACCGACAAAAAGGATTTTGTCAGTGACCACGATATCCTCCACTATGTCAGTCGTGATGACCCCCGGGGTCCAGTACCAGATAAGCCAGACCGTGATGCCCAGTACAAAAACTGGGAAAAGGGGGTAGAAAACTGGTATGAAAAGCAAAAAGGCATTGTTGTAGATGATGCACCCGAAGACGAGTGTAAAGAAAGCGACTTTAGTGACTACAAGCCTAAAGTGAGTCTCTCCGTTCCTGGCAGTACCGACTCTACATCGCTCTCACTCAGTGTGAGCACCGACGCTCCATATGGAGTCGATAAAGTGATCTACTCTGTCGATGGGAGTGAGGTTGGCTCAACTGGAGACAAACCCTACTCAATCAACTATTCTATCCCTGATAGCAAAAATCACTCCACCATCAAAGTTGAAGTGAAACTCAAGGATGAAAATGGCAATGAAGCCAGTGATAGCAAAAACGTAGAGGTCAACTACTAGACCATCTTTCTTTAGCCCCGATCGACTTTGATTTCAAGAATACCCTCAGTCCCAAGCCAGGTATTCATCTTGTCACGCAGGCGTTCTTTCTCCAGCCACACCTCATTTCCCCAAAGTGAGCTCCTTGATGAAAGGAATAGCTTTTTGTCTTGATAAAGTGAAGGAATAATATTTTCCCCACCCCGAATGCCGTACTCCTCTACGAGTACTTTTTTGGCGATGTAAAAGATAGTTTTTTCGTCCAGGAGTACTGGCGCCTTGATATGCTGCCTTTTTGGCAGGAGGTCCCTGATATTGCGCATACAACTTATACCAAACAAGAAGAAACCCCCTATTTTCGAATCGGCATCATTAGATAGAGATACTCCCTGTCTATTCCGTCATTTTCGAGCACCATCCGGAGAGCGGCTGGCGTAGTCGCTGTATTGGCCGAAAATAGCACTTTTTCACTCGAAAAAGCATTGATACCTTCGAGAACATAGCGTGGATTAAAGAGGAGAGTGAGGGCCGAGCTTCCTTTTTGATACTCCACGGGTACTACCGTCTGATTCTCCCCTACTTCCTGGGAGCGCGAAAGAAATGTACAGGTCTTTTGTTCTGGATCAAAAACAAGGGCTATTTCTCCACTCGTATAAGAAGACAGTGAACCAGCAATTTTGATGGCACGAAGGAGGAGGGATCGCTCAAAAACAACCTCCAACGAAAACTCCTTCGGAATAATCTGCTGATAATCCGGATATTTCCCATTGATGACCCGAGAGGTTATCTCTACTCCATCTACTTCAAAAAATACCTGATTCTCCTCGAGTGCCATGCGAATAACCTCGCTCTCAGGCGTAATAACGCGAAGTACTTCATGGAGCACCCCATTGGGGATAATAAGTGGGTGTTCCTGATCAAAGGCCTCCGAAAAATCGGGCTTTTCTTGGAAGGCGATTACTTCTTCAGCCAAACGAAAACTATCAGTCGCGGCCAAACGGAGATTATCCTCAGAAATTGACAGACACACGCCGGTGAGCTCAAGTCGAGCCTCATTCAAGCTCACACAGAACAAAAGCCGTGAGAGGGCATTTTTGAGCTTCTGAGCAGGAAAACTGTACTGATACTCCTTTTTATACTGAGGGATAATCGGATAATCCTTGGCATCCATGCCTTTGATACGAATCTGATACGCTGTACTCACCACAAGGAGGTGCTGATCCTTTACGCTGAGCTCAATCACATCTCCACTGGGAAGATTGTTAATAAAGTTATTCAATATCTTTGCCGGCACCGCGATTCTACCTTCACTTTCTATTTTCGCCCCAATAACAGCCACAATACCGATTTCGAGGTTCGTCGCTGAAATCTTAAGTCTCCCCTTTTCTGTTTCTAGGAGAAAATTACTGAGAATAGGGAGGGTTGACTGCTTCCCCGCAACTCTTTCTAGGTAAGAGAGGGCACGGGCGATATTTTCTTGAGTACAGGTGATATGCATAGGTGTGGGTTAAAAAGTAATCTTCTTCTTTTATATATTTAAGACTTCTTTATTATCATTAGGGGTGTGAATATCTGGATAAGTTGATTGATGGCTTTAAAAAAGGGATTACTTATGCTTTTGAGTCCAGCTCTTGTCGGGGAAAAGTCCGGGACTTTTTCTTGAACTGAAGAAAAGTGGGATGAATGTTTGTTTTGTGCACGAGAGGCTGATTGGTTATCCAGGGTTTGTACAGGTGTTTTTGGGGTTTATACAGAGTTATACAGCTCAGGAGGCGTAGTAGAGGGTCTCTTTGAGGGTGTTGAGCTCCTCCTTGAGTCGTGTGTCGGAGTCCTTTTTGGTGTCTATTTTTTCAAAGGCGTGAAGGGCAGTGGTGTGGTCCCTCCCACCCAAGAGCTCACCGATAGTAGAAAAAGGCATACTGAGTTCTTGCCTTAAGAGGTACATCATAACCTGACGAGGGTGAGAAACTTCCTTTTTACGGCCTTTTTTAATGAGATCTTCCCGGGCGACGGTGTAAAAATTACAAATAGCGGTAAAAATATCTTCAGTCTGAAGATTTTTCTTGTTGTTTTCAATTAATTCTGCCAGAATTTTCTGAGTATTCTCAAGCGTAGGGGCTACTTTATGGAATTCTGAGTAGGCTACGACTCGGTTGAGGGCACCCTCCAACTCGCGGATGTTTTGGGAAGCATTTTCAGCGATAAACCTGACGGACGCTGGGTCGAGCGTCACCCCCTTTTCGCCGAGCTTGGATTCAAGGATGGCGATACGCGTCTCGAGCGTCGGCCGACTGATATCGGTAATCATCCCTCCCTCAAAACGTGAGCGGAGGCGATCTTCGAGCGTAGGGATGGCTTTGGGTGGGCGATCACTCGAAATAACAATCTGCTTATTTATCTGGTAAAGCGCATTAAAAATATGAAAAAACTCATTCTGAGTCTTTTCTCGACCGGAGAGGAACTGGACATCGTCAATGATGAGGAGATCCATTTGTTGGTAGTATTCCTTGAATTTGTCAATTTTTTGATTCTTGATGGCATCGACGAGTTCAGTGGTAAAGCGTTCAGAAGTAATGTATTTAATGCGCTTATCAGGGGCATTTTGGATCACTTCATTGCCAATAGACTGAAGCAGGTGTGTTTTGCCGAGGCCAACTCCCCCATAGATAAAGAGTGGGTTGTAGGCCATGCCGAGGTTCTGAGAAACAGCATAACAAGCAGCCCGGGCGAGCTCATTATTTTCAGCCACAATGAAGTTCTCAAACGTGTAGCGACTGTTTAAGTTTGTTTCATGAAAAACCGGGGTAGTATGAGGAGTAGAGCCAAAAGACGGCTGTTCAATGATTTTTTTCCGCACAAAACCGGGATGAGCACCAGGAGCCTTGATCGCATCAATGTTTTTGAGAGAGCCAGGGGCAGGATTTATCTTTTCAGGTGAGAGCGTACAACGAATTTCCCGTATGCTCGGGTCGAGCTCCTTTAGGGCCTTCAAGATGTAGAGATTATACTTGTTTTCAAGCCACTCTTTGGCAAAACCATTGGGGACACCGATGGTTACCACTCCGTCAGTAGTATCATTGATGCTGGTATTCTTGAACCAGGTAACAAAATTTGCCTTTGAAATGGTGAGTTCAATCTGTCCCAAGACAGCCTTCCAGAGTTCTTCGTTCGTCATAGGGAGGAGTTATCAACAGTGTGTTCAAACATGAGCCAAAACTCCTGGGTCGCAGGCTCCAGATGTTATCTTTACTCGAGTGAAAGCCATTATAACATGGGGCTGGGAGTGAGGCGAGGGCCGTCCGAGAGGGAAAGAGTGGACAACAGGTGGATAAGTCAAAAATGGTGTGATTTTAGTAAAATATATGAGGCGTAGGGGTAAGGAGGGATGATGAGGATGGGCTCTAGTGAGCTACGCTTGACTTTGTTTGCTTTTCTGGTACACTGGACAAACGTTTCCACTAAGACTAATCTTTCCTTGAGTATGTCAAAGAAAACATACCAGCCGAAAAGCCGAAAACGCTCCCGACGCCATGGTTTCCTTAAGCGGATGAATACCAAGGGCGGCCAGGCGGTTATTACGCGACGGCGTCGCCAGGGCCGAAAACGGCTTACCACGGCCTAAATCTGGTTTCAGTCGGCAAGGTAGAACCTCCTTTCACATAGAGTATGTTCCCAAAGAGCTGGCGTCTCAGAACAAAAGACGATTTTGAAAGGGTCTTCCGTACGGGAAAGCCCCTTTTTTTTGACTTTGTTGGCTGTAAGATCGCTAGGAGTTCACAGAAGCATATTCGCGTGGGCTTTTCTCTTAGTAAGAAGCATTTGGAGAAGGCTACCACTCGAAACCGCCTGCGCCGGGTCATTTCCGGAGCCTGCGAAACGCAGTTTTCTCAAGAGATTCGCTCTCAAGGGTACGACATTGTTTTTTTTACCACAAAAAAGCCGCTTTCTCGCGATTTTCGGCCCTTTGCCAGGGTGGTTCAAAACGTTGTAGAATACATAGGCGCTTAAGTTTTTTTACCCGCATCCATTATGGGAGAGTTGTTTCATAGTCTCATTTACCAGCCGGTCTACAATGTCTTGGTATTTTTCTATAATGTCGTACCAGGGCATGATTTTGGTATTGCGATTATTTTGACCACGCTCTTTATTAAGACGCTCTTTATCCCCCTCTCTAAGAAGCAAATTGAGTCGCAAAAGAAGATGCAGGAACTCCAGCCCAAGCTCAAAGAGATCCAAAAGAAGTATAAAGACAACAAAGAGGAGCAGACCAAAGCCATGATGGCGCTCTATAAGGAGCACAAAACCAATCCGCTCGGCGGGTGTCTCCCCCTTATTGTCCAGCTCATTGTACTCATTGCTATCTACCAGGTGATTGTGAGTATTTCAGACGCTGGCTTCGCTATTAAGCAGAGTGACCTCTATTCCTTTGTGGAAAACCCTGGGATGGTCAATCATATCTTCCTCCACTTCCTCGATCTGACCAAGCCGAACTATGTACTCGCGTTTCTCTCGGCTATTGCCCAATACTTCCAGGTTAAAATGCTTTTCCAGAGCCAAAAGAAGGATGCTCCGGCCAAGGCTCCTACTGATGAGCCCGACTTTGCAGAGATTATGAATAAGCAGATGCTCTATCTCGGTCCCGGGATCACTTTCTTTATCGGAGTGACTTTTCCGGCAGCCCTCGCCCTCTACTGGCTGTTCTCGACCCTCTTCATGATTTTCCAGCAAATGGTGATTTTCAAAGCTAAGCAGTCGTAACAGATTTCTCCTATGACCACTGAAAAAAGCGTTGCCCTCCGAGGAATACTTGAGGAAGTGCTCAATAAATTGGGTTTTGCACCGTCTGATATTTTGATTGATGCCAACGAGGCAGAGGGGCGGTACTATTGTGCCGTGACGATTGAGGAGGGTCAAAACTTTCTGATTGGTCAGTACGGCATGAATTTGGCCGCCCTCCAGCACCTCGTCCGGATCATCGCTCGTAAACAGATTGGCGAACGGCTGGATATCGTCGTAGATATCAACCAGTATTTTACGGAGAAGAAGCAACTTCTCGAGAAAGAGGCAAAACTTGCCCTCGATGAAGCCCTCCAGAACAATATTTCTGTAGCGCTCCGCCCAATGCTCCCTTATGAGCGCAAGATTGTCCATGGGTATCTCTCAGCCAATGACAGCGTGATCACCGAGAGCGTCGGGAGTGGAGAAGAACGAAAAGTCATGGTCCGCCCAAAGCCAATAGTGAGCGCCTAGCGGCCCACACAATCAATTGATGGAGGTTTTTTATGGTAATTGCCAGAAAAATTGCCTATAACGTGGTACTCAACTCCTTCCTCAAGGTGTTTTCTACGGTAGCTCTCTCGCTCCTCTCTATCCGACTCATGACGGAATATCTCGGACAGGATGGCTTCGGTAAGTACGCTACCATCCTGGCTTTTTTTGCTTTTTTCTCAGCCATTGCTGATCTCGGGCTGGGTTCAGTCACTGCTCGTGAGATATCACGTGAGGGAGCGAACGAGGGGAAAATTCTTGGCAATGTCATTGCTCTGCGACTTACGGCGTCACTCGCCTTGCTGTTCCTGGCGCCACTAGTAGTGCTCCTCTTTGGCTACTCGCTCGATGTTGAGATTGGTATCTTTATCGCAGCACTGGCTACCGTATTCTCAACCCTGTCGTTCGTTTTGAACGGGATTTTTCAGAAGAATATTGCCATGGACAAGGTGGCCATGATCGAATTCTTGGGCAAAATCTTTCAGGTGAGCCTGATTGTCCTCGTCATCAAGCAGGACTGGGGATTTCTCCCGATTGCTTGTACTCTCATTGCCTCGCTCTCGTTCAACGCTCTTACGGCATTCGTATTGAGTCGACGGTACGCGACGTTTCGACTCCAGTTTGATTTTGCTTTCTGGAAGGAATTTCTCCGACACTCGTTCCCGATGGGGGTCACGGCTATGATTACCTTTGCCTACTTCAAAATGGACACCATCCTCCTCTCTGTACTCCAGTCGAACGCTCATGTCGGTATCTACAATGTGGCCTACAAGATCATGGAGAATCTCATCTTTTTCCCAGCTATGCTTTCGGGCCTGATTCTCCCCCTCCTCTCTCGTTTTATCTTTACCAATCGACCGCGTTTTGAGGAGATTGCCAACAAGACATTCAAGGTATTCTGCATTATCATTGTTCCCATTGTCGTCGGTACCTGGTTTTTGGCCCCAGACATTATCCGCATTGTTTCTGGGGATGACTTTCAGGAGTCGGTTCCCGTGCTACGGGTCCTCATCTTTGCGCTCGGCTTTATCTTTTTCGGGAGCTACTTCAATATGCTCTTGGTGGTGGGAAATGCTCAGAAGAAGCTCATGCAGACACTCATCTATGCCGCCGTATTCAATATTGCCCTCAACTTGTTCTTGATTCCTCGCTATTCCTATATGGGTTCGGCCTACGTATCTTTGGCCACCGAGGCCTTTGTAGTGCTCCTTACCGGGTTTTTGGTCCATCGATACATCAAGTATCGTCCATCTTTTGAGAATGTGAAGCGTATTCTCTTCTCTGGGGCCGTGATGGCGCTCGCCCTGTTCCTTCTAGAACCATATTCGTTCTCTCTCTCGGGGGTGGTAGGTGTTTTGGTGTACGGGGCGCTCTTGTGGGCCACCCGTGCTATCTCGCCAGATGAGATAACGAGTTTATTTCAAAAAGAGGCGAAGGCTCCCCTTTCTCCCGCTGAGCGCATCGAAACGCTCGTCCCATAGATTATTCCCATTTTCTCTGCCTATGGATACCGCTCTTCCCAAGGTTGGTATTGTGGTTTTGAACTACAATGGATCCTCCTGTTTGACGGCATGTCTCTCTGCCCTCCGGGCGCAGGACTACACCAACTCCTTTGTTCTGGTTGTTGATAATCACTCCGAAGACGATTCTTTCATCCAGGCTAAAGTGCAGTTTCCAGAATACACGTATGTTGAAAATGAAAGGAATCTCGGCTTTGCGGCAGGTATGAATCGGGGCATGCGCGAGGCCCTCGCTTTAGGTGCTGACAGCGTATGGCTCCTCAATAATGATGCGGAGGTGGCGGGAGGCTGTCTCTCACGACTCGTGAAAGTGGGGCAAGAAACGGAATGGGGGTTACTCTCACCCGTCATTCTCGATGAGCACGCTCGGCCCTGGTTTGAAAAGGGCGCTCTCTCCTATCTCCGTATGCGCGCCACGCATGTCGCTCCCAGGGCAAGCGAGCGAAGCGCAAGTGCCTATGAAAGCGAATATCTGACCGGCTGCGCCCTTCTCATGAAAAGAGAGGTCATAGAGACTATCGGCGACCTCGATGAGCGCTTCTTTCTGTACTATGAGGATGCTGACTACTCTCTTCGAGCCAAAAAAGCAGGCTTTCGCTTGCTGGTGGTCCCGGGAGCTACCGTACAGCACCGGGAATTGAGTCGCCTAAGCGATACCAAGTTGTACTATCTCGTCCTTTCGGGCCTACACTTTTTTCACAAGCATGCGTCTTGGTGGCAAAGAGTCTATCTGGGGGCCTATGTTACAATACGAAAAGCTAAAAATAGCCTCGATATCCTCCTTGGGAGGAAGGGATCCCGTTCTGTCCGTCGCGCCTACTACCAATTTTCCCATGACTGCTCTACCGACCATTTCCCTCGTTTTCGTTAACTACCGTAGCGTGTGGGAGCTCGCGCATGCCCTCG
This sequence comes from uncultured Bdellovibrionales bacterium, assembly GCA_964444815.1. GTDB lineage: Bacteria > Patescibacteriota > Minisyncoccia > Moranbacterales > UBA1568 > UBA1568. The sequence goes on along the minus strand of CAYUIR010000003.1, from coordinate 16,785 downwards.
AGAGCTTGTTTGTTCACGAAAATGCGGGGGTGTCCTTTGAGATCATTGTGGTAAACAATGATAGAGGAGAAGAACGAGCGCTCGAGGCTCTCGCCAAGCAGTATGCTTTTCGTGTGCTTACTCCGCCTCGAAATGATGGCTTTGGGGCGGGGGTCAATCTGGGAGTAGCCGAGGCGAGAGGTGCCATCATCGGTATCTTGAACCCTGACGTGCGTTTTGTGGAGCCGTTCCTACAAGAAGTACGGAGGATGCTCGAACACGACCCTACCCTTCTCTGTGCCCCAACACTCATTGCCTCAGGGGGGAGTGAAGAGGCCAATAGTTTTGGGTCGGCCCCGAGCCTCAGGCGAATTGTGGAGATACATAGTGGGCAAGGACAGCGTACGGGTGAAATTGATTGGATGAGTGGAGCGGCTCTCTTTCTCACGCGAGAACGATTCCTCGCCCTTCAGGGCTTCGATACCGGCTATTTCCTCTATTTTGAGGATGTTGACCTGTGTCTACGGGCCAAAAAGATGGGGAGCAAGCTCAAACGGATGCCAGCAAGGCTGGTCCATGTTGGCGGAAAGAGCTTTGTTTCGCGATTACACCAAAAGGGGTTTTACTACGACTCGCAGCGTCGCTATTTTCGAACTTATCGACCGAAATGGGAGGAAATTATTCTCCATCTCCTCCAGCGGCTCATGTGCCCTCACTTATGAATCAGCTTCTCGTAGTTTATTTTCTCCTCCTCCCTTTCCAGTGGGCCCTCTCCCCTGCCCCGGGAATTGATTTGGCGCTGATTCGGATAGCGACAGGAGGAATATTCCTGCTTTGGCTCGCTTCTGGCTTGTACCAACGAAGGCTCATGTTTACTGGAGGACCGGTTGCCTTTGCGCTTCTTTCGCTCCTTTTCGTTGCCTTAGGATCCGCTCTTTGGTCTGAGAACGAAGTTTTTACGTATCGGAAATGGGCCTTTCTTCTCTCGTTCTTGCCATTCTTTTTTGTTCTTTCAGACGTGATACGGACACACAAAAAACAGGCGCGTAGACTGGTCGAGGCGCTGGTTCTTGGCGCGACGGCCATGAGCATCGTCGCCATCAGTATTTTTTTGGCGCAGTTTGTTTTTGGAGTGGGACAGATGGTGTCGTATCTTTCAAACATATTGCCTTGGTTTTTGGGAGGGGCCTTTGGAGAGGCCGTCATCGCCCACTCAAGTCTCCTCGTCAATATCTCGGGCGTAACAGTGCTTCGCGCTTCTGGTTTCTTGCCTGATCCGCACATATTTTCCTTTTTCACCGGCATGACGGCATCACTCGCCTTCGGTCTTTACTGGTCCGATGAAAAGAGAAGCCCCCGCTTCCTCCTGGCATTTGTGATTCTTCTGATGGCTGATCTTCTGACGTTCTCTCGGGGTGGCTATGTGGGACTCATTGGTGGCGGGCTGTGGTTTCTTCTCTTCTCGGGCTGTTTCGGCCTTACTACCAAACACCTCAAACAACTTTTGGTCGTGATACTGCTCATCGGGGCCCTCCTCCTGTCGCCCGTTGGCGCGCGTCTCCTTTCGAGCTTCTCAGAGAGTGATGGCTCCAATCAAGAGCGTATCCGATTGTGGCGAGAGTCGGCCGTCCTTATCGCTGAAAAGCCACTCTTGGGCCTCGGCCTCGGCAACTATCCACTCCGGGTCAAGCCGGGAGCAGAATATCGTGAGCCAATCTATGCACACAATCAGTACCTTGATATGGCTCTCGAGCTCGGGCTCATTGGCCTCGGGCTGTTTCTCGTCCTCCTTTTTATTCCTCTCTTACGTCTGGCCCGGATGTTTCTCACACAGCGTGACTCGCTCGCGCTGGCCATAAGTACTTCCCTCGTTGTTTTTCTTGTGCATGCCCTCTTTGAATCGCCTCTCTTTTCGGTCCATATTCTCCCCTTGCTTCTCTTTCTCATAGCACTCGGTGTATCATACCGATATGATGATACCTCCAATGAATAAGGCGACATTTTGGTGGCTGGTACTCGTACTCGTGTCGCTACCTGTCGCGGCACACAAAGTTGTTTTCCTTGGCCTCCCCTGGTACTATCCCGAAATTGCGGTTCTGGGTGCCCTTGTTTGTTGGTGGCTTGATCGTAGAGAGAGATTCATATTCCCGACTGTGGACAGGATTATTCTTCTTGGGGGCGTGCTTTTCCTCGTGGGGGCGACCGTGACACTTTTCGCTCACCCCTTTACGCTTACGGGGCTAGGGATGCTCAAGTCATGGTTTTTCTTTCCTGCCCTCTATAGTCTCCTCATTTTTTCTGAATGCCAGCATCGGGAGAGACAACATATCCTCGTCAAGGCACTCCTCGTTGTACTCACGCTTACCGCCCTGCAATGTCTTGTGTCTTACTGGCTGGGTAGAGTCACGTACGATGGACGTCTCACAGGCCCCTATACATCGCCCAACTTCCTCGCCTTTCTTATGGCTACTGGCCTGGCACTCCCTCTGGTACTTTTGGATGACACGGTCAGGTGGACGAAATTCTCCCGGATGGGCCTGGCACTTTCACTCGCGCTCCTTACTGTGACACTGCTCCTCACGCGCTCCTACGGGGTGATACTCGCGGTTTGTTTGGGATTACTCGCTTACGGTCTGTGGCAGCGAGAGCACTCATGGCGGAAGAGTGGGGCCGTCCTCGGCATTCTCTTTGCGCTCGGGATGTTTATGGCTTCTGAGTATGGGAGTGAGAAGTGGCAAGCGCTCTTTACTGAGGACCCTCGTTCTTCCTGGTCGTCACGAGAAATGATTTGGCAGGCGGCGTTCCGTATAGCGCTAGACCATCCGTTCGGTATCGGCGTAGGACGCTTCCAGGAGCTTTATTTGGACTACCAACAGTTTTTTCCACCATATTTGGAGTGGTCAGTGCCCGAACCCCACAACGTGGCTCTGGCGATGTTTTTTGCGACAGGCCCACTGGGCCTTTTTGGCTTCACACTCCTCGTGGGACGGACGCTCTGGCTCCTTTCGAAGGAGCGGACAAAAAGTGCCATGATTACCGGGATGATGACGTACTGGTGTATCTTTCTAATGATGGGATTGGTAGATACACCCTTTTTTAAGGGAGATCTCGCCTACCTCTTCTTTTTTATGGTGGCTCTGAGCGCCCTCGCCGTACAAAAAGAGCTCCCGAGGGAGCTCACATAGATATCCACCTGCCCCTGACTAGAGCTCTAGGCGATAGAGCTTTTCTGACGCTCGGTCTGTAAAGTAGAGGGCGTCCTCTTCGTTTGAGAGGAAAAGATCGGTCGCATCGAGTGATTGCGTTGATTCCTTGAGTTCAACCAAGCGACTTTTCTTGCCGGTGTTGAGGTCAATTTTCCAAAAAGTATCCTTACTGTGGAGTGACTTTTGGAAATAATCATTGGGGAGAAGGGCATCACTTGGGAGCGATCCGGGGAGGGCATAGTAGAGGGTGCGGTTGTCTTTTGACCACGTTACTTTGGAGATGAGGGTTGGGATGGCGAGAGGTTTACTTCCCCCCGAGCGATCGATACTGCGGAGCGTGAATCCCTGGCCGGTCTCAGTGTCATTGCCACTTGCTACCGCTCGTTCACCATTGGGCGACCAGAGATAGTCGCCACCAAATACTCCGCCACTCACGAGAGCTTTGCGCGCTTCACCAGAGATCCCGACCATTTCAAAGGTCGATGGTGTACTAATGTCTGGTCGATTCCAGAAGGATACGAGACTGCTTTCAGGTACAGCCGAGAGAAAAAAGTCATTGGTGCCCAAGTCAGCCAGTTTTTTCCAGTTTTTGCCATCAGGATCGGAAACATTGAGAGAACGTACCTTGGTGGCGGGGTCGGTATACTGATAAAAGGTCCGTTCACCAAAATTGTCCCAAGCGAGACGGCCTATTTCGGGCTTGAGTGGCACAAGTGACTTGTTGCCGAGGTGGACAAAGTACCAGAGCGTACTACTGGCACTTTTGAGTGAAAGGAGGACCTTGTCGGTCTTGGCCGACCATAGGACTCGGGTGGCATCGCCCGGGAGATTACTCATAAGGACCGTCTTGTTCTTTCCTTCACTCGTGGCCTTTTTGAGCGATTTGTCATCAAGAGAGTAGTAATAGAGCATGCCGTCTTCACCCATGGTGACGCCGAGCACTCGTTCATTGAGCGGGTTTTCAGCGGCACCACTCTTGTTGAACAGACTGTCTTCTGCCTCACTGAGAAACGATTTTTTGCTCGGATCTGCGACAGGGTTGTTCTTATTGTTTTTGAATACGAGATTGTAGGCACCCAAAAAAATGAGAACAAGCACCAGGAGAGTGACAGAAAAGAAAAAAATCTTTTTGGCCATACAAAAAATCAAAATGACATGCGGTGAAGACTAGTTTGGGAAAACAAGATGAATATGGTTTCCGCCACCGCTACAGCCCACATTCTTACCGTTTAATTCACACATAGAGGCGGAGTTGCCATTTGGGGGATAGGCCCCAGCAGCCACAAAAGCATCCAAGAGGGCCTGATTCACAGGAGTGATATCTATCGCAGCGCCACGAAAGTGGGCTGAATTGGTAGCGTGTGATCCCCCACCAATGCTTGTGATAGTAAATCGTTGCTTTTCGCCAACAGCCACAATAGCTGCAAGCATCTTGTTGCTTAAGTTGATGGAGTTGTCAGTGCATCCTGATGACCCTTTTCCAGCACAACCATTACTACAAGAGGCAGCTTTTCGCCCTTGAGATATGTCGGCAATATTTTTTTGGGGAGTAACCTCGCCGCTGGCACTCGAGCAACTGCCGCTGGCATTGAGAGAGATGTTGCTATTTGCGAGAATTTTGTAGGCTAAATCTGAATCGCTTCCCGTTGGGAGGGCACCGATGTCGCCGGGAGCGCCGGCTGGATTACCACCTACGGGGGCGACAGGAGCAAGAGTGGTGAGATTCACCTCCACCAGGTCGGGGTTGATGATGTAGAGGACGAGCCAGGCGCTCAGAGCTATGATGAGGCCGATGAGTGAATCGTAGATAATACCTTTGGCGGTACCGATGGATGCCGTGTTACCGGCACTGGTGAGATACATGAATCCACCGACGGTGAGCATGAGGACTGCGGAGAGGGTGACGATGATGAGAGCCATCTTGTAGATGGCACTGACATAGCCCGGGAGGTCACTCCCGAGGCCGTCTGTCCCAGGGATTTTTTCGAGGAGCTGGTATTGAAGCCCGGGCTTTTGTTCTTGGGCTTGAACAGGCGTCGCTAGCGCGAGAGTAAAGGATAGGAGAGACAGGAAAGCGACCGAAAGGATGAATTGTTTTTTGATATTCATAGCAAAAAAGATATCTGTTACAAATTATATCACATTTTGCCAAAGAAAAATCCCAGGAGAAGCTCCCGGGATGAGTTTTCTTGCGAAACTTCTATTACTAGAAGTCCCAACTACCATTCATACTCGATGACTGCGTGTAGTTGACGACCGTCGTTTCAAAGAAGTTGCCTTTGTCGCTGTTTACATCCTGCAAGCGATCGAGGTGCTTGTATGGATTGTCGATGGCCTCTGGGTAGAGCGGGTCGATGTTGAGCATGGCAAGCCGCTTGTTGGCGAGCCACTTGGTGTAGCCTTCGGTCGTGTCACCGTTGAGACCCGGGATACGGTCACCTAAGATGTGGCGACTCCATTCGATCTCCTGTTCCACGGCCGTCTTCATCATGTCGACCACAAGCGCTTCATCGTAGATCTCTGGGAATTCGCGCTTGATCTCGCGGATGAGATTCGAGAAGATGGTGACATGAGTCAGTTCGTCACGGCGGATGTAGGCGATCATGCGACCAGTCGCGAGCATCTTCATCCGATCGACCAAGGTATCGAAGAAGGCAAAGCCGTTATAGAAGTAGATGGACTCAAGGAGGAAGTTGGCGACCACACCTCGGAAAAAGGTCTTATCCGAGGGGCTATCGATGAAATCCTGATAGATCTGGCCGATGTATTTGTTGCGCTCAAGGAGCACGCTGTCGCTCCGCCAGAAGTAATAGATTTCTTCTCGCTCTTTGCTATCGACGACGGCTTCGAGGATGGTGGCGTAGGACTGGGAGTGGATCGCTTCCTGATAGGCCTGAATGGAGAGGATGAGGTTTACCTCGGGCGAGGTGACGTAGTCGGAGAAATGTGGGAGGTTGACGGTCTGAATCGAGTCAAGAAAGATGAGGAACGAGAGAATCCCCTTGTAGGCCTTTTGCTCTTCTAGGCTCAAGTCAGCGTGAAACATGCGGGCATCATCCTTGAGGCCAGAGACCTTTTCAGGGACCCAGAAGTTGCCGACCATGACCTGGTAGAGGGATTTGGCCCAAGGGTACTTGGTGGCATTCAAGTTGAAGAGACCAGTCGTGGCACCCTTGATGATGGTGCGGTGCTCGACCAAGTCGTCCCCTTTGGGATTGAAGAGCGGATTACGCTCAAGAATTTCTGCTTCAGTCATATTTTTCGGTATTCATGATTCATGTTTCCTACTTCGTCTTGAGACTAGCCGCTACAGCTCACACAACCATCTTTTACTTCGCCAGAGAGACTACGGACATAGTAGACGGTCTTGATTTCCTTCTCCCAGGCGAGGAGGTAGTAGCCATAGAGCTGCGCAGGGCTGACCCGGGCTGGATCTATCATCCATTCGAAACTGATAGACTGGTCCACCCATTTGTACACAACCGCGATGAGACTGATGACATCAGCCATGTCCATGTGGATGTATTCTTTGTAGAACCAAAAGTTCTCTTTGGAGAGTTTCGGGGCCACACGAATAGTCGGAGCCGAGAGGTTGGTCTCAACGAAGTAGCGCTTGTAGATTGGGAGGAGGGCAGCGGTCGTACCGACGACACCAGCCGTTGAGGTGTTCGGCGCGGGGGCGGTGTGGTAGGCGAAGCGGACCCCGTGAACGGCCATATCAGCAAAGAGGGTGCGCCATTCCTCAGCAAACGGGGTATTTGTTTCGTACCAGGCGAGATCGCGACCGAGGAGCATACCCTTTGAGTACTCACTCCCAGGATAGAGCTCATAGGTACCACGTTCCTTGGCGAGATCAACCGAGGCGCGATAGGTGTGGTAGGCATAGCGTTCAAAGAGGCGATCAGTCTCTTTTCGGGCCTCCTCACTATCGTAGGAAATCTTGCGGGTAGCGAGGTATTCAGCGAGACCAAGGTAGCCGACGCCAACTGAGCGATAACGCTTGGAGGTGCGCTCAGCTTCTTTGATTGGGTAGTAATTGAGCGTGATGACGTTATCGAGGATGCGCATGAGGACTGGGAACGTATCAGCAATCACAGCCGGCTCGTGGACCGTCGCGACATTGATCGAGGCGAGGTTACAGACGACGAGGTCACCCGGATCGTAGCGGAGGACAATCTGACCATCTTCGATAGTTTCTTCCACGAACTTAGAAGCAGAGGTGTTCTGGCAGATTTCGGTACAGAGCTGAGTCGAATAGATGTTGCCGGCGTGCTTGTTGGGGTTCAGGCGATTGACTGTATCACGGAAAAAGACATAGGGCATACCGGTCTCGACCGTGGCCTTCAAGAATTTCTTGAAGAGCTCTTTGCTGTCGACGCTTTTCTTCATGGTCAGGCGCTCATCGCGTTCGAGCTCAGCATAGAATGCCTCAAACTCTTCCCCAAAGTGGTCTTGGAGTGACTTGCCATAGAGACTCTTGACCTCATGCGGATCAAAGAGGGTCCAGGCCTGACCTTCGCGGAGGCGCTTCATGAAAAGATCAGGAATTGAGACGGCTGGGAAAATATCAAAGGCCTTGGAACGGATATCGCCGGTCTCGGTCTGGAGATCAAAGAAGTCGTAGATATCGAGGTGCCAGATGTCGAGGGTGACCGAGATAGCACCCAAGCGTGAACCGAGTTGATTCACTGCGACCGCGGTGTCATTGATGACTTTAATCCAAGGGTTCACGCCACCGGACATGCCTTTCACGCCACGGATCGAGCTCCCTCGGGAGCGGATGTTACCAAGATACACACCGACTCCCCCGCCGAACTTGGAGATCTGGGCCATGTTTTCAACCGCGTGGTAGATACCACGGAGATCGTCATCGACGTTAATCTTGAAACAGCTCGAGAGCTGATTGTAGTTGGTGCGGGCATTTAAGAGTGTCGGCGTCGGGAGCGAGATACGCTGCTTCGAGCAGTGCTCGTAGATTTTGAGGGCGAGCTTGAGGCGATTCTCCTTTTCTTCTGGGATGGCGAGGAAGAGGGCGACCGACATGTACATTTCCTGTGGTAGTTCCCGGACTATTTTGTTGGGATTCAAGAGGTAGCGCTTGATAAAAGAAACAATGGTTGTGTACTCATAGCTCTCGTCGGTTTCTTTGGAGAGGTGCGAGCCAGCTTCGAGGATATCCTCAGGGGTGTAGTACTGATAGAAGTCTTTGAAGTAGAGGCCTTTTTCGATGTAGTAGTCAAAGTGACTCTTGTAGGCAGCGGGAGAGTAGATGTCTTTCTGAGCCATGCCACGATTCTTGATGGCCTTCTTGTAGAGACCACCGAGGAGGATACGAGCCGCGATATTTTGCCACGCGATATTTTCGACCGTGACGAGATCCACACAAGTTTTGACCAGGAGCGCCTCAATGTCAGAGGTCTTGATGTCATCAACCAGGTTCTTCTTGAAGGAATCCATGAGATCCTCAAAACGACACTCCTCCTCAAATCCTTTGGAAGCCCGATCAAATACGACACGCAATTTTTTGATATCAAAGTATTCTTTGGAACCATCAGACTTGGTGACCTTGAGCGTCCGCTCTTCAAACTCGCGAACGAGACGTTCGTGACGTTCCTCGCGTTCGGCCTTACGTTCTTGGCGGTAGAGAATATAGGCTTTGGCCAGTTCAAAATGATTGGCTTTGACCAGTTGACGTTCGACGATATCCTGGACATCTTCGACAGTGGGGAGGCGATTGACAAAGATTTCTGAATAGACTCGTTCAATGTCTTTGATCACTTCATCCGTGACGGTCGGGATAAAGGCTTTGTCAGTGATAGCGATAGCGTCACAGGCGAGTTCAATAGCGCGTTCGATACGGGTGCGATCAAACGGAATGATTTCTCCATCGCGACGGCGGATTTTCTCTACGGCCATACGTTTTGTTTTGCGCGGGGCGCCAGATTAAGGATGAATGGACTCTTCTCTCACCATGCTTTAGGCCACCAATCTTTTTTCGACGACGGTCCAGTCAATAACTTTCGTGAATGCTTCTATATAGTCAGCCCGTTTGATACCGTAGTCAGTGATGTAGGCGTGTTCCCAGCAGTCCATCACGAGGAGAGGCGTGGTATCAAGGATGTGTCCTTCGTGGTGATCGCTGATCCAAGTATGAAAGAGCTCTCCGGAGACGTTGTCTTTGACGAGCATCACCCAGCCGATGCCCCGCATCAGGCCGAGTTTGGCAAAGCTTTCTTTCCAAGCGGCCACACTCCCCCAGGTTGCGACTATCTTTTGACCAAGAGGAGAGGTCTCTGACAAGTTGCTTGTCTCCTTGGTCATGTTCCCGAAGTAGAGTTCATGGAGACGCATCCCATCGAACTCCCAGCCGAGACGGCGTTTGAGTTCGGAGTATTCTGGTGTGCCAGCTTCAAGGGTGTCGAGTTTCTCCATGAGGAGATTGCTATTCTTCACATAGCCCTCATAGAGGGTGAAGTGGTTCGTGAGCATGGTGTCACTGAACCCCGGGAGTCCTAGGAGGTGTTTGTAGTCTTTGGCAGTGTAGAGATCGGACATATTTGTTTTTGGGAAGGAGTTAGATTTTGCCGACGAGGTCGATACCAGGCTTCAAGGTCTTACCACCCTTCTTCCAGTTGGCAGGGCAGACCTCACCACCGTGTTCGCGCACAAAACGGGCCGCTTCAAGTTTGCGGAGGAGCTCATCAGCTGAGCGACCGACGTTGTTGGCGTGCACTTCGTAGGCTTGGAGGATGCCATCTGGGTCGAGGATAAACGAACCACGGAGGGCGAGACCATTGTCTTCTCCTTCATCAATGTAGACGCCAAAGGTACGAGAAATCTCGCCAGAGGGATCGGCTACCATCGGGTACTCGAGTGTTTTGATAGCTGGGGAATGATCGTGCCACGCTTTGTGGGTGAATTTGGTGTCCGTGGAAACAGAGAGGACTTCGGCTCCGAGTTCCTGAAATTTCTGGTAGTTCTTTTGCATCTCTTCGAGTTCGGTCGGGCAGATGAACGTAAAGTCAGCCGGGTAGAAAAAGACGACTACCCACTTGCCATGGAAGTCCGAAAAGTGCGAACGATGAAACCCTTCTTTGTGAAAATAGTCGAACTCGAGGTTTGGTACGCGCTTGCCGATGATGGGGAAAAATCCATCCATCACTTCACTTGTTTCGCCACAGCTTCCGCCACCGCAGCATCCTTCTTGAGTCATAGTTTTGTGTAAAAAATTTGGTTACGCGACCGAAGTCGCTTTCCTATAATAGGCGGTCAAAAATAGACTGTCAAATATCCTCATTTTAAGCGGAAAAAACGAGCTCATTTTTCATAAAAAATAAGAAAATCAACTACATGTAGTGTGGAGTCAATCAATTTGAGCACAAGTTACTCCTTTGTGGTCTGATAAAAAATCCCCCGGTGTCGAGGGATTTTTTGGCTGTGTATTCGGTGGTGTCACTACGAGGCAATGAGGCTTCCGGGTACGAGGTTGCTTCGTTTGCCCGAGGCGAAATTCCCGGCATTTTCAAGGGTGGTATCGAGGATACGCTCGAGGGCTTCCTTGCTGTAGAAACCGATGTGTGGTGTAAAGACGACGTTGTCACGAGCGAGGAGATTTTTGTTCTGTTCGTGACGGTCGACGTCGGTGGGACAATCGGTGTGGAGGCACTGATTTTCCTCTTTGATGGCCTCTTCTCCTTCGAGGACATCTAGACCAGCTCCTGAGAGAGTGCCATGATCGAGGGCCTCTACCAACGCTTCGTTTTCGATGATGCCGCCACGGGAAGTGTTGATGAGGAGGGCGCTAGGGCGGAGGGTACCAATATTGTCCCGATTGATGAGGTGGTGGGTATGCTCATTGTAGGGCACGTGGAGGGTGACGATGTCAGACTGGCTGAGGACCTCTTCGAGAGGAGCATATTTGAAATGGAGTACCTCCGAGAGAAAAATGTTTTTCTGAGTATCAAAGGCGATGACGTGCATCCCAAAGCCTTTGGCGATGCGGATGACGTGGAGTCCGATATGACCAGTACCGACTACCCCAAGCGTCTTGTCCTTCAAATCGAATCCCATGAGGCCCTCAATCGAGTAGTCTCCCTTTTGACCACGGGCATAGGATTTGTGTACATTGCGCGAAAGTGCCAGAATGAGGGCAAAGGTATGCTCAGCGACGGTATTCTCTCCGTAGTGGGGCACATTGGCTACCGCCACCTGGTGGGCGTTACAGGCCGAGATATCGATATGATCAAAGCCCGTTGAACGTGTGAGGAGCGCCTGGAGCTTGGGGAGTTTGGCAAGAGTGGCTTCACCGACCGTGGAATAGATGAAAACGGACACAAGCTCGCAATCCTTGGCGAGGTCAGCATTGTCGGGAGAGAGTGGTTCCGGGCAGAAAATAGCTTCGTGGCCAACAAGTTTGGCCTTGATATAAGCCTCATCAGCGGTGGTAGCCTCAAAAAATGCGATGCGCATACGAGTGGCGATTAATTCATTTACTTGCATTATAGAGGAAAACAGGATAAGGAGATAGGGAGCCCGGCGTACTATTTATCTATGACTCAAGCAGAAACATTCATTACGCTCGAAATTCCACGTCATTTAAATGATGTGCGTGTTGACAGTGCGGTGGCGACACTCCTCAACGAAAAAATGCCTGAAATAAGGGATTTTTCACGATCACTTATCACTCGTCACCTCAAAGAAGGTCGTATTTTGTGTAATGGCAAGGCTGTGCCACCTCGGTTTCTCGTGGCCACACACGATGTGATTACCATTCAGGCGGATATCTTTGAAGAACCGAACATCTCCGGTCCTATCCCCTCTCAGGATCTTGCCCTCACGGTCTTGTTTGAGAATGATGACTTCCTGGTGCTCGATAAGGGCGCCGGGGTTCAGATGCACATGGCCGGAGGCGAACTTCGCCCTACCGTCGCCTCATGGATTGTGGAAAGATACCCTGCCTTGGCTCAGGTTGGAGAGAATCCGCTCCGTCCGGGTATCGTGCATCGATTGGACCGGGATACCTCCGGGGTATTGGTTGTCGCCAAGACCAATGAGGCCTTTTCGGCGCTCAAGTACTCCTTTCAAGAACGTTCTGTCAGCAAAAAATATGTCGCGCTCGTCTACAGTCATCTGAAGGAGCTTGCTGGGAGTGTTGATGCGCTTCTTATGCGAGAACCAGGAGAACTCAGGCGTCGGGCGGTAGACCCACATCGCTTTTCAGGTACCCTACCAGGGAATGCTCGTACAGCGTATACCGAGTACCGCGTTCTTAGGCGGTACGAACAGTACGATCTAGTCGAGCTTACCCCCAAGACTGGTCGGACCCATCAGATTCGCGTTCACCTCGCCTTTCTGGGCCATCCTGTGGTTGGCGACCGTCTCTATGCTTGGAAGGACGCAAAGAAGAAAGATCAGCTACAGCCCAGTCGGCACCTCCTCCATGCGGGACTGCTTTCTTTTGAGCTTTTTGGCAAAAAGTACGCTTTTGAGTCCCCTCTCCCAGCCGATTTTCAAGAGGTCCTCTCCGTCCTTGACGAAACCCTAGTATCAAGCTATGATGGTGAGGCTTTAGATGACCTTTCTGTAGGAGTGTAGGTCTTTTTTTTGAATCTAATGAAACGTGTATGCACCAGAAACTGATTTCCTTCAATTTGAGCCAGAGAAAGCCCATGGCTGATCTCCCAGAACTGCGCGCCGGTGACGTCGTCAAGGTGTACCGCAAGATCAAAGAAGGGGCCAAAGAGCGCACCCAGATGTTTCAGGGTACCGTTATCGCTCTTAAGGGTGGCCAGAGCGCTTCTCGGACCGTGACGATTCGCAAGGTATCTGATGGTATCGGCGTTGAACTCATCCTCCCCCTCTCTTCTGCTCAGATCCAAAAAATTGAATTCGTGAAGCGTACGACTGCTCGTCGCTCCAAGCTCTACTTCGTCCGCGACAAGTCAGCCAAGGTCCTGTCTAAGAAGTTAAAGGAAGTGGCTGTCAAAGAGAGCATGAAGCCGAAGAAAAAGGAGGAAACTCCCAAGGAAGCAGTAGCGGAAGTGGCGACCGAGACTGTAGAGAACAAAGAGGCCTAACAGGCCTCTTTCTGTATCTTGCACGACTGGCGAAGAATTGGTACAGTGTACTGGTAGCGAAAAGGAGTCTGCACATGCCCAGGTGGCGGAATTCCTGCCTGCCGGCAGGCAGGGGTATACGCACATAACAATATGGTCTGGTATACTTATGCTCTGAAGAGCGAAAAGGATTACACTCTGTATATTGGAATGAGCACAGATGTTGCGAAGCGATTAAAACAGCACAATTCGGGAAAAACAGTTTCAAATAGACATCACGCCCCGTTTGAAGTTATCTACACTAGAGAATTTCAAACGCGGTATGAGGCAAGAGAACATGAAAAATACCTCAAATCGGGTATAGGCAGAGAGTTTTTAAAGAGTTTGTAGAAGCCCAGGTGGCGGAATTGGTATACGCGCTAGCTTGAGGTGCTAGTTCCCGCAAGGGATTGGAGGTTCGAGTCCTCTCTTGGGCACAGAGTGAATGAAATGAGCGATGGGCCCAAAGTAAGGGACCATCCCCAACTGAATACAAGTGGGCACGCTTAGCTCAGTTGGTTAGAGCACCTCGTTTACACCGAGGGGGTCCAAGGTTCGAATCCTTGAGCGTGCACAGAATGGCTGAGAAGAGCGAAATATCGAGTTATCCCCTGGATATACACAGTACTTTCAACAAAGAATGATGCCGAGGTAGCTCAGTGGTAGAGCAGAGGACTGATTTTCGGTCGCTCCCGTAGTAATACGAGAGAATGTATCGGGTGAACTCGAGGAAACCTACGTCCGCTTCTGTGGATACGGCAATCTCGAGCCAAGCTCCAGTGGGCAATAGGTACTGGAGAAGGTGTAGAGACTAGCAGGTGAGTCCCAACAATAACCCTGCAAGAGCGCCCGACTTCGCACTTCCTTAGGGGAACGAAGATGAAATAGTCCGATCCTTGGGGAAACCCAGGACAAATAGTGGAAAATCCTTGTGTCGGCAGTTCAATCCTGCCCCTCGGCACACATAGAAAATAAATTGAACCTATGGTATACTGACCTTGTTACCATAGGTTCAATTTTATGAGAGAAGAAAAGGACAAGGCAATTAGCTTGAGAAAGGACGGGAAAAGTTATTCTCAGATACAAGAGACGCTTCATGTTGCAAAAAGCACCCTGAGCTATTGGTTACGAGATATCAAACTTTCAACTGATGCTCAGCAGAGAATTGCAAGGAGGACTTCAGTTACGAGCACCAAGGCTCTCATAGAAAGAAATAGAGGACAGACAGCAATTGCAGAAGAGCGGGCTACTATGATACGGGAAAAAGCAAAGGATGAAGTGTCCAACTTTATGGACGATTCTTTGTTTGTTGCGGGGGTATCACTCTACTGGGCGGAGGGCTATAAACGAGGAGCGAGTGGGAGCAAATGGAAGTGTGTTGATTTTACCAATGCAGATCCAGAGATGGTATTAGTGATGATGAGTTTTTTTCGGAAGTTTTGTTCTATAGATGAGAGTAGATTCAAAGTCCAGCTCATTGCTCATCCAAATGTTGATATGTCTGCTGCAGTAGAATACTGGTCAGCCTTGACGGAGATTCCAAAATCTCAGTTTATTAAAACCTGTACTTCGCTCAGTGTTCGGAGTGCACAGAAGAGAAAGAATAATTTGACATACGGAACAGTACATATCAGAGTATATGATGTAAAGCTGTTTTTCAGGATTATTGGCTGGATAGACGGTATTAAAATGCAGCTTCTTAAGAATCGGACCATTTGTACGGGACTGTAGCTCAGTGGTAGAGCGCGCGACTCATAATCGCTTGGTCGATGGTTCGATCCCATCCAGTCCCACAGGAGCTGTTTATCCTTGACCAAGAGAGTTTTTTTTGCCAGAATGTTCTAGTAAGCAGAGCGGGCCTGTCCCGCCATGTACACAAAGCGGGTATCGTATAGCGGCTATTACACGACCTTGCCAAGGTTGAGATAGGGGTTCGACTCCCCTTACCCGCTCCAGAAAAGCAAGCCGTCCCAATTGGGGCGGTTTTGTTTTTTCTTGACAATCATCGCACCGTTCTCTATGCTCGAGGCATCCTTTAACAACCTGGAGACACTCCATGTCCTCCATTCCGAACGCACTCGAGTGGTACTACCCTGTGTTTGTCATGTGGGTGGCCCTTGTTGCCTGTCTTGTCTTCTGGCTACATCCTCGGACACGGGATGAACAGTTCTGGATGAGCGTCGGTGGGGCCGTCGGTGGTCCGTGCATCGCTTATCTCTACCGCGATTTCTTCGCGCCACCGGGTTCGCCTTGGTGGCATGCCGGATTTGGCGGCTTCTTTCTCGGTGCGGTGGTGGCACTGTCACTTGGGGCCTCAAAGAGCATCCTCGTGCCGATGAGGGAATCACTCGTCTCGTCATCAGGGAAGTTCTCCTTGACCTTGGTGGCGACCTTGATCGGACTCATCTCCACCGTCTTCACCAATGCGATCATGGCGACCGCTATTGGCTTCGCCGCAGCCACCTATGGTGTGGTCAGTCGCCGGGCGGATCTGAAGGGGTTGGCCATTGACGGGGCTCGTAGCGCGACACTTCTGTACGGCGCCCTCATCGGAGTTTTCCTCTTGGCGTTGCCCGAGGTTGATGCCGCTGGTCGATTCCTCTCCCTCTATTATTGGGACAATGGACCTTTGTGGACAGGGCTTACCCTTTTCATTTGGACACCATCCTTTGGCGCATTCTTTAGCGTCGGCCACGCCTTCTACCGAGACAAAGCTTTGCTTCGGTATTCGTGAGCCCAGATGCCACTCCTTGACTGCCTCCTGCTTCTGCAGGGTGGCGGTTTTTTCTTACCAAGACGATTGTGCTATCCTAGAGGTGAACTTTTATGTGAACCATATGAAACAGTATCGGACCATTATTATTCTTGCGGTCATTGCTCTCTGTAATGCGGCGTACCTGAGCTACAAGGCCTACTATTTCCGCTACGTCGATCCACTTGGCCTCACCTCGTTCTGTGATTTCTCGACCTTTAATTCCTGTAGCGAAGTACTCCGCCATCCCCTCTCGAGCGTCTTCGGCATCCCTTTTCCATGGGTAGCACTCCTTGTCTACCCGATTCTCCTCGCTCTCGCCTGGTACGGGTATCGGCACCAGTCGTACACGCAGGCTA
The DNA here is from genome assembly GCA_964444815.1 of uncultured Bdellovibrionales bacterium. Taxonomy (GTDB): domain Bacteria; phylum Patescibacteriota; class Minisyncoccia; order Moranbacterales; family UBA1568; genus UBA1568. Next base: position 395 of record CAYUIR010000003.1, on the reverse strand, counting down.
AAGCCCTCGCCATTCTTTCCTTCATGGGGATGTGTTTCAACGGCTTTATCATCTACCGGGAGATTTTGTTCATCAAGGCTTTTTGCCTTCTCTGCTTTATCTGTACCCTGATTATCATCTCAATCTTCTTCCTCTCACTCTCCCTTTTGAAAGAAGCGAAGCGCAAGGCGAGTGTGCCGCTCACAGAGGTTTAGAGTATGTTCGGTCTTTCATCTGAAGAATTAGCGGTTTTGAAGAAGCTCGATACCCCGGAGAAGATCCAGGATTTTCTCGACGACATGCCGAGCAATCTCTCACGGTACAGTGAATCCTGTTCATCGCCTCGGATGGCTCTCCGGAAAGGCCGAGCTCATTGCATCGAGGGCGCCTTTATCGCAGCGACCGCACTCTGGCTC
>CAYUIR010000002.1:70018-71418 GCA_964444815.1 uncultured Bdellovibrionales bacterium | reverse complement strand
TTTTCTTGCCATTTTGTCCCCCGCTCGCTACAGTAAAAGGACTATGAAAATCCTCTCCATCGAGACATCCTGCGACGAGACAGCGGCCGCTATTATCCAGTGGGAAAATAACCAGGCCACGGTCCTCGCGAACACCGTTTCCTCCCAAATCTCTCTCCATGCCAAATGGGGCGGAGTAGTGCCTGATTTGGCCTCTCGTGAGCACCAGAAAAACATCGTCCCCGTGATCGAGGAGACCCTCGACCGGGCCTCGCTCACCCCGGCCGATATCGACCTCATCGCGGTCACCGAGGGACCTGGCCTCATGCCAGCGCTCGTCATCGGTGTGACCGCAGCCAAAACACTCGCCCTCATCTGGGACAAACCCCTCATCGGTATCCAACACCTCGAGGGACACATCTACGCGAACCTACTCAAACCAGATACGGAATTGCGTTTTCCGCTTCTTGCCCTTGTGGTATCGGGTGGGCATACAGAGCTCGTTTTAATGAAAGACCATTTTCAGTACCAGATTCTCGGTGAGACGCAGGATGATGCTGCCGGTGAGGCCTTTGACAAGGTGGCCAAGATGCTCGGACTTGATTACCCAGGCGGTCCTATCGTCGCGAAGAGAGCAGACTCATTTCGTGAAGCTATCAGCGATACGCTAACGACTAACAGTTTTGCGTTCCCCCGCCCGATGCTCGATGCAGACAACTTCGACTTTTCATTCTCCGGGCTCAAAACGTCCGTACTGTACTTTTTGAAAAAGCACGAGGCAGACAAACAGGACGAGCAGTTTATCGACCAGGTCTGTCATGAATTCCAAGAAGCCGTCGTCGATGTCTTGGTAGGCAAAACCAAGAAAGCCCTCGCGCTCTATTCCCCGGCCACCTTTGTCATCGCCGGTGGGGTCTCGGCCAATGTACGGTTACGTATGGAGCTACGTAATTTGATTGACACTAAGTTTCCGACCACACAGTTCCTCACCCCAGAATTCACCTATTCCCTCGACAATGCCGCCATGATCGGTATTGCCGCCGCCCTCCGCTACGAGCACATGAATGAGACAGACCGCGCCATCCTCATGGATTCCTACCGCACGCTCGAACCAGATGCCAATTTGCCATTCCAAAATCTCGTATGATAGTTCGCGCCATCAAAACAGAGAAAGTCACTCCTCGTTCGACGACACTCATAGCGTTTCTTGATCGGTCCCTCAAAAAATTTCCTGACCAATCCGTGCTCGTCATCACCTCCAAAGTGGTCGCGCTCTGCGAGGGTCGCTATCTCCCTCACGATGCGACGCTCAAGGACGGGGCCGTCATCTCCGAAGCTGACTACTACCTCCCTAAAGAAAAGAGTCGCTACGGCATCCCGCTCACCATCACCGACAACGCCTTTATCGCTCGGGCTGGTAT
>CAYUIR010000002.1:48874-69918 GCA_964444815.1 uncultured Bdellovibrionales bacterium | reverse complement strand
ACCCACCAGAATCAGGTCGATGGGCTCGCGGTCACGGCGTCACTTGCCATGGGTGAGGGCGACGAACAGACCCCCCTCTGCCTCATCACCGATATCCCCTTTGTCACCTTTCAAGCAAGCTCCCCCACGCCCAAGGAACTCAACATCTTCAAACCCGCCCTCGAGGACGACCTCTTCGCCCCCCTCCTCAATCTCAAGGATTTGAAAAAAGGCCGAAAAAGAGGCTAAAGTCTTGAATCACACGCCTTTCTCTGCTATCGTAAGAGGCATGGAAAAGGAAATCCCCAAAACCTATACCGCTGCCGACTGGGAGCAAAAACTCTATACCCAGTGGGAAGAGAGTGGCTTTTTCAACCCTGATACTTGTATCAAAAAAGGAGTAGCCAAAGAAGATGCTCCGACATTTAGTATTGTGCTCCCACCTCCCAACGTCACTGGAACGCTCCACGCCGGACATGCTGTCATGCTCGCCCTCCAGGATATCCTGGTCCGCTATCACCGCATGAAGGGTGACCGCACTCTCTGGCTCCCAGGGACTGACCATGCTGCTATCGCGACACAGAGTAAAGTCGAAAAACTCCTGCAGGAATCCGAGGGGAAATCTCGCTATGACCTGGGAAGAGAGGCCTTTCTCAAACGTGTCGAAGCATTTGCGAGCGAGAGTCACGACACTATCGTGAATCAATGTCGCCGGATGGGCTCTTCTCTCGACTGGTCGCGTGAAGCCTACACTCTCGACCAGCAGCGCAATCTGGCTGTGCGGACTGCCTTCAAAAAAATGTACGATGACGGCATCATCTACCGTGGTGAGCGCATCGTGAACTGGGACCCAAAGATGCAGACCACCGTCTCTGATGATGAAATCGAGTGGCAGACCGAGACTATCCCGCTTTACTATCTCCAGTACGGTCCATTCGTCATAGCGACCGCTCGTCCAGAGACCAAATTTGGTGACAAATACGTCGTCATGCACCCTGATGATGAACGCTACACCGAGTATGAGCATGGCCAAAAGATCACCCTTGAATGGATCAATGGTCCCATCAATGCTACCGTCATCAAAGACCCTATCATCGACCGTGATTTTGGGACTGGCGTCATGACTATCACGCCATGGCATGACAACACCGACTTTGACATCGCACTCCGCCACGAGCTCGACCGTGAACAGATTATCGACGAGACGGGACACCTCCTCCCCATCGCCGGACCAGATTTCGCTGGACTCCCCATCAAAGACGCCCGCAAGAAAATCATCGAACGACTAACCGAAAAAGGGCTCGTCGTCAAAACCGAGGAAAACTATTCCCACAATATCGCGACGAACAGTCGTGGCGGTGGCATCATTGAACCACAGATCAAAAAGCAATGGTTCATCTCAGTGGAGAAAGAGTTCAGCCGTGATGGTCAGGCTGTGACGCTCAAGTCCCTCATGCAGGACGCCGTGCGATCCAAAAAAATCACTATCCTCCCGGAACGATTTGGTCGTACGTATTTCCACTGGATTGATAACCTGCGCGACTGGTGTATCAGTCGACAGATTTGGTATGGTCACCGTATCCCAGTGTGGTATCGAGCCGATGAGACATACTGTGGCATCGAAGCACCAGCAGGTGATGGATGGGAGCAAGACCCCGACACCCTCGATACCTGGTTCTCCTCAGGACTCTGGACATTTTCGACGCTCGGCTGGCCCGAAAAAACAAGTGACCTCGAAACATACCACCCGACGAGTGTGCTTGAGACCGGTTATGATATACTTTTTTTCTGGGTAGCACGCATGATTCTCATGTCTGAGTATCTCCTCACGGATATCCCCTTCAAAACAGTCTATCTCCATGGGTTGGTTCGTGATGAACAGGGTCGCAAGATGAGTAAGTCACTCGGCAATATCATTGATCCCCTTGATGTTATCGCCGAATATGGTGCCGATGCCATGCGCCTCTCACTGGTTATTGGTGCCACCCCTGGCAATGATACCCGTCTCTCGAAAGAAAAAATTCTCTCATACCGAAACTTCGTCAACAAGCTCTGGAATATCGGGCGCTACGTCAGTCAAGCAACTTCCATCGAACCAACGGACCAGCACAAAGCAGAGACTCCCGCCGATCGCTGGATACTGTCCCGTCTCGCCACGGTCACAAAGGAAGTGACTCATCACCTCGATCATTTCAATATTTCTCTCGCGGCCGAGACACTGCGCGACTTTACCTGGAATGACTACGCTGATTGGTATGTCGAAATCCACAAGATTGAGAAAAACGACGCTGTGCTCATTCATATCTGGAACGATCTCTTGAAACTCTGGCACCCGTTTATGCCGTTTGTGACTGAAGCGCTCTACCAGTCGCTCTACCCTCACGAGAGGGGTCTCCTCATGGTCGCCTCCTGGCCCAAGGGAGAGACCGTCGCCCCAGACACTACTTTTCAGTACATCATCGACCTCATCCAAAAAATCCGTAATGTCCGAGCCGTCTACCATGTCGATCCGGCGGTGAAACCCTGGCTCACCATCATCGGCGACAAGACTGCCTGGGAACCTTTTGTTCCCCTGATCGAGCGTCTCGCCCGCATCGAAGAAGTCATCATCACCACTGACCCAACTCAGCCACCCGAGACGGCCCGCATCATGAGCGGCGACTCGGCTCTCTATATCCATCTGAGCGGATTTATTGATGTCGACAAAGAACGCGCTCGCCTCACCAAAGAAAAGTCCTCCGCCGAAACCTACCTCGTCGGTCTCAAGAAGCGTCTCGATGACACCAACTTTACCGCCAAAGCCCCCGCTCATATCCTCGAACAGAACCGGGCGAGCCTCATCGAAACTGAGAAAAAAATCACCGATCTCGATACTTACCTCGCCAACCTGGCCTAAAGTATGTTTTTTACTGCCCTCATCTTTGGTATCCTCGCCGGCTGTCTCGCTCTTGTCATTGAGCTCGTGGTTTTAAACATCGGCGGGAGTCTCACCTATACCCCAGACCTCCCGGACTTTGGGAGTATCCTGGTCGTGGTCGGAGCGGTCTTGATCGAAGAGTGCGCCCGTCTCCTCCTCCTTCGCCAGTTCTTCACCCGCTACTTCTCGGCGACCTACCAGTGGTCAGCCATCTTCTCAGTCGGGCTCGCCTATGGTATTGGCTTCTCGCTCCTCGAAGTCGCCCTCATCCTCGGCCAGGGAACCGTACCCCTCTTCCCGCTCGGAGCCATCGTCATGATCCATAGCGGACTCTCCCTCCTCCTCGCCTTTGCCCTCTCCGGACGCCTCCCCTTTCCCCTCCCCTTTGTCTTTGTTTTTGGCACCCTCCTCCACCTCATCTACAACCTCTCCCTGGTCCTCTTTGAAAAGTAAGTGTTCTTGCGCCTTGCCAGAAATTCCTCTATACTGATGATGATTGGAACACGAGGCGCAAGCACTCTTTGTTTCCCTAACCTCTCTAAAATAAACTTCTATGGCCAAAGAAAAAAAGTCCTTCTTCGAGCGTCTGACTGGTGCCAAAAGCGTTGAGGGAAGCGATTTTAGTGGTGTCCCGGTCTACAATGAAACCGAAGAGACCACCGTCGTCATGCGTGAAGAACCGGCCAGTTTCCCAGTCCGAGAAGAAGAGTCTTGGGCGACTCCATCGTACTCACAGTCAGACAACGAAAGCGCCGAGGGTCAGCTCACTATCGACGTCTACCAGACTGACAATGACATCGTCATCAAATCAACCATCGCCGGTGTCAAACCCGAGGACCTCGATGTTTCCATCAACAATGACATGGTGACCGTCAAAGGCGAACGCAAGAACGAGGAAGAAGTCGAAAATGGTAACTACTACTACCAAGAATGTTACTGGGGTTCATTCTCTCGCTCTGTCCTCCTCCCAGTGGATGTCATCCCTGAAAAGGCGGACGCTTCGCTCAAGAACGGTATCCTCACCATTCGTCTCCCCAAGGCTGACACGACCAAGACCAAAAAAATTCAGGTGCGCGGATTCTAAATTACTTTTTCTGATTGGAATGCCTCGCTGCCGGTTCTGTCCCTGATGGAATCGGCATTCCTTTTTTCGCATACTATCTCTCACTACCCATGTCATCGAGTCTCTCACTGTTATTAGAGCGATACTCACGCGCCCTCTTCATGAGCGTTCTCTTCTTGTTGGGTCTGCCTTCTTTCGTCTCAGCTCAGTCCCTCCCCCAGGCAATTGAGATCACGGCTGGCGACTACACCACCACTCTCGCCCGGAGTGCCTTTGACTCATGGTTTCACCTCGAGACGACCCTGGTCCCAAGTGACCGCCCCTCTGAAGCCACTGATACCCTCTACTGTCCCGTGAGTGCCCTCTACTGTGACCTCTCCCTCTCCCGGCATACCCGAGCGCGACTAGCGGTCACCTTTGACCGGGCGCCCAATCCTGAGAGCGTCTCTGCATTTGTCTCACTCCTGGCCACCGAGGTGAACCAGGACCCTGTTGATGCGGTCTTTGGTGTCGCCGACAACACAAGCATCATCGTGACCACTCCTGAGAAACTCGGTCGCACCCTCAATGAATCCGAGAGTGCTACGGCCATCCTCACCGCTCTCGCATCGACCGAAAGCGGTACTCTAGCAGTCACTCTCCCGACGGCGATCGTCTCACCCAAGCTGGTTGCCACTGACCGAGAACGCCTCGGACTCAAGGAACTCATCGGTGAAGGCAAATCCAACTTCAAGGGTTCTCCCAAGAACCGTATCTTCAATATCAAACGCGCCCTCGAACAATTCCAAAACGTCATCATCGCGCCTGGGGAAGAATTTTCTTTTGTTGATTACTTGGGTGATGTCGACGGTGAACACGGCTACCTCCCTGAGCTCGTCATCAAGAACAACCAGACCACCCCAGAGTTTGGGGGTGGTATCTGTCAGGTCTCAAGTACCGTCTTCCGCGCCGCTATCTACTCCGGTCTCAAGATCACTGAGCGCCGCAATCATGCCTACGCCGTCCAGTACTACAAGCCGATCGGTATGGATGCCACCATCTATATCCCTCGGCCTGACCTCAAGTTCAAAAACGACACTCCTGGCGCTATCCTCATGCAGTCTACAATCGAAGGCGATGACCTCACCTTTCGTTTCTTTGGCACGCGCGACGGCCGAACGGTCAAAGTCGATGGACCCCATGTCCTCTCCCGTGGTGGCGATGGCAGCATGAAGACGGTCTTTACCCAGGAAGTGAACGACGTAAATGGGCAGAACTATCTCCGAGACAGTTTCTACAGTAACTACAAATCTCCTGCCCTCTTCCCTCATCCCGGGCAGGAACCAGTCTACACCTCCAAGCCCAAAGGCTGGTCGGAGAAGCAATGGAAGGACTACAAAGCAATTCACTGACAACCAAAAACCCTGCCAATTTGACAGGGTTTTTGGTATTCAGTACAATCAACTCAAGTTCTTTTTTTACGGTGTCCAACGTGGCTCATTGGTGATGAACCTTTCGTCATTAGTGAGCCGCGTTGGTAGAAGTTCATCTTCACTCGTGGTGTGTCCCTCCCTTCAACCTCCTCAAGGAGAGTCCCCATGACCCGTTTGCAAGTCTCCATGGCCCGAACGCCCGCGCCCGCTCTGCTCGCCACGGCCACCTTGGCTGCGATGAGCACGAACTTCCAGTGGGCCAACGCCGCTGACCCGAAAGCGATCGATGCCGGCAAGCCGCCGCGCGATCTGGCCGATACCTACAAGTCGCTGGATCTGGCTGGCCACCCGGGCGCCGTCTGCGTGCTGGTGCCGCCGAAGGTCGAGATCGACGCCGAGACCGCGTTGCAGATCCTGTCCGGTTCGACCATGAACGGCCGCTACATCGACTACGACGCTGCGAAGAAGCTGCTGGCCGACGACCGCAAGGCCAAGTCGCCGGGCACGTTCAAGGCCCGCTACGGCACTGGCAAGAAGCTCGATTCGGTCGCGGTGTTGACCCACGAACTCGGCCTGCTGCGTCGTGCGCACCACAGCGAGCCGCGTCGCATCGCCGGCTCTCCCGACATCCGCGGCGAACACGTCGCCGTGCACTGACGCCATCGTGGGCTATGCCCCAACTGGTCCTCCGTAGGACCACAACGACCTGACCAGGATGCCTGGCAGGTCCTCTTTTTTATAGAAATACTTTTGGACAAACAAAAAAAGACCCACAGGGGTGGCCAGAGGGAATCCCTGCCTGCCGGCAGGCAGGGAACCCAAACGAAGTATTCACAGGGGTGGCCAGAGGGAATCGAACCCTCATTCATGGTACCACAAACCATTGTCCTGCCATTGAACGATGGCCACCCCTCTGCCTACTTCGTATTTATTATGTACCACAAACCATTGTCCTGCCATTGAACGATGGCCACCCCTCTAGATCCTTTTTAATCACACTGTGCCCTCGGTTGGAATCGAACCAACATCAACGGCTTAGAAGTCCGCGGCTCTATCCATTGAGCTACAAGGGCGTCCGGGAGTATCCCTTGAGGGTGGGTGTAGTAGGGCTCGAACCTACGACCGTTGGCTTAAGAGGCCACTGCTCTACCAGCTGAGCTATACACCCATATTTCAAAACAAAAAACGCCACCTTGGAACGCGTGTCGATTGTAACAAATAAGCCCTCCTCAGTCAACTGAGTTAGGAGAAGAGTTCTCCCGGCCAGGCAGGACTCTTCACAACCGAGCCATCCTCTCGGAAAACGACGTATTCAGTAGACAATGCCTCTTGTAGGGCCCCATACTGGCTCGGAGGGGCGAGAAACAGCCCTGAGGTCATACTATCAGCGTCAAAGGCCGTCCGAGCGAATGCCGTGCACCCTACCACAGCCTCAATCGGCTTTTTGGTCGCTGGATCGACAATATGATGCCACTTCTGCCAGCGACGTTTGAATGTGTCCGAAACTGCTACCGCCTGGTGGTCGAGATCGATGGTCCCAAAGGCTGTATCAGGCCGTCCTGGGTACTCCAGAGCGACTCGGTACGGACTGCCGTCACGTTTGGTCGTCCCGTACATATCGCCACCACCCTCGACGAGAAAGTACCGGTACCCGAGACGCTCAAGGATACTCCCCACGAGGTCAATACAGTACCCCTTGCCGATACCCCCGAGATCAAAAGCCGTCGGACCATCGAGGGTAAGTGTCGTCCCCGAGAGTGACCAGCGTGGGAGGACAAAGTCAGCCGGAGAAGAGGAGGCATCGGGCGCCATACCATAGCCCGCCCGCTCGAGGAGTCCCCCGACGGCCGGATCATACACGCCCCCTGTGAGCTCCCGAAGGAGGAGCGCCCGTGAGAGCATCACCGAAAATCGCTCCGAAATCTCATAGGCCCCCGGGGTCGCCTCGCGAAATCGATTGACCTCACTCGCAGGGATGAAACGAGAAAAGCGATTCTCAAAGGTCTGTACCTCGGTGAGAATCGCTTCCTCTTCTCTCGTCCCAAACTCATCATGATCAATGAGGAGGGTCCACTGTGTCCCAAGTGCTGGAAAACCGTAGGTTTTCATGAAAAAGTCTTAGAGTTGCGCCTTGAGTGCTGGGAGCGCGGCGTTGAAGGCACCCGTCGTGAGCGATGATCCACCGACCCGGTCGATAGCACTGAGCTCGGCGAGCTTCTTGCCAGTGATAGCTTGTGGCAGACCCTCAGCAAAAGCCTTCTGACGATTCTGAGAAATACCATTGGTCGCAAGCACATCGACTGTGACACCCGTCACCATCCCGTTTGCATCCACCATCACATTGAAGCCTACTTCATCACTCCCACTCGGGTTGGTGTACGAGGTTTTGAGCGTAAGGGTCTTTGATCCCATCTCTTCAGTTTTGGCTGTCTTGGTATCAGCGCCAGTCCCCTTGGTATCGGGAGCCGCCATCTTCTTCTCTCCCTCTTCAGTCCCAGTAAACTTCCAGAACAACACGGCTCCGGCTACCAAGACGATACCGAGCACTCCTATGATTTTTCCCATACTTTTACTCTCAATGTTTAACAAAATACTGTAATCAAAGTATAACATACAAGGCTCATTGAAGCCAAAAGTGAGTATCTTACCTTTGACTCCAGTACAAAAATACGCTATAGTCGAAATTGACCGCCTCGTGCCCGCCCACATCCCTTCGGGAAGTAATTCGGGCAAGGCTCATGCGCCCCGATAGCTTCAGCCCAAGGCTGATCCGCCTCGGGCGGACAAGTGGATACCCGCCCGACTGAACGATTCAGTCGTTCGGGCGGGGAGCAGTTCAATATTGCGCTCGTAGCTCAGTGGATAGAGTACCTGGCTTCGAACCAGAGGGTCGGGGGTTCGATTCCCTCCGAGCGCACAAAAAAAAATCACCCTATGGGGTGATTTTTGTTTGGCGCGTGCTTCCTTTCCCGACTTCATATTTTTTGAGGTATTCACTCGGGACGTGCCACCACTCAGGCCGAGTCCGTTCATCTCCCTCTTTCCAGTATCCCGGGAGGACTTCATCCTCCCAAGGCCCAGTATAGATAGCAAAATGGAGGTGAGCCGGCCAGTAGCCGTTTTCTGGGGTATAGGCCTCACCGACAAAGCCGAGTGGCTCTCCGCACTCTACCTTTTCACCAATGCGTTTGAAGCTGGTCCCGAGATGTGCGTAGAGCGAATAAAAGACCTCGCGCCGTGGTTTCTTATGCCGAATGATGACGATGTGCCCCCAATTCCCCTTTTCTTCGGTACCAGAATGGAGCGCAGCATAGACGACTGTCCCACGCCCGATAGCCCGGACATCGGTCCCAGCGGGAGCGTTGCAGTCCTCCCCGAGATGGACACCCCAAAATGTCCCATCATGGTTGCCCCGCTTCCCAAACGGAAGTCCACTCACCTGATAGGGCTCGAGAGGAAACACGACTTTTGGAGTCACGGGATATTTCATACGTTACGTTACTTTTCGTGATCAAGCTTACGGACGATATCACGCATCACGAGGATACTGGCCAAAAAGGCGACCGCTCCGACAAACCGGAGGCCCTTGGAAATGAGTGCCCACGATGGGTCACTGGCGCTCACCGCTGTGAGACCGATGGCATCAGCGAGCGTCACCGCGGACGCTGCCACCACAAAGAGCTTGTAGGACCAGTCGAGCTCCTTCTCCACCCGCCAGACGATGCCGATTGCAAAGACGAGGACGAGGAGAAAAAAGAGGATTGTGAGCACATCTATCCCCAGGAACACCATGTCTATAGCCATAATAATAGCGTTATTTACGAATAAATCCAGCTCGCTCTAGGTCATACTCCGTGACCTCCCCATCACCCTGTAGGTAGAGGGCGAACTCACGGATAAAGAGAAAGAGCCAGAGAAAGAGAAGCAGAAGGAAGAAAAAGACGATCCAGCCAAGAGAATCAATGACATCGGCGTAGGTGAGACTCCCGCCACTCGCCAGTCCGATGAGAGGGAACTCGTTGACCGTAAATGGTGCCAGACGACTCACATTCAGTGTATCCAAGAGCACCTCTGCCTGGACAAAGTGTGCTCCAGGAGCCATGTACATCGGTATTGGGAGCGCTGCTTCGATAACCGCTCCTTCCGTCAGAAGCGTCTTGTGAGTTTCCGAAAACAAGAGATTCTGATTCTCGTCGAGGACACTATACCGAATTGGGACTACAATCTGGTCATAACGTGGGGCAAGAGTACCGATAATGATCTGTGTATGTAGTATTTCTCCCTGGAGCACCCGGTCACCCTCATTCTCGACCGTGAGTACAAACTGAAGCGGGCTAGCAAACGCCTGAGCTGGCGTACCGGGTTTGGGTGGTGACACCCCCTTCGATTGCTTGGACCCGCTCTCCTCATCACGTTTCAAGATATCAAAGCGGAGTGAGGCGGTGGCCTGGCGAGTACTATCGAGCGGATCGGTCGCCGTCACGGTAAAAGTCTGGCTCCCTGATGGGACCCCATAGGGTGGTTTCCACTCCCAATAGCCATTCCCATTGGCAGAAAACTGGGCCACAAACGAGGTACCGATGGTAACCACCATGGTAGCCCCAGGCATACTCGTTGTTCCCGTAAAAATCGGCCGACGGTCACCCACTCGAGGCATGCCGCTATAGGCATCGACATTGCGTCCACCAAAGGACACAATAGTGACGGCCGGCGGTGGCGCGGTCACCTCACAGAGGCTCGGAGTGGTCACTGAGACTGGGAGAGAGGTGGCTGATCCCGGACCCATCGGGCCATAGGCAGTCACGACGTACTCATACGTGGTAGCGACTACCACACCCGTATCAGTATAGGCGGAGGTAGCGAGCCCACTCACGAGAGTGAGACTGTCTCGGTCGATTGTATAAGTATGAGTATTGACGTCATCAGCCCAGTCGAGTGCTACACTCAGTGTCCCATTGGTTTCGTTACAGTCTGCAATAGCTGTCACGACCGGTACCACTGGTGGATCGAGCACGGTAGCGGTGATAGTGATAGTATCATCGGCCAGAGCACGAAACTTCTGCCGGAGATCATAGGAGAGCATCCCTGGATCAAAAAAGGCCAACACAAAATACACTCCCAGAGTCACCGAGAGGGCGATAGTATGCCACTTGATAATTTTCCGTAGAAAAACTCTACGGCTCGACATGCTCTTCCGCATGCTCGTATTATACCACGCACTCCGCGCATTTTTGACTACGCGTTCAGTTTCAAGACATCGATTACCTTGCCGTTGATGACAAAGTCATCTTCTTCAGTCAAAAAGATAGGTTTGTGCTTTTTGTCGGTGGATTCTGGGAGAAGAACGATGTTTTTGCCATCTACCGTGCGATAGGTTTTGACGGTGGCCATGCCATTGATCACGACGAGGACCTTGTCCCCGTTGTTGTAGTGCTTCCAGGTCGAATCGACGAGGATAAAGTCACCACTCTGGATAGTTTTGCTGTTGACCCGGGCCTTGTTCATCGAAGTACCAGAGACCTGGATAGCAAAGACGTTGCGGCTGTCCCGCACGATACGCTTGGACACCTTGAGATACCCCTCGATATACTGGTCGGCGAACATCGTAGCTGCCCCGGCGTTGGCCATGCCGAAGACAGGCACATCAAGAAAGCCATCCTTGGTCACCCCCTTGAGTGATATGCCCCGATCTTCACTGGTGCGTTCGATATAACCCTTGTCCTCGAGCTCATTCAGGTAGAGGAAAAAGCTCCGAAGACTCTTCAACTTCAGCCCAAGCTGGCCCGAGACCTCCTGGATCTCACGCACGGTCGGCATAGTGCCATTTTCTGAGAAAAATTGTTTGATAGCCTGCAAAACAATCTGCTGCTTTGGGGTAAGAATCTTCATAAGTATGTGTTTTATATTGTTACACTATAAAATATACACCCTGTATAAAATATGTCAACCCTGTGTAATTTCGCTCCGCGAATACGGACTCTCGTCCGATTACACAGGGTCAAGCAAAAACCCCGCCAATGAGACGGGGCTTTCTATACAGGAGCAGGCTAATTCTTGATCTCGTAGGTGAGTGTCACCTGGACCTTGGTCGTTTGTGTCCCTGCCTCGATAACCGGTGGCATAGTGCTCATCTCTGCCTTCATACTATCTCCTCCCATGCCGTAGTATGGCATCACAGGATTGGTGTTTTCATAGAGCGAGACCAACTTGCCGAGACGAAATCCAGCCGTCTTGGCAAGGGTTTTGGCCTTCTTCTTGGCTTCGGCAATAGCCTCGGCCCGAGCCTCATCACGAGCGGCTGTATCATCATCTACCGTAAACCGCACCTCAGAGACACTGTTGGCACCATTTTCTACGACTCCAGAGAGGAGTGAGCCGAGCTTGCTACTATCTCGGACTTTGACCTCAAGCGTCTGGGTCAGATTGTATCCAGTGATAGTCGGGGCTGGACAGCTCCCAGCCGTGCAAGGATTATAGCTGTAACGTGGTGAGAGGTTGTACTGAGCTGTTTTGAGGTCATCCTTGTCTACCCCCTGCTCCTTGAGATAGGCATTGATACGATTCATCTTTTCCGTATTGGCACCCTGCACCTCGGCGACGTCCTTGCCACCATCAGTGGTCACAGTTGCCGAAAATGTTGCCAGATCCGGGGTGGTATCGACATCGCCCGACCCATCCACCGAAAACGTCCGGGTTGGGTACGTGTTTTCTACCGATTCTTTGTACTGGTACGATGCCATCACTGCTGCGAGAGCGATGAGAGCGAGCGCACCCGCCTTGACACATTTCGACAAACTTTCCATACGAAAAATAGATAAGTGATTAGGATGCTCTCAGTATAGCGCCTTTTCTGTGACAAAACAAAACCCCGCACCTATCGTACGAGGTGCGGGATTGACTGAGCCAAGTGGATTACATGGGCTGAGCTGGCGTACAGGCCTTGCAATTTCCCTTGTGAGTGACAATCTCATACACGGCCGAGAGTCCTACCAGGATATAGATGGCTCGAGCGACCATCGAGTCCATCCCCCCGAGGAAGCGACTAATATCCCAGCCGAGGACACCGACCAACAACCAATTGAGACCACCGACGACCAATAGAATAAATGTAAGCTTGTGCATATATGTATTTCTCTTTTAATAAATGCGAAACCAACACATTAGGAAGAAAGAGAGTTATCGACCACGCGCGTGGCATACGCACACCCTCTGCTTCCTCTAGTATACACCCAACTCCTTGTGCATTCTGAAAGCTGTCAAGCGAGTTACTAACAAAAACCGACTCTCTCGAGTCGGCTTTCTCTTACATACCTTTTTGGAGTTCTGGGATGGCCCGATTGAAGGCCTCAGTCGTCTTGGATGATCCACCCACTTTGTCGATGGCGGTCAACTCCGAGAGTTTCTTACCCTTGAGCTGCACATTGACCAGTTCATTGAACTCTTTTTTCTTCTCTGGTACTTCACCGGTAGCGGCATCAAGCGTCTGAATCGTCTCGATAGCGCCACTTCCGTCCACCGTGACTACGAAGCGGAGCGTATCCATCTTGCCCTCGTAGGCGTCATACGTCACCACTGCACTTGACTGCTTGCCTGTGACTGGAGGCATCATCTCTTCTCGCGAAGACTGGAGCATGTTCTCAGCGTAACGATAGTAGACAAATATACTTCCGATTACGACGGCTCCGATCAGTACCAAAGAAAACTTTTTTGTATTTGACATAGTTGTAAGCGTTACCGAAATACTCCTCTCACGACATTACATCATGGCCGATGTGAGGCCGATGATAGCCACCATCCCGAGAAGAAACGCGCTCACCTGTCCAAACTTTTTTGTGCTCATACTTTTGTGTGTGGATTAATTTTCTTCAGTATACCACATTTTCGTAAAAAATGAAGAAGTCACCACAACAAACGAGGGCTCGTCTCCGACCCCTCGACCCTTGCTTAAAATACCAAACTCTGTCATAATGGGAGTCTTGTACCTATTTCACCATGCCCAGCAACAAGAACCTCTCAGAGGAGACAAATGCCTCATGTCCGCCCTGCCGTAGTCTTGTGGGTTGTGCTCAGTGTGCCATTTGTGGGCATAGCCACCATGAGTGCCTATCACCACGCTCAGCGCACCACCCAGGACCTCGTCGCAAAGCCACGATTGGAGTTGGCCCAACCCGTCCCCGTTGCCACGCAACGGACCGACGTCTACTGAAAAAGCTTCGGACTCCGAAGCCCATCATCCACCGCCCCGCGCAAGCCCGGCGGTTTTTTCTTGCTCAAAGAAAAAAGCGCGACTGGTTCAGTCCGCGCCCTATGTCATTCCGTCCTACTTGCGACTCGGAAACAACAGTCGAAAGTGGGAAATCGACAGCAGCATGCCAGTCAAATCGAGGATGTCCATCCGCTCGATGAGCATCCCCAATGCTTGGATGAGTCCCATGTCACACCCCGCTACTGCACGAAACCTTCGAGGCCGAGCTCGCTCACGATGAGGAAATATTCCTTCCCATCACGATCCTTGAAATACACCGCCTGCTGATCGCGATGATCATAGGCCATGAGCATGGACTCCGACACAAAGAGTGTCGTACCAGCGGGCACCAACAGCCCTGTCCTACACAGCGAACTGCTCTCTGCACCGGCCCTCCGGAATGTCCGCACGTCCTGCGGAAGCGTAATTTTCTTCATGAACCCTCCTCTCCTGCAAAGGTTGCTCAACACTGGTCTCCCAAAAGGAAAACCACCCAAAGAACTTCCGCCCAGTATCGCAAAAATAGGGCTGGAAGTCAATAAAAAAGGGCTGCCGTGTTTCACAAGGCGAGCCCATAAGCGGCCATCATTCATTCATCCAGCTTTTCAAGCTCATGGAGGATATCGTCTTTCCAAGGGTCCGGAAGGAAATCCTTCAGCCAAACCTGCGTCCTACCTACCTGGACGAACGCGTCGATGACGTCGTCCTTGTCGCCGTCCTGGTAACTAAACCCAGGGCATTCGAGCACCGTCATCTGGTAGCCCTCCGCCGGTTCGAGCATCTCTTCCAGGGTAACTGGTTCAAGATTCATCGGCGGATCCTCCTGATACTCGTTATCAGGCCAAAGTCCACTCCTGTCATATGCCTTCAGTTCTTCAAGCGAGAAATGAAGAATCTCCGGACGCCCACAATGGACACAGTTGAAGCCAAACATGGCTACCTCCTAGATGAGTGAATGCTTGGCTAGGAGATGATTTATAATTGCCGTCTCCTGTTCAATGAGCGTGAAGAATGCGATAGCCATCCTGGAGGTTTCACATCTTCCCTGTTCCCAGTTGCGAAGCGTAGCAATCGGTACTGGATACTGCTCACAGAAACCCTCTTGCGTGAGCCCCTTATGGAGACGGAATGCCTGCACCCGCTCAGCAAAGGTTGGTTTGCTCGTCATCCTTTTCCCTTCGTCAATTGATAGAGTATTGGTCTCCCAAAAGGAAAACCGCCCAAAGAACTTCCGCCCAGTATCGCAAAAATCTGCCGGGAAGTCAATAAAAAAGAGTAGCCGAAGCTACTCACTCAGATGAAGCGTTGTTCATACCTAAAAATTGATCTGGGTACGATGCCGGTATGCCCGCTTAGCAAGCCACATGTTGAGGCCCAAGAAAGTCCCCACAAGTAGCATCAACCAGAAACTCCCCCGTTCCCACAGGAGGATCAAGATGAGCACATGCGACCCACCGATGAACCACTGGTAGAAACAGACAAGAGTGAGCACGAACTCCGCTCGATTGAGCACGTCTTCGCGCTGCGGGCACATGGGCAACGCCCGTACGAGTCGCACCTCTGGCAGAACGCGAGTGGCCACGATCTTGTCAAGGTAGCCATTCAGACCCAATGCCATGGCCAGCAGGATCAAGATGACCCAATCAAAATCGTTCATCTCACTTCACCACGCATGTGGCGGTCAAGATCCTCGCGGGTACGCGTGGCAGTGCCAGCTCTCACATGCGCGTAGTAACGCGCACGACGAGCGTAGAAAATGCGCCGTTCTTTCGGTGTCGGATACATGGACATGAACTGGTCCGTGTTTTGCCACCCGGGGAGCTGGCCGTCAGGGACAATCCATGAGCGGGCCGTTTCTTTCCTCATTGTCATGTATCGCCTCCATACAAGGGGTTGAAAAATTGGTTCCTATCACAGGAACCCTCCAAAGAGCTGGCAAAAGTATTGCAAAAAATGCGTCCAGAGTCAATACATCCCGGCCAGTCAAAGCCAAATCCTCACTCTTGCAAATATCTATAAAGTATGCTATAATATAGAGTCAGTATCAAAATCTGACCACAGTTCCTCACCCCCCACACAACTCATAGGAGAAGCCATGAACAACGCTCTTCGGTATTCGGGCCTGATGCTCGTCGCCTCACTCGTCGGAGCCTTCTGGCTCTTCGTGATTTTCTTCGTCATCGGCATACCGGTACCGCTCCCGCTCACCCAGGAGCAACGCGATGAAATCGCGGCCTATGCCCCCGATGAAGGAGTCTCCGTGTTCGAGGGCAATGTCGTCTGGAAGATTGGCGAGAATGCTCAACTGGGCATCACCGAAACCATCCTGGTCGGGCGATACAAAGGACAGGTGTCCGTGAATCGCTACGGCAAGCCCTTCATGTTCTGGGATGTTGCCAAGACCATGCGCGACCAGCGCCGGCTCGAGCTTTTGCCGGGAGAACCCCAAGTTCAGACCTGGGAAGGTGACGCCGGCAATGGCTACCACTACCAAAGGCACGCCTGGACCGTCGGGCCCGCCGTCACATGGCAATCCGGCCCGCGTGACGTCCTGATCGAGGACAAACTCTGGGATGGTCCTGGCCTGTTGCCACCGGCAGAACCTTCTCCGGTTCCGCTGGATGAAGTTCCAGCGCTTCCGGCCAAGTAGCCCCCCCCAACGCTTCGCAACGCGAAGCAAAACAAAACCGCCCCGCGCAAGCCCGGCGGTTTTTACTTTGTCTCTTATTTTCACGACCCCGAATAAAAGAGAAGGGCGTAGAAACTATTTCTTCAGAGCGGCTCGGATGATTTTGATATTATCAACCGTAGTATAGAACTTTATTTTTTCCAAGTTTTCAATCGGAATCCACTCTGGAAGGCCGTTGGTAATCCCCTTCTCGATCTCTTCAAGTCCATCGATAGAAAGTTCCCCTCCCACCGCCTCACAATGACGAAAAATAAGAATAGTGTGAAAATATTTTCCCATCCACTTAAAGAATGAGTTTTCGCAAGCCACCACCTCTCCTACAGTGACTTCAAGGCCGGTTTCCTCTCGAACTTCTCGTACCAAGGCATCGTACATATCCTCACCCACTTCGACGCCTCCCCCAGGAAAAGCATACCCATCCCACTGCTTTACCAAAAGGACTTTATCATCTTTGATAATCACCCCATAGATCGATGGTCGCATGGTGAGTTCATTCACCGGCACCTCAAACCTATTGCCGTCTTTGTCGACACAGGTTACGGTTTTCATACTACTTGGACTGATTTTTTGAAGTCTTCAAAGCTCGTGAAGAAATGTGCGTCGATGCCGGCCTCTTTGGCTGTAGCAACGTTTTCCTCATCATCGTCCCAGAATTCAACATCGGCGGGATTCGGGTTGCCAAGCTCCGCTAGCAACTTGCGCCAGTAGAGAGGGTCGGTCTTCCGGACTCCCAGCTGATAGGAGAAAAAGGCTCCGTCGAGATCCTTAGCTAGTCCCATACCCTGCATGATGTACTCGGCTCGGTTCTTTTCTTGGTCCGTGGTGAGATAGCATTTTACCCCCTGCGCTCGGAGCTCCTGCACAAATGCCAGCACTTCTTCGAAGCGTGTATTCTCACCGGCCCACCAATACTGAAACAATTCTGGCAGTGTCCCCTTCCAGCCCCATTTCTCGAGCGTGTTCTGTTCAGCAAACACCTCGCTCACCTCACGCTTCCCAACCAGACAGTCATTGAATTCGTTCTTGAAAAACGGCATGATCACATCTTTGGACACACCAAATTCCTCCGAATACCGATCCGAGAAATATCGTTCCCGTGGCACAATCGCCACCCCATCCGCATCGAGTAAGAGTATCTTTTTCATAGTACCTTTGAGCTTACAGCCCCTACCCTATTCCGTCAACAAAAGAAAAAGTGCACGCCCGTAGGTCATGCACTGCTGTCTGCGCCAGTGATATCAGGAGTGGAGGAGCGTCCCGGGATCCGTGAACTGCCGATAGATCTCGTTATCGCCCTCATTGGCACCGAACCTCCCTCGTAAGAGCTGTTCCCCCGGCACCCTGCCCGCTAAAAGGCCTGCGAAGTTGCGTGCTTCCTTGTAGCCACACGTGCAACTGGGAGCGGCGCCCGACGAGCAATCAGGGGCGTGACCGAGAGAGTGTGCTTCCAGCTGCCTGATCATGTCAGGGGTCCCGTACCCCTCCAAAATCACCATGATGAGACGCTGCACAACTCCGTATTTACCCTCAGATGTTTCTGACATGTTTGCCTCTCGAATAAACTACTCGTACCAAACGCAAGTCCTCTCGAAGGAAAACCACCGAAAGAACAGCGGAAAAAGTATAACAAAAATCGGCAAGAGAGTCAACCACCGTCGGACACAGCCGACGTGGTAAACAAAAAACCCGCCTTGTGAGCGGGTTCCGTGTCCCGCCCGCATCCAATATACGAAGCGTTTCGGGCAGGCTTACACCACTACAGAGAAAATTTCCTTGTCTAGAAAAGAAAAAGGCTCACCGCGCGCAGCGCAGCAAGCCATCAGTGTCATCGCATTCCCCAGTTGCAAACTACCGCTGAGCACAGATTCCCCGGCGGAAATCAGCCTTATGCTTCTTTATGTGAGCAGTAATAAATGCAATGGTGATCGGCGAGTTCTTCTTCAACTTAATTGCAGGAATTCGACGCTTCCCATGAATAGCAGGAGAAATCAAAAGACCTACTGAGTTCACCAACTCTAATTTTCTTCGGCTCCAGTAGTTCACTTGAACCACAAAGTACCAGGAAGACTTTCCGTCTGGGTGTCTTACGCCGATAGACGGGGCTTGAATGAGGTCATCGATAAGTACGCCCAACCATGACCAGCTTCGACCACCAATCGCTTCGACAAGGTCCTGAGAGCTCTCAAAGTCACCTGTTGCGTCTTCAACTGGAGAACCGTCAACCGTCATTTGGAGTCTAATCTGATACCGACCATATACTTCCATGAATCCTCCTTCAAAAAAGTTGGTGCTGAGACTTTGTAATCGAAATCTACTCAAAGAACCGAAAAATAAGTATCACATAAATTAAGAAAAAAGTCAAACAAAAAACCCGCCTTGTGAGCGGGTTCCGTGTCTTACACCTCTACCCTGAGGAAATTCCTTTATCCTGGGGTAGCGTGCGTAGAGCCTGATTAATACTCGATGAAATCCCTTCGCAGGAGATTGCTCAGTAAAGAGCGTATCATCTCATATGCTGTATTAAAACAATAATCAAAACCTTTTGTGGTTAGTTCTGTACGAAGTTCTCTACTCTGATATATGTTTCATTGCTAGCAGTGCTCCCGTCGAAACGTCGGCACCGAATAATACAATGAGCGACCATATTGGTTAAGAATTTGATGTTGACCATCAACTCTTGAACGCACAGTATCCGAAGACACTGTTTGTTTGTACACCATTATCTCCCTAGAAAGGAGGTGATTCATCCACAGCTTCCGCTACGGATGCCTTGTTACGACTTCACCCTTATTACCAACCCTACCGTCGTCCCCGATTTAACCCGGGGCCTTCTGGTATTGCCGGCTCTCTTGGTGTGACGGGCGGTGAGTACAAGATCCGAGAACGCATTCACCGTGACGTGGCTGATTCACGATTACTAGTGATTCCAGCTTCATGAAGGCGAGTTGCAGCCTTCAATCCGAACTGAGACCGAATTTTTGGGATTGGCTCCATCTTGCGATTTGGCGACCCTTTATTCCGGCCATTGTAGCACGTGTGTCGCCCAAGGTGTCAAAGGGCCATGCTGATTTGACGTCATCCCCGCCTTCCTCCCTCTCAATCATTCGCAAAGCGAACATATATTTAAATATTTAAACTTTTAAATATAGAGCGCCTTGTGCGCGATTGAGAGGGCAGTCTGAAGTGACATGTATAACACTTCACAGGGGTTGCGCTCGTTTCCCGACTGAACGGAACATCTTACGACACGAGCTGACGACAACCATGCAGCACCTGGTCTAGCACCCTCGAAGGACATCCCATTTCTGGGCTCTGCAGCTAGATTTCAAACCTTGGTGAGGTGCCTCGCTTACCGTCGAATTAAACCACATGCTCCACCACTTGTGCGGATCCCCGTCTATTCCTTTGAGTTTTAAGCTTGCGCTCGTACTTCCCAGGCGGCATACTTAACGCGTTAGCTACGGCACAGAAAGGGTCGATTCTCCCTGCACCTAGTATGCATCGTTTAGGGCGTGGACTACTGGGGTATCTAATCCCATTCGCTCCCCACGCTTTCGTAGCTCAGTGTCAGATATGTGCCAATCAGTTGCCTTCGCCTTGGGTGTTCTTGATGATATCAACGCATTTCACTACTACACCATCAATTCCACTGATCTCTCACATCCTCTAGCCTAGCCGTTTCGAATGCCTTTTCGGGGTTGAGCCCCGAGCTTTGACATCCGACTAACTAGACAACCTACCTACGCTTTACGCCCAATAAATCCGGATAACGCTTGAGGTCTCTGTATTACCGCTACTGCTGGCACAGAGTTAGTAACCTCTTATTCTTCAGGTACTCTCATCGAAATTGCTCCCTGAAAAAAGCGGTTTACAATCCTAAGACCTTCATCCCGCACGCGGCGTCGCTCCATCAGACTTTCGTCCATTGTGGAATATTCTCGACTGCAGCCACCCGTAGGTGTTTGGACAGTGTCTCAGTTCCAATGTTGGGGGCCATACTCTCATACCCCCTACCCGTCATAGCCTTGGTGAGCTATTACCTCACCAACAAGCTGATAGGACACAGGCTCCTCTTGAAGCGATAAATCTTTATTCCGTAGAACATATCGCGTATTAGCCTAGATTTCTCTAGATTATCCGCGACTTCAAGGTAGATTCCTATGTTATCTGAACCCGTTTGCCATGGGTCTAAACCCATTCGACTTGCATGCCTTATCCACGCCGCCAGCGTTCATCCTGAGCCAGGATCAAACTCTCAATAGAAGTATATGAATCATTTGATTGCTCAAACTTCTTGCGATATACATCACTCGCAAAAATTTCAGATTCGATAGAAAAGAAATGACCGAAGTCAGTTTCTTATCTTTTAGAATAGAGTTCTCCGTAAGAACTAACCACAAAAAATTGTGATTATTATTGTTTTATCCATAGTCTTGCGTGCGCAAGATTTTTGGACGGCTCTCAGTTGTTAAAGAAATTTCTCACCCGTTTCTAAAAACAGATAGAAACAAAAGCAATCCCGTTACCATGGGGTTTCTAGATTGCTTACCTAGTATAGCAGGCTTTAAGAGAGTGTCAAGCCCACCCCAAACACGCTGCAAAATACCATAAAATGGCCAAAAATTCGGCGTTTTTGTGAGGAAAAAAATCCCTTAATCAAGCCTAGAAAATCTCTCCTCTCCCTTGACTTCGCCCTTTTGGTGTATTATAGTGGCAAGTTCAAACGAAGCCTCGTTTGA
>CAYUIR010000002.1:33927-48774 GCA_964444815.1 uncultured Bdellovibrionales bacterium | reverse complement strand
TGACTTCGCCCTTTTGGTGTATTATAGTGGCAAGTTCAAACGAAGCCTCGTTTGACACCCCAACCTGGAGGTACATTAAAAAATGCCTACCCTAAAATCCACATTTGGTTTTTGGCTTACGTTTGTGAAGGCAATGGGCCTGTCCATCGCAATCACATTCACGAGCGGTCTCATCGGCGCCGTTTACGGAGGATTGTTTTTCCCTTTCGACTTGACAGAAGAAGCGTTCGTCAATCGTCTCGCTGATGGAACAACCGCCACTTTCCTCGGCCTCATGGTGATGGTAACCCAGAGGATGCTGCAATCTGTGCCGAGAGGGTTCCATCAAATCGAGCGGCCACTGCTTGTATCCACTCTACTCGCCTGGGTTCTCGCGCGAGTTGCAGTAAGCAATGAAGTTCTCATCATCGAGCTCCTCATCATTGGCTGCGCCATTCCCTGGATCATCTTGGTACGACCACGGCATCATTCAGAGGCCCCATCATGACGCTCCGCATCAAGATGCCCTACCTGTCCTTTGGGACAGTGCTTACCATCGTCGAGTCGTACTGTGTCATCTGGGCACTCCTTGCCATCGGTGCCATCGCGTCGTGCACCGAATGGTTTCCGGCCTTCCAGTGCGTCGATGTGAGTTGGGGGCTCGTCGGCTGGACCGCACTCGGCCTCTGCGCCATCGTCATCATCATCTGCAACCCTGGCCATTGAAGGGACCATCATGGACATCAAGGAAAATACCCGCCACTGGCTCTTCGCACTTGGCGCGACCATGGTCTACATGGCCGCCTCCGCGATGGCTACTTTCGTCTGGACTTTCTTCCTGTCGATGTACACGGGGCAGGTTGCCACACCCGAGGCGTTCTTGGCCTGGTGGTTCGGAGCATACCTCCTCACCCTGTGCGCCATCCTGGGATACATCTGGTACCAGGAACGTAGTTTGAATCCTTATGACAGACGAGACGGGCTGTTCTATATCGCGCTCCCGATAATGTCGCTGCTCCTTTGGTGCAGCACTTCGGGTGAGCTCGTCATCAGTGCATTGGCGCTCATCATGATGACGGCGCTCGCTGAGGCACGCCTAACTCGCAGCCAGATATGGGGGCTCTGCTCCGGGTAAACACCTCGAACACCCTCCAACCGCCACCCGCGACCGCGCTCCGGGTGGCTTTTCTTTTTTCAAAGCTACTTCAAACGATTGTTGATAAACAAGAGGAGGAGAAGCGGTATGGCCATCCAAAAGATGAGCGCAAAGGGTGAAGCAAAATACCCATAGGCGGTGGTCGAGATATACGCCGTTGAGAGTGACTTGGGGAGAAAGGCGAGGGTGACGCTCACGAGCATCCCCGTCACGAGGATACTCATCACAAACAATCGCCAGAAAAAGTCGGTCCCGGCGCTGGTGATATGGACATCAAACAGTCGGTCATCGACCGTAGAGAGGAAAAAGAGGAGGGCCAAAAAAGCCCCTGCCTTGGCATAGGGTGAAAAAGCGAGAATTTCCTTGGGGAGGACGCTCAAAAAGGCGACGACGATATAGACGTTGATGAGGATATTGACGAGCTTCCAACGGCCAAATATGAAGCCAAACGCGATACTCAAGACCACAAACAAGAGGAGGAGTGAGAGGTCACCAGCGAGGTTCTTGGGAATAGCGAGCGTTGCGAGGAAGTTGTTCAAAAAGTCCATACAGAGCGTATCAGCGGAAGATCACCCCTCTAGTATACGCCCGTTTCCCCTTCTTTTCCAGACAGCCCCGTTTTGGGGTATACTAAGGACATATTTATCCTTTCTCCTATGATTGCCCTCCGCCACCGCCGTATCCTGTTTCTTATCTTTACGGCTTCGTTTTTTGTGACTGCCTCTTCGGTCCTCTTTTATGCCTATGGCTACCGTTTCAGCATCGAGCGTGGCATCTTTGTCTACACTGGCTCACTCTCCCTCAAAACGAACGTAGAAACGGTAAGTATACGCATCGATGATGAGGAAATTCCCGAGAAGAAGCTCGGCATCCTCAACAACTCCATCCAGGTGTCAGGACTCAATCCCGGGGAGCACTTTGTCGAAGTGAGCGCCCCAGGGTATCAGAGCTGGGGCAAGAAATTTGTCATCGCGAGCGGGCTCACCACCGAGTTTTGGAACATCTTTCTGGTTGAAGAAAACTACCCCCGCGAAGCAGTCTCTGGGACCGAACGTGTCATCAAGATGTTCCCGGCTCCCAATGGTCTCTTTGCTGTCGTCAAACGAGAGGGCGAGCGCTATTCGGTCGACCTCCTTGATATAACCAGCGAACAGCACGAAGAGGTGTTTTCGACCACCGAGGCCCGCTTTCTCCCGACTATCGAGACCAATATCGAGTGGTCCCCCGAGAGTCACAAACTCATCATCCCCCTCATCAAAGACGCTGTCCCGTTCTTTACCATCGTCGATATCGAGTCGAAAAGCGCCAAGACTATCGATACCCTCTCTGGCATCTCGGCTCCCCTCCGTGCGCCCCGCTGGGATGCGACGACCCGCGACTTTCTCTTTTTTCTCTCTGGCCAATCCCTCTATCGGCTCGATACCCGCTCTGAGACACCGAGTGCCACCCTCATCTCCCCATACGTCTCGGCCTATGATCTCTCCGGGAACAAACTCCTCTATCTCGACAATCGCGATGGCCTGGTCTATGAGATAAACGGTGATGGGAATGATCAGAGTCCCAAACAAATCACCGACACAGCCCTCACGCTCGCCCCAAATGGGGTCTATTCGCTCATCAGCTATGATGATACCCGGCTCGCGATGATCGAAGAGACCACCGGAACACTCAGTGTCTACAGCGAAAAAGCCCCTACTCACCTGAGGGAGCTGGCCCGTGGTATCACGAGCATCCAGTACTCAGACGACGGCAAAAAACTCCTCCTCTATAGCGACAACGAGATCTCGGTGTATTTCAACCGTGACTGGGAGGCTCAGCCCTTCCGCTCAGCTGATAGTATCGTCCAGATTGCCCGCTTCTCAACCCCAGTACGCAATGTCCAATGGGCCGAAGACTACGAGCATGTCATCTTCTCGCTCGGCAAAAACGTGAAGATGATCGAGCTCGACAACCGTGACAGGCGTAACCTCTCGGACCTCCTCACCCTCAGTACCGCTCCCCTCCAGCTCCTCCCACGCTTTGGCTCTGATACTCTCTACGTGGTCACAGACGCAGAGGACGAGGCCCAAGCCAACAATACGGTCTTCCGCATCACCCTGCCCCAATTCACCACCTTCCTCGGCCTCTAATTTTTCGTATAAAAATTGAAAACCGGTAGGAGAAAACTTCTCTCCTACCGGCTTCTTGAACCGCGCGCTTCGTTCAGCGCCAGTCCATTGGTCAGTCTTGCTCGCGGAAGAACCAGGCGACATGGTCTTCGACCGTCTTGATGCCACGTTCCATCGTTGCTTCGTACTCGGCCTGCTGGTCCGGTGTCCGGTGAGCATGTACCGCGAGTGGTACTTGCACCACGTTTTCGAGGATGCGGGCGACACAATCTACTGGTGTCAGCCCCTCGAACATCAGCTTCCAGGCGAGATCCTCCATCCCGCCAGCGCCATCAAAGGTTTCATCAAAGCGCCCAAGCGTTCCTTGGAACACACCCACCTGATACAACGCGAGGGTGTTGCGGAAATGATGGTTATAAGAGTGCCCGAGTGACACATCCTCACCATCATTGCCAACGCCCTTGAAGCTGGCACCAGCAACCACCACACCAGAAGTCATCGCGGCGTAAAGCTTGGCCAGATGCTCGGCTTCAAGCAAAACGGTATTCGATACCGTGAGCACGTAATCGATGAAGTCATCTTCCAGGTCGGTCTCGATGTAGTCAAGACCGGCGTTGAGCATGGCACTCCAAGCCCGTCCACCCTTCTCGAAAGAACGCTCCACCAGATGAACCCGAGATGGGTTGAGAAGTCGGTTTTGGAGTAGTTGCCTTGTGACACCCTTGTCCTGTTCATGCGGTACCTCCACGACCACGTGGCGGATACCGAAATCGAGGAGCTTCTGGACGAAGTCGCTGATGCCGGCGAAGTTGTAGGTGCGGACGATAGCCGCGGTCAGGTTCATTTGTGTCTCGAACATGGTGATCTCCTACGGCCTGGGCCGATTGTGGGTTGAAAAACGGGACAAAAATTGTCAATGATCTGTGTGCCAGGCGAATTCCCAGCAACCATATATTATACACCTTTTTAATGAAAAAGTCAATAAGAGTATTGTGTCTTTATAAAAGCAAAATCCCGCCTTTCGGCGGGATTGGATAATCTTTTGGATACTAGCGCTTACTCCATTGAGGAGCGCGACGGGCCTTCTTGAGACCTGGCTTCTTACGCTCAACGGCGCGGGCGTCACGAGTGAGGTGGCCACTGGCCTTGAGCGCGGCGCGGAGGAGCACATCGTGTTTGATAAGCGAACGAGCAACACCGAGCTTGACGGCATCAGCCTGACCATGGAGCCCACCTCCACGGACCACAACCGTCACAGTGAAAGCTTCCTCGAGACCAACGAGCTTGAGCGGGGAGAGAGCCTGAGCGACGAGCGCTGGGGTACCGAAGTATTCAAGAGCGGTCTTTTTGTTGATAGTCACACCCTCAGTCTTGTCGACCGGGTAGAGACGCACCTGAGCCACCGCCGTCTTGCGACGACCGACAGCATAGAGGTACCGCTTGGTATCATCTTTGGCGACCTTGGCCACAGCTTTGGTAGCTACCTTTTTCTTGGTAACTTTCTTCGGCTTGACCTCGGCTTCTGTTGTCTCAGTTGTTTCGGTGGTTGCCATACTACTCGTGGGTTACGTGAATGATCTTTTCGGTGTGTTCCCCTTCTTTATTCAAATGGAGGCGAGTAAGCATCCGATCGCGGAGCTTGTTCTTGGGGAGCATCCCGTAGAGAGCAGCGTGGAGAACCTTGCGTGAATCCTTCTTGAGCTGGTCCTCAAAGCTTATTGAGGTGATCCCACCAGGATAGCCACTAAAGCGGTGGTACATCTTGTCTTCAGCCTTGTTGCCCGTCACTTCGATGAGATCAGTATTGATCACTACCGCAAAGTCACCACCATCGATATGAGGCGCGTAAGAGACTTTGTTCTTGCCCATAAGGACCGTAGCGATCTCCGTCGCGAGACGGCCAAGCACTTTCCCTTTGGCATCAAAAAGATGATATTTTCTATCGATAGGTTGTTTCTTCGTTGCCATAGGGATACAGTTAGACGAACTCAATCACAGCCATCTTGGCACCATCGCTCTTGCGCTGTTCCAATTTGGTGACACGGGTATAGCCACTCTTCCTTGCTTCAAAACGGACACTGAAGTCACCGAGGAGCTTCTTCATAGCCATCATCGGCACGTACTTCTGAATCTCACGAATCATCGCTACCCGACGCTCAGCGGTGCCTCGAGCCACCTTGGCCTTGTTCACGACCTGATCGATGTAGTTCTTGATTTCCTTGGCCTTGGCCTCGGTGGTCATGATGCGCTCATGCATCACCAAACTCCCCATAAGGGTCTTGATGAGGGCGTTACGCTGGTTCCTGACACGTCCTAAGACGCGGCCTTGGTGTCTATGCTTCATAGTACAGTATACTCGCTAGCAGGGGTTACTCAGTTGCTTCTTCGGTCTTTTTCTTCTTGGAAACTTTCTTGGCTTTCTTCTCGGGAGCCTCTACGGTGGCTTCTTCAGCTGGCGCGACTACTTCTCCCTCTTTCGTCGCGAGAGAAGAAAACTGACCAACCAAAATGCTCACGCTCTTTTCAAAGGCCTCCTCGGGGGTAACACTACCGTCAGTCACGATTTCAAGCGTAATCTTGTCATAGTCTGTGCGCTTCCCGACACGCATGTTCTCTACTTCGTAGTTCACACGCTTGACGGGGGTATAGATGGCGTCGATAGCGATGACTCCGATTTCGCGTTCGTCATCACGTTCACGGCTCTCTACCGGTACGTAGCCGAGACCACGGTCGATTTCGATCTCCATCTCGAGTTCGGTCTTCTTGTCGGTCACGGTAGCAATCACCTGATCCCCGTTCACGATTTCCACATTCGAAGTAGTCTTGATCATCGAGGCAGTGACAGGACCTTCACCTTTGCTCTTGAGCGATACCTTGACGACACCCTCTTCATCGCCATGGAGCTTGAACCGGACCTGCTTCAGGTTCAAGATAATCTGTACGACATCCTCCATGACACCTTCGATGGTCGAGAATTCATGGGATACACCCTTGATCTTGACGGAACGAGCAGCCGCACCAGCGAGAGACGAGAGGACCACGCGACGGAGGGCATTACCAAGCGTCGTACCGTATCCTGGGTAGCAACCGAGAATTTCGAACTTCCCGTGGTTTGGGGCGAGTTCGGTATACTTCGGGCTCTCTGGGTTATTGATCGTCTGCATACCATTTTGGGTTTCGGATGGGCTGTCGGACCTATGGTTCATGGACCGTCCACCGGAAACAATTATGAGGGTATTTAAATTAGGCTTACTTGGAGTAATATTCGACTACCATCTGAGCATCGACGTGGACGCCGACATCTTCACGCGTGGGGAGGGCGACTACCTTGCCGACCATCTTGTCGACATCGAGCTCGAGCCAATGAGGGACATCTTTCTTGTTTTTCAAAGTTTCAGCAATATTCTTGAAATAGGTCTTGTCTTTTTTGATAGCCTTGAGAGCGATGACATCCCCAACTTTTACCTCTACCGACGGGATATTCATACGCTTGCCGTTCACCTCAAACATCTTGTGAGAAACGAGCTGCTTCCCCGAGACACGAGACGGGGCAAAGCCGAGACGGTACACCACGTTGTCGAGACGACGCTCGAGACGACCGAGGAGCTGATCACCGGTCACACCCGGGACATTGCGCACCTCGTCAAAGTGGTTGCGGAACTGGCGCTCCATGACTCCGTAGAGACGCTTGATCTTCTGCTTCATAGCGAGCTGCTTGCCGAATTCACTGCCACCACGAGACGGATTGTGTCCATGGATACCAGGAGCATACGGACGGCGTACCATCGCACACTTAGGCGACAAACAACGATCACCCTTCAAAAAGAGTTTTTCGCCGGCACGACGGCAGAGCTTACATTTGGAGTCGAGATTTTTTGCCATAGGGGTTCCTCTTGGTTAGATGCGGCGCGGACGGCGCGGACGGCAACCGTTATGCGGAATAGGAGTAATATCTTTGATCGTCACGAGATTGAAACCGTTGTTGGCGAGGGCCCGAATCGAAGCTTCGCGACCACTCCCGACCCCTTTTACGAACACCTCGAGGTCCTGAACGCCGTATTTCTTGACCTTTTCGGTCACATCAGCGACCACCTGAGTCGCAGCATACGGAGTGGACTTCTTGGCACCCTTGAAGGTCAAGTGTCCTGAGCTAGACCAACCGAGGACGCCACCATTCATATCAGCGATAGTCACGATGGTGTTGTTGTAGGTGCACTGGATACTGGCTCGGCCCTTTTGAATCTGACGCTTCAGTTTCTTAGCCTTTTTGACAGCCACTTCTTCGGTCTTGGGAGCGACGCCCTCCACGACTTCCGGTGCTACGGTCTCTTCAGTTGTTTTCACTTCTTCGGTCATAATTTCTCTTAAAATCTTTTGGACGGAACCTGGAGTACATTTTTAGGTCTTGGCATCAGACTTCTTGCGACCGCTGCCCATTGTCTTCCTTACGTTACCACGCACCGTACGAGTGTTGGTCTTGGTGCGCTGACCACGTACTGGGAGACCCTTCTGATGACGAGTACCGCGATAGCAGCCGATTTCCTTCAAACGCTTGATGTTTGATTTGACGATGTGACGGAGCTCGCCCTCGACGCGATACTTCTTTTCAATCATGTCGCGGAGCTTGTTGGCTTCCTCGGCTGAGAGGTCCTTGGTGCGAGTATCGGGACTGATAGACAGTTCTTTGAGAATTTTTTGGCTGGTGGCAAGACCAATACCATACACGTAGGTCAAAGCAACCTCGATTCTTTTGTTGTCCGGAATGTTGATGCCTGCGATACGTACCATAGAGCGGAGACTTAGTTTACAAAAAGATGAGATTAGCCCTGACGCTGTTTGTGCTTGGGATTCGTGCAGATGACGAAGAGAACGCCCTTGCGCTTTACGATCTTGCACTGCGCGCAGATTTTCTTGACGGAGGCTCTTACTTTCATAGTACGACTATTTATTGCGGTGAACTATTCTCCCCTTGGACAAATCATACGGACTCATTTCGAGCGTTACCTTGTCTCCCGGAAGGAGACGAATGTAATGGACTCTCATGCGACCAGAGATATGGGCCAAAACTTCATGACCGTTATCGAGCCGTACACGAAAAGTCGTGCTCGGCAAGGTCTCCAAGACCTCTCCTTCGACGCGAATCAATTCTTTGTTGTTGGCCATATATTGTATGAAGACTTCACTAACACAGAGAAATGAGCTCGGGAGAGCTCTTGAGAACACAAAAACAGAGAAGTTTTTGTCCGGTAAGCAATTCTATCCTCGTTCCAGCGAAGCTTTCTTGCAAACCCTCTCTTTTTCCTGTATCTATGCAGTTTTTCAAAACGTGGTTGTATTGTAGGGTATAGTCTAAATTTTGTCAAACCCCAGCCAAAAGATGCTACTTTCCGAAGCGTCGGCCTCGCTCACCATAGTCGAGGAGCGCCTCTTTTAGGGCTTGTTCATCAAAATCTGGATAGAGTTTTTCGGAAAAAAAGAGCTGGGCATTAGCCATATCCCACATCATAAATCCTGCTGAGAGGTGTGGCTCGCCACCCGTACGAATGAGGAGGTCCACCGGGGGCATGTCCCGGGTCATGAGATTTGCTTTGATCATCTCGTCGGTAACTTTCGCACCAGGCTCGAGCGTTTCTGCTACCTTGGCCATGGCGAGACGCATCTCATCATCCCCACTATACGCCAAGAAAAAATTGAGGAAATAGTCATCGTACTCCTTGGTGGCCTCGAGGCATTCATAGAGGACGCTTTTGAGTGACGCCGGGAACTGTTCTTCCCAATGTCCGATGAAGCGAATCTTGGCCCGGTCCTTGTGAATATCTTCGCTCCCCAAAAGCTTTTTGAAATACGTTTCATAGATACGAAGGAGCGCCTTACTCTCGGCTAGTGGTCGCTTGGCCAAATTCTCAAGTGACGATCCCCAAAATGAAATCTCACGGACACCAAGTCGCCTGGCTTCACGTATCAATTTCTCGGTATTTTCTGCCCCAGCCTCATGACCCTCCCAGGGTTCGAGGTTACGCAGAGTCGCCCAGCGTCTATTCCCATCAGGGATGATGACGAGGTGTCGAGGCAATATATCAAGTGGTCTCATTTCTCCCATGATGTTTAGAGTTCACGCTTGGTCATATACTCCGCTATCCCCTCTAGAAATTCATACGCCAGAGGAGTGACTTCTCCCTTGAGGGCCTGGAGTGCCTGCCTCCCCTCGACGATATACTCCTCAGCCAGGGCTTTGACTTCGGCGAGAGCGCCCGTCTTCTCTATCATCTCGCAAAACTCAAGCCGTTCCGCTTCGGTCAATGCCGCACCGCGAGCGAGAATTTCTTTGATACGCGTACGCTTCACTGGGTCAGCATTTTTGAGTGCCCGTGCGACGAGGATAGTGAGCTTACCCTCGGCAATGTCTGATCCCACTGGTTTGCCAATCCGTTCTTCACTGCCAAACATACCTAGGATATCATCCTGTATCTGAAATGCAATACCGAGTGGTAGCGCATACGCAGTGAGGTGAGCGAGATGTTCTTCACTCGCTCCCGCGAGGATGGCACCAAGGTGGAGTGGTCCCTCCACCGTATACTTGGCGGTCTTGTTTCGATACATGTTAAGAATTTCTTTTTCCGTCGCCTCACGCTTGTACTCCATGTAGATATCACGGGCCTGCCCTACTACCGTATAGGAGACGATGTCCTGGAGTCGTGAGAGTGCTGCAAACACGCGTTCGAGCGGAAATCCTGAGCGGAAAATGATATTGTTGCCATGAGAATAGAGCATATCCCCCATCACGAGCGCGATCGAGTTCCCGAAGTGCTCGACGTCCGCTACGGGGAAATAGCGCCGACCAAAGTCAGCATAGCGCTTGTGGAGTGTCTCCACACCATGGCGCATCTCATCCCGGTCAATAATATCATCGTGAATGAGGAGAAATGAGTGGATGAGCTCGATACTCATAGACGTATGGAGGATCCGCTCGGTGTCCGTCCCACCCGCTCCGACGTAACCATAGTACATAAAAGCTGACCGGAGACGCTTGCCACCCGAAAGGACGATGGTCTGCACGTGTCCGATGGCTTCCGCCACCAGATCATCCTCCTTCTTCATGCCCTCGATAATGGAAGCAAAAAACTGCTCAATCAAAGGATCGAGACGGGACTTGAACTGCTTCAATTCCGCTTGGATTTCCATAAAACAATAGCAGAGAATATGACTCCGAGTGTAGCAAGGTTTGGCTCCCCAGGCAACCCTCAAGCGTTAAAATTGGAAGTACGTGACATAGCGCTCATAGAGTTCAGCTGTCGCCTCGAGGTCACGTGCATTGTACCTCGCGATGTCAGCACTCTTACCATGAGCAAAGAGCGCCCCGACATCATCACCGTCAACGCCCTGCGCCTTGGGACTCTCGATCCCAAACGCCCGGCACCAGAGGTGGAGACTCCCCCGCTTGCGCATCGCCCCATAAAACGTCAGCTGATCAATCAGGTCAATATGACGGGCATTCGACGGATGATAGTTCAGGTAACGATTGGCCAGGAGATTTTTGGTCGGGCGGATGCCGTGGATAGCCGAGCGGACCATGAGAAACGGGACGTCGAATGAGCGTCCATTAAAAGTCACAAAGGTATCGTACTTTTCAATCACTTCCCAGAATTTCTGGAGCATCTCTTTCTCGGTCATCACCTCGAACTTGCAGTGTTCTTCCTCAAAGTTCTTCTCGGCTCCTTGTGGCGAAGCCTGAAAATAGACCGCCCCTTTCTTCCGCTCAATATCACGGATACCAATCGCCACGATCTGCCCCGTGAGAGGCGAGAATCCCATACCATTTTTGAGATCGGCGAGCGCTGCTGCATAATCCTCACCGCTCCCGCTCTCACGCTTGATCCAGCGCGTCAAAGCATCCTGGCTGGTTTCATCCAGGGCATCAAAGTCTTCTCCTACGGTTTCGATATCAAAGACAAGAGTGGCCATACTGGATAGCTATTAGCTTATAGAAAAATATTACCCTTCTGCCTCACACTCTATACCGAATTTTTCACAGCAATATAAAGCTTCGTTAGCGCAGAAAATGAATCATTTTTTTTGAGATGCGCTCCTCTTATCCCTTGTTCAAAAATATCGAGTAGCTCCTTGCTTCCTCTTCTTGCTCGGCTCAACCTCCCGGGCTTA
Organism: uncultured Bdellovibrionales bacterium; assembly: GCA_964444815.1. Taxonomy (GTDB): domain Bacteria; phylum Patescibacteriota; class Minisyncoccia; order Moranbacterales; family UBA1568; genus UBA1568. The sequence goes on along the minus strand of CAYUIR010000002.1, from coordinate 37,371 downwards.
TTTTCAATAATAAAACCCCTGTCCTTATTGACAACTATTGAACCAGGATCTAGGGCACTCCGATCTGGATCTTTATCAAAAATTCTATACCTTGAATCAACCGACTCAGCAAAACATAAATTCATAGTCTTCATCCTCTCTTCTAGTAAATGCAAATCCTCCAAACTATATATAAACAAACTAAGAACTACACCAAAATTACCATCACTTAAAACCTCAACCGTTTCTACTGAAACCCTTGTTTCTGGTGATACGGACAAAGATTCGGGCTTATAGAGTAACAACCCAAGATCGGATCCAAAAATTTCTACTAATCGATCACTTCCAATGGCTTCAATGAGGTCATCTGAGGAAACTTTCACACCGGGGAATAAATACTTCTTGGCCCTCTTTAAAGAAAAAAAGACAAAGCCTAACTCTTTCGCTGATACAGAGATCTCTTTCCTTGCCATCAAAGCGTTTATCACGGATTGATTCTTAAGACGCTGACTATAATAATTCTCCGTGTCTTTCGTTATACCTAAAGCGAATTCCGAGTGGGCTAAAAAGTAATCACGCAAGTGAGGTACAAAAACTTCGGTTTCTTCTGATACAGACTCTAACGTCCCTGATATCTTCTCTAACTTAAGACCCAGGACGGAACTCAGTCTTTCTTCGCTGGAAATAAAGTTAATCACTTCTGATGATCCGAGTTTATCTTGAATGAGCTTAGGCACATCTATAAACTCATTTGTATCACTACTCTGTGAGTAGTCATGTCTTAATACATGACTCAATCCAGACAGTATCTTTAAGTCCTCTACCGTTAAGGTATCTGTGTCTTTTCTCAGTAAATCTCCAATATATCTAATCTCATCCAAATAAGCATCCAGTTGATTTTGGTTCTTATCTTTGTAAGCTAAAAATAATTCCAGATCGCCAGTGTAGATGCGCGTATTCTCTGTAACTTCTCGAAGAGATCTAGCTATCGCTGTTGGCTTTATTGAAAATACCTCAGAGATAAACTCATCCGAAACCATATTTTTCGCTTGACTCTGCAATTCATGTATCCTAGGGTCTTTCTCATAGCCAAAGCCTTCAATGGGTTCATGTATCTCATAAAGAAAACCAGCATCCGCATCTGAGATTGCACCATTGACTCGCATACTCTCGTCAAGATTTGTCAATCGCTTCATATGCCATGACTTTTTTCTGTAAGTATCTGCTTCGCTCCCAAAAGTAGCCAGCTTTTCATCAAGCACGTCCTGAAGTAAAGGTTCCACTTCCTGATGAGGCAGAATGCCCCTTACTTCTCCAATCTTTTTTCCATCCATTCGCACTGCTAAGCGAGGATGGATAGGATTTCCACTCTTATCGTTCGTGTAATAAACATAGAAATCTCCAGATTCAATCTGATGTCGAGCTGTGCTTTCACCTGCCGTGCACCACCCGGTTCCCTTGCCTTGTAGAGAATCATAGAGCTTCTGTGCACCCTCCATATCGCCCTTCTCGTACTTTACCCATTGCCCCTCTATTTGCTCTCGACTCTCTTGTGACTGCTCAAATGTCTTTTGAATAAACATCGCATACTGAGCCGGAAACTTCTGACTGATAAAGGTTTGAAATTCTGGATTGTTCAAAGTCGCCAAATCACCCTTAGCCACTCGCTCATACACATCGCAGACCTGGGCCAGCGGCTCTCGGTAGATATCAGGGAATGGAGCGGTAGTTGATTTCGTACGTTCTTTGAATCTCCCGTGCTCCTTGTCGAATTGGGATAGCTTAGTGATGTTCCGAAACACAAAGTACTTGAACCAAGTTGGATACATCGCATCATCCGAAGCGAGGTAGTCTACCCAGTCATCGAGACTTTTGGTTTGGTCTTCTATGATGACGTTCTTCATTTGTTCTCTGGTCCCTTCGGGGATAGTTTCGACGGGTTGACCACGCTCTCTGGCAATCCTTTGCTGGAGTTCGAAGTAGCTCTCAGGAACATCTTCCCGACGAATGACAAAAGCCTCATGAATCTTGGGGCGCATGAGATCAATGTTTCTTTCTCTGGTTGCTTCGTCTTCATTGAGAAAGACTTTTTCTAGACGCTCCATATAGACTCTGAGACGAGCTTCTGGAGTATTGGAAACTTTTTCGTGCGAGAGACGCTTGTGTTTCTCAACGGCATCACTCACCTCGGGAGACTTTTGGAGATCGGGAAGTTTTTTGTGGAGCTGACCAATGGAAAGATTTTCAAGATAGTTCATAGAAGAAGTTTTATACGAATGGAGAATCCGCTTGCTCACATTTTAGCATGAAAAAGGCGCCTCGCGTTGCGGGCGCCGTGATGGTGTGGGTGCGAACACCGGCTAATAGAACTTGTAGCCCAGCCCCAAGGTGATCTCACGGACACGTCCGTTCCAGGTGTACCGGGTCCCCTCGAGATGGAGAAACCAGCTCCGGCCCCCGTCGTAACGGAGGCCAAGACCCAGAATTGGGAGGTACCCTCGCTTCTCTTGAGCGAGCGAAATATCTCCAGAGGACAAGCCGACAGCGCCAATGCCAACCAAGACACCGGCCCGGCCAGTGAGTGAGAGTTGTTCACTCACCGGGAGCTTACCAATGGTAGACAATCCATAGCCACGAGCTTCGCCGAAGCGTTGGAAGGCAAAGTTGGTCTGAACGGAAGAGTCACGCACCATCCCCTGTGACGCGACCTGCACCCGAAAGCCCTCCTGATAGATGAGTGCCCAATCGAAAGTACGATTGATGGGACACTGAAAACCGAAACGGGTTGTCCGGCTCGTCCCGTCGGTCTCGTGACCACCGGAAACAGCCTTCTCAGCAAAGAGCCGATCTTCGTACTTCAGCGTACTGATCCCAGTCACCTTGCTCTGACCAGCACCAAGCACGAGAGAGCACTGGGCCCAGGCGCTCGAGGAGAACGCCAACAAGGCAAAGGCAGGAACTCTCCAGAGTGTGTTCATGTCTGTCTCCTCAGGTGAAAGGGCTTACGCCCGGGTGGAAGGAACTTGTTCTTCATGGTACAGAGAAATACAGGGGTGTCAAATGGAAACTTTCATAACAAAAAACTCCTGAAAAAGTCAGGGAGGGGTTCTTTACGTGTCGCCCCAAGGGGGTCGGACGACCTGCACTCCGCCTGAGGCGGATGCTCTCTATAAGGCTTCCCGGCACGACATTATTATTGCCCCAAGGGGAGCCCTCCGCGCTCCGACGCGGAGCCTGGGCGCTACACACAGAAAGCTACGCTCGCTCGCTTTCTACTCACGCCCTCCTCCTCCCCTTGAGTGCAAAAACAAAAAACACCACCAGAAAATGGCGGTGTTTTTTGTTTCTTGTAGCCCCAAGGGGAGTCGGACCCCTCTTTCTTGGATGAGAACCAAGTGTCCTAGCCGATAGACGATGGGGCCTTCTTGGCAGGAGCGGTAGGAATCGAACCTACGCAAACGGTTT
>CAYUIR010000002.1:12407-33827 GCA_964444815.1 uncultured Bdellovibrionales bacterium | reverse complement strand
GACGATGGGGCCTTCTTGGCAGGAGCGGTAGGAATCGAACCTACGCAAACGGTTTTGGAGACCGTTGTACTACCATTATACGACGCTCCCGAACTCCCACATTGTAACACGCGCTACCAAAAACCGAGAACTATTTGCTCTCGGTATGGGTGGTGTTCTTCTTGCAGAAGCGGCAGTACTTTGAGAGTGAGAGCTTTTCCTTCACCTTCTTCTTATTACGCTTGGTGTAGTGCGTAATACGGCTGCAAGCACTACACTTGAGCTTGGCCATTGTATCTTTAATCTGTCCCATACCAGTCCTTACAAATCGGATAAATTGAAAGCTTTTCCACTGTACGGGAAAAAGATCTTTTCGTCAATACTGAGCCGTTGATCGGGATTGAACCGATGACCCCCACCTTACCATGGTGGTGCTCTACCAGCTGAGCTACAACGGCTTTAACTGTACCAAATGTACCCAACTAGGCTACCAGGAAATCTGATGTATGGCAAGAAAAAATCCCCAAGCGGGGACTTTTCGATTTGTGGGTAGGGAGGGATTCCTTTTTGCTCCGACAAAAAACCTGGGCGCTACACGGGATACAAAACTTTGGATTCGGTCAGGGATAATTGTCTCGCCGTCGCTCGACAATTTCCACGACCCTGCCTCGCGGTCAGGCGTACTCGCCTGACATCGCTCCGGCTTTCTCATCCCTCTCGGAAGCCAACAAACGAACGGGATTCCTCCTCACCCGTCGCTCCGCCGGAAGCTTCACGACTCCTTCGGAGCCCGGGTTTTTCAAAAGCAAAGCAGTTTGCTTTTGAAAATACCCTTCGAATCCCTCCCTACCATAAAAACTAAAAGCCCCGGACAATTCCGGAGCTTTTAGTTTCGATTTGTGGGTAGGGAGGGATTCGAACCCCCGAAGGCCGAAGCCGACAGATTTACAGTCTGTTGTAATAGACCACTCTACCACCTACCCAAATTATCATTTCCTTCCATTGGAGCCACCTCTCGGATTCGAACCGAGGACCCACAGTTTACAAAACTGTTGCTCTAACCAGCTGAGCTAAGGTGGCCTCGAGAGCTTATTCAGCTTCTCATCATTCCCCTGCTTTGGTCAAGAGTTTCTCGAGCCGACGAATCTTGATCTTGACCATACGATGGACCGGAGAGAGCTTGAGTACCTGCCGATAACACTCCTTGGCATCCTTGATGTTCTCTGACTCAAGATAGTAGTCACCAAGCGCCTCATATGAGGTAAAGTCCTTGGGGTCACGAGCAATCCGAGCGATCAACTCTTCCTCACGAGCGGTATTGGAACGCTGTAGCCGCTTGTGCTTCTCCGGATGGACTGCCACCTCACTCACCATGGGACGGGGCACTTCTTCCTTTTTCTCTACTGAGACCGGAGCCGGAGAAACAGATGGTCGCTCACGTCTCACCAGTGGAGTCGCAAGGATACTATCTCCGGACGCGGGCCTCGTCGGTTCCGCTACCGGTTCTACCCGCACCTCGGGTTCGGCTGGCTCCAAAGTAGAATGCACCCGAACTCGGCTCGCCCGCACCGATTGCGTGAACTGATGGAAAGCATTATGAATCCGGAGTGACAGAACTTTGAAGTGCTGGCCGAGCTTTTCCAGAAGACGCAAGAAAAACTCCTTGGTCCGCGGAAACGCTACCGCCCCCCGCTCTTCATTTTCAAGCACGCGCTCCACAACCGTCGGATCCTCGCCCTTGCGAGACAAATACCACAGCAAAAAAGAAAGGGAGAGGACGACGACTATCGGTGGAACAACGAGATACCACATGGTAACGGAGTTAGGTTTGTGTTGAAGGAGAGAACGCTACCGAGAGACAATTCGACTAGAGCTCGTACCGGATAAAGCTCCCTACCTGAATATTTTCGCCCAGCTTGTGAATCTTTTCGGTGAGCAGTGCACCAACCGTCTTCGTTGGGTCTTTGACAAACGACTGGCCCAAGAGGGCGACATCATTCCGGAACTTCTCTTCTTTCCCAACGAGAATCTTCTCGACTAGGTCGGCTGGCTTGCCTTCGGTCGCGAGCTGTTCCTGCCAGATGGCTTTTTCTCGGGCGACCACCTCATCACTTACCTCTTCGGGCTTCACGACGAGCGGCGCTGACGCAGCGATATGCATAGCGATATCGCGTCCCAATTCCTGAAATTCTTCGTTCCGGGACACGAAATCGGTCTCACAGTATAGCTTGATGAGCGTACCGATCCGGCCATTTGAGTGCACGTATGACACCACGAGCCCCTCGTGGGTCTCTCGATCACTTTTCTTCATGGCTTTGTCTTGACCGCGCTTGCGGAGGATCTCGATGGCCTTGGCTTCATCAAATCCGGCCTCATCAAGGGCTTTTTTCACGTCTACGATACCAGCTCCGGTCTTTTCACGCAGAGCCTTCACTTGTTCCATTTGACTCATATGATATGACTTTTAGTCTTTGCTATTACGCAACCACTTTTTCCTTGGCCTCAGTAGCCTTGGTCTCCTTGGCCTCTTTGGCAGCCGACTTGGCAGTCATGATGGCCTGACCAAGATAGGCAAACAACAATCGGAGAGAAGAGAGGGCGTCATCATTCCCTGGAATGGGATAGTCGACGTGGGATGGGTCCGTATTGGTGTCAACGATGCCGACAACTGGCACACCCATCTTGGCAGCTTCGTGGAGTACGAGGCCCGCTTCCTTGGTATCAGCAATGACGATGGCTCCTGGGAACGTTTCCATCCCCTTGATACCACCGACCTTCTTCTCGAGGCGCTCTACCTCTTCCATTTTCTTGGCCTGCTCAAACTTGGTGTATTTCTTGAACTCACCAGAGGCAAACTTGGCTTCGAGATCCTGGAGGTGACGAGCACGTCCACGGATACACTCAAAGTTCGTGAGGGTCCCACCGAGCCAACGATCAACCATATAGTACTGACCGACATGGGTGGCAAGTGCCTTAACCGTCTCATGCGTCTGCTTCTTCATCCCGACAAAGAGAATCGGCTGACCATTCTTCACCACACTGGAGAGGAAACGGGCGGCCTCATCCATCTTCTCCACTGTCTTCTGCAGATTCAAGATATTGATGCTCTTGCGGGTCGTATAGATATATTCATCCATTTTGGGATGACGACGCGACTTCAGGTGGCCAAAGTGCACACCTGCCTTGAGCAGTCCCTCGAGACTGACATCGAGCTTCTTCATATCAATAGTAGAGAAGTAGTTCTCTACGACTACCTGCTTCGGGGCCTCTGCCTCGACTTCCTTCGTAACCTCGCTCATACTCTTTTTCCTTAGGTAATTAATGCTCCGAGGAGCCACCTATTCTGTGCCTTGTATGAGCCTCATAAGCACTGCACAGGGCAGGCCAGGAAGAGACTCGACGACAGAATATGTCTGATTTACCGTCCTGTATGGAGATTCCAGAGGACAGACAAATACAGCAGGTAGTGTAACAAAGATTTGGTCCCTTGGCAACCCCAAGCCTTTTTCCTCAAAAGAAACCCGAAAACCATACAGAAATGGTACGGGGTTGCCAATATCAGATATCCATGCTACACTCTCGACTACGTTATAACTTCTCTCCACTGAGACCTTTCCTATGAAAAAAGGCATCCACCCAACATACTACGCCGAGGCCACTATCACCTGTGCCTGTGGTGCTGTCCTCACGACCGGCTCGACCGTCGAAGCTATGCACACTGAAATCTGTGCCCTCTGTCATCCGCTCTACACTGGCAAGAAAAAGGTCATCGACACTACTGGTCGTGTCGATCGCTTCAAGAAGATGGCTGAAAAGTCTCAGGCCAAGCAGGTAGCCCGTAAGAAGGCACCCAAGGTAAAGGACGACAAAAAGGCTGATGCCAAGAAAGCTGAGAAGGTTGCTGCTTAGCTCGTGCTTCGCGCGCTTTCTTTATTCATCTTCTGTCTGAAAACTCTGAAAGCGCAAAAAATCCCTCTGTCGGCTGACAGACCGGGATTTTTGCTTTAAAGTGGTATACTAACATCTATGCAGGACCTCCTCACCGCAATCGAACGCGAATACCAAGAAGTTGAGACTGCTCTCAGCCAACCGGACGTCGTTCGTGACAATAAAAAATTTGCCGAGCTCGGTCGACGCAAGACCGAACTTGATACCATCATGGAACGGATTGGTCGTTTTCGAGCTATCGAAAAAAGCATGCGTGATAATGCCGAACTCACCCACGACGAAGCCACCGACCCAGAGCTCAAGACCATGGCCGTCGAAGAAAACATCGCCCTCGCCGAAGAAAAAGTCGCTTTGGAGAGCCATCTGACCCGTCTCCTCCTCCCCAAAGACAAACATGATGACAAGGACGTCATCGTCGAAATCCGAGGTGGTGCTGGTGGTGATGAGTCCTCCCTCTTCGCGGCGGAACTCTTCCGCATGTATGCGCACTATGCTGAGAAGCAAGGCTGGCACCTCGAGATGATGCATTCCAACCAGACTGAGGTAGGAGGCTTTAAGGAGGCCGTCTTTGAAATCAACCGGGGCCGGAGCACGACATCTGTCTATCAAAAAATGAAGTATGAGTCTGGTGTCCATCGTGTCCAGCGTGTACCAGAGACCGAGAAAGCAGGCCGGATCCACACCTCGACCGCGACCGTCGCTGTCCTCCCTCAGGTAGAGGATGTCGAAATCACCGTGAACCAAGCCGACCTCCGTATCGACACATTTTGTTCCTCGGGCCCTGGTGGCCAGTCGGTCAATACCACCTATAGCGCTGTCCGCATCACTCACATGCCGAGCGGACTGGTCGTTTCCTGCCAAGACGAAAAATCTCAGATCAAGAACCGTGAGAAAGCCATGAAGGTGCTCCGCTCTCGTCTCTTTCAGCTCGAAGAAGAGCGTCAGGCCAAAGAACTTGGCGATGCAAGAAAGAGCCAGATTGGGACTGGCGATCGCAGTGAAAAGATCCGCACCTACAACTACCCCCAGGATCGGGTCACCGATCACCGGATCAAAGAGTCCTGGAGTAGTATCCCCACTATCCTCGGTGGTGGCCTTGACCCCATCCTTGATGCCCTCGAAGCAGAAGATATCCGACGTAAACTGGAACAAACTGAGAGGTAATCTATGACTCTACGTGAGCTCCAATCCCGGTTTCTTCCGTCCCTCGCGCCGGAAGATTTTTTTCTACTCCTCAGTCACGCCACTCACCGAGACAAGGTCTTTCTCTTGGCGCATCCAGAATACGAACTCAGTCCCGAGGTGGCCACCAAGGCAGAAGCCTACCTCCGTCGTCGCCTCAAGCACGAACCAGTGGCCTATATCACCGGTCATCGCGAGTTCTATGGGCGCGAATTTCACGTAACGAGAGATACCCTCATCCCTCGTCCAGAAACCGAGCACCTGATCGAACGCGTGCTTGATCAATTGATGAAAACCAAATCTAAAATCAGGAGCGAGCGAGAAATTATAGACCTGATTGATATCGGAACAGGCAGCGGCAACATCATCATCACGCTCGCCAAAGAAATTGAGGAGCTCACTCACAAAGCAGAGATCAAGTACTTTGCACTCGATATATCAAAAAGCGTACTTGCTATCGCAAAGGACAACGCCATGCGACATGACATCGCAACAAAAATTACCTTTCTTGAAAGTAATCTCCTAGAGCATCTCCCAATCCCTCTCCTACAAGATCATCATCTCATCATCACAGCGAACCTCCCCTATCTCTCACATGACATCTATCACGAGAGTGATCCTGACGTACGGGACTACGAGCCCGAGAATGCTCTCGTAAGTGGTGAGGATGGGCTCGACCACTACACACGACTCCTCATCGAAGTGCGCGCCCTCCTCCCGCACGTTCGTTCTCTCACTTTTTTCTTCGAAATCAGTCCCGAACAAACCATCCTGCTCACCAAACATATCCGTACAGTATTCCCCCAGGCCACACCCCTCGTATTCCAGGACCTCAGTGGTCGAGACCGGCTCATCCAAGCCACAATTTAAAATTTTCGACAACAAAAAACCCCGATGAAACGGGGATTTTTTGTTTTGGTTTTACCCAAAGACCGAAGGCAAAACTATTTGCGCTTCTTGGTGGCCTTCTTCTTGGTTACCTTCTTGGCGGTCTTCTTCTTTGCCACCTTCTTCTTTGCAACCTTCTTTGTTGCCTTTTTCTTTGCTGCCATAATACTCACCTCCTTCTAAACCTCTGTTCTTTTTTGTTTGATGTAGGTTTACACCAAAGCGTAGAACATGAGGACTTTTATTTTTTATTTTTCACGTCACAAGTTTTGTGCGTGATACAGATTTTTTTCTGTATGTATTTATTATACTCTTTTTTTTGAAAATGCAAAGTAAAATAAAATACTGTCAAGAGTAAACGATTGATCAACACAGAAATAATTTTCACCTGACAAATATTTTCTACACACTCTCGCATCGTGCACACTACAATTTAAAATTTCAAATGACAAATATCCCTGCCTGCCGGCAGGCAGGAAATCAATGATTCAAATTTAAATTTTTTAATCACCTACATTCCATTCATCATTCGCGGATTGGGAATTGATTTGTCATTATGTAATTGGAGCTTTAAATTTTAATACTCTTCACAATTAAGCTGCTTCTTTTCCTCATTATCTTCCCCATACCAGGCTGAAAATAGCTATTTTTGTCTAGTTGACAGTGTATTTCTCACCCTTTACTATGAAGAGACAGGGGGTCGACATGGCTTGAGAAAGCCTCAAAACTTTCCCTGCCACGAGCTTCAACGCAAGCAGAACTTTAAAAAATATCAAAGAACCTAGAAAGAGAGGTGTACACTATGGAACATCAAGATCCGATGTTTGAAGAAGAAACGTCTGCCAACCAGGTCAAGGCATGGGTTCAGGAAAATCTCCGCATTCTCGTCAGCGTCTTTATCGTTGCAGCTATCGCATTTGGTATCTACTCGTACTCACAGCGGTCACAGACAGTGACTGATGACAGTATGCTCCTTGATACCAAGGGTGATGACGCTTCGGTAGTCATGAATGAAGAAGGCAAGACCACTCCTGCTCCGACCGGTGTCAAAAACGCCGTCACGACCAATGGAGCGGTTGCTACAGAGCAGAGCCGTGAAACTGAAGTTTCTTTCGTCGAACAGGCAGGACGCGGAGATGGAGCGACTCATCTCGCTCGTCGCGCCCTCGCCCACACACTCGAAAAGAATCCGGATTCATCACTCACTGCCGAACACAAGATCTACATCGAAGACTACCTCCGCAAGAACGTCGCCCACAATGGCGCTGTGAAAGTAGGAAGCTCGATCGAATTCTCCAAGGCTCTGATTAACCAGGCCATTGAGAAATCCAAGACTCTGAATGATCGTCAGCTCCAGAATCTCAAGAAGTATTCTGCTCGCGTGAACGCTTACCGCTAAGACCGTTATCGTAAGTCTCTCCGTTCTTTCTCTAGAGAAAAGCAAAAACCCCGCAACGGCGGGGTTTTTTGTTGGGTTTATGCTCCTTTTACTGAAAGGTGACTAGATCCCCTACTCTCACGCTCTCAAGTGCCCCCGCATTGACCTCAAGGACCCGTGATGCGGGCCGCGCTGGCTGATACCGCTCTTTGCTCTCACTCGGTATCCATCGCTCAATATGAACAACCACATCATCTTCTATCCAAGCAATATCAAGGGGGAATCTCATGCCCTGCATCCAAAAAATATATCTCGCTGACCTCGGAAATACAAATAGCATCCCGCATTCTTGGCACAGACTGTCCCGCTCTCCGAGTCCCATTGCCCGAGCCTCATCAGTCATCGCGACCTCAAGCGTAAACGACTCTCTGCCTATGCTCACTCGAGTCGGAGCAGTGAACTCCGTCTGTCCTCCCCACCATCCCCACCAATAGAGTGCCCCACAAAGGAGCGCGACGCCAGCGCATCCGCCAAGAAGAAAGCGCTTCATACCGAGGATAGTGTAGGTTTTTTACGCCCAAGCTCCCGCTCAACCCAAAAGAGGAATACGAGCACCAGGGTGAGTACCAAGAGAAAGGCAACAAATTTCCCCATAGCTACCGTCGCAAGCGCGAGACCACCAATACTCCCCGTGAGGAGGATAAAGAAAGCGACTATCCGTCGCTCGGACCACCCGAGGGCTCGGAGACGATAGTGGAGATGTCGCTCATCAGCCTCAAAGATAGAGACACCAGCCCGCAGTCGTGCTCCGATAACAAAGAGAGCATCAGCCACCGGCAATATGAGGACCAAGAGGGCGGTCGCGATCTTGGTACCAGCGATGACGGCGAGTGCCGCGATGAGAAAACCAATAAAAAATGATCCGGATGTGCCTGCCAAAATTCGCGCCGGATGGATATTGAAGAGGAGAAATCCGAGCACGGCTCCCAGAGCAGCAAAGGCGAGGAGCGCCACGGGTGGCTGGTTCACTTCGGGCTTGAGACTGAGAAAGAATATAATAGAGAAAACAATAAGTGAGACGCTCCCCAAGAGTCCATCGAGGCCATCGAGCCAATTCACCGCGTTTAGGACAAGCACCATCCAGGCGAGAAGCAAGAGGAAGCCAAGGAGGATTGGCCACACTCCCTGCTCCGGGAGGATGAGCACATCACCAAAAGGATTTTTGACAGCTGAAATACGGATACCGAAGATAAAGATGATAACGGTCACGGCAACCTGAAAAAAGCCCTGGGCTTTAAATGAGAGCTCGTGAAAGTCATCCCAGAGACCCACGAGCGCGATGAACACCCCTCCAGTGAGGAGACCCCATATCTCTCGACTCAGGACCAAATGTTCATCGAGGAGCACTGCGCCAATAAATCCCAAAGCAACCGCTAGTCCACCAAACCGTGAAACATGGGCTTTCCCATCATGGCGACTCCCTGTACGCCAGGTGCGCGTAACCAGGCGTGATCCCAGCAAAAAAAGAAGGGAGAGTGCCCCCGAAAGCACAAAAGCGATAGCTACCGGAGGGAGAAAGAGCTCGGTCCTCATGTCGCGTACCTTAGTAGTTAATAAATGAGACACTCACTCCCGATATAAGCAGTCCAAGAGAAAGAAACACCGCAGAGAGGAGCATCAGGTGACACGCAATCCGCTCCATCCTCTCGTAGAAACGACGGGCGAGGAGGATATGCCCGATAAAAAAGAGCCCTCCCAATACTGGGAGCATATAAGCTTGCCACCAGATACCGAGGAGGTCCACCCCAAAATAGACATTGTAGTGGAGGACTATTGGCGTCTCGCTCGGTCGGATAAAAAAGAAGAGGAGCAGAGTATTGGCGAGGAGGAGTACGAGTATTGATCCTACGAGAGTCCGTACCAAGAGATTGCGCCCGAAAGTTACCCCTCCCTCGGTCCGGGCCAGGGGTCGTTCCCAAGTATTGTCTGTTAGCGGTTGTTCGGCCATACTCCCACTCATCATACTTATAGTCACGAGATACTAAGCTTCATCCAAGGCCTCCGGAGACGCAGCACCGGCACCCTGCCCGAGACGCGTCCTATCGAGCTGATCACCGAATTTGCCGAGATACTTCTCCGCATCCTCGAACTTCTTGTGAGCGTTGCCGATGTGACCCCCCAAGACATCAAACTCCTTTTCAAAGCGTTCATAGGAGCGTCCCAGCTTTTCGAGTTGCCCCATGATTTCCTTGGCTCGTTTCTCAATCTGAAAGCCCTGCAGTCCAAAGAGGATGGTCCGCATATAGGCATAGAACGAGTTGGGCGAGACCGGGATCACCCGCCTTGTCCCGAGATAGTCGAGGAGACTCTGTTCATCATCATCTTTGATAATAATCTCGTAGTAAACGTTTTCAGCTGGGATATACATGAGTGCAAAGTCGAGCGTCCCCTCCTCCGGCACGATGTATTTGCCGGCGATGGCATCGATGTGCTTTTTGACATCGACATAGAACTGGCGCTTGGCCGCTTTCCGCTCCACCTCACCCTCCGCCGTCATCACCCGCTTGAAATTCTCGAGCGGAAACTTGGAGTCTACACTGATGAGTCCACCCTGAAGTCGGATAATCGCGTCCACCGTCTCGCCACTCTTGAATCCGTACTGGAGAGCAAAATTCTCCTTGGGAAGCATCTGCATAAGGAGGTCCTTTAGCATCAGTTCGCCAAAGCCACCTCGGATCTTGGGGGCCTTGAGGATTTCTTGGAGCGACGCTACCTCTTTGCCCACTTCGAGTATCTTGTCACTTGATTGTTTCATCTCCACGAGACTCTTTTGCACATCGCCATACGAGCGAGCTGCCACATCGAGGCGCTGGTCGAGACGCTTGGTATTGTCATCGAGTCGCCGATCGAGCGTGTGTTGAAAGGTCCCGAGCTGCTGATTGAGCGTGGCTGAGATAAACTGCATCCGCTCATCAAAGCGCTTTTCGAGACCAAGCATCTGCTCAGAAAGTTGCAGTGCTCCCTCATCTCGCTTCGAGCTCCGCGAGAAGAAAAAGGCGAGTCCAAACAGGAGGCTCGCCACAGCAATACCAATAAAGAGAATAACCGGAAACGACATAGATGTTTTTGTGTCAGTATTCGCTTCTACTTCTTCATCCCAGCAATAAAACGCTTCAGTTCAGGTACTTTGTTGGCAACCTCCTCATACGGAGCCTCAAGAAATTCGATAAAAAACCGATCGAGCATGTTGAGACGATAGTGAAACTCTTCCATATTCATGAGGACAAATCGGATTTCTTTGCCAACCTCAGCCTCCAGATGCGCAATAGCGTGTTTCAACTTGGTGCGATTCACATTGTTCACCACCATGATCATATCGACTTTACTCTTGGGGTAATTGAGGAAAAGACCGCTGATGAGCACGAGCTTGATCTCACCGACAATTTTGAGCTTGCGAAAGATCTGGGACTGCGCGTGGACGTTCAACTTGGAGACGAGACTCTTTAATTCCGTATAAAATGGGAACTCCTCATTGACCGAAAAAGTCTTCTTGCCCTTGCGGGTATGCTCGATAACGAGCCGCATCTTGGCGAGACGTACGAGTTCACGGGAGGCCTCGCCCCGAGCGATGAGCGTCTTTTCCGAGACCTCTGAGGTCGTAAATTCGGCTCCAGGATTGAGGAGAAAGAAGCGAATCAAGCGAGAACGAGCTTTGGAACCAAAGAGACTATCGAAGAGGGCAAGTGACATACGTAAAGCGGAGATTCGGAAATTAGCGCATTCGAGAAAGAGGGCGGACCTCCAACACTATCCCCTTCAGTATAGAGAAACGCCTGGAAAAGTCAAAAAGGCGCTTCCGTGGTGAATAATTGCCAAAAAGCTCTTATCAGAGAGCTTTTTGTGGTATACTGTAGGAGTCTATGCAAGAGAAAAAACGAAAGGACAAAACCACGTCACTCCCAGAGCTCACCACTTCGGTAACGGAGATTCTTGTCGCCAACGGCCGATCTTTTCAGCCGTTTATCCGAACTTTTAGCTACACGGGTGAAAACGTCACCAAAGCCGGTCTCGGTACCCTGGTCGGCGTGTTTGAGATTGACGATCAGTCCGAGGACTCCGCCTATATCGTCAATTTCCTCGCCTCCGTCGCCAAAAAAGAATACTTCAGTAACCCCCGCCGTGGAGCCATCGAGAGTTTCGAGGCTGCCCTCCACAAAATCAACCTCGCCCTGGCCGAACTGGTCAAGCACGGCAACGTCACCTGGCTCGGCAAGCTCCATGGTGCTCTCGGAGTGCTCGAAAAGAACAACCTCCATTTTTCGGTCACCGGCCAGTCCAAGATCCTTCTCCTCCGAGGAGAGAATCTGGCTGATATCAGTGATGGCCTCGCGTCCGACGAATCCTCCATCCACCCAATCAAGACGTTTGTCGAAGTCTCAAGTGGTCGCCTCATGGCCGAGGACCAGGCACTCCTCACCTCGCCCGAGCTCCTGGCGCTCTTTTCGCTCGAAGAGCTCTCGCGCCACGCTGTCAGGATGGATCGTGAGCGCTTCACCCAATTTCTAAAAACGGCCCTCGTCAATGAGCTCGACATGGCTGGCCTCATCGTGACCGACGTGTACGAGGGAGAAGCTCTCTCTGCGCCCACCCCCCAAGACAAGCCGCGTACGACCGAAACAACGGCACCCGTCCGAGTCAACAACGTTTTTAGTCAGTCAGCCTTTGCCTCCAAGAAACCGAGCGAAGCCCCTTCGGTCGAAGACGTCCTCATCGAAAAGCACATCGAAAAAGAGGAGTACATTGACAACAAGACAGGTCACATCTACGTCCAGGGTGATACTCCCATCGCGTCCGACCAGCACCCTTGGCTCGAGGCACTCAGTCTCCGTGGCGAAGAATGGCTCCGCCTCACCCAAGTCGCTCTCACGAATCAGAGCAAAAACCTCCGCAAACTCGGCAAACGCACCAGCCTTGGGTTTACCGCTCTCGGAGAAACTACCGCCGTACTCGGGCGACGTACGGGCCGAGTGTTTCGTCGAGCCTGGCGCAAAATCGCCGAGGCTCAAGCCAAACGAGCCGAAGAACGAGCTGCCCGGGCCCGCCTCGAAGCGGAGGAACGCGCCCTCGCTGTACCACCAGCTCCCACCCCTGTCGCTCCTCCTCGTATCACTGACATTCCCCGTCCTGCCCCTCTCGAGGTGCCTGACGAGGCAGTAATTGAAACAGTTGAGGCACCAGTAGAACCGACACCACCAGAAGGGTCTCCTGAGACAGAAATGCCCGATTTCTTGAAGGGGCGCCTCGCTTCCTTCTACCAGCGCCAGAACACGAGCGTTTCCTCTGCCCCCGATGAGACTCCGGCGGAACAACCACCCAAAGAGAAGATGACACTCCCACGCTTTGATTTCGCCCCATGGTGGCAGGGATTAGCGGCACGCATCGATACGGTGAGCACCGCGACCAAACGACACGCGACACAACTCCTCGCTACTCTCCGGAGACTCCGCTTGGGCCACCAGGTACAGCGTCTCTTGCGACATACCTGGTCCACCATCGCCCCCCGCCTTGAGCAGGCCCGGACTACTTTCCTCGGTCTCCCTCGTCCATACCAGGTTGGTATACCGGCCATCACAGTGCTCCTCCTCATCGGTGTGGGCTATATGGTCTTCCGTCCTACCACGAGTGATGCTCCGGCCCCGACTCCGGTCGTCGCTACTCCTCCTACCACACATCCAGCTGATCCCGGCGAAACCAACCAAAACATGGGTGAGCTCACCGTAGCCATCGCCTCGCTTGACGGTATGGTCTCGTCACTAATCCTCAATGACGAGCTCTACATCATCATGCCTACTGGCGTACGGACCCTAAGTGGCGAGACTTATCCACTCCCAAGTGGCCGAGTACAGTTTGCCACCGCTATGAATGACCTCCGTCTCATCTTTGTCGCGACCGATCGTGGCACTCTCTACGCCTGGAGCCCCATCACCAAGAAATACATCGAAAACACCCTCCCCCTCGAGGCAAAGAATGGTCTCTCCGGTATCGGGAGCTACCTCACCTATCTCTACGCCCTCGACAGCGCCACCGACCAGATTTACCGCTTCCCTCGGGCTGAGGGTGGCTTTGGGGCTGGTACGCCCTGGCTCCGAGACACAGTCACGATCGAGCCGAGCACGCGACTCTCGGTCAATGAAACGCTCTATCTCATGCTTGACCCCTCGACTATCCGAGGCTATTTCCGTGGTCGTGCCAGTAGCACCTTTGAGAGTCCAGCCGATGGCATGAGTATCGTCAGTCTCTACACCTTTCCTGGTCTCCAAAACGTCTACGGCCTCGATGCCACCCACCACCGCATCCTCATCTGGAACCAAGATGGTCGCCTTATCCGCGAACTCTCCCACGAGAAATTCTCCGATGGTCGCACCCTCTCCGTCAATGAGAAAAACGGTGAGCTCTTCATCGGCACCGCCGATTCACTTCTCTCTTTCAAGTTGAAGTAGTTGTTGGTAATAAAAAAACCGTGCCTGGCAGCTGCCAAACACGGGTGGGTTCTACTCGACTACGGGCGCGAAGCCTGTGAAACCGGAGGAAGCAGTCCTGCATGCTCCACATTGAAGTTCACCAGCTCAGCTTCGGCTTCCGCCAAATGGACCCGAAGAACTTCAATCGCGTCTTGTCGTCGCTTCTGTTCACTGAGCGCTTGATCCCGGATCCTCTGATCAAGCGCGGTCCGCTGCTCAAGCAAAGACTGGAAGCTTTCCGGCTCACGTGCGTGGCCATTGGGCTTCGACCCCTTGAACTGAGTGACTTGCGATACCTTGGCTCGAGGCATGATGGTCATCCCAGGGTGGTGCTGGGCCACAAAGCCTTGCTCCACCTGATATTCGCCATGACCGACCACCCGTATCCATCCGAGTTTCTCCAACTCAAACAGAGCGCCCCTCCGATGCCAGCCATGCTTCTGCTCGGGGAAAATCGGTTGAGCAATCTCGACGATCCCCTTGCCAGAAAATGTGCCATTGTTCACGGAAGGTTGAGTCAACAGTTTGCTCAAGAAGCGAACCAGCTTATCCTCGTGTGTCTCAGTAGGCATCTCTGCCTCCTTTCTTGTTTGAGCAGGAGCATGCCCGCTCCGAGTTGCAGGGAAATTCCTTGGCACTACTTCACTCGTAGCTACGTTCGTGCGTTGCAACGACGCTTCGCGCCGAGGTGGCGCGCTGGCTACCGCACTTGGGGATTTCGGTCTTGGAGCTGGACGAACCGGTGGGTCAAGTTGCCCCCGGGCCAAAGCTTCAGCACGCAACTGCTGAATCATCGTTATGCCATCCACAGTTTTCGTGACTCTGGGTGGAGGTTGCTGGTCGTCATCTTCTGATCTGCCTGCGCCCCGCATGGCCTGCCTGAGAGGAGTCACGAGCGCTGGCCGCCCGACATCAAAGGCTTGCTCTCTCTGTTCGTGCAATAGTACCCCACTCCAACCAGCGTGATTCAGAGTAGCGATGATTGGAGTAACAGCGTTGATGAATTTATCTCGTGGGACATCCTCTGGGAGCTGAAGCATTCCATGTACTGATCCATCTGGCAGCAGACTGGCCCGCATAGTCACATGGACCATCCTGGGAGAACGCTCAGAGCCTGGCTCCATCTCGAGGTGATACTGGGACGTATGCTTCAGCACCTCACTCGGGCCGGTCATGATATAGACCCATAATGATCCCTTTTTGGCTACCGGCTTCAAGACCGCACCCAGCATCAATCGAACACGCTCCACCAATTCTGGCCGAACTCCTTTTTCCTGACCGCAAACCCGAAGGTTGTGGCCACTTGCTTTCATATCCATGACCTCAACCTTTCAGGTGAGAGATTTGATCTGATGGCCAATTTTGGCTCATCAGGGCTCTTGGTAAGGAACGCCCCTATGGTAGCGTTTTGGAGTTAAATTGTAAATAAGAGCATTCTCTACAACGAAAAAAGGCCTCAATAGGCCTTTTTTAGCAATTCCAATGTCTTACTTCACCACAGCACCTTGAGCGAGCTGCATGCGAGACATGATTTCCCGGTTGACGATGGTGGCGTCACGGCCATAGCGGAGACGGGAGAGTTCTTTGAGGGCATTGGCTACCTCTTGGTCGCCATGAGTTGGCGCAAAGGTCTTCATGTTAAATGGCTTGGTGAGCTCGTTGTTCATGAGGAGCCGAGCAAAACACTGGTAGTTGTCGACGTTTACGATGTCGTTCGCCGTAAAGACTGGGGCAAACTGCTTCTCGAGGAACTCGGCATCCTCTGGCCCGACTCGGAAGACAGTGAGGGAACCGACGTTTCCGAACACGGCCTTGGAAATTTCTTCTTTGAGCTGAGCGATGAACTGGTGCGCCAGGATGAGGACGAGTTTGTACTTGCGAGCCTCGGAGAGAATCTGCGCGATCGAGTTCGTCGTCACGTTCTGGAACTCATCGAGGTAGAGATAAAAGTCGCGTCGTTCTGACTCGGGCGTATCGACGCGGGAGAGGGCGGCCATGAGAATCTTGCCCACAATCACCATACCGAGAAGCTTGGCGTTAATTTCACCGATTTTCCCCTTGGAAAGATTAACAAGGACGATCTTGCCACTATCCATGAGCTCGCGGAAATTGAGGGTACTCTTCTGCTGAGCGATGATCGGGCGCATCATGTCGTTACTGATGAAGGTGGTCAGTTTGGACGTGATGTACGGGACCATGTTGGCCAAGGACGCCTCTCCCCCAGCCTTCTCAGCCTCCTTCATCCAGAAGTCACGCACAATCGGATTGGTACAGTGCTCGAGCTTGTAGCGACGGAATTCTTCATCAGCCAAGACCTTGGGGATCTCCATAAGAGTCGAGCCACTCTCGGGGTGCTCCATGATAAGGAGCATGGCGTTCCGGATATACTGCTCAAACATCGGTCCACCGGTGGCTTTCAAGTCATAGAGCTGGTCAAAGATACCAATCATCTCGTTGATGACAAAGGTCTTCTGCTCCGGATGAGCCGGGTCATACTCAAGCATGTTGATACCAATCGGTCGCTCGACATCGGAGGGATCAAAGATGATGACATCCTCAGCTCGTTCTTTCGGGATGGCCGTCAAGATATCCTCGATGGCGTCACCGTGAGGATCGATAAAGCAGAAACCTTTGCCGGATTGAGCATCCTTTTTGGCCATTTCTTGGAGGTAGTTCGACTTACCGACACCAGTCTGTCCGATGACATACATGTGACGACGCCGGTCGGTATCAGTGATGCGGATATCGGACTTGGCGCCCCGGTACTCGTTGTACCCGAGGAGGATCCCCTCAGTCGGGATATTGACCGGTGGCGGAGCAGCGCCGGCTTTGAGCCACTTGATCTTGGGCGTCGCGGTCGTGGAGATAGGGAAATGAAAGATACTCGCCAATTCCTCGACATTGAGAATCATGATACTTTCATCGTCGATGTTGCGGAAAATATAGTCATAGACCGCGGTCTTACTCTTGACTCGCTTCTTGATCCGGAAACTATTCACCTCTGGGTTCTCAAACTGCCCGAATGCATTCTCGAGGTGCGCCACAATCTCTTCGGCCCGTTCCTCTGTCGCCGCGGACGCCAAGAGGCGGATATTGACCCGGAAGGCAGTCTTACTGGTCTTACTGTCGATTGACTTCACAAGCTCCTGCTCCTCGGGAGTGAGTGACACGGTCTTTTTTTCTTCCGGCACGGTCGGAGTTTTCTTGGGTGGAGAGAGGGCGGAGACCATATTCTTGCCCAGGCCCGCGGTGAGAGAGTCACCCTTCCGAGCATCCTTGAGGCGCTTACCCTCTTGCATGCGCTGAGCGATCTTGTGACCCTCACCCCGCCAAGCAGTCCCAGCTGGTGAGAGGAGGATCTGGATAGCGGCTCCTTCGGCCTCGGTCGCGAGTTTGGAGAGAGAGTTCGATATTTCATTCAAGGGATCAACTCCTAGGTTACGGTAGGTCCGAAGTGGGAGAGCGTGACTCTCTTTGAGTTCGAGGATAGAAACTGCCGCAAAACTCCCTGGCGAAAAGATAGTATAATCAGTTACTTTCTCGACGACGGCATGTGGGAAAAAACTATGGATCTGCTTCTCCGCACTCTCCCGATAGCGCTTAGGCACCGAGAGATAAAAAAAGATTTCTTCAGACGAGGAAGGATTGGCGATTTCAAACACGATATTGGGTGCCTCAAAAAACATCTTTTTCAAGAAATTGCCGGTGGGCTTGAGCGAGGCGAGCGAGGTCAAGAGTTGCTCCATGGCGGTGATCTCATCTTTCCAGGCTTCAGCGTTCTGCGCTTGACCCTCGCCCTCTTTCTGGCGAAGGACCCGGATCACCTCGAGATCCATGTTGAGCGACTGGTTGACCTGGTACCGAAAGCGGAAGAAACTCCGCACCACAAGAAAAATCCCGCTGGTGAGGGCAAAGAAAGCAAAGAGGTACGCGAGCGGCACCAAGACGATATTGAGGTCAAACGTCACTTCCATATTTGATGTTTGTTTTATGCAATTCTGTCCCTACTATTCTTTTTCGATCAAACCCTTCTCTAGCAGTCCGTCATAGAATTTGCCAGCCAACTCGTCGTGCATCCGATCGAGCGCATAGTAGTCCTTGAGGGATCGAGCCACTTTGACTGCATGAATCACACCTTTGGTCCCAGCAAGGTCGAGGAGCTTCTGCACTTTACTCTCCTCATCAGTCATGGCGCCAATATGCTTTGCATCGAGGATGACGGTATCCTCATGGTCATCATCCGCCGGTGTCGCCTGCTTGGTTGGGGTCACTTTGGAGAGGAGCTCACGGTAAGCCTCAGAAGCCTTTTCT
This sequence comes from uncultured Bdellovibrionales bacterium, assembly GCA_964444815.1. GTDB lineage: Bacteria > Patescibacteriota > Minisyncoccia > Moranbacterales > UBA1568 > UBA1568. The sequence continues at coordinate 15,620 of CAYUIR010000002.1, read as the reverse complement.
GGCACCGTCTCGGGAGCAAACGGAGCCTCCATCACTGGTGACACGCTCCCCTCTGGGTTACTCGCGACACTCTCAGGTGATGAGACGGGGGTTACTTCGGGCAGTTTCTCTTCTGGTATATTCGGCATAGTCGTACAGAATAGTGTGAGGAATTACAGCGCTTTGGTCATCTCTTCTTTGAATAGAGTGGCGACATCACGGACAAAGACATCATACCCCGGAATCTTTGATTCAAAAAACGCTTCAATTTCATCCTGTTTGGCTTCTTGATCAAGGAGCGCCTCGTACTCTTTGATACCCTCTTCACCGATCTTGTCCATGGTGGCGAGAAACACCCGTTTGAGGAGCGCTTCGCCCATTTTCTCGAGCAGTTCGTCTCGCTTATCCTCAGGGATTTGCTCGAGGTGAAACGCCTTGATCAATTCTTCCCGCAATTGTGCTTGGTCGAGGGCCATAGTGGTCATTAATTAGATAATTGAATTACGTCTCCCCTGAAGGAGCGAGAAGAGTTCACGTTCTTTCCCGGTGGAGAGGGCGAGATGAGCGATGCGACGAGTATACTGATCCACATTCTCAACTGGTCGAGGCAATCCTGCAGTACCAAAGAATCGCTGGTCTTGAGCCAATGATACCAAGCGCACCACTTGGTCCACCTGGGAGGGATGAAGCGGGAAGGCATCTCGATTGAATCGCATAAATCGACCGCTGTGGAGTTCGGAAAACCGCTCCGTGATGCGGCCCATCTGGACATAGCCCATCGCACCCCGATTGATAGTATAGTCAAACGGTGCGTTCATGCGCGTGTCTGCCATGAGCTGAGGCGTCAAGAATACTGACTTACGTATGTCACCCGTCATCTGGAGCATCATCTCCCTCTTCAACTCTACTGGTGCCCGTTCAAAGGCGCTCATGGCCACGGTTTTTGTCTCAACGACTTGGGCTGCTGCCATTTCTTTGGCGTTATATACACTCCGTATTACATCTTGACTCGGGCCAGTCTGCGCTGGTACATCCTCGTATGGGTCTGTTACCCCTACCAAAGACTTCGCTTTCAGCCCCGTGGCATCTTCGTACGGATCTGTAATACCTGGATTTATTCCTTCTGTAAAACGTGAATCCGATATCTTATCAATGGCACGCTCAAAACCGACACCTTTCTCATTTTCCAATTGTTCCAAAAAATCAGGCGCCTGGACAGTCTTTCCTGCCTCACTCGCGACTTTCGCTACTTTCTCCACGACACCTGTAGTACTCGGTGTACCGACTGATTTGCCGTCGAGAGCGTCCTGTATTTCCTGCGGCGTGAGGAGCGCTCCAAAGTCTATCTTGTCCCCAGGCTTGATAAAGTCGAGATTGACACGGCCATCAGGCAGTCCCTTCGAAAAGCCTAACTTGGTTCGCTCTGCCTGTGACATGGCATCTAGCTTCTCTCGCATCGCATTTTGCATGAGCTGAATCGCTCGATTCTTGTCTCCCTTGAATCCCTCGGGCAACCGATTATCAAGGATGCCCCACAGACCACGCTTGCCATCGGCTCCGGTCACATCATAGACCTTTTGTAGCGACGCAATCTCTGGTTTGACCACTTGTGTAGACGCTAGTTCCACTTTGGGCACCACGGTAGGTGTAGCACCGCCCGGGGCCGATGTTGCCCGTTCTGGTGCGAAAGCAGTAGTAGGAGCTGATGAAGCAGAAGCTGGTGCCGCAGCGACAGAAGCTCGCTCGACACGCGCAGCCGATGCCCCTGTTTCTGGGGCCGAGGCTGCACCCGGCACCTTTATACCTTTTTCTTTTATGACTTTCTGCAAATCACTCGCCTTATCGGCTGCGCTCCGCACATCACCACCGAGGAAATCCGAGATACCTTTAAATGAAAAGTACGTGCTCGCCAAACCAGACCCACCGAGAATAAATGTTCGTCTCAAAATCTGCTCGGTTTTCTGATTTTGGAATTTCTTGTCTATGGTCTCACGGTCTTTGGCCAAGAATTTTTCAAACAGTTCGAGTGCTACCTCGGGAGGCTGATTCTCCAGTGCTCCCAAACGGGCCATCTCACGATCGTGTTCTTTACCAACTCTATACTTTCTTACGCCTTCCGCCGATTTGTCAGCAATGTTATTCAAACTGGCCCCGGCAGCAAATGAGGCCAGTGCTCTCCGAAACGCGAGCGTTCCCGCTGCAGCCCCGGCTGCCCCAGCAAAGGCGAGTCCGCCCGCAAGTGCCAACCCCCCGACAGCTATCCCAATTCGGACTTTTGGTGGCAGTTCATTATACTTCTTTCCAATTTTCTCATACACATCCCAGGCCCTTTGTGGCCAATGTTTCTGTTCAGCAGCCACTCGAGTACGGGTTTCAAACAACTTCACACGCTCATCATACTTGTAGTACATAAGCATCTCGCCCATCCGAACACGTAGTTTATCGCCCGTCAGGCCCGACGACTTAATGTCTTCAATCTGAGCGTTTTGCAGTGCTATCAAAGCATTTTCGTACTGCTCCCGCGCTATACGAGTATCCGCATCATTCCTCTCTCCGCCAAGTAAAGCACGAATTTTTCCAGTCACCTTGCTCCATGCAGTATTTTGCTTGTAATCAACGGTAACAAAATTTAGCCGGTCTCCCTCTAGGAGCTGCTTCAACCTTTCAACTTCACTCATTTTTTCGCCATCCTTAGCTTCTCCGGCTGGCTTGGGCATCGAGCCATCGAGAGTACGCTCACTTATCTCTCCGCTCTGTTGCAATACGAATCCCTGTTCCTGAAGTTCACGACGCAGAGCTTCAATTTCCGCTTCACGTTCAGTCTTATCGTTTCCGTTCATTTCCTCAACCGCTACATACGTCTTTCCCTTCCTTCTATATATCTCTCCTATGATCCACTTTTTACTCATGTTGCCACTGGCATCATAGAGTTCCCACACATCATCTTCAAAAAGCTCCTCATAATTTTTTGGATCACGGCCACGGAGATCGGGATTTGGTTCTTTGGGAGCCGTTTCAACCCTCTGCCATTTTTCTAGCTCAGCATTATTTTTCACATCATCCTCGGTAAAATGCGCTTTGTCGGCTTTATCGACGCCTTCATCAATTATCCAATAGAGCCCGGAGATACTATCTCTCGCAATAGTAACAAAACCACGAGTACCCTTATACTGAGCCTGCTCACCCGGATTCAGTGGTCGAAAAGCCAGTGCCTCATCAAATGTCGCGTCTGGC
>CAYUIR010000002.1:0-12307 GCA_964444815.1 uncultured Bdellovibrionales bacterium | reverse complement strand
TGACTGCTTCCCCTCTCTATTTTCCAGTCTCCCATTCCGTTTCCAAAACGATTCCCTTTGTCCGTCTTTGGCAACTACGAAAAATTCCTCTTCTTCATCGAGTTCCACCATAAAAGCTGCGAGCAAGGTTTGAGCGTCAGCATTTTCTGGTTTCGGTACAACCTCGTTCGATGGAGCTGTTATATTCCTCGCTCCACCACTCGCCCTCCGAGTTGTGAGTACTTGAGCATCTTGAGACACATCAGCATCTCGTGTAGGTTGTTGAACTTCAATCGAGCCTGAATTGAGGCTAGCATCCAAATCCGCAAGAGCCTTATCCATACGAGGACCCTTTTTTGGGGCATACTTCCCCACCAACGCGTCAAGCTCACCTGGTTCAAATGGTGGCAAGGACTCTTTTTCTGGTATCTCACTCATATTGCTCTGCTTCTTTTTATTTACGTTTCTCCTCCTGTTTCGCTAGATATTCCACGTGTAGCTCATGGAGCACTACTCCCAATATACTCTCTGCCTGCTCTGCAGTCACACCTCGTTTTGCTGTTAAGTCACTAGCAAGTCTTTTCAGTATGTCAGGTAATAATCTCTCGTCTTTTTCCCAAAGATCCAGCCTGTCGTGAAAAGAAATATACTTCTTACTTTTCCAGATGGCATCGGAGAAATATCGCCACTCTCCAGTGACAATCATTTTATAGGTATCGATAATTTCCCTGCCTTCCGGACGCTCCAAAAAGGCATCCAGTTCTTTCCGCCAGGCAGTATCCCCACCATCTCCGCCATCACCCGAACTACTACCATTGCCTCGTTTCTCCGGTGTCTCCTTCGTTGATTCGGCAGCACTGTCTGCGGGAGGCGTCGTGTTCTCTCCAGTCGTATCAGATGAAGAAACCGCGAGTGTTTTCAGAGATTCCAACGTAACTTCTGCGGTTTTCAAAAGTTCTGCTAACGCTTCAGTTATTTCGTTTAGAGCATCTCTGTTTTTTCTTTTTTCTCCCAAAATCTCATCCATCTGCGACTCGGATTCATCTAACTTGTCATCATCCAAAGATATTTTGTTTACTTTCCAAAGAATACCTTCTGTCTTGGTCGAAATATCATCGAGAATGCCTTTGAATGCCTCAAACTCTTCCTGTGTGGAGAATTTATTCGCCTCTTCTATGACACTATTTATCTTGTCCCTATCGCTGTCGACACGTTCCAATAATTCAGATATTTTTTTATCTAGCTCGGCCTTGGTTTCGTCCGATTCGCCACCCTTATACGAATGCTCGGCCTGATTATCCTCTTTCACTGCACCACGAATATGTCTAAAGGTGTAGTTATTCTTTGCCAAAAATTCTTGTACCTCTGCTACGCTCCCGAACGCTTGCATGCCTCTCGCCGCTGCTGGATCGACCGGTGTAACGTCAATCATCGTTGGAGCCTCGATGTAAATCTTGTCCCCAGTGGCATTCACCCAAACACCGCCCACTTCAATCGTTTCTGAAGGAGGGCGATTTTCCACAACTGGAGGAACTGGCACCTCTTGAACAGGAGGTTTTTTTCTTGGACCTCTCGGAACATCAATAAATTGTGGCACGTTCCTCGCCATATCGAAATATTTTTCTTTTGTATACAACTTTGCTATAATTCTACCATAGAAACAAAAATATAAAAACGCAGTGACTCATCAAGAGTGACTGTCAAGACACTATGATTGCACCCAAGCACCTCACGTGGTTCGTCGGCGGCACACTCGTCGCTATCCTCCTCCTCGCGTTCGTCGTCCGCTTCTATCATATCGAGCAAGTCCCGGTCGGACTCTATCCCGACGAAGCAGCCAATGGCGTCGATGCTGTCCATGCTATTGAAACCGGCACCTACCAACTCTTTTACCCTGCCAACTTCGGTCGTGAGGGCCTCTTTATCAACATCCAAGCCTTTTTCATCTCGATATTTGGCAATACCATCACTGGACTCAAGTTCGCCTCGATTCTCTTTGGCACCCTCTCCGTCCTCGGCCTCTACCTCCTCACTCGCGAGCTCTACCATAGACGTGGTGCCGGCATCATTGCCGCTTTTATGCTCGCTACCTCGTACTGGGCCATCAACTTCTCCCGTATCGGCTTTCGGGCCATCATGACGACGTTTCTCCTCACTTTTTCCTTTTACTTCTTCTTCCGAGGCCTCCGCACCCATCGGTTCCGAGATTTTCTCATCTCTGGCCTCATCTTTGGGACAGGACTCCACACCTACATCGCTTTCCGGGTCGCTCCCCTCATCCTCATCATCCTCCTCCCGGTCCTCATGCTCTCTTACGAAAAGTTCCTTCGGCGATTCTGGAAGCACGGCCTCGTGTTTATCCTCGGCGCCTTTCTCACTGCCGCCCCCATGCTCTATCACTTCTTTGTCTCGAATCCAGACGATTTCGTCTCGCGCTCTTCGCATATCTCTGTCTTTTCTCCCGAAGTCAACCATGGTGATCTCTGGGGCACGATGGCCAAAACTTTTTCTATCTCGCTTCTCAAATACAATTTCTGGGGTGATCAGAACTGGCGCCACAACTACCCACCCTATCCAGTACTCGACCCATTTGTCGGCACCTTTTTCCTCGCTGGGTTCCTCTTTGTCATCTGGCAGACCGTCACCCTGCTCGGTAAGAGACTGCGCGATGGCGATCGTGACCTCCGTCTCCTCCGAAACGTCTTTCTCCTCGGGTCGTTCTTTGCCATGCTCGTACCCGAATTCTTGACCGACGAGGGTCTCCCCCATGCTCTCCGCTCGATCGGCACTCAGATGCCTGTTTTTCTCATGGCTATGATCCCTGCCTTTTGGATATACGAAAAGGCCCTCCGTTCACAGGCCGGTGCCAAACTCGCCTTCCTCTCGATCCTCGTCGTCGCCCTCGGCCTTAGTGCCACGTGGAATCTCACCAAATACTTTGTCTTCTTCCCAGCGAGCGTCCATTCGTCTGATTCTTTCAACGAAAGCTATCGCAACATGGCCTCGTACCTCCTCTCCCTACCCGATACCACACGCAAGTACGTCCTCATCGATGAAAAGGGGCACAATAACCGCTTTGACCTCCCGGTCTATGCTCATCCTGTCTATTACCTCACCTACCATCAAGTAGACAACATGGAGATTGTCGCCGAAGATACCACTATCCGTCGCGGGAGTATCTTCCTCATGCTCAACTACAACCGCATGATTGGTGAGCGCCTCCTCAAACTCTACCCGAGTTCCTACGTACAGCACGTCGACTGGAACGGCCCCACGAGAGCCGGGGGCGAATTTGACGTCATCATCATTCCTACGGCCGAAGAAATTAACTCCCGCTAAATCGTCGCTATTCTTACCCTATGGAGCTCATCAAAAAGCACGCCCTCTTTTTTGTATCGCTCATTCTCCTCACTCATTTCGTCCTCTCGCTCGTGGTCTCCTCACAAGAATCGATGACCTACGATGAGCGAGCCCATATCCCAGCAGCGTATAGCTACGTCCGATACGGGGACATGCGCCTCAATCCGGAACACCCACCCCTCATCAAAGATCTCTCTGGTCTCTTTCTCCTCCCGCTCAACCTTGACTTTCCGATTGAGGCCGATGCCTGGCAAACCGGCTACAACGAACAGTGGCTGATGGGCGACATGTTTATCAACTGCTCTCGACCAGAGCTCGCTTGTAACGATGCCGACACCATCCTTTTCTTCTCGCGCCTGCCGATTATCATCCTCTCGGTTCTCCTCGGTCTTGGGCTCTTTTGGTGGACTCGGGAACTCGGAGGCGTCCTCGCTGGTCTCATCGCTGTCACGCTCTATGCCTCTGATCCCAATATCATCGCCCACAACCACTACGTGACGACCGATCTCGGCAGTGCTGGCTTTATTTTCGTCGCTTTTTATGGTTTTGTCCGCTTCCTCAAAAACCCAACCCCTAAGACCATGCTCTTGGCCGGTGTCACTCTCGGTCTCGCCCAACTGACCAAATTCTCTGCACTCCTCGTCCTCCCGGTCTTTGGACTCTTTGTGGTCCTCTACGCCCTCACCCAAGTGACTGACTCGTGGCGTGAGCGACTCACCTCCCTCTGGTACTATGCGATCCGCTTCACGGGAGTCATCATGGTCTGTTTTGTGCTCGTTTGGATCGGCTATGCCATAAACACCAGTGGCATGCCTGCCATCAAAGTCGCGGAACACGCCGACCTCTTCCTCTCCCAGCCGAACACCCCCGCTCGCATCTCCCATGACGCCATCACCTGGATGACTCATTCCCCTATCCTTCTTCCGATGGCCGAATACTTAGTCGGCGTAGCCAAAGTCTTTTCCCGGGTGGCAGCCGGCAATGTCCACTACTACCTCGGGACCGTCAGCGTCGACGCCCAAAAGTCCTACTTCCCAGTGGTGTTTCTCCTCAAATCCACCCTCCCATTTCTCTTTCTCCTTCTCGTGACTGCTCTCTACACGCTCTACCGTTTCCGTCACGCCCTGAGAGACCGAGCGCTCGGCCTTGGTGCCTTCTTAGTGCATTCCTTTCACAGCCGAATCGTGCAGTATCTCTCCGTCTTCTTTGTCCTCTTCTATACCTACATTAGTATCACTGGCAATCTCACCATCGGTCTCCGTCACCTCTTCCCTATATTCCCCTTCCTCTACCTCTTGGTAGCACTCGCCCTCGCAAACCTCTACAAACGCCACCAAAGTGAGCCAGTCACGCACCAGCTCATCGGTATCATACTTGGACTCGTCATGTTTTCGGTCATCGCCATCCCGGTCATCTCCTACCCGAGCTATCTCTCCTACTTCAACGCTGCTGCTGGCGGTCACACAATGGGCTATCACTACGTCACTGACTCCAATTACGACTGGGGACAAGATCTCAAATATTTGAAGAATTTCGTCGAGACTCAAAACAACTGCAAGGCTGGAACTGCCCCGCTCGGCACCGACTGCACCCTTAGTGCCTATCCTGCTATTGATTCCCTCCGGGTTGATTATTTTGGAGGTAGTGACCCTCGCTACTACTTAGGCGATGCCTTTATCCCCTGGTGGGGAAGCAAACGCCCTATCGAAACGGGCTGGTATGCTATCTCAACCTTCTTCTACCAGGAAAGTCTCTACAAGACTCTTGCCCCCGGCGAAGAAAACTACTCTTGGCTCAAAGAAAAAACACCGCTCGCGCGGGCTGGTGATTCTTTCCTCATCTACTACATCGAGGGTGACAAGCAATAAGTAGCAAGGAGTAGGCAGTAAGCTGGGCCCCGGGTCCCAAAAGAGGCGGGCTAACTCTACCGGGATGACCAAAAAGGTGAGTTTCAAAATTCCAAAGGGATCACTTTTTTTCTTTCTTCTTACTCTCTTTGGTTCCTGTCTCTGTGACTGGCACCACTTCGGGTTCCTTGGTCTCCTTGCCCTCCTGAAACCGATAAAAGACTCTGTTTTCAGTCCGGAGGTCGATATACAAGAGGTCAGCGCGACGCTCGAGTGGGATTTCTTTTTCGAGGAGGAGTGACAGGGCTTCTAGTGAGGTCTCAAGTGGGATATCGGTCGCAAAAAATATTTCCCAGCCACCATCGGTCCTGACCCGGAGTTCATTACCAAAACGAGACGTCACCCGCATCTTTTGATCAGTTTCAAGACCGAGTCGCTCCCGAAGTGCCGTACGTACCTCTCCCGGAAAAGCGACGAATTGGGAATCAAAAATCTTGCCTTCGTTTGGGAGTGCCTGACCACTTTCATCGGTGATAGTGAGCGTTCGTACTCGATTCTCTGCTTCCTCGTACACGGACGTGACTGAGCGTACGGTGCCGTCTTCTAGGACATGATGACACGCACCAGCCGCACACCAAACGATGATGTCTTTTCTTTCAGAGAGCACGACGGTGAGACCCGTCGGAAAAGTCCGCGTCACGGTTACCTCACGGATGAGTGGGAAGCGCTCTCGGAGCGTCTGCTCAAGAGCGCGTGGACGAAGGAGGAAGAAGCGAGCCCGCTCTATGCGACCAAAATACCGCTCTCTCAGCTGCTGATCAAGCACCGAGGTAAATACCTCAGCCGAAACAAACTCTCGGCCAGAGACCGTCGGCGAGGCAAGCGACAGATACGACGAAAAGAGAACCAGGTATCCGGCTGTCCCGAGAAACAAGAACCAGAGGCATGCTACTCCCACAAAGGTCAGTGTGTTCCTGGTATCCGAAACCGGGCTTTTCCGCACTTTTTTCCGAGCCGGCAGTTCTTTCTGAACAAACCGTCCTCGTTCCTGCTTCAATTGTGTTTTCCACAAAAAACGCATATTTTCACTCGTCTCTGTTACAGGGCAAAAAATAGTTTTTCCAGGAGCAATCGCGCATTGCTCTGTGTCGTTTTGAGGAGGCGCATCGTCTCCGTGACATTCTCGAGGAGCGCATAGTACCGTATGGCGAGCGGACGCTCTTTGATCCCCTTGGCCTGCTCATGGAGACCCGGGAGCCACCACTCGAGGAGCTCTACTGCCCGCTCGGTTTCACTCCCCAACCGCTCGGCGAGGGACATCCGCTCGGCGAGGGACAATGTAGAGAGTCGATAGAGTGAGCCAAGGAGTTCCCGACTGGTGGCAAAGTCCTCGGGACGCTCGAGCGCTGACATGATCATACCGGGACGACCCAGTCCATAGAAAAATGGTGCGATAGCAGATGTATCACCCGGCAGACCCTCGACACCACCCCGGAGCTCTCCTTCCGAAACAAAACCAAACCGTACCCGCTTCACCCGTGAGAGCACAGTCGGGAGTATTGCTCCCACCTCATGCGTCACCAGGATGATGATCGCCGATGACACCGGCTCTTCCAGAGTCTTCAAGAGCACATTTTGAGCGGTTTCCGAGAGCCGATGGGCGTCGAGAATGATAAGCACCCGATAACGCCCTCTCGCTGGGTACTGACTGAGAAATGAGAGCCCTTCGCGCACTTCTTCCGCTGGAATACTTTTTTTCTTGGTGATACCACGTTTCGTCTCTTCGAGCGGTCGGAGTACTCTCACATCATACGGAGTCGGTTTGTCCGAGCTCGGCTCAAATGATGGCTCGCCGACCAAAATCGAAGCAAACTCAAGCGCACAGAGCGCCTTGCCGACACTGCGGGGCCCCGTAAAGAGATAGGATTGGACCATCTCTCCCTCGATTGACTGTTTGAGCCGGGCCCGTTCATGCTCGTGACCGATGATATGCATACTACACTTGAGGATTACGAAAGTCTGGAGATAGCTTCGGAAAGCTGTTGCCGAAAGGCATCCTTACTAAATTTCTTGGCTGATTCTTTCATGAGTGTCGTATCATACGTCCCCTCCTTTTCGAGAAACCGACGTACCCCCTCAGCGATGATCTCGGGCGCCGAGCTATGAAACGTCTCGCCCATCCGACCATCGGAGAGGATCTCAGACAATCCACCGTATTCAAGTCCGATCACTGGCACCCCAAACGACAGCGCTTCTACCGCCACCATCCCAAAGTCTTCTTCGGATGGAAATATCAGCGCTCGCGCCGTACGGTAGCGCTCGGCAAGCTCAGTGTCTGCGAGAAATCCCGTGAACGTAATATTGTCTTTGGCCATCTTACGAAGATGTGCTTCTTCTGGTCCAGTTCCTACCACCTCGAGGGGGAGACCGAGCTTGTTAAATGCTTCTACGACCGCCATCACCTGTTTGGATTTGGTGAGCCGGGAGACCACGAGAAAATGATGGCGCTTTTCGCCATCACCCCGAACCTGTTTCGGGGACTCCTCACAAAGCGATACGGGCGGATAGATGACGGTCGCCTCACGCCGATAGTATTTGGCAATGCGATCCTGCGTGTAGTGAGAGTTGGCAAGGAGCACATCTGGTCGCTCAGCCGCCTGCCGATCCCAGATCCGGAGATAGCTCATGAGCATGCGGGTCAAGATGCTTCTCCGTCCACGGGCACCGAGCTCCGTGAGGTAGCTCTCGTGGTAGTCCCAGGCATAGCGCATCGGCGAATGGAGGTAGGCGATATGAGTGGTATGAAGACGCGTGATAATCCCCTTACTCCAGGCTCCGGAAGAGGAAATCACCAGGTCAAACTCCCGGAGGTCGAGACTCTCCACCGCAGCCGGGAAAAATGGCAAAAACAGCCGATAGCGCTTTTGGAGAAAGCGGGGTAAGCGGCCGAGCCATGAGGTTCTAATATCTCTATTTTTAAAGTGCTCTTCGACAAGCTCAGGATTGGCAAGCAACGTATAAATCGGCGCCTCCGGATACAGAGCGCACAGTTCCTGGAACACCCGCTCCGCTCCCCCGTAGGACACCAAAAAATCATGTACCAAGGCTACCTTGGGTACACGACGTGATGGCAGTATCGCTTTTTCATGAGACGTTTGATCCATATTCAAACAAGATAAGTAGCTATTTCCTTCGCGCAGCGCGCCCAACTATAGCGGCTCACATTGTGGGTCGCTCTTTCTATTATACCACTTCGGAGCCCCTGGTCCGACAGGAGACTCTGTGCACCCTCAGCGATACTCTCGACGCTCGTAGGGTCCACCAAAACCGCCCCCTCCCCGGCTACTTCTGGCAAGGACGAGGTATTCGACGTTACTACCGGCACTCCCACGCTCTGGGCCTCAAGGACCGGTATCCCAAAGCCCTCATAGAGTGTGGGGAACAGGAACACATCGGCGTTCCTGAGAAGCTCCCACTTCTCCTCCTCCGTCACATACCCTAATTCTTTGATTCCTTCTTTCTGCTTGCTCCCTACTGCTTTCTGCTGTATCTTTTCATATCCATATCCTGGCTTACCAGCGAGAACGAGCTCGTGTGGAATCTGGTATTTTTCTTTGAGCAACTCAAATGCCTCCACTATTCTCACGATATTTTTTCTCTCCTCAAGCCTACCGATAAACAACAAGTATGGCTTGGATTTTGTGATGTCGGCTTTGGAAATTATTTGGCTTTTGTGATTTGGGTTTTGGGCTTTATTGTCATATCCTTCTGATATCACAGCAATTTTCTCTTCCGCCACACGATAGAGCGCCATCACATCACGTTTGGTATTTTCTGACACGCAGATGACGGTACTCGCCACGCGACACGAAAATTTGATTGAATAGTGCATGTAGATCCGCTCCCAGAGCGAGTACGCTCCAGGACAAAACTCATACTCAAGGCCATGGATAGTCACCACGGTCTTCTTCGGGTGAATGATTGGTACCGTATGAGCTGGCACAAAGAGCACATCGGGAGCACGCCAGAGCATCTCGAGTGATAGTGCGAGCTGGGTCCAGAACCGAGGCGCCCACAGCGCCCGCACCGTCCAGTTCCTCGGTAACTCAAAGCCTATCTCCGGCGTACTCATTTGGAGACGACCCCCTATAAAAGAGAATTTCTTACGGACATACAAAACTACCTGTGCGTCCGAGGACAGCGTATCCCGCAAGTGTTTAATCACCTGATAGCTATACTCTTCAATCCCCGTCCTTCGTTTCAAAAAGGCCCGTGAAGCGTCTATTCCTATTCGCATACATTTCGCAAAAGTGGAAATCAAAGGTTTCTTTTTTCTTCATTTCGTAGAGACCGGTCACATTTGTGATGAGCGAATCGGTAACGGTCGAGCGTGACGGATGCCTGCCTGCCGGTAGGCAGGGTCTCGACTGGACAGCTCCCCGTTCGATAGAGCGAGTCAGAAATGTTCGGGCTCTATGAAGAACGAAAAAAGGAATCTTTGATTCAAAATCCTCTACTCAACAATTGGCACCGCTACTTCGCGAGCATGATACTTCGTTTGTAGATATCGAGATTCTCGAGCACGATACCTGTCCCCTTCACCACACAAAACGCTGGGTCATCCGCCACGTAGCATGGCACATTGATGGTCTTCGAGATGAGCTGGTCGAGATAGCGGAGCTGAGCTGTCCCACCCGAGAGGACCATCCCCTTGTCCATGATATCGGCAGCCAATTCTGGCGGTGTCTCCTGGAGCACCTGCTTGATAACATTGATGATTTCACGGAGCTCGTCTTGGATGGCTTCGGTTACCTCGTTCGACGAGACGGTCACCGTCTTCGGGAGTCCGCCCATGAGATCGCGTCCTCGTACCTCCATGTGGTCTTCTTTGACTTGAGCAATAGCAGACCCAATCTTCATCTTGATTTCCTCGGCTGTCCGATCCCCGATCGCGAGGCTGTACTTGCGTTTGATATAGTCAGAAATAGCCTGATCAATCTTGTTCCCCCCCACGCGCGCACTGTGTGACGCCACGACGCCTCCGAGTGAAATGATAGCTATCTCCGATGTCCCGCCACCGATATTGATAATCATGTTGCCCTGAGCCGTATGGATAGGGATGCCTGCCCCGATCGCCGCGAGGATCGGCTCCTTCACCACATAGGCGGCCTTGGCGCCGGCCTTGAGAGCAGCATCGATCACGGCTCGACGCTCGGTCGACGTGATACCGGCTGGGATCGAGAGGACGACTTCCGGACGAAAGAGTCGCACCCGACCGGCTACCTTACCGAGGAAGTACTTGAGCATGGCCTCGGTGATGCGATAGTCGGCAATCGCGCCATCACGGAGAGGCTGAGAGGCCACGATCGTATCGGGCGTCCGGCCGAGCATCTCCTTGGCTTCGTTTCCGACCGCAAGCACTTTGTTCTCCGTGAGTGAGATAGCGACGACCGACGGCTCGTTGATGACAATCCCTTTGCCCGGCACAAAGACCAAAGTATTGGCCGTACCGAGGTCAATCCCTATTTTTCGTAAAAACAATGATTGCATGTCCCATTTCATGACACTTCTTTTCTTACAATATTGGCGCCGATTTTCTGGAGTCGCTCTTCGATGCGCTCATAGCCCCGGTCCACCTGATAGATTTCTTCGATGATGGTGGTACCCTCGGCGGCCAAAGCAGCAATGATGAGCGCCACTCCAGCTCGGAGATCAAAGCTCTTAATCGTTGTCCCTTGAAGTGGGGTCTTGCCGTGAATGACTACTTGGTGTGGATTGAGTATCTCCGCTCGTGCACCCATCTTGATGAGTTCAGGGATATAGGAGAAGCGTCCTTCATAGAGAGTTTCAAAGATGAGCGTATCGCCCTCGGCTTGTGTGGCAAGCACTCCAAACACGGATTGATTGTCAGAGGGCATCCCCGGATAGGTCCGAGTATCGATCCATGGCTTGATGGCCTTCAAGTGCTCCGTCGGATGGATAGTGATAGCATTGTCCGATAGAGTGAACGTCACCCCAAACTCTTTCAGCTTTTCGAGGACAATATTGAGATCATCCTCACGGGCATTCTCCACGGTGAGTTCGCTTCCGGTCACCGCTCCGAGTACGAGAAAGGTGGCTGCTTCATTGTGATCCGGCATGATGGTATAGGTCACTCCTCCAAGGATCGCTTTCCCGACAATAGTCAGGGTATGAGTTCCGAGTCCCGTGATTTCAACGCCGAGCGCCTGAAGAAACTTACCCAAGTCTTCTACGTGCGGTTCACAGGCAGCAACCTTGATCACGGTTGTTCCCGGGAGGGTCGCTGCAAGTAACATGGCGTTTTCGGTAGCGGTGACCGAAAGACCTTGGAGCACTACCTTACCGCTTTTCTTCTGCGTAGCATCTACGACATAGCTCTTGCCATCGCCGACGATATGGACACCCAGTTTTTCGAGAGCATCGATATGAGTCCCTACTGGCCGAGCCCCGATGACACAGCCACCCGGCTGGCGTATTTCAAAATGATCCACCCGGGCTGAGAGGGCCCCCAAGAGCATGATGGATGATCGGAGACGCTTGACGATTTCTTGATCTACCCGGGTCACATCAATATCTCGCGCGGTGATAGCAACCTCATGATCTCCCTGCCACTTGATTGTTGCCCCGAGACTCTCGAGGATCTCAATCATCCGAAACACGTCCTCAATCCGTGGTACATTCTTTAGCACACATGTTTCTTTGGTGAGGAGTGTCGCCGCAAGTATGGGCGTGGCGGCATTCTTGAGTCCCGCTACTGCGATGGTTCCCGAGAGCTTTTTCCCACCCTGGATTTCAAAAACTTCCATAAAATATTCTTTAAAAACCGTCCACATCACTGGCTCAGTATAGCCCGAAAAAACAGGCTTAACAAGCCTATAGAAATTTGAAACGACCAGGAGAACGGTGTCTCGACTGGTCGTTATTTTTGCCCTGCAAAGGGCGAGAGTATGGGAACATACCCTGCTTGTTTTTTTCCGCCAGCTGGCGGATTGGGTTTTTGTTTTTAAAGAGCTGTATTTCGGGTTTCCCCGAGAGAAGGCTTATCCAAGCACTCTCTCGGAAAAAGAAAACGGGTTCCCCCTCTGGGGCACCCGTCTTCT
>CAYUIR010000001.1:158775-161770 GCA_964444815.1 uncultured Bdellovibrionales bacterium | reverse complement strand
CGGTACTCAGTTATCCCGAAGCGCTCGGCCTCCTGACTCGTGAAAAACTCACTCTTGCTGTCTGTGGCACTCACGGCAAGACGACGACAAGCGCGCTCCTTGCAGATACGCTTGACTATCTCGGTCAAGATCCTTCGGCCATTGTCGGCAGTCGCATCATGAGCTGGGGTGGTAATGCGCTCGCGGGCCACGGGAACTATCTCGTGCTTGAAGCAGACGAATACCAGAACAAACTGGCTCACTACCAGCCGTTTGCGGTCATCCTCACTAGTGTCGACTACGATCATCCGGATTTTTTCCCGACCGAACAGGCCTACGAGCAGGCATTTATCGATTTTGTCGCTCGCATTCCTGCCCAAGGAGTCCTCGTCTATTGTGCCGATTCAGCCAGTGTCGTCCGGATAGCGGAGCATGCTCATTGTCGTAAGGTATCCTATGGGACTCATCCGGAGGCGGAGTTTCGGGTGACTGACTATACGCCCGTCACACCCGGATTTGTGACCGAAAAGGACATGTTTCGCCAGAGCTTTTCAGTGGCCATAGCAGGGCAGACCGAGAGTTATCGTTTGCGTCTCGCTGGAGTCCACAATGCCTTGAATGCCACGGCCGTAGTGGCGCTCCTCTCGACCCTGGGCCTCAAGAATGAGCGAGTGACTGGGGCCATTGAGCGGTTCACGGGGACCGAGCGACGTTTCGAGTATATCGGTGAGCGCTATGGCGCGATGCTCTACGATGACTATGCTCATCATCCAGAGGAGCTTCGCGTGACGCTCCGAGCCTTCCGCGATCTCTATCCTGACAAAAAAATCACCGCTATTTTTCATCCGCATTCATTTACCCGGACCGAGGCACTCCTCTCGGAATTCGCCCAGAGCTTTGATGATGCCGATCGGGTTTTTGTCCTTGATATCTATGGCAGTGCGCGAGAAGTCGCGGGTCATGTGTCGTCGGCTGACTTGGTGAACGAGCTCAATCGTTATTTTCCCGGCAAGGCAGAGTACGTGACCGACAGTGTGTCACTCACCACCGAACTCGAGAAGACAATGGGCCGAAACGATGTTATCATTACCGTAGGTGCGGGCAATGTGTGGGAGATATCTCATGCGCTCGCTAAACGTTGATTCTCCTTTCAAATGATTGCGCTTCGTGAACATGTGTCGCTCGCCCCACTCACTACTTTCAAGGTCGGGGGAGAAGCACGCTACTACGCTGAGGCCTCGGGTGCGATCGAACTCTCCGAGGTTTTTGACTATGCCGAAAAACACAAGCTCCCGCTCTGGGTCCTCGGTGGGGGGAGCAATGTGCTCTTTGCTGACAAAGGCTTTCCAGGGATTGTGGTCAGGATTGTCCCTGGGGGTATCAAGGTAAAGGGAGCAAAAATCATGGTGGGAGCTGGTGTCCCACTCATGAACGTCGTCTGGTCAGCCAAGGATGCTGGCCTCTTAGGGATTGAGAAACTCGCTGGTATCCCTGGGTCACTCGGTGGGGCAGTGCGAGGCAATGCTGGGGCCTTTGGGCCAGAAATAGGGCAGTACGTGACTTCGGTCAAAGCGCTTGACCAGAAGACGGGCATGGTGCATGAATATACGCAGGCCGAATGTGAATTTTCGTACCGCACGAGTCATTTCAAGAAACATCCGTCACTGGTGGTCCTCTCGGCTGAGCTCACCCTCCACGAGGGGGGCGACCAGGCACTCCTCGAGCGTATCATCAAAGAAACTATGGCCAACCGGGAATCCAGGCATCCTCAGGATGCCAAGTGTGCGGGCTCATTTTTTATGAATCCGGTAGTAAAGGACGAACACTTACTGAAAGAATTTGAGAAAGATACCGGCAACGCCTCCAAGGATGGCAAGCTCCCAGCGGGCTGGCTCATCGATCACGTAGGACTGAGAGGTAAGACTATCGGAGGTGCCCAGGTGAGTCCCAAACACCCCAACTATCTCTTGAATACCGGGACGGCTACGGCGGCCGATGTCGTCATGCTCGCGAGCCTCGTCAAGACTCGTGTCCGCGACGAGCTCGGCGTGAAACTCCAAGAAGAAGTGCAGTTTGTCGGGTTTTGATTCCATGGTTCTTTGTACACAATGCGGAGGACAAGATGGCTGTGTATATCGCTATATGTCCTCAGTGCAAGGGGACATTTGATTGGGCCGATGGCTTTCCGGATCTGTACGGAGTCCGACTTTGCTGGATTACATGTCGTGATATCTGGCTACTCGAGCATGAGTACCGAGGAGTACCAGATGCCTCAGAAGCACAAGTCGCAGAATCTGACATCAATGGACAGATGGTCGATGGCCTACGACGTTTGCCACAGGTGAGCGAAGTGGCTCCGCGCAAGCGCGGAGAGCCACAGATGGAGTAGCTTTGGAGGTCATGGGAGTTTCCCGGACCTCCTTTTTTCTTTCTCAAGGAGTGCTATACTATGGGTATGGACCCAGAACTCAAGAAAAAACTGGAGGCGCAGGATGTACGGCTCGAGCAGATCTATCAGTCTGTTGAGAAGACGCGCAAGTACTTCTTATGGACGATGATTGCGACACTCGTCGCGTTTGTACTCCCTCTTATCGGACTCGTTTTTGCAGTTCCGTTTTTCTTGAGTACGCTGTCGACTGCTTACGGTCTCTAATTTCTTTAACGAAACGAGTATGAATACGCGCTTTTTATTCAAAGGAGTGGAGATCGATGACCGAACGAGAGACTATGTCGAGAAGCGCTTGGCGCGTATCGAGAAACTCGTTGATCCAGTGAGTGACTTTTCGATTGAGATCGATCAGGACAAGAAGGGCAAGTTTCGAGTAGAAATCATGGTCAAGACCCCGCACAACCTCTATCGGGCCGAGGAAACGACGGTAAGTATCGAAGGGTCAACCGACGTCGTGATTGACGAGCTCGAGGCTCAGATCGACAAGAAAAAGAACCGCAATCGTGATCTGAAGC
Source organism: uncultured Bdellovibrionales bacterium (assembly GCA_964444815.1). Taxonomy (GTDB): domain Bacteria; phylum Patescibacteriota; class Minisyncoccia; order Moranbacterales; family UBA1568; genus UBA1568. Next base: position 158,827 of record CAYUIR010000001.1, on the reverse strand, counting down.
TTCGTGGCAATCGCTCGATCAAGAAGAAACTGACCGTCGACGAATCCGCTCG
>CAYUIR010000001.1:150789-158675 GCA_964444815.1 uncultured Bdellovibrionales bacterium | reverse complement strand
GGGAAGACAACTGAATTCAAAGAGCGCCTCGCCAAGGGGGCGACGCTTGATGATATTTTGCCCGAGGCCTATGCCGTGGTCCGGGAAGTGGCCAAGCGGGTGATCGGTGAACGTCACTACGATGTCCAGATGCTCGGTGGTATCGCGCTCCATCAGGGCAAGATTGCTGAGATGAAGACCGGAGAAGGGAAGACCCTTACTTCGACTCTCCCTATTTACCTCAATGCTTTGACTGGCAAGGGGGTCCATGTCGTGACGGTCAATGACTACCTGGCCAAACGTGACTGTAACTGGATGGGCAAAGTGTATGAAGCTCTTGGACTCACGACCGCCTGTATCGTCGGGCAGGGCATATCGTACCAGTATGTTTCCAAGATCAAAGACACTGATGAAGTGAGCGTCGAAATGGAGAATCTCCTCACTATCACGCGCAAAGAGGCTTACGCGGCCGATATCACCTACGGGACCAACAACGAGTTTGGATTCGACTATCTCCGTGACAATATGGTGTCTACCCTCGAGGAGATGACCCAGCGACCACTCCATTTTGCCATCGTCGACGAAGTAGACTCGATTCTCATTGATGAGGCGCGGACACCACTCATCATCTCCGCTCCGGACAGTGAGTCGACCAAGCTCTACGAGCGCTTTGCCAAGATTGTGCCCAATCTCAAGGCTGGGACCGACTACGCGGTTGATGAAAAGATGAAAGCCGTGACTCTTACCGACGAGGGTATGAACGCGGTGGAGCGACTCCTTGGCATGGAGAATATTTACGCATCTGGCAACGTCCAGTATGTTCACCACCTCGAGCAGTCACTCAAGGCCAATATCATTTTCAAATTGGACCGGGACTATGTGGTCAAAGATGATCAGGTCATCATCGTCGATGACTTTACGGGGCGACTCATGCCGGGTCGTCGGTATAGCGAGGGACTCCACCAGGCGATAGAGGCCAAGGAAGGTGTGACCGTCCAACGCGAGTCGAAGACCCTCGCTACTATCACCTTTCAGAACTATTTCCGACTCTACGATAAACTGGCTGGTATGACGGGTACCGCCTCGACCTCGGCCGAGGAATTGGCCAAGGTGTACAAGCTCGATGTGCTCGAGATCCCAACCAATCGTCCGATGACGCGCCAGGACCTCCCAGATATTGTCTACAAGACTGAAGAAGCCAAGTTCCAGGCCATTGTGGAACATGTGAAGGGCGTGCACGCGACTGGCCAGCCGGTCCTCATCGGTACCGTGGCCATCGAAAAATCTGAGTATCTCTCGGCACTGCTCACACGCGAGGGTATTACGCATGAGGTTTTGAACGCCAAGAACCACGAACGGGAAGCCCAGATTATTGCGCTCGCCGGTCAGAAAGGTGCTATCACTATCGCCACCAACATGGCTGGCCGTGGGACTGACATCAAACTCGGTGATGGCGTGCGAGAAGTGGGCGGACTCCTCATCATCGGTACCGAACGGCATGAGGCGCGTCGTATCGACAATCAGCTCCGTGGTCGGGCCGGACGTCAGGGTGATCCGGGTAGGTCACAGTTCTTTGTCTCGCTCGAGGATGAACTCATGCGCCGTTTCGGTGGTGAAAAGATGAAGAGCATGATGACGACGCTCGGGCTCCCAGACAACGAGCCGATCCAGAATGGCATTATTTCGAAGACTATTGAAGGTGCCCAGTCGAAGATCGAGGGCTTCAACTTTGATATCCGCAAACACGTGCTCGACTACGATGACGTGATGAATAAACAGCGTGAGGTAGTGTACCGCAAGCGTCGCACAATTCTCGAGATGACCGAATTCGAACAAGAGACCCTGCGCCTCCTCTCGGAAGAACTCGACCACGTGATTTCGTTTCATACCTCAGTCGAAGAGGGGGAGTGGAATATGCAGGAGATCGTGAACGAAGGGAATGCCATGTTCTCGGCGCTCGATGAGGAAAGCGCTCTCAAAAAGCTCGAGTCTATCCGCGATGATCGCTCCAAGGACGAGATAGAGAAACGAGGTCTCATCCTCGAGTATCTCCTCGGTGAAGGCAAGGTCATATATCGGGCCAAGGAAACCATGATTGGCAAAGAGACCTGGAATGCCATCCAGAAGTCGCTCTACCTCCGCTCACTCGATACCTTGTGGATGAATCACCTTGATGAAATTGATTATTTGCGTCAAGGTATCGGACTCCGAGGTTATGGTCAGCGTGATCCGCTCATCGAGTACAAGCGTGAGGCCTTTGACCTCTTCCTCGGTCTCATGGATACCGTGCGCAAGACCTATCTCATGACCATCATGAAGATAGAACAACGGACCGATCCTCTCACGGAAGAAAAGCCTCGCGAGATGCAGTTTCGTGGTGCCAGTGAAAACATCGAATCATTCGCGACCCTCAAGGGTGAAGCGGTAGCTGGCGGAGGGAGTACGCAGTCCGGAGAAGCCCAGAAACAAGCCCCAATAGTGAACCAGGAAGTTACTGGTCGTAATGACCCTTGTCCTTGTGGGAGCGGAAAAAAGTATAAGAAATGCCACGGGAAGTAGTATGAAAACGCTGAAATTTGCTCCAAATTTGGTTCCGTTGGTGATGTCTGGAGAGAAGACGAGTACTTGGCGGATGTTTGATGAAAAGGGCTTTCAAGTAGGCGACCATGTCAGTTTTGTAGGCGGTGGAGAGGAGTTTGCTCAGGCAGAAATAATCTCGCTACGAGAGAAACGACTTGGTGATATCACAAGCGAGGATGAAATCAGCGATGGTCATGAACGTTTCGGTTCCGATGAAGAGCGACTCGAAACATACAGAGGATACTACGGCGATCGTGTGACGCCAGATACTATGGTCAAGATGATGACATTCCGGCTGACTAGTGGCCATGAGCTTCACAAATAGAGAGTGCCAGAAATAGAATACTAAGCTTCTAAAAAAGTTTTAAGACCTCGTGGGAGTACCAGAGGTCTTGTCATGTGTGGCCGCGGTTGCGGAGGGAGAAGGGGAGGGGGAGAAAGGTTACAGAGTGTTGTCATGTAATGTGATAGTCAAGCGACTACCAGCTCCTCTCAAATCCCCCAGCCCCGTGCCTCGAATATAGCATAGGCTGTTTCGTGATACAATAGGGTCATGTAACAAGGCTTGTATGCGCATAATAAAGATGGTTCGAGGCTGGTTTGCACCGAGTCAGACGTCACTCGTCTCACCCTTTCTCGATAGTATGCTCGTCGGAGGCGTGTCTATCATCGCCTATATCGTACTCCAAGTGGCAGTGAGTAAAGGTGCCGATATCTTTACTTGGTCCATCGCGCTCTACTACGCCGCGTTTCTTATCAACTTCCCGCACTTTGCTGCTTCCTATCTCCTCATGTATGGCGATGCTCGCCAGTCGTTTGGATCGCTACGAACGGGACGGAGATTTACGATCAAGATGTGGTGGGCAGGGCTCGCTGTCCCGGTACTTCTCATCGGGTATTTTCTCTACGCCAAGTCGCAGGGGAGTATTATGCTCATGGGCTACCTCGTGAACGCTCTTTTCTTTTTTGTCGGTTGGCACTATATCAAGCAGATATTTGGCTGTGTGATAGTACTCTCAGCCGCAAAAAAAGTGTACTATAACCGTTTAGAGCGTACAGCAATCCTCTTGCCACTCTACCTCTTGTGGGCTCTGTCTTTCTTCTCGGCCAATCTTTCGGGAGCACACAATATGTTTTATCAGGTGCCCTATACCGCTTGGACGCTCCCGCCTCTGTGGCTTAACCTCTCGGAACAGATTCTCTTTGTCGCGAGTAATCTCCTCATTGCTATGTTTATCGTGAAGTACATCATCTCTCGCGTCACGCCACCGCTCTCGGCCGTGATCGCCCTCGTTTCGATCTACCTCTGGTACATTCCAGCCCTCTCTCACCCGTATTTTTTCTATATCATCCCACTCTTTCATTCGCTCCAGTATCTCCTCTTTGTTTTTGCTGCGAGACGTAATCAGGCCATCCGTGAAGAGAGAAGCGCCCCTGTGACGCGAGAGACGGCGACTCGCTACAATCTCTGGGGCGGTGCTTTCCTCCTCCTCTTGCCGGCGGTGTTAATAGGTCTGTCACTCGAGGAGTCGGCGACTCTCACCCTTGATCGTTACATCACGACACTCTCCTCAGGATTCACTACGATTGGCTGGCTCACGGTCGCACTTCTGTGTCTCTCCGTCGGGATGCTTACATTCCTGTATCATCGGCAGGCACGAGGCATATGGGGGATAGTGACGTTTTTTGGTTCGGCCTATTTCCTGGGGGCACTCTTCTTTGCTCTTATCCCGATCTGGCTCGACCTCTGGGTCGCTCAGGGGACAGCGCCCGCGTGGCTCGGATACTCGACCCCGGCCTTTGGGACATCGCTTTATTTCTTTTTCTTTACGGTGTTTCTCAATATCCATCACTACTTCATTGACAACGTCATCTGGAAGAAAGACAATCCCTATGTCGCTGAGAATCTCATGTATCGGCCAGTAGTAGCTGAATCCAAATTATGAGAACCATCCTTACTCTTTGCCTCATTGTCCGCGACGGTCGCATCCTCCTTGGAATGAAGAAGCGGGGTTTTGGTATGGGGCGCTGGAATGGGTTCGGAGGCAAAGTTGAGGAGGGCGAAAGTATCGAAGAGGGAGCTAAGCGTGAAACGCTGGAAGAGTCAGGAGTGACCATTACCGAGATGGAAGCAGTAGGCATTCACGAGTTTGAATTTGCCCGCGACCGGGGCAATATCCTAGAGGTCCATGTCTACCGAGTCACTGCTTGGGAGGGCGAGCCTCATGAGACCGAGGAGATGTGTCCCCAGTGGTTCACGACCGATGCTATTCCTTATGACGCCATGTGGCCGGACGATATCCACTGGATACCGGTCTTTCTCGCCGGCAAGAAGTTCCGGACCCGGTTTCTCTTTGGCGAAGGTGACTCGGTCCTCGAGAATCACGTCGAGGAAGTGAATGAACTCTCAATTACGTAACGAATTACGTAATTCGTTACGTAACAACTACTATGAAAAAACTCCGCGTCGGTATCCTCTGTGGTGGCAAGTCGACTGAGCACGAAGTGTCGCTCTGGTCGGCCAAAAACGTGCTGGAGAGTCTGGATCGCAACCGTTTTGAGCCAGTCCTTATCGCCATTGATCGAGCTGGGCAGTGGTTCCTCCCGGACCGTGACCCCCGGGCACTCGAGAGTGGCCTCACCGATGTCACTACCCGACAAGAGGGTGATGAAAGTGTGATGTTTCTCCCGGAGAGTCACGGTCAGATCGGGTTGGCGAACGATACGGGTCAGGCCCTCGATGTGATCTTTCCGGTCCTCCATGGTGGTGCCGGCGAAGATGGGACAATTCAGGGACTCCTCCGGCTCTCTGGCGTGCCCTTTGTCGGGGCAGGGGTCCTGGGCTCAGCTATCGGGATGGACAAGGATGTGATGAAACGGCTCCTCCGCGATGCTGGTATCAATGTCGCACGCTTCCTCACCATTCGACGGGATACTATTCCCTCGTATGACGAGGTAGTAGCAACACTTGAGTCGCCAGTCTTTGTCAAACCAGCCAACGCTGGTTCATCTGTCGGGGTCCACAAAGTGAAAGACCGAGAGGGGTACGAACGAGCCCTCAAGGACGCCTTCCTCTACGACACCAAGGTACTCATCGAAGAGAGTATCGTCGGGCGCGAGATAGAGGTCTCAGTCCTCGGTAACGACTATCCCGAAGCATCTATTCCCGGTGAGATTATCCCTACTAAAGAGTTTTATACCTATGAGGCCAAGTATCTCGATGAGGCCGGTGCTCGTCTCGAGATTCCAGTCAAGCTCTCTCAGGAGCAAGTCGCTATGTTCCAGGAGATTGCCTGTCAGGCTTTTCGCGTCCTTGAGTGTGCTGGACTGGCGCGGGTGGACTTTTTCTTGCGTGAAAATGGTGAGATACTGGTAAACGAGATCAATACTCTCCCGGGTTTTACCGCTATCAGCATGTACCCCAAACTCTGGGAAGCGAGCGGTCTCTCCTATACCGATCTCCTCACGCGTTTAATTGATCTCGCGCTCGAGCGCCACCAGGCAGAACAGGGCCTCAGTACCACCTATATCGCCGAAACAAAATCTTGATCTATGTCACTCGAAGTTCTCGAACAACCACATCTGAGCACTGAACCGGAGGAGACAAAGACTCTGAGAAGTGCCGAACTTCCACGGCCTAAATTTGATTTAGGTAAGGATGATCATGCCTTATACGGTGAGTATAAGCCAAAATTTGCAGGCCGGGGTGGCGAGCATTTGGTTTTTACAATACCTGGTCATGAGAAAATTGTATTCAAAGTGGCACACAATATGATAGAAGCCACGCTCCATGATGTCGAGAGCGTAGAGGGTTCGGGGGGAGTGCTTGCAGAACGCACGTTGCGACACCAGGCGGTCGTGGCACGGGCAAAATTGGCTGACATAGAGGAGTTTTTTGGGCGTGAACATATGGCACGACAGAGAGTGAGTACTATGAATCTCCCTATCCCGGCTCATATTCTTCGAGACCTCTATAATGAAGACCTACTTCCTTCGGGTCATGATAGTGTAACTCTGCCCGTAGTTGTGAGAATTCAGGAAGCAATTGATCTTCGTGAAAGAGAAACACTGTTGGATCTTACGAGTTCGTATGCAGAAGAGAAGTTGAGTGATGACCCTGGTGAGCTTGAGTTGTATTCACAAGGGTCTGATCAGTGGGTTTTGAATCATGAGTCACCAAAAAACTTTGATCGGAAGACGTTCTCTGGTTGTCTTCAAAGTCCGGCCTTGGAAAAAGTGATTGCACTCGCCGAGACCGACGCTCAATTTCGGGAAACACTCTCGAATTTTGTTTCACGCGCCATAGAGTACAGTCAGAATACGTATGAATTTCTCGATTTAGCTGGAAAAAACAATGTTGTCTTTATGAAGTTGGGAGAGTCGTGGCAGTATCTCCTCATTGATGCTGCTTATCCCGGTGCTGATACAGGGATGCTCCTTCGCGGTCAGCAAGCCTTGTATTCGTATATAACCGGCCAAAAAGTGTTGAGCGAAGAGGATGTCTACGCACTCTACAATGTACTAAACTACACAAGGACAATAAACGCTCTCGCCGATGCACTGGGTATGAGCGAGCGGATACATCTGCTTCACGAAGATATCTTGAGTGAGACAATGGTTGATTGGAAAGAGCTGAGACAGTATCTCCTCACTCGAACCAAGAAGCCACCACTCGGCTTTACGGAATAGGTCCTCCATGCTACTATAGGTTTCCCCTAAGGAGCTATGTCGTGAAGCAAGTGAGGTCACGGTGAGTAACCAAAGGGGAAAACGGAGAAGTCCGATGAGCTCAGCAAAGTTGGTGGCCGTTGCAGGCCTGATGGCCGCGGTGGCAGCTGCCCAAGCGGTCCCGCTTCCTTCTGCGGATCAGTCCTCTGCACAGGTTGTTGCGGCAGCGGCCACCACCCCGGCCCCCACGCCGGAGCAGACCAGGCCCAAGCCCCCGCCGCCGGCTCCGTTCGCGAAGTCGACGATTCCGGCGCCGATGACCGTCAAGGGTGACGAAGTCGCTCTGCCGCCGACACAGGCTTCGGCAGCCTGAATGACCTGATGCCTCACAGAGGCTAGAGTGGTCTGTCCCGGAGCTTGCTACGAGCGAGCCCCGGGCATCTTTTTTCTTGATACCATTCCGGCTATTTGCTATCCTACCCAAGTGTCCGGGCCTGTACCTGCCCGCAATGCTACGCGATAGCGTTGCAGGCGGGGTTAAGTGGTACAACGCTGCATTTTTACCCCGTACCAGAACTTCTTTTTTTGGGCTTGTAGTATAGTGGTAATACGCTGCATTCGCATTGCAGAGACGCGAGTCCGATTCTCGCCAAGTCCAC
>CAYUIR010000001.1:73194-150689 GCA_964444815.1 uncultured Bdellovibrionales bacterium | reverse complement strand
GTAATACGCTGCATTCGCATTGCAGAGACGCGAGTCCGATTCTCGCCAAGTCCACACTTCGACTCGCTTTGCTCACTCAGTGTAAACTGAGGAGTGAGGCGAAGTATCCTGAGCTTGTCGAAGGGCATCCAAAGGTTTACCTGCCGTAGGCAGGGGCGGCGGCCCCCTCCAAAGGCGGGCAGGGATTCTCGCCAGGTCCACCATTTTATTTAAGCTAAAGATACTGGGTATGTTCAAAACTCTACAGGTATGGCGTGATGCTCCGCGTTTTCAGGCGTTTATCACATCGAAACCGATATTGCTTGTTTTGTCGTTCTTTTCCTGGCCTCGAAAGATAATTCGGAAGATGTATGGTTGGGTGGTGGGCTGGGCTGAGACCAAGCGGGCTGAACAGGCCCTGGCTGGTATATCGTTTGTGGAAAGCTCGTTTTTTCCGATTCCGCCCGATCCGCTCCTCATCGCTATGGTCATGGCCAGGCCGGCCTCTTTTCTCCGTCATGCAGCTATCTGTACAGTTGCCAGTGTGTTTGGGGGTATGTTCGGTTACGTCATCGGACTGTTGTTGTTCAGTACTGTTGGTGCCTGGATCGTGAACACCTATGGATTGCAGGAGGAGTTCGTGTATATAGGGCAACGCTATCAGGATAATGCCTTTTTGACGGTTTTTACAGCGGCTTTTACGCCAATCCCGTACAAGCTGATTACGATCGCGGGAGGTGTGTTCCACATCAACTTCCTCATGTTTGTCCTAGCCTCACTTATCGGACGCGGGATGCGGTTTTTCCTGGTGGCCACCTTTATGCACTATCTGGGACAGCGGTACAAGGATTCGATTGAAAAGTATATAGATATCCTCTCGATTGTTTTTGTTGCCCTTCTCATTCTCGGATTTTTTGCACTGAAATATCTCTAAAGTGCGAGCTCAAAAGCGCGCCTTTGTAACCCGAGGGTATTACTACCAATTTTTTGATTGAGACGATGCATTTTTCCGATGTGACCAGGTATCGCTATGACTTACCGGCGGAACTGATCCGGAAGGTTGGGGTTGAGCCACGTGATAGCGCCCGGTTGTTTGTGTATGACACCAAGACAGACACCGTGACGATGGATACTTTTGCCAACCTGGCCAAGTATCTCCCACCTCATGCGCTGGTGGTCTTGAACGACACCCGGGTACTTCCGGCGCGCCTGTGGCTCACGAAAGAGACCGGGGGTAAGATTGAGGTGTTTGTACTCGCCAATCAGATTGAGGATGAAGAGCGTATCCCGGTCCTCGTGGATCGCAAAGTCACTCTCGGTCAGAAATTGTATTTTCCCAATGGTGAATACTGTGAAGTGGTGGACCAAGCCGAAAACATTTTTTCGGTGAAACTTCACTCTGAAGTGGGTCTCTTCGCTCTCCTTAATCAGTTTGGTGAGACACCACTCCCACACTATCTCGAGGGAGCTGATACACCTGAGACGGAACTCAGGGAGCGCTACCAGACGGTCTTTGCAGAATCTGGAGCATCGGTCGCCGCACCGACCGCGTCACTTCACTTTACCGAGCAGGTTTTCGAATCATTACAGCAGAAAAACATTGATACGTCACGACTCACACTCAATGTCGGCCTCGGGACCTTTGCCCCACTCCGACCGGAGAGTTTTGAGACCAAGCGACTTCATCGTGAGTATGCTCACATTCCCGTGGAAACGGCCGATGCTATCAATACGGCCCATGATCAGGGTCAGAGTGTCGTAGCAGTCGGGACGACGGTGACCCGGACGCTCGAGTCGGCCATGGAGGCTGGCCGGGTCAGTCCGATGAGTGGCCCGACCGATATCTTTATCTACCCACCCTATCATTTCCAAGCCGTAGATGCTCTCATTACCAACTTTCATCTCCCTGAGACGTCTCTCATGCTCTTAGTCGATGCTTTTCTCGGGCATAAGGGGGCTAAACGGGACATCATGGACCTTTATGACCTCGCTATCCAGGAGCGCTATGCGTTCTACTCTTTTGGTGATAGTATGCTCATTCTCTGAGGACAGTGCCTTGTCAAAAGGCCGGAAGTAGGCTATCCTGGTCTGAGTTAATAGGTGACTGATTTTGGTATGAAAGTAATCCTTTTGGAAGACGTCCAGGGCCTTGGGAAGGCGCTCGAAGTCAAAGAAGTGAAGAATGGCTACGGTTTCAACTATCTCCTCCCCGAAGGGTTGGCTGATTTGGCTACGCCCGGAGCACTCAAGCAGGCCGAGCGGTTTGTCGCCAAGCGTCAGGCAGAGTCGGCAAAAATGACGGAAGAAAGCCGTGTTTTGGCCAACGCACTTTCCGGCAAGAAAGTGGTGATCAAGAGTAAGGCAGAAAATGGCAAGCTCTTTGGTTCAGTCGGACGCGAAGAAGTCGTCCTCGCTCTCTCGGCCATGGGTATCACCATCGAAAAGAGTGTGCTCGTCCTCGACAAGGCCATCAAAGAGACCGGAGAGTTCGCTCTCTCGGCTGATTTTGGTCATGGTGTGAAAGCCTCATTTGAACTTGTGGTAGAATCGGAATAGTCACGCGAAAACGTAACTTACAATGAGCCGCTCGCCACTTCATCTCTGGTAGCGGCTCTTTCTCTTTAAATACCGTATGAAACAAACAGCAAAGCGGACGAAATATATCTTTGTGGTAGGGGGTGTGATGAGTGGCGTTGGCAAGGGTATTACGGCGTCTTCTATCGGCAAGATTCTCCAGTCTCGAGGTCTAGTGGTAACTGCTATCAAGATTGATCCCTATATCAACGTCGATGCGGGGACTATGAATCCGACCGAGCACGGCGAAGTGTTTGTGCTCGCTGACGGCTATGAGACTGATCAGGACATGGGGAACTACGAGCGATTTCTCAATATCAAGCTCACTCGGGAAAATTACATGACCACAGGATCGGTCTATCAACGAGTGATTGAGCGGGAACGAAACTTGGAATATGGTGGCAAGTGCGTCGAAGTGGTGCCACATATTCCACTGGAGGTCATCGGTCGGATTAAGCACGCAGCCAAACAAGCAAAGGCTGACATTGCCATCGTGGAAATAGGCGGAACCATTGGTGAGTACCAAAACATATTGTTCTTGGAAGCGATTCGCATGCTCAAATTTGAGTCTCCTGGCGATATCGCCACCGTCATAGTGAGTTATGTGCCTACCCCTTCTCGGGTCGGAGAAATGAAAACCAAACCGACCCAGCACGCCGTCCGTACACTCAATGGCACCGGTATTCAACCAGATATAATCATCGCCCGAGCCGATCGACCCCTTGATGAAAAGCGAAAGGAGAAACTTGCAGTCTTTTGTGGCGTACACCAAGAAGATGTCATCAGCGCTCCTGATGTCGACAGTATCTATGATGTGCCACTGAATTTTGAAAAGGATCGTTTGAGTGAAATCCTGATGAAGAAACTTGGGTTAAAAATCAAGCGAGCGATGGTAGCGGGGGAATGGGAGAAACGAGTGAAACGCATCAAGAATGCTAAAGAGACGGTCAAAATCGGCATCGTGGGCAAATACTTCAAAACAGGCGACTTTGTGCTCTCGGATGCCTATATCAGCGTCATAGAGGCCATCAAACACGCGGCATGTGCGACGGGGCGCCGAGCCGAGCTTACCTGGATTGCGAGTACCGACTTTGAGGAGGATCCCAAGCTCCTCCGCACGCTCAAGAAGTATGATGGCATCCTTATCCCAGGTGGATTTGGGAGTCGGGGTATTGAGGGCAAGATTGCCGTGATTCGCTACTGTCGAGAGAATCAGATACCGTATTTTGGCCTCTGCTATGGGATGCAACTCGCTGTGATTGAATATGCCAGGCACGTGGTGGGGCTCGTGGGCGCACACACCACCGAAGTGAATCAGAAGTCACCCTATCCGGTCGTTGATATCATGCCCGAGCAGAAAGAAAATCTACGGAAGAAAGACTATGGCGCCACCATGCGCCTCGGGGAGTATCCAGCGCTCGTACTACCAAAGACGCTCGCAGCCAAGGCCTACGGTACGACCAAGATTCTGGAGCGTCATCGCCATCGCTATGAGGTGAATCCGGAATATGTAGAACAGTTGAAAACGGCTGGGTTGGTCTTCTCGGCCACCTCCCCGAATGGCGTCCTCATGGAGATAGCCGAGCTACCAAAGAGCGTCCATCCGTTCTTCCTCGCCACCCAGTTTCATCCGGAGTTTCAGTCATCACTCCTTCACCCGCATCCGCTTTTCGTCGCCTTTCTCGAAGCGTGCAAAAAGAAAAAATAGCTTTTCAATTATATGTGTAGAGTTCTTGGTACTTTCGGAGTCGTTCTCATGTTTTTCATGATGGGAATATCAGGAGCAGAAGCGCGGGAGAACGTGACCAATTGGTATGTGAAGGATCTCCGAGCCGAGTTTGTGCTCGCACCGGATTCGACTATGACGGTGACGGAGTGGATCACGGCTGACTGTGGTGAGTGTGTAGGGAAGCATGGGATTTTCCGGATTGTGCCGACCGAGGCCCGAACTGAGAGAGAAACGATTGAGACTCCGACGGAGCTCGTCTCTATCACTGACTTTGCCGGGCGGTCCTATCCGTATACGGAGACAGTCAATCGTGGTGATGCGACCATCACCTGGAAGATTGGCGACCCTGATGTGACGGTCACAGGGGTCCACCAGTACAAAATCGTCTATCAGGTGCGTAACATCATTCGGTCGAACCCGGCCTCAGATGAGTTTTACTGGAATATCAATGGCAATTTTTGGGACATGGACATCGATGCCTATGAGGCGAGTATCGTGTTTCCGGCGGGAGTGACTCGTGAGGAGGCTGATCTCTCACTCTATAGCGGGGTACTTGGAGCCAAGGACAACGCTCTTGCCGAGGCGGGCTGGCAGGGGGAACGACTGGTTATCGCCGGCAAGCGGATGCTCGCACCGGGCGAGGGCATCACCCTCTCAGTCAGTGTCCCAAAGGGGATATTTACTCCGTATCAATTCGGTTGGTGGGAAACCTATGGCGCCTATCTCGTGTGGCTCTTGCCCTTCCTCGTCTGGCGCTCGGCGTACCGCACATGGAAGAAGTATGGTGACGATCCAGCTTGGGATAAAGTCGTGATCCCGGAATACGAAATCCCAGCACACTTGAATGCTCTTGAGCTCGGTATGCTTTCGACCAATGGTGACTGGAAGAACGAGTTTGTGACGGCTGGCATCATCGAGCTCGCGGTCCTTGGAGCACTTACTATTCGAGAGGAGGAGACCAAGATTCTGTTTTTCACGACCAAGGAGTTTATCTTGGAAAAGCATGAACGCCCTGGTCTCACGCTGACGAAAGCACAGCAGCTCCTCCTTGATGCCGTGTTTGCCACCGGCGATAGCGTGAAACTCTCAGCGCTCAAAAATAAATTCTATCAATCGGTACCAGAGATCAAAAAGTCCGTGATCGAGTCACTCGCTACCAAGGGACTGCTCGTGAAAGAGGGACTGAAGTATCGAGTCTTGTTTCTGGTATTGGGAGCACTCTTGATTATGGCGAGTGTTTTCTTGCTCGCTCAGACGTACCTAGTTGCCGCAGGGGCAGTGTGCTTCTCGGGTATTATTCTCATCGGCTTTGGACTCGTGATGCCCAAGCGCACACTCGAGGGAACTGAGACAAACTGGAAGATCGAGGGCCTCAAACTCTATATGGAAACAGCCGAAAAGGCGCGCCAGCAGTTCTATGAAAAAGAGCGTATTTTTGAGATACTCCTTCCGGCTGCAATCGTGTTTGGGATGACCAAGGAGTGGGTCGCCAAGATGCGAGAGCTCTACGGCGAAGCGTATTTCACTGGCTATCATCCGGCCTGGTTTGTGGCGTCGGATATGGGAGGATTTGATACCGAGAGCTTCTCATCCCACATCGAGTCCCTGTCATCGAGTATTGCCTCGAATACCGGTACCTCGTCAGGATCGGGTGGCTCCGGCTCCTCTGGTGGTGGCGGTGGTGGAGGCGGGGGCGGTGGATGGTAGTATATATGGATACAAAAAACACCCTTCGAAAATCTCGGGGTGTTTTTTGATGGACCGAACGTTACTGCTGTTCGGACTTTTTTTCTGGGAGGACATTCACGAACGTGCGAGAAACAATCTTGCCGGTGAAATCCTTGACCTTTTTGGCCTGGAATTCTACGAAACCTGAGGCGAGGGCAAAGAGGGTATCATCTTCTCCTTGCTTGACGTTCTTGCCGGGGTGAAACTTGGTCCCACGCTGGCGGATGATGATGTTGCCGACCGAAACAGACTGGTTACCAAAAATCTTGACGCCGAGGCGCTTGGAAATCGAGTCACGGCCGAGGGCGGTTGATCCACCCGCTTTTCTGGTTGCCATAGGAGGGGGTCCTTACACATTAGAAGAATTGCGATATACTGTAGAGAGAGTATATCACGGCTTTCCCGAATGGTCAAGCGGGGCACGGAAGAGTATGAAAGACCAACTCATCAACTGGTTTCGCGAGCATGGTGGGCGCCTCGGCCTCCTTTTGGGGATGTTTCTGGTCGGCGCTTTGTCCTTTGAGGCTGGGTATTTTTACCGAGGTAGCCAGGCAGAGGGGTCACTTGTGGTGACGCTCCCGCCTCTACCGACGAGCGTGGTGCCAGCTCAGGCAGTGGCCGGAGAGTCGGTCACGGTACCAGTGCCACAGAATATCCTTGGTACTCCCAAGCCAGTTGTCACGGTCGGAGCAGAGACGGGGCAGTGTGTGTTTGTCGCGAGCAAAAATAGCACGAAATATCACCTCGCCACGTGTGCTGTCGCCAAACGGATCAAACCGGAGAACCGCCTCTGCTTTGCAACCAAGGAAGAGGCGGAGAAGCGGGGCTATGTCGCAAGCTGTCTCAAATGATTGCTCACAGCTTTTTTGTGATATAATACAAAAAACAAAAAGCATGCCGCACAAAGAAAATCTCAACAAGAAAAAAGTTCGCTTCGTGAGTGCCGTATCGTTCGTGTTCGGTTTTCTCGACGCTTTTTTTATTTACATCCTCTCCACTTTTTTTGCAGAGGTATCCGGGAGTGACAATGTCAGTGTTTTCTACCTCCTTGCCTACGTCGTCGTCTTGGGAAGTCTCTTCTATCTCCAGCCCCTGATTCGGATTATCGGTCGAGCTCGCGCCCTCTACCTCTCACTCGGGCTCTCGATCTGTGCTTCCGCGGTTCTCGCGTCGGCGACTTCGGCCTACATTTCGCTTGGAGCGGCGCTCCTTCTCCTTATCGCGACCAATGTGACCTGGGTGACACTCGATATCCTTCTCGAGAGCTTTTCGGAGGATAAGGTGTCGGGAAGTATCCGGGGTCTTTACCTTACGATCATGAACGCGGGGCTCCTCATTGCTCCGGTTCTCTCCGTGAAAACGCTTGAATCTTATGATTACAGCGGGATTTTTTTGGCCTTGGTGATTGGCTATACCATCATTTTCATTGCCACCTTGGTTGGTTTTCGCCTGGACAATCGGACCATTCAGAAGAAAATTAGATTTCGGGCGACACTGAAGAAGATGCTCGCCTCGCGCAACTTGTCCCGAATCTACCACGTATCGCTCGCGCTTGAGTTCTTTTATGCTCTCATGATTGTCTATACTCCTCTCTATCTCCGTGAGAGTGGTTTTGCCTGGAGTGAGATTGGGATCATCTTTACCGTCATGCTCCTCCCGTTTGTCCTCCTCCAGTATCCGCTTGGGAGGTTAGCTGATCGCTATTTCGGAGAAAAGGAGATGCTCATCGGGAGTATTGCCATTGCAGCCGCAGCCACCTTTATCCTGCCATTTCTTGCGCCGGGCGACATCGTGGTGTGGGGGACGGCTCTCTTTATGACCCGGGTCGGTATCGCGGGTATCGAAATCCTTCGTGACTCATACTTTTACAAACAAATCGGTCCCGATGATATGGACATCATCGCGTTTTTCCGGACGGCTCGGCCTGTCGCTAATATCCTGGCTGCACTCCTCTCGGCACTGATGCTCGCTGTTTTCCCAGTGCAGAGTATTTTCTTCCTCGTGGCCATCGTCCTCTTCGTCGCACTCTTTGAAACCTGCTTTCTCCACGATACGGTGGTGAAGCGATAATTATGCAAGTAGAGGACATACTATGAAACAGGTACACATGATTCGAATGGTGCTCGCGATGGGATTGGTATTTATGAGCACCCTCATCTTTTCTGAGCAAGCACACGCTTTTACCTTTCGAGTTGATCCAAGTACTCCACAGTATGCGCGTGGCCAGGCCAATCTGTATTGGAATGCCTCTGATGCCGCACAGTGCAATGCATCCGGTGGTTGGTCAGGTAAAAAAACAGCCGGGACATTTATGGAATTGTCCGAGTTCATGAATGTCACTCAAACGACGGAGTTTTTTCTGGAGTGTTTCGACGCCAGCGGTGCATCGCTTGGTAGAAAGTCAGGAAAAGTGACTATAACACCAGAGGTTCCCAAGCCCACTATCACGTTTAAGGCGACGCCACCCGCCTTGCCCGTAGGGGGAGGACAGGTGAGAATCGCCTGGACAGTCAAAGACGCCACTACTTGTACCTTCCATGCTTCTGATGCTATGGCGGGGGATTTGTTTCGGAAGACAGTGCCACCCACAGATGGGGGTGAAGATTTTAATCTCACGAAGCCGACCGGTTTTGATTTTTCTTGTGTGAACGAGGCCGTCATCGCTGCTCGGGGCTACCTCACGCCAGAGGACAGCGTGAGTGCCAACTTGAGCGTGACAGTCGATAATGGCCTACCAAATTATCCAAGCGTGTATATTGCGCTCTCGCCAGGCGGTTATACCGTTCCTGGTGGACAAGGAGTCATCATCTGGCAGGTCTATGATAATGGGGTCTACCCTCCGGCAACGTGTAAGGCAGTAGACTGGCTTGACAATGGGAGCGCCACCCTCAATCGGGATGGTCCAGTGGATATCTCGGGCTACCATCGATCGACCCCATTTTCTGTCACAGCCCCGCGGACTTTTAGTATCGAGTGTACCAATAAATGGGGTACATTTCGGGCGACCACGGAGGCAGTGTTTCGTGACTCTGATGGTGGGTCATTTACGCCTCCTCAGGTTGATCCCCGCAAATGTGGCAATGGCAAGATAGATCCCGGTGAAGCCTGTGATAGGGGAACCGGAAGTAATGGTTTCTGTCCCGCTGAGTGTAGCTCTTCTTGTGCCAAAAACGATTGTAGCGGCCCCGTTCCGCCTCCTCTCCCCCTGGGTCCTCCAGCCCCACCTCTTCCCCCTGGACCTCCCGCTCCTCCCTTAGGCGATGGCACCTGCCAAGCCCCAAACACCTGTGTCTCAGGAGGATGTGCCCCTGACAAGTACACTCAAGCTTCAGGCACCTGTGGTGATACCGGAGCCTCCTGCTGTACCCCTCTCGC
The DNA here is from genome assembly GCA_964444815.1 of uncultured Bdellovibrionales bacterium. Lineage (GTDB taxonomy): Bacteria > Patescibacteriota > Minisyncoccia > Moranbacterales > UBA1568 > UBA1568. Next base: position 141,304 of record CAYUIR010000001.1, on the reverse strand, counting down.
CCTCCCTTCTCCTGGAGTGGGCTACTTTAACCCTCTCAAATACAATTCCTTAGACAGTGTCTTAACCGCCGTCCTCTCAACCCTTCAGAGTATCGTAGTCGTCCTCTCTATCATCATGATTATCGTAGGAGCGGTCATGTATATCCTCTCGGCTGGCAATGAATCACGAGTCACTCAGGCTAAAGTAGCCATCACTGCCTCTATGGTTGGTCTCGCTCTCGCTATCGCTGCTCCTGCCTTCCTCAAAGAAATTGGAGAACTCTTAGGCTGGATAGAAGTCACCCAAGTAGTCGAAGAAGCTCAAACCTTTACTGAGATAGCCTCTAAGGTCTTAAGCTTCCTCCTCTCCATCGTAGGCATCATCGCGATCATCATGCTGGTTATCGGTGGTCTCATGTACCTCACCGCTGGGGGAGACGAGGGTAAGGCAGAAACAGGCAAGAAGATCGTGACCTATGCTACCATCGCTATCGCTATTGCTCTCGCAGCTCTGGTCATGGTGACTCAGGTGGCTCAGTTTTTTGGGTAACACATAAGAGATAAGTTTGTATTATGACAACATCGAGACTTTGGCAGTGGCTGGGTGGAGGAGTATTGGGAGTGACATGGTTTTTCATGCCACAGCTGGTTTGGGCTGCTCCAGTGGTGACACTGACATCGAATCCGAGTCCGGCAACGGTTCCGTCAGGGACGAGTATAGATATTATCTGGACTATCAGTGGTGCCACACGTTGTACAGCCACTGACAACTCTCCGTGGACTGGACCGTGGCCAACAACTAGTGGCTCGATGAAGGTAGTCGTTACGAAGCAAGTTACCTATTATCTCGAGTGCTGGGACAATACAAATGCATCAAGTGGTGAACGTGTATTGGTAACCCAAGTATCTGATGTTACACTCGACCTTTCTGCTAATCCTACCTCCGTCAAGGCGGGAAATCCAGTTACTGTGACATGGAGCTCTACCGGAGGGAGTGATGTGGTGTGTTTCTTGAATGATTCACGAGGTCCAATCGGCCCGCAACAGCAGAACGGGAGCAAACAACTGTATCCGACTGAATCAACCACCTATACGATGACGTGCGTGAATTATGTTAACGGCTCTCCTCGCGAGAGTAGTCCAACGAGATCTGTCCCTGTTACGGTGACACCAGGAGCCCCTTGTACGTTTATGGGCAATCTGGTGTGGATGACCAACTGTAGCGCCTATGTTTCGGAGACCCTCGAATCAGGCAAATCCAAAGCTGTCGCCAACACACAACCTGGCTACATCGGGAGTACGACCTATAGTTGTATGGATGGCGTATTTTCAGAACCGACGCAGACATCGTGTACGGCGTCGGCCCCAGGCAAACCCAGTGTCATATTTACCGGGAGTGTGACATCGCTGCCTGCTCCTGGCCAGGCCACTCTTTCTTGGCAAACCAGTGGTGTCGCTGGCTGCTTTGCCTCTGGTGGTTGGAATGGCAATATCACCGATCTTCCCAATGGGTCGGCCGTACAGTTTGTGAGTGTTACCACTACGTATTATCTGGATTGCTTGGATTCTAATGGTGTCTCAGCGGGCAAAAAATCTGTTACGGTGACCGTGGGTGGCAGTGGTGGAGGCAGTGGTGGTGGAGGTGGAACCGGCGGTGGAGGGGGTGGTCCGATTGATGGTAGGTGCGCTCCGACCCACAACAATTGTTTAGCCGGAACCAGCTCAACTCCACAAGAAGATGGGGGCAACTGGTACTGGAATTGCGATGGTATCAGTGGTGGGACACGAGCGCTTTGTAATGAAGGGAAGCCATCGGGCGGTCCTGGGCCAACTCCTACGCCGGGACCTGCTCCATCCCCTGGCCCCGGTCCGTCACCGGCCCCTGGTCCTGGTCCTAGTCCTATCGCACCTCCCAATCCTACTCCAGCCCCATCTCCCTCTGCCGACTCTCCCTCTCTCATCCCTTGTGGCCGAAACATCGACAACAAGAATACGACTGATATAGACGAAACCAAACCTTGCACCCTCTGTCACATCGTCTTAGGAGGTCAAGGCCTCGTTGCCTGGGGACTCAAGATCATGGCGATCATAGCCATTACCGTCATCTTTGCCATGGGAGTCCTCTACATCCTCTCAGCGGGGAATAGTGGCATGATGCAAACGGCCAAAGGAGGCATGATAGCTTCTCTCATTGGCTTTGCCGTGATGCTCTCTGCCTACCTCATAGTCAATGTCATCTTGACTATCTTGGTAGACACGGCGAGTCCCGATAAGCCCTTCCTCAATCTCACCGCTACCCAAGGCTACTTCAACTTTGCGTGTGATATAAAGTCCAATGTGAATGGGAAGTAGGGGAGTTTCAAAAATAGGCTAAAAATGGTATCGTAGAGAGGAAGTGGATTGTCCCATTTCCTCTTTCGTTTGTGCGCTTTTACTCCGTTTTGACTCTTATGGCGTATCAATTTCATCTGGAAAAGTTTGAGGGACCACTTGATCTCCTCCTCACGCTCATCGAAAAGGAGAAGATGGATATTACCCAAGTCAGTCTTGCCCAGGTAGCCGATCAGTACCTTGCCTACATTCGAGATGAAGAGCATCTGTCGCTTGAGAATCTTTCGGCGTTTCTCACCATCGCGGCTCGGCTCATCCTGATCAAGTCGCGAGCGCTCCTCCCAATTCTTACCTTTAGTGACGAAGAAGAAGAGGCGATGGAAGACCTCGAGTATCATCTCAAAGCCTATCGCTTGTTTCGTGAGGCCTCGCAGGGACTGGGAAACTTTTTTCGGACGAGGAAAAGCGCTTATCATCGTGAGAGTTTTCTCGGTACACAGGTGGTTTTTTATCCCCCCAAGGGTCTGACCAAAGAAATGCTTCGCCAGCATTTTGTCGATGTCCTCGGTGATATTCCTGTATTTGAAGTCCTGCCAGAAAAGGAAATCGCCCTCGTGATTACGCTTGAGGAAAAAATCTCACATCTCCAGACGACCCTCGGCGCGCGGGTAGAGTCATCGTTCCGAGAGATTATCGAAAATGCCGAGAATCGGGTGGAAGTCATCGTTTCATTTCTCGCTATGCTTGAGCTCATCAAACAGCGCTTTATCTCGGTGGAGCAGGAGAAGTATTTTAGCGATATCCGTATAAAAAGATTGGTTTCTTAGCCTATGTCTCAATCCTCCCTCCAGTCATCACTCGAAGCGCTCCTTTTTGTCAGTGGAGAGGCACTGTCTCTCACTCGTCTGGAGAAAATTCTCGGTGCACCCAAAGATGAGATACGAGTAGCAGGACAAGCATTGGCGGTAGACTATCAGAGTAATGCTTTGCGCGGACTCATGATTCTTTCGGATGGTGAGTCGTTTCTTATGGCTACCAAACCTGAGCACGCCCCAATCGTTGAGGCCCTGACCAAAAGCGAGCTCCAAGAGAACCTGAGCAAAGCGGCGCTAGAAGTGCTCTCGATTGTCGCGTATCGCTCCCCGATATCTCGCTCTGAGATTGATGCCATCCGGGGAGTCAACTGTAGCTTTACGCTCCGCAACCTCCTTCTCCGAGACCTTATTTCACGTGAGGGGAATCCGAGTGACAGTCGGGGGTATCTCTACCGCCCGACGTTTCGATTTCTTGAGTCATTGGGATTGGGGCAGATTTCGGAGTTACCGGATTTTGAGACTCTCTCGCAAGATGAACGACTCAAACTCATCTTGGCTGGACAGCCAGATGTCGCATCTGAAGAGGAGACACAAACAAAAAAGTCATCACCCATCGAAGAATAATCTATGCGCTTTTTCTTACTCAGTCTTATGCTTGTCGCAACCGCCTTTGCTTTTGGGTGGTACAGCGGTGGGAGTCAGCCACTTCTCGCGTGGTTCGAGTCAACGATCGATGCTTATTTTTCTGAAGCGGACCGATTTGATGCTCCGGTAGCAGGGGCGGTGCTCGGCGTCACGCAAGAAGTACAGCCAGTAGTGGAAGAAAGTCGGGAGCTCGCTACTAGTTTTCAACCAGAACTGAAAGAATATTCGCCTCGTCTGGCTATAGTAACGGCGCATGCTTCGATCATCATGGATGCTGAATCAGGCAAAGTGCTCTACGAACGTAATGCTCACGAACAGCGTCAGATTGCTTCGCTTACCAAGCTCTTTACGGCTACTATTGTCATGGAGCGGGTCAAGGATCTTGATGAACTCGTGACCATCGATGAAGAAGCGGTCTATGCGGAGGGGACACGAGTCGGATGTCCACGCTCCGGGTTCTGTAACGGCGTTCGTCTCAAGCCGGGGGAGCAAATGAGTGTTCGAAATCTCTTGAAGGCCGCCCTTATGAATAGCGCCAATGACGCTGCTATCGCTTTAGGCAAGCACATTGGCAAGACCCAGGATGGCTTTGCCAAGATCATGAATGAGCGAGCGAAGGAGCTCGGGCTAGAAAATTCAAACTTCTGTACGCCCTCAGGACTGGAGCCAGATGGACGTGAGGAAGAGTGTTATTCTTCGGCGGCAGATATCGCGAAAGTGGCTATCCATGCTCTCGAATACCCGGAAATTTGGGAAATTATGCGCAATGAAAAGCAGTTTATCTCGTCGGCTGATGGTCGCTACCAACATGAAATTTTCAATACGGATGAACTGCTCGGTCAATTCCCGAATCTCATCGGCACCAAGACGGGCTTTACCCCGCTCGCTGGATACTCGCTGCTCGCCGTAGCGACTGACTATACTGCGAATCACAAAGTAGTGGCCGTAGTCCTCGATGATCAGTCACGCTGGCAGAGTATTCGGTCTATGTTTGACTGGAGTTTTCAGGCGCATGATTGGAAATAGTTTTTAAATTACTTGGTATGGATGCTATACAGATTGCGCAGATTCAGAGTGTTCCCACGATCATAAACGTGCTCAAAGTACTGACCACGGGTCTCTTGGCGTTTCTTATCGCGTTTGGATTGACGCCGCTGTGGACGTATCTTCTCTACAAGTACAAATTTGGCATCAAGATCAAAGAGCGCTCAGTTAATGGTGAGCAGCTCACATTTGTGAACAAGCTCCATGCTGGCAAAGCGGGGACACCAACTATGGGGGGAGTCATCGTCTGGGTGACAGTACTCCTTCTCGTACTCCTCTCGCACTATGTTTTCCCGTTTATCGCTGAATGGACCAACACGAACTTCATCGCTCGGCTGGATTTCTTCAAGCGCTCTCAGGTGTGGCTCCCACTCTTTGTACTGGTCACGGCAGGCCTCCTTGGCCTCCTCGATGACTACATGAGCGTCCGCGGCAAAGGGACCAACAAGGGTGGCGGGATGCGTTTCGCTTTTCGGTTCTGGTGGCTGTTTCTTATCGCAGGATTTGGGGCCTGGTGGTTTTATAGCAAGCTTGGTTGGGATGAGATTCATATCCCGGCTGTCGGTGACTTCACTATCGGCTGGTGGTATGTTCCGCTTTTTATCTTTGTTATTCTGTTTGCAGCTATTTCCTCCAATGAAACCGACGGACTTGATGGGTTAAACGGCGGAGTACTACTCATCGCCTTTAGCGCCTTTTCGCTCATTGCCTTTGTACACAACAAGATGGATCTCGCAGCGTTCTGCGCAGCGCTCGCTGGAGCACTCCTCGCGTTTCTCTGGTTCAACATCTACCCGGCACGATTCTTTATGGGCGATACGGGTGCCATTGCGCTCGGGACGACACTCGGGGTGGTCGCGATGCTCACGAATTCTGCTCTCGTCCTCTTTGTGATCGTGGCTATCTACTCCATTGAGTCAGGGAGTGTCGCCATTCAGCTCTTTTCCAAGCGTTTCTTTGGTCGCAAAGTATTTCTCGCTGCTCCCATCCACCATCATTTTGAAGCCAAGGGATGGCCAGAGCCCAAGATTGTTATGCGCGCCTGGATATTTACAGCACTGACCGCGCTCATTGGTGTCATGATCGGCATCCTCGGCATGGGCGAATAATTTCAGTAATTTTTGAAGACGAGAAACCTATGGAACTGCGCAGTATGGAGGGGGTAGATTTTTCCGGTGCACGTGTCCTCATGCGAGTGGATTTCAATATCGAGCAGAGTAATATCGGTGACATCGAAGAACATTTCCGACTGGATATCGTCAAGAAGTCCGTGGACCGGATTGCTGAAAGTGCCCATGTCAAAATCGCTCTCCTCACTCATTTTGGCCGTCCGGATGGCAGGCCGGACCAAGCGTATTCGGTGGCCAAACTTACCAATGCTGTAGCCCGAGCGCTCGACCGCGAAGTCGTCTTTGTGCCTGACTGCGTCGGGGATTCAGTCGTGACAGCACTGGAGGCACTCCTCCCGGGGCAGGTGCTTCTCCTCGAAAATGTCCGTTTTTACGGCGAAGAAGAAAAGAACGACGGAGAATTTGCCAAGCGACTCGTGACTCCGTTTACTCACTACGTCAATGAGGCGTTTAGCGTCTGTCACCGCGCTCATGCCTCGGTCGAGGCCGTGACCAGGCTCCTGCCATCCTACGCTGGACTGAGGCTCGTGGAGGAGTTGACCGAGCTTGATCGGGTGCGGACGGCTCCCGAGCATCCGGCCATCGCTATCATCGGTGGTGCCAAGATCGAGACCAAACTCCCGCTCATTCAGGCGCTCGAGCAGAGCTATGATGCGGTCTTGGTGGGTGGGAGAATCGCCAATGAGGCACTGGATCAGAAAATTGCATTCTCAGAGCGAGTGCTCCTTCCAAATGACTTTGATTCATCGCTCCGTCTGGATATCGGACCGCAAACCATCGGCTACTACACTCAGATTATTGCAACCGCCAAGACCATCATCTGGAATGGACCGATGGGTAAGTTTGAAGAAAAGCCCTATGACATCGGGACTGACGCTATCCTCCACGCCATTTTGAAAAGTGATGCGTACGTAGTCATCGGTGGTGGAGAGTCACTCGCGGTACTCGAAAAAGCTGGTGCTATCGGCAAGATCAGTTTTGTGTCTTCTGGTGGTGGAGCGATGCTTGAGTACTTGAGTGGAGACAGTCTCCCTGGACTCGTGGCTCTCCAGGCGTGATATAATGAAGTGTAATGTGAGGACATTGGATTTTGTGATTTGATTTTTGGGCTTTATACAAGTGTATGGCAAAGATTTTGGAAGTTTGGGCGCGTGAAATTCTTGATTCACGGGGAGATCCGACCGTCGAGGTTCGGGTGACACTCGACGATGGCACCGTGGCCAAGGCAGGGGTCCCTTCGGGGAAGTCAACCGGTGCTTTTGAGGCATTGGAGCTTCGTGACGGCGACACCAGACGCTACCGTGGCCAAGGCGTGCTTCAGGCCGTGGCGCACGTAAATACGATCATAGCTGATACGGTGCGAGGCATGGAGGCATCGAAGCAGACCGAGCTTGACCAGGCGATGCGGACGCTCGATGGGACACCCAACAAGGGGCGACTCGGGGCGAACGCTATCCTCGGGGTGTCACTTGCTGTCTGTCGTGCTGCCGCCTTGTCCGCAGGTGTACCACTTCATACTCATATCGCCAGTTTGTATGGCAAGAAAGAAGCCAAGGGGCATTTCCCAGTCCCGATGTTCAACATCGTGAATGGTGGTAAACACGCCGATTCTGGGCTCTCAGTGCAGGAATTCAAGATTGTTCCCTTTGGTATTGCCTCATTTCCTGAGCAGCTCCGGGCTGGGAGTGAGATTTTTCACGCCTTGGAAGAACTGCTCCATCAACGAGGCTTCACCACCGCGGTAGGCGATGAGGGTGGATTTGCTCCACGAGTGGAGGGACATGCTCAGGCACTCGAACTCATCGGTGAGGCGGTGCGTGAGGCAGGTTATGTGCTCGGGGAGCAGATCTATATCGGGCTCGATGTGGCAGCTGATTCATTTTATGATAAGACTGAGGATCAGTATCTTTTGAAGCCCGAAGACGTAAAGCTGTCACGAGAATCGCTGGTCAATCTCTATCGCGAATGGATGACCAAGCACGCTATCGTGTCGATCGAGGATGGTCTCCATGAAGAAGACTGGCAGGGATGGGCCGCTATGAAGGAAAAGCTCGAGCGTGAGCCAGCCTCATGGCACCAGACCGTCATGCTCATCGGTGATGATCTCCTGGTGACCAATGTCTCTCGATTGGAAAAAGCGATTGCTGAAAAGGCCTGCAATGCCGTCCTCATCAAAGTCAATCAGATCGGAACGGTGTCGGAGACCCTGGATTGTATGCGCCTTGCTCAAGCAAATAGCATGAACCGCATTATCTCTCATCGTTCTGGTGAGACACCGGATGATTTCATTGCTGATTTGGCTGTCGGGACGGGGGCTGAATTCATCAAATCAGGCTCGCTCTCCCGAGGTGAACGCCTCGCCAAGTACAATCGCCTCTCCGAAATCTATCAAGAGCTGCAGAAGGTTGAGATACCTGTCACACTAACTGAGTAAGCGAGTCCACTATGTGGTTTCATAAAAGTCCAGAGGTTATTTGTATCGGATCATCCTCCAAGGATATATTTTTTCCGACCGATGAAGGCATCATTATCGAGACGCCTGATGATATCACGGCCAAAGAGAAAATCGCGTTTGAGCTCGGTGGCAAGTACCGCGTCGCCGATCGCTACGAAGCGATTGGTGGCGTAGCAGCCAATGTCGCCTGTGGTTTGGCTCGACTCGGTCGCACTGTCGCAACATACAGTTGTATCGGTGGAGACGAAATTGGTCGGTACATCGTGCACGAACTCGACCGTATCGGTGTCGCCACAGACCTCCTTACGACGTATCCCGATGCCAAGACTGACCTCTCGGCTATCATTGTGGTCATGGAGACTGGCGAGCGTACCATCTTTCACAATCGTGATGCCAATGAACGACTCGTCGTCGAGTCATCTCGACTCAAGGGGGCAGAGTGGCTCTTTGTTAGTGCTTTAAATGGCGATTGGCACGCTAATCTCTTGGCTATACGCGAGGCCAAAAAGCAGTATGGACAAAAGCTCGCGCTCAATCCGGGGCAACACAATATCCGTGAGGATGCCAAGTATATCTTTGAGATGCTTCCCGAGGTCGACGTGCTTCTCCTCAATAAGGACGAAGCCATCGAGCTCCTCATGCAATCGAGTCCTCGACCGACTGATGATGAACTGAACGACGAAGCTTTTCTCCTCCGGAGTCTCGCCCGTCATGGTGTCAAGATGATTGGGATGACTGATGGCAAACGGGGGGCTTGGGGCTATGACGGGACGGAACTCTGGTACTGTCCGATTCATACACGCACTACGGTAGTAGATAGTACCGGAGCAGGTGACGCGTTTGGATCAGGCTTCTTTGGGGCGCACTTAGCTGGCCGGACACTGCCTGAGGCGCTTGCCTGTGGGATTGCCAATAGCGGAAGCGTCGTCGGGGAGTATGGTGCCATCGAGGGGCTCCTCGATGAGTCAACGATGGAGACCATGAGAAAGAGTATCGCCCCAGAACGACTCGGGTAGTGCTATAATAGAAACACAAACATTTCGCGTATACTATGGGTCTTTTTGGTAGTCTCTCATTTCGTAAAGATTCAGATTTGGTCTTGGCGCTTGATATCGGGACCGAGGTGGTCAAAGCGCTTATTCTTCGTATTGAAAAGGGTGCTCGGCGAGGGGTGGTCATTGGCGTCGGTCGGACAGCCCAGAAGATTGGCAATATGCAAAGTGGCGCCGTCTCTGACATCAGCGGCGTGATTGAATCCGCGCGAGAGGCCATCACTATCGCCAAGGAAAAGGCAGGGGTCAAGCGTATTGAGAAGAGTATTATCGGTATCGCAGGTGAGCTCGTCAAGGGGACGACAACGACCGTGCACTATGAGCGAGTCAATCCAGAGATGCACATCGGCGTGTCCGAGCTCAAGATGATCATCCAAAAGGTCCAGGAAAAGGCCTATGAACGTATCAAACGCCAGCTGTCGTGGGAGACGGGTCAGAATGATATCGATGTGAAGCTCATCAATGCTGCCATGGTAGATGTCCGTATCGATGGCTATCATGTCTTGAACCCCATAGATTTCCAGGGCCGGTCAGTATCAATGAGCGTGTTTAACGCCTACGCCCCAATGATTCACTTGGGAGCTCTCGAGACGATTGCTGATGAGCTTGATCTCGACCTCCTCTCAGTAGCGGCCGAGCCCTACGCGGTCGCCCGTTCGGTTGAGGTTGAGGATATGATGGATTTTAGTGCCATATTTATTGATGTCGGTGGTGGGACGACCGATATCGCAGTCGTCAGAAATGGCGGTCTCGAAGGGACCAAAATGTTTGCTCTCGGCGGTCGTGCTTTTACCAAACGCTTGGCCCAAGAGTTCGGTCTGTCTTTTGAGCTGGCCGAAACTATGAAACTCGACTACGCCAACGGGAGACTCAAGAGCGATGATGCCGAGCGGGTGGCAGCGCTGTTTGCCGATGACTGTCGGATTTGGCTCGGTGGAGTAGAGCTCTCCCTTATGGAGTTTGCTGAGACTGATCTCCTGCCATCACGTATTTTTCTCTGTGGTGGTGGTTCGGCGCTCCCGGGTATCAAACAGTCACTCCTTACTCCAGAATGGGCTGGGACGCTGCCGTTTTCCAAGCCACCCCAGGTTTCTTTTCTCCAGCCTCATGATGTAGCGAGTATCACCGATGAGACGGGTGAACTCAATAATCCCCAGGATATGACCCCGATTGGCCTCGCTCATCTGGCGCTTCTCGATGCTATTGAGGAAGAAAAGATGCTCTCTGCTATCCTCCATCGGAGTATGGAATCACTTGAAAAAAAAATAGTCAAACACATAATAGGATAGTGGTATGCCTCAGACATTTTATATCGAAAACGACGAAGAAATTATCTCCGTGATTGGGCGATTGCGTCGCTCATCATCCGAGGAGAATTACTTTGTCTTTCCCAAGCGCGCGCTAGTCCTCCAGAGTATTGTCAACCTACGACTCTTTCAGCGTGAAGCAGAAAAGCTTGGCAAACGTATCGTGATCGTGACCCAAGACGAGGCTGGGATGCTCCTCGCTGAGAAGGCTGGGCTCACGGCCGAGCGCTATACGGACGATTTTTCACGCGCTGCAGAGCATATCGAACTCACCCCGGAAGTGACACCTGCGCCTCTTTCTACCATCAAGCCCACGCTCGGTGGACTCCGATCTCAAGATATCGGGAGTAGTGATTTTTACGGAGGGGGGATCAAGCCTCCAAAGAGTGCGCCCGCTCGAGAGCCAGCGGCGCCCGGAGCTCGGACACTTCGTATCCGCAATGCTACACCCGAACGGCCACCGAGTCTCAATTCTAAGCGCTTTGATGGTGCGCCGAGTATGCAAGCGAAACCCGCTCCGCAGGGTCTCCGACCACAGATAGTACTCCCGATTGAGCGCTCGATGCCTGTCGTGCCTCCGACCCCAAGCGAACGTGGAGCGAATCGCGAGGCCACTCAAACCGGTAGAGAAGCTCGTCTCCGCAATTTTTTTACCCAAGGTGGCGTACCGAGAAATGAGTCAGAGCCAAAGTTGGCCGAAGTGACCCCTTCATCCGCGCCTCGCATCCCCGTGACATCGCCCAAGGCTGGCCGAATTTTTGCCATACTTGGAGGTATTTCGCTTATGTCACTCATCGGTGTGGGGACATTTCTTTTTCTCCCCAAAGCAGAGGTGCACGTCGTACCATACCGAACGGTGCAAGAAGTTGACCTCCCATTTGAGGGTCGGGCTGATGTAGAACCATCTGATACTCTTACGGTGCCCGTTCGTATCATTGAAAAAGAACAGAAGGCCAAACTTTCAGTCGAGGCGACTGGTACCGCCGCTGGTACCACTCAGAAAGCTCGCGGGACGATAGCTATCTCGAACACGTTTAGCAGTGATCCACAGTCTCTCGTGGCTACGACTCGATTTGAGACCGCTGATGGCAAGGTATTTCGTCTCACTGAGGGCGTAACAGTGCCGGGGATGAAGGGGACGACTCCTGGGACCATCGAGGCGAGCGTCATCGCCGATCAGACAGGTACGAGTTACAATATTTCTTCGGGAACTTTTACCATCCCTGGTTTCAAGGGGAGTCCCAAGTATGATAAATTCTCGGCCCGAATCGTCAAGGCCATGGCTGGCGGCAGTGATGGGAGTGGTAGTGCTAATCAAACCGTTATTGCCAAGTCCGACCTTGAAAAAGCCTCGCTCGAAGCACGGACTAGGGCGCGAGAGGTATTTCTCGAAAGCGCCAAGTCAGAGCTTTTGCCGGGTGAACGTATCCTGGAGGAGAATCTCGATATCATCTCATTGAGCGACGCCACGTTACCACTTTCGGGTACAGTGGCGACATCGTTTGAGTACGAAAACACCTATCGGATACGAGGCTTCGTGTACTCAGAAGAAGCCATCAAGCAGTATATACTCTCGCAGGGGAAGAATATGGTTTCTGGCGTATCGTTTCAACCAGTCGATGTGGTCCTAAGTTATGGAGAGGCAGTACCCGATTTCGACGCTCGGACAGTCAAGTTAAAGACTCATGCCAAGGTAATTTCAGAGTCAGTGATCAATCGCGACGTGTTCGAAGAAGCCATCCTCGGTAAAGATGAGAAGGGTATCGATGAAGTCTTGGCGTCATTCCCAGAGATCAAGAAAATTGAGATTGCCTTCAAGCCCCAGTGGTTCACGAGGACGGTCCCCAGCTCAAACAGTCGGGTGACGGTACTCATTGAACCCGGTCAGGAATAAAGTACTTGAGTTTCTTCCTATATTTTGCTACGATAAAGCACCAACTTTTACGCTATGATTGATCCTCAGGATGCCGAAGCACAAGCCATGAGACGCCGACTCCAGTCCGAACTCTTTGTATTTGAGGGAGACAAGAGTCGCTTCACGCGCCTTCATGAAGACGCTACGATAGCTATCCGCAAGTTGAAGACCGATATCGGGCATTTGCAGGGCGACCTCGAGGTCAAAGTAGCCGAAAGCCATGAACTTGAGCGAAAGATTGCTACGCTCACTGATGAAATCGCCCGCCATAAACGCAAGATGAACACCCTGTAACGACTCCACTATGCACACGAACGAACTCCGTGAGAAATACCTCCAGTTTTTTAAGGGCAAGGAACACGCGGTCATACCCTCGGCTCCACTCGTACCAGAGAACGATCCATCGGTTCTGTTCAATACAGCTGGGATGCAACCGCTCGTGCCGTACCTCCTCGGCAAGCCTCATCCGATGGGCAAGCGCCTCGTGGATGTCCAGAAGTGTGTCCGGACCGGCGATATCGATGATGTTGGCGACGATACACACCTGACATTTTTTGAGATGCTTGGCAACTGGTCACTCGGTGACTATTTCAAGCAAGAATCTATTACCTGGTCCTGGGAGTTTTTGACCAGCCGAGAGTGGCTCGCGCTCGATCCGGCTATGCTGTCGGTCACGGTCTTTGAAGGAGATAACAACGCTCCGCGAGATGAAGAATCAGCCGGTATTTGGCAGTCTCTCGGGGTACCAGTCGAACGCATTGCCTATCTCCCGGCCGAAGACAACTGGTGGGCAGCGGGACCGACTGGACCTTGTGGACCCGACACAGAGATATTTTACTGGGTGGGCGAGGGGGAACCACAGGGGAACAAGGGGACTCATCCGAAGCAGTGGATGGAGATCTGGAACAACGTGTTCATGCAGTACAACCGGGTTGATGCCGACACACTCGATACACTGCCAGCCCCATGTGTGGATACTGGCATGGGACTTGAGCGTACTATTGTGACTTTGAACGGCCAGAAGAATGTCTACGAAACCGATGCTTTTGCACCGGTACTCCAAGAGATTCGGACGCTCGTGGGACCCGAGCGCTATGTTGAACGTTCGGGTCGGATTATTGCAGACCATTTGCGGGCGGCCACCCATATGATAGCCGACGGGGTGGTACCGAAGAATGTCGACCAGGGCTATATCCTTCGTCGGCTCATTCGTCGAGCCATCCGCGAGTTTTACAAGATGGGCTATGAAGAGCCCGTGGTAGCACAAATCGCCCAGTCCTATATCACCCTCTTTGCTCCTGTCTACGACTCAGTCAAACGAGGCGAGGCAACTATTTTGAGTGAATTGACGCGCGAGGAGTCCAAGTTTCGAGCCACAATCTCAAAAGGGCTCAAGGAAGTAGCGCGACGGACAGAAGCTGGGACACTCACCGGAGAGGATGCCTTTGAATTGTTTTCTACTTACGGTTTCCCCCTCGAAATGACCGAAGAATTGGCACGAGAGAAGGGAGTAACCATCGACAAGGTCGCTTTTCAGGCCGAATTCAAGAAGCACCAGGACCTCTCGCGTACTGCGAGTGCCGGCAAGTTCAAGGGCGGTCTCGCGGATCACAGTGCCAAAGTGACCGCCTACCACACTGCGACCCATCTCATGCTCGCTGCTCTCCGCAAGGAGCTTGGTGACGGAGTGCATCAGGCCGGATCCAACATCACCGAAGAGCGTACGCGATTTGACTTTACCTACCCGGAAAAGGTGTCTCGTGAGGTCCTCGATCGGGTGGAAAGCTACGTCAACGAAGCGATCAAAGCTGGTGCCACTGTGGGGACGACGGTCATGGACAAGGACGTCGCCAAAAGTGAAGGGGTAGAGGGGAGTTTCTGGGAGAAGTATCCAGAAAAAGTGACCGTGTACCAGGTAGTGGCTCCTGATGGGACGGTCTATTCGCGCGAACTCTGTGGTGGCCCTCATGTCGTCACTACGGCTGATATCGCCACCTTTGGCACCTTCAAAATAGTGAAAGAAGAAGCCAGTTCTGCCGGGGTCAGGCGTATCAAAGCAGTCCTCGCCTAGGCGTCATTGACAGAATCGGGCAAATCCGGTACAGTGGACAAGTATATTATTGGCTTACGAAAGGCATATGCTCGCGATTATCAGAACGGGTGGCAAACAATACAAAGTCTCAGAGGGAGACAAGGTCAAGATTGAAAAACTCGACACCGAAATTGACGGCCTCGTGAAGTTTGAGGTGCTCTTTGTTGGGGATGAGACTGTGGCTCATGTCGGGACTCCTGTCCTTGAAAAGGCTGTGGTAGAGGGCAAAGTTGTCGCCCAGGATCGTCACGACAAAGTGAAGGGTATCAAGCACAAGCCAAAGAAGCGCTACTTGGTCCGCTATGGCCATCGCCAGGCCTATACCGAAGTCGAAATCACCAAGATTTCCGCCTAAATTTCAAAGCCACCCGAAAGGGTGGTTTTTTCGTTCCAGCAAAGAAAAAGGCGGGTCCGTGTTCGGATCCGCTTGGTTGGCCTACGCGTTGAATGCAAACTGACGCAGGTACGTGTCGTTGCTACCGCCCATCCCGACCAATCCCATTCTCTGGGTGAGGGGTGGGAAGCGTGGATCATCGACTTGCGCACGAGCGACCCACGGCTCTCCATGCAGTGCGGCAAACTGCGCTGACATGAGTGCCTCCTGGTCTGCCTGCGTGACCAATGGGTCCACCACGACCGTGTTGCTACGGCTGGCTGGTGGCGTACTGGTATCGGGATTAAACAGCGAAAACTCTCGCATGTGCGTCTCCTCTGATTGAGATACGATAATTATGCCAGTTCCTTGCGATTTGTCAAGGCGGCACTAAGGGTGAGCTCATCGGCGTACTCGATGTCACCTCCCGTTGCGAGACCTCGTCCTATACGCGTAATTTTGACCCCTGAGGCCTCGAGTTTCTTCTTGAGATAGAGAGCCGTCAGATCACCCTCAGTCGTCGGGTTGGTGGCGAGAATTACTTCGACGACCCCATCATGGGCGACACGGTCGAGAAGTTCGCTGATGCGGAGATTGCCACTGTTGTCATTTTTGCCTGTTTCGAGGAGTCCGCCGAGTACATGGTAGAGACCAGAGTAGATGCCGAGGCGTTCGAGCGCGATGACATCGAGGGGCTCCTCGACGACGCAGAGTGCGGTGGTATCACGCCGACTGTCAGCACAGATGCTACAGAGTTCGCTTTCGGCGATGTGGTAGCAGCGGGTACAGCTCTTGAGCCGAGGGAGTTCTTCGAGACTCTCAGCAAAGCTCTGGAGCTTCTCGGCATCTTGCTTGAAGAGGTAGAGCACGATACGCTCAGCCATCTTGGGACCGACCGATGGGAGGGCAGAAAAATGCGCGATAAGCGACTGAAACGCTTTGGGATATTGCATACTAGTGACTGGTTTCGAGTGAACGGAACGTCGTTGAATTCTCATCGAAGTAGAGCGAGATCTTGCCGACGGGACCGTTACGGTGCTTGGCGATGATGACATCAGCGATGCCCTTGTTCGGGGTATCGGGCTTTACCCGGTCTTCACGGTAGAGAAACATGACCACGTCAGCGTCTTGTTCGATAGATCCAGATTCACGGAGGTCGGAGAGTTTCGGGATTTGGTCTGGGCGGGATTCGACGGCACGCGACAACTGCGAGAGGGCGATGACGGGGATATTGAGTTCACGAGCCAGTTGCTTGAGGCCACGAGAGATTTCAGAAATTTCTTGGACCCGGTTGTCGCCCTTGGAACTCCGTCCCTCCATGAGCTGGAGGTAGTCGACGATGATGAGACCGAGGTCGTGCTCAGCCTGGAGGCGACGGGCCATAGTCCGCATCTCCATGATGTTGAGCGAGCCCGAGTCGTCGATGAATATAGGAGCCTCGGAGAGGACACCCATGGCATCAGAGATTTTCTCAAAGTCGTTGCCAGCGCCTTCACTTGAGAGCTTGCCGGTGCGGAGTCGCCACAGGTCGACCCCGGCCTGGGCCGCGATCATACGGTCGACGAGCTGGTCCGCACCCATTTCGAGCGAGAATATTCCGACCGGAACCTTGCTGTGGACTCCCACCTGACGGGCGAGGTCGAGAGCAAAGGTTGTCTTACCGACCGATGGTCGCGCCGCGAGGATGATGAGATCGGACTTCTGGAGTCCGGCGAGGAGATTGTCGAGGTCAGGGTAGTGGGTCTCGACGCCACGGAAAGCATTGTCACTCTTGTGGAGCTCATCAATCCGGTTGAAGGCGAGTTCGAGAATAGACTTGATAGGGATAAAGTCCTGCTTGATGTACTTCTGTGACACCGCAAAGATTTTTTGTTCGGCTTCATCGAGGAGCTTCTGGGCGTCCTCGGATTCGTCATAGCCGAGCTCGATGATGTCACTCGCTGCCGTGATGAGCCGACGGAGCAGGGCCTTTTTCTGGACTACCTTGGCATAGTGGACCACGTTCACGGCCGATGGCACGGTGTTCACGAGTGACGCGAGATAGCTTGAGCCACCGACTTTTTCGAGTTTGCCTTTTTCTTCCAGTTTGTTTGAGAGTGACAGGACGTCAATTGGCTCGCGTTCTTCGTAGAGAGCGAGCATCGTTTCGTAGATCAGGTTGTGATCGTCCTTGTAGAAATCACCGAGCTTCAAGAGGTCAGCGATCTTGATGACCGCGTCTTTGTCGAGCATGAGTGAGCCCAAGACCGAGGCTTCGGCTTCGAGGTTGTGTGGGGGAACGCGCAGGTGATCAGTTTTGGGAGCCACAGTGGTGAAAGATAGGTCTGTTACGAGAGCATTATACCGTGTGGACCAAAAGAGAGCCAGCTTTGGTGCACATGTGGATATTTACCCTATGAAATTCGCCGTAAGCGACAGGCAAAGCCGTATTTCATAGGGTGGTACTACCACTAGACAAAATACTCAAAAAGGTGTATAATATAAACAAACCAACCAGGAGAAAATACGATGAGCAAGTTCTTTGGATCATACTGGAGGAGGTGTCTAGAACACCTGTTCCCGGAACGGGCTTGGCAGCGGCTGGACCGAGCCGTCGCCCAAGCGGATCAGCTCGTAGCTGAGCGTTACCAAGAGCGTGCATAGCGCGCGAGAAACCGACCCGCAACGAAAACTTCCTGGAGGGGAAGAAATGAAGATCGCTTCAATCCTTTTGGCGCCCGTGTTGGCGCTGGTGACACTTGTCACATGGCATCTCCCAGGTGCAAAGAGAACCCGACAGCAGGAGTCTCAAGAGATGGCCCAACGTCAGCTGGGACTCGGTGAGGCACCAGGTCACATCTTCGGGTCACCACCCAAGCCCCCTCAGTTGTAAGAGGGATCCACCGAACCAGAGCCGGCATCACATCGTGATTGTCCGGCTCGCAAACTTTCTAGAGCTAATTTAGACTTGACATACCGAACAAAGTATGCGTTAATACTTTGAACACCTCGTGGGAGGTGTACAACCGGAGCACGCACAGTGCATATCAAACAGTTCCTTTCTTTAGCCCTGGTCGCTTTGACCAGCTTCGTTACTGCTTGTGGCAGCTTGCCTGAAAGCAAGCCGATGGACCGCGTTGAGCTCGTTACGCCACCGGACGAGCGACGGCAAGCACCCGTACCGACACGAGCGGAGACCGATGCCAAACAGACGGCGAGCGATCTCGCTTTGCTTCTTCAACAAGCGGAGCGCGAGCTTCTGCTCTACGAAGAGATCGGGAACGCGACTGATGCAGTGGCCAGAGTCGTGGTGGCCCGGGGGAAGGTCAGCGACTACGCGATGTGTCGCCTTATTCCGGCTGAGCTCACCAAGCTCAAGCAGTACGCAACTCACGGTCCCTTGGTCCTCACCTACTACCGGGGACGGTGTGTCCATCACGTCGAACGTTTTTCCGAAGAACTGAGGTTCAAGGGCAAGCGCGAGCAGGTTCTGCCGTCGAAGCCTTCGACCAAGAAGTAGGCTGAGTTCAGCCAAGCAAAAGGGAGTGTCCTACGTGGACCCTCCCGTTTTTCTTTATTCTTTCTACTGAGAAGCGAGGCTTCTAAGTAGTTATAACTTTTTCAGACGGTAGCCTCGGGCGGTGTCTTCGACTTTGTAGCCCGCGGTCGCTATCTCATCGCGCAGACGGTCGGACTCGGCCCAGTCACGATTCTCGCGGGCGGTGTCACGGGCTTTGGCGAGGGCATGGATAGCCTCTGGAATCACCTGATTCTCGAGAGCTAGTCCAAAAAAGAAGAATATTTTTTCAAAGACGAGTCCGAGTATGGTAGCATTGACCCGCTCGTTACTATCAAGGAGGGTGTTAATTTTCTTCGAGAGTTCGAGTGTGAGGGCAAGTGCTTCCGGAGTATTCAGGTCGTCTTGCATGGCGCTCCGCATCGCACTGAGCGACTCAGCTCCATCGAATCCCGTAGCATCGTTTTCGGTAGCAGGAATATCAGACAGGCGACTGACGATAGCAAAGAGCGTTTCCTTGTTTTTCTTGGCCTGCTCGAGCGACTCCCAAGTGAAATTCATCTGGCTCCGATAGTGAGCGCTCGTAAGGAGCATGCGGAAATCCATCGGGGTATAGCCCCGGGTGATGAGGTCCTCGAGGACATAGAAGTTCCCTTTGGATTTGGACATTTTGGTGCCGTCGACGAGCATGTGGCGCGTGTGGAGCCAATACCGTACAAATGGCTTGCCGGTCACCCCCTCTGACTGGACGATTTCTGCTTCGTGATGCGGAAAGATATTGTCTTCACCACCAGTATGGATATCGAGCGTGTCCCCGAGATACTCCATACTCATGGCGCTACACTCGATGTGCCAGCCAGGATAGCCCTCGCTCCAAGGGGAGGACCAATGCATGAGGTGTCCTTCGGGGGCGTGGAGCCAGAGCGCGAAGTCCCAGGGATTTCGCTTGTCGGGATGTTCTTCGAGCCGGGCGCCCACTTCGAGATTGGCGAGGGTGTTGCCGGAGAGGCGACCATAGTCGGGAAAGGTCGTCACATCGAGGAAAACATTGCCATTCTTCTCGTAAGCGTGACCCTTGACGATGAGCTCTTCGATGAGCACGATCATCTGCTTGATATGTGCCGTGGCCCGGGGAAAGTAATGAGCCGGCTCAATGTTCATCTGCTTCTCGGTCGTGAGAGCATACTCCTCGTAGAACCGAGCAATTTCCTCAGGAGTCTTGTGTTCTTTGGCTGCTTTTTTGGCGACCTTGTCTTCACCACTGTCGCCCTGGGCGATATCATCGGCCGTGAGGTGGCCGACGTCGGTGATGTTTTTGATCAGGCGCACTTCGTAGCCGATATCCTCGAGCACCCGGCGGAGGGTATCCGCAAAGGTATAGGCGCGGATGTTGCCGATGTGGATGTAGTCATAGACGGTCGGCCCACAGACATACATGCCCACTTTGCCAGTATGGAGCGGGGTGAATTCTTCCTTTTGCTTGGTGAGGGTATTGTAGAGTTGCATGGAATAGAGAATAGTGATTCTTGAATACAGCATAAAGAAAAACGAGGCCCAAAGCAAGCCGAGTAGTCGGTTTTTCTCGTCATTCTCCTTTCTACGTTCTACATTCTGCTCTACATGCTACAGCCAGTTGCGGACCTTGAAGATGGCAAAGGTGATAATCGAGATGAGCCCCATTATGAAGAGATGAATCCAAAACCCAAAGTCGTTGTGAATAAAGGGCACAGCGGCATTCATCGACATCATGTTGGAATAGGCAGTGAGCGGGAGGAGGATAGCCGAAAAGATGGTGAGCACCTTCATGGTTTGATCGAGTTTGTTTGAGAGGAGCGAGTTGTTGGTATCCTCGAGCGCTTCGATGGTCTCCTTTTGGCTCTCAAGGAGGTTCCACAGTCGGATATTGGTCCCGATGAGGTCCTGGTAGTAGACGGTGAGTTCGCTCGGGATATGGGGATGGTCACGCTGGATGAGCGACTCGATGATGGCCCGCTGGGGCTTGAGTGTTCGACGGAAGTTGAGGATATCGCGCTTGAGTACCGAGATCTCGAGCACCATCTCTTTCTCTTTGCCCGAGAATACCTGCATCTCGATAAAGTCGAGCTTTTCCGTAATGTGATCGAGTTTGGGGAAACAAGAATTGAGGAGGATCTCGAGAATGTGATGGAGGAGCCGGGCCGGACTGTGCTCGAGGTAGAGGCGGCGTTTGCCCTCACTCTGTTCGAGCAAATCGAAAAAGCTTGAGAGTTGGTAGATGGTGTGGCGATGACTGGTGATGAGGTGCTCCTTGGTCAGGATGATATCGAGCTCACCAGGATACGTAGTGCGGAGTTTGGTATCAAAGAGGGGGATATGAATCGAAAAAAACAAACAACCATCGTACTGGACGACTTTGGGCTGATAGGTTGGGGTGACCAGTTCCTCGATAGCGAGGGGGTGGATATTGAAGTTCTCCTGGAGGTAGGTGATATCATCGGGACTCGGGTCCTCGAAATCAATCCACGTAAGGTTTTTGTGTTGTATCGTTTTCATTGAGCCAGAGGACTCATCAGCCCTGTGGGCTGAGAATCTTTTTGTGTTTGTTTCCTCAACATTATACCATTGACAAAAGCTGGAAACAAGGGACAATGACGATATGTTCAAAAGTATCGCTCTCGGCATCATCCGCATGTATCAAAAGACCCTTTCTTTTGATCATGGGATTATCGGTCGAGTCATACCGATGCGGTTCTGTCGCTTCTATCCTACCTGCTCAGAGTATTCCTATCAGGCTATCGCCCGGTATGGAGTCTTCCGAGGAAGTTGGATCGGTGCCAAGCGCATCATCCGCTGCCATCCGTGGAACGATGGGGGCTATGACCCTGTCGTATAGATCGTTAACAAACTGGAGTAAGGCAGTGAAGGCCACAGAAGTCGGGCATGCGCCCGCAGAATCTCTTCCGCTCATCAATGGACACTGCATCGTGTGTGGTGCCGGGTTCCAATTCCCGTACGGTCGACACGATGTACCGGGAAAGAGTAGTCGTTTTTCAGGTACCTGTTCGAAGGCCTGTGAAGACAGGCTTGACGAACTGGCACTGGCAAGACGGAACGAGCGGGCCCAGCGATTTCTTGAAAAATTCGAGGAGGCATGATGATCGATGAAAATGATCAGGACCCCGCCGTGGTTGTCACGGCTGGGTTGGCCGTGCATGTCGGTGTGGTCTTCTTGACCGATGAGCAAGCAGATTCTCTGCGTGAACCCGGCGCCCTCTTTGGGCGCGTGTCCACCGGTCGCGTCCGCATTTTCGCGGACAGCGATGCGATAGCACAACTCCTCGAGGCTGTCGCGGGTGATTTGGACCAGTGCCCCGACCTCGGGGAGCTGAGGCTCGACAACCTCACCTTTGTCGAGCCGGCAGTGACTGTGCTTTCTCGTACAAAGCGCGTCATGCGGTCAACGTCGGGGTATTCACCCTATGGTCCCGCGCATCATCGACGCTGGCCCTGGCACCGCTCCAATCGTCCCCACACCCACAACCGTTAGGAGACAGCATGCAGACAACACTCATGTCCGGAATGACTCCGTCCGATGTCGAGGCGGTGACTATACTCCCTGAGCAGGGCACCTGGTGCAATCGTCTCGGTGTGAGTACGAATCTCCGTCATGCATCGTGGCAGTACAGCTCAGAACCGTGTGCCTACAGCACGAGGCCGTGTCCGGATCATCCCTTGTGCCACCGCGTGGCCATTGCCCTCAACCGCCCTGGTCAATGACAGGAGGAAAACATGGGCAAGAGTCATTCAGTGAAGTCGAAGCATCGCACGGCCTCCCATGGTGGCAAGGGGAGAGAAGTGCCCTGCCGTGAAGCAACTCGCAAACAGCATGCCTCAACGGTCATTAGCCTCGTGCCAAAGTTGGCGCGCCGGCACTTTGACCCGCGGAGCAATGTCTGCACTATCGATTGCAAGCATGCTTGCAAGCCGGGCTAACTCAGGCCTGGTTCAATAAGTCCAATGGAGGCTCTCCAGAGGGCCCGCCCGCAACGATTCGCAACTTATCATTGCGATTCGGGCGGGCTTTTTTTATTCCACCACACCAATGACCACTCTCGAAAAATTGCTTTTATAAAGCTTTAATATTGGTGTGGTGGCGTGCCAAAAACTTCCAATTAGCACTCGACTTGACAGAGTGCTAACCACTTATTATAATGAAATTGTATTGAAGTTTTATGATATTTCCCGGGGTATTTCCTACAAGCTAATGCCTATAAGCTAAAAGCTTCTTCCTATGATCGATCGTCAAAAACAATTGTTCTCCGCTATCGTCGAGCTCTACACCAAGACCGCCGTGCCGGTAGGGTCCCAAGCGCTCCTTGAGCACTATGACTTCGGTGTGAGTAGCGCGACCCTCCGGAACGACATGGCATCGCTCGAAGAAGCCGGGTACCTCTACCAGCCCCACGTCTCCGCTGGACGCATCCCGACTGACCTCGGGTATCGGATGTATGTGGAGGAAATGATGGGTGATACCGATCTCTCGCGTGAGGATCAGCGCCGACTCCAGAAAGAGCTCCTCATGATGAAGGCCAAGAACACTCGCCTCAGTCGGAGTACCGCCAAGCTCCTCTCTGCGTTCTCAGGCAACCTTGCGGTATCGGGCATGGTAGGCAAGGACGAGCTCTATGATTTTGGGATGCGAGAGATGATCGAG
Source organism: uncultured Bdellovibrionales bacterium (assembly GCA_964444815.1). GTDB lineage: Bacteria > Patescibacteriota > Minisyncoccia > Moranbacterales > UBA1568 > UBA1568. The sequence continues at coordinate 117,977 of CAYUIR010000001.1, read as the reverse complement.
AAGCCAGAATTCCAAGAAATCGATGAACTGTGTCGCCTAGTAGAAACGCTTGATACGCTGGATGAAAAGCTCGACGGTATCATGCTTACGCTCAAAGACGGCGAAACGCGCATCTTTATCGGCAATGAGAATCCTATCACTGGTATCGACAACTGCTCGATGATCGTCGCGCCGTACCAGACTGACGAAGGACGCGGGATGCTCGCTATCATCGGACCCAAGCGGATGGACTACGCCAAGAACAAATCCCTCATCGAATACATGCGCAAGTTCCTCGGGACCTCGATGGGAGTGATGATTATCTTCATCCCACAGGTATGGTAGACCAAGACACCGAAGCAGAAGAACCAGAGGTCATGACTGAAGAAGAACGCCAAAGACAATTTGAAATCGCCAAGAGTGCTCTCACTCGCTCATCCTAATAAAATAATGCGCAAACATATGCTTAAGAAAAAACCAACAATGAATGAGGAGGAAGAAGAGAGTAGCAAGGAGCAAGCAGGCGAAGAGCCGATGACGAATGAAAACACTGATGAAGAAAAGTCGGAGTGGCAGGTCAAAGCAGAAGAATATTTGACCGACCTAAAGCGGACCCAAGCGGACTTTGAAAACTACAAGAAACGGCAGGCAGAATCGCAGAAGGAGCTCGGCGGATATCTCATAGAGAAGCTTGTACTCGATATCGTCCCGGTCCTCGACAACTTCCGCGCCGCGACGTCGCATGTCCCACCCGAACAAAAGGACAGTCCTTGGGTGACGGGTATCCAGTACATTGAGAAACAATTGGAAACAGTACTGACAGAAAATGGAGTGACTATGATAGATGCCACACCCGGCGAACTCTTTGACCCCAGTCTTCATGAAGCCGTAAGTTCCGAAGGAACTGGAGGTCCAGAGCCTGTCGAAGGTGCAGAGGGAAGCGAAGAGAAAGGACATAAAATCGCCAAGGTACTTCAGAAGGGATACAAAGTAGGTACGAAAGTAGTCAGGCCAGCCAGAGTGAGCGTTTCGTAGTATTCAATCGACAATCTACCGTTAACAATCATCAATGCAATGAAAGGAGGTGAGAACCATATGACACGCCATCTTATCCCATTTATGCCAACGAACGACCTCAGCCGATTCTTCGGAGATGAGTTCCTCGGGGCAGTAGATTTCTTCCCGGCGCTCGATGTCTATCAGGACAAGGACAACGTCGTGGCCGAACTCTCCGTCCCAGGTATCGATCCCGCCAAGGTCGACATCACTATCGAAAATGATGTTCTGACCGTGAGCGGCAGCTCTGAGGAAAAGCAGGAAGTGAAGCGTGAGGACTATTACCGGAAGGAAGTCCGCACCGGGAGCTTCTCTCGCTCAGTCGTCCTCCCGATGGCCGTGAAGGGAAGTGACGCCCAAGCACACTATGACAAGGGCGTTCTCACCATCACGATGCCCAAGGAGGAATCCGTGAAACCCAAGAAGGTCACGGTATCGGTGAAGTAGCCACGCGCTCGGCTCCCTCACCAGTGTGGGGGAGCTCATGAGCGGGGCTATCGCCAATAATAAGTAATTGAGTACGTAATTAAAGTAGTAAATATAATCATATGGCCAAGATATTAGGAATCGATCTCGGGACAACCAACTCTGCCATGGCATTCGTGGAGGGTGGGACCCCGACCATTATCGAGAACAAAGAAGGTAATCGCACGACTCCGTCGATGATCGCCGTGTCAAAAACTGGTGAGCGTCTGGTGGGGCTCCTCGCCAAGCGTCAGAGTGTGACCAACCCAGAGAATACACTCTTCTCGGTCAAGCGTCTCATCGGACGACACTTTAGTGACGAAGATGCCCAGCGTGATATGAAGACCCTGCCGTACAAGGTGGTCCAGGCCGGTGAAGGCGTCAAGATCGTCATGGGTGGCAAGGAGTATAGCCCACAGGAGATAAGCGCCATGGTCTTGGCCAAGCTCAAGGCCGATGCTGAGGAAAAGCTCGGGGAGAAAATCACCGATGCCGTCATCACGGTCCCGGCTTACTTCGATGACTCACAGCGCAAGGCGACTAAGGAAGCCGGAGAAATCGCTGGCTTCAATGTCCGTCGTATCATCAACGAGCCGACGGCTGCTGCTCTCGCCTATGGCTTCAATAAGAAGAAAGACGAGAAGATCGCCGTCTATGACCTCGGTGGTGGGACGTTCGATATCTCTATCCTCGAAGTATCCGAAGACACCGTAGAAGTCCGCTCGACCAATGGTGATACGCATCTCGGTGGTGACGACTTTGACCAGCGCATCATCCACTGGATCCTCGATGAATTCAAGAAGCAAGAAGGACTCGACCTGTCCAAGGACCCACTCGCCCTCCAGCGCATCAAGGAAGCCGCTGAAAAGGCCAAGATTGAACTCTCGACCGCGCAGGAATCCGAAATCAACCAGCCGTTTATCACCGCCGATGCCTCTGGTCCCAAGCACCTTCTCATCAAACTCTCTCGGGCCAAGCTCGAAGAATTGGTCGGGGATTTAGTCAAGGCTTCGTTTGAACCAGTGAAGAAGGCCCTCGCCGATGCCAAGATTGATGTAAAGGACCTCTCCGAAGTGGTCCTGGTCGGTGGTATGACCCGCATGCCTCTCGTCCTCGCCGAAGTAGAGAAATTCTTTGGCAAGAAGCCCAACATCACGGTGAACCCGGATGAAGTGGTCGCTCTCGGTGCCGCTATCCAGGGTGGTGTGCTCGAAGGCTCAGTCAAAGATGTCCTCCTCCTCGATGTTACTCCGCTCACATTTGGTATCGAGACCATGGGCGGAGTCCGTACCCCGCTCATCGACCGCAACACCACGGTGCCAGTCAGTCGCTCCCAGGTATTCTCGACCGCCTCTGACAATCAGCCGTCGGTCCAGATCCATGTGCTCCAGGGTGAGCGCGAGATGGCAGGGGACAACAAGTCGCTCGGTCAGTTTATCCTCGATGGCATCATGCCGGCTCCCCGGGGTGTGCCACAGATTGAGGTGACATTTGATATCGATGCCTCTGGTATCCTCACCGTGTCCGCCAAGGACAAAGCGACTGGCAAGAGCCAAAACATCCGCATCGAATCATCGACCGGTTTGTCGAAAGACGAAATCGAGCGCATGAAGAAAGATGCCGAGCTCCACGCCGAAGAAGACAAGAACAAGAAGGCCCTCATCGAAGCTCGCAACATGGCCGACACGCTCTCATACACCACAGAGAAAGCCATGAAAGACGCCGGTGACAAGATCACGGCCGAAGAGAAGAAGCCGGTAGAGGATGCCATCACAGAGCTCAACAAGGTGAAGAACGGTGACGACCTCGACGCTATCAAGAAAGCGACCGAAGTCCTCTCCCAAGCAGCTCAGAAGATTGGCGAGAAGCTGTATAAGGCCACTTCCGAAGCTGAGGCCGCCAAGCAGGGTGCTGCCGGTGAAGCTAAGGCCGAGGGTACGGCTGATGCTCCGAAGGACGCCGAGACCGAGCCTGCAGAGGAAAAGCCTAGCGAAGAGAAAAAATAAGATGTAGCATAAAAGCGGGGCGAAATGCCCCGCTTTTGGATAAACATATGCCAAACTTAAGTTTTGAAGAGGCTCAAGATTATTACAACAGAACTAGAGAGCAGGCCCGTACACATCATCTTTCTTCTCAAAACGCTCTTGATAAGATGTTGCTCTACCTAGTTACAGGTGTTTTTGTTCTCTCTGTTAATGTCGTATTTAATACGAATCTCCATTTTGATTTCACATCACTTCTCTTTATTTCTTGGATACTACTGAGCATTTCAATAGTATCACAGATAATTGGGTATCTGTTGAGCACTTGGCAAAGTGAAGATCAAATTCTATCGTTAGACAAGTGGTATGCAGATATCTCTCCCATGGACCGGATGTTTATGAATAGTAGTAGTATTGTTGGGTTTATTCCTCCACGGAAGTACGGTAAAAGTATCACAAGAACAAACTATATAACTATATCGACATTTATTTTCGCCCTTGTTTCAATTCTTATCTTTTCTGCCATTAACTTTAATAATATGAACGGTGAACCTAAGAATCTCACTCAATTGTCGCCGGAACATAAGGGGAGTGAGAATCTCTTATCCCCATATGTGCCATCAAGACCACAGCTTTCAGAAGTAGTACAATCTGAGCCTACCTCGGCTTCAGACGGGGCGCCTGAAAGCAAAGTTGAAGAAGAAAAGAAATAAGAGTAGCATAAAAGCGGGGCATTTCGCCCCGCTTTTATATAATTAACTAAATACTAAACTGTATGAAAAAAGTATTTAACATTGCAACATATGTAGTTACTTCATCGGCGCTATTAGCTGGGGCAATCTTTATATTAAGTGCCGTAATTGAAAACTTTCCAAAAGTTTGGTTGGCACTTAATTCTCAGTTTTTCGTGGCTGTCCTAACTCTTTTTACAGCATTTGTTGCTTACTATTTGTATTTGAAACAAAAGCAGGACCAGAAACGCGATATTGCTAGTCTCATCCTCCAAGAAATACGTAGTGCGGAACAAAAGATTAGAGAAGCCAGATTAAATAACCATACCTATCGATTATCACACACCCTTTTACCAACAAATAGTTGGAACAATAGTATACATTTGTTCATCTCAGAACTTGAGGAAACCGGAGCAGATACTATAAGTCGATTCTATTCCAGTGTAGAGTTTCTTGACTATTTGATTAGAAGAATTGCAGATCAGAAGATTTCTCCAGTTCAGTCTACAACAAGCGCACCAGTTATTGTTCAACCTGGTTTACAAGCAATGAATGTCCCCGGTCAACCCATGCCACAACCCGGACAGATCCACATCGAGTTTACGGCAACTGGAAATGCACACAGTATTCTTACGGAGGTAAGTTCGCAGGTAGAATTTATTTATAATTCTCCGGCAGTAGATGTAATTAGAAAGATAGCTAAGCAATAATGGATATGAAGCAACTATATATAATTTTTCAGGCTGGCGTAAACTCTCAGTCTGCTGGACAGCTTCTTGGTGCAATTACAACTGCTATCAATAGCCAATTTACTGAAATTAATATTCTTATCTCGTCTCCCGGTGGAAGCGTTTTTGATGGTATGAATATTGCGACTCTTATCAAGTCTTCGCCGATACCAATTAATGTCCATAATGTTGGACAAATTGATTCAATTGCAAGCGTGATATTTTCTGCTGGCACTAAGCGTCTCGCTCAGAAAAACTCATCCTTTTTATTTCACGGGGTCATGGCAAACTTCGGGCAGTCCAGCTTAACTGAAGAGCAGTTAGGTGAAAGATTGGCTACTCTTAGACGAGACAGAGAGAACATCGCAAAGAATGTTAGTGACTTTACCGGGATTGATTATAAAGTAATTGATGACTTAATGAGAAAAGGGGGGATTATCTCCTCAGAAGAAGCGAAGAACATAGGCCTTGTTCATGAGATTGTAGAAGCAAAAATTCCAGCCGGAGTTCAGCTTATAACTATTGCTTAGCTTAATATAAACTTCATCCTCTCTATCGCCAACAAGAATGGTGAGAGGCCATAGTTCTATGAGACCAAGTAAACTCTTTCTATTGATTGTCACAATACTCATCGGGCTAACTTTGCAGCTAATTCCTCTTATGCTTACTGCAGACTCACCAAAAGTAATAGTGGGTTTTCCGCTCCCATTTATTTGGGAAGGTCCGAATGAAGTCTACATAGGTGCCTACACTTTTGAAAAAGAGTATGGCTTTTCAGTAGCTAAGCTTCTTTTTGACTTCATACTCTTTATTGGTTCAGCACTTATTCTAGAAGTGAAGCTTAGAAAAAGTAAATAATGTTAACACCTGAACAGGAAAAGTGGATTGCACGCCTATCGGATATCAAAACTATCACGATAGTTCCATTTGATATTACGGCGGAAGAGAAGTTTCAAAGGGTAAGAGCCAAGATACAGGAGGCTTTGGGACAGGATGTCAGGATAGAGCATCATGGCGCGACGAGTCTCGGTATATCTGGTCAGGACGAAATTGATGTGTACCTCCCAGTAAGTCCAGCGAGATTTGAAGCGTTAGTCGAGGCTTTGAAGTCACGCTTTGGTGAGCCCAGAAGTTTCTACCCTCTGAAACGAGCCCGGTTTGTTACAGAGGAAAACGGCAAACATATCGACATTTTCCCGATCAATGAAGAGAGTGTCGACTGGAAAAACTTGGTAAAATTTGAGACTATCCTGCGAAGCGACCCAGCCAAGCTGGAAGAATACAGAAGATTGAAAGAGTCTGGCAACGGCCTATCAACGCGAGAATATTATCGAAGAAAGCTAGAGTTCATCAACAAAATTCTAAAAGAGAAAATTTAAACGGCAGCCTTGTTAGGTACTGCCGTTTCTTGGTTTGCCGGCGGTTACCGGCGGTCGCTCAGCCCTCGATGATCGTGAGCTTGCCCGCTTCTTGGGCGGCCGCTGTGAACGCCACGACGACGTCCACCAAGGACAATTGATCGTTGTGGGCCAGCTGAAGGTGCCAACGATAGCCGACCATCGCCTCGTACAACTGCGGCAATTCGGCATCACCGTTGTTCAGGTTCAGCAATTCCTGCTTTGTTGCCGTGAGTCCGGGCAGGGCAGGAAATTGCTTGAGTTGCTCTGCGAACCACTTCTGGGCCGCCGCAACAGTGTAGAACTCATCACCAGTCATAGCGCTTCCTCGTTGCGTTCGTGAGCTTACGAACTTTTTATGATAGCACATTTCAGCATAAAAGTCAATAGTGAACAGATGTGCTAAAATGAGCCTGAAGTTGAATTATTTGAATAGCATTTTCAAACCTATGCAACCAGCGTTACTCGTTATTGATCTGCAGCAAGAATTTTTCCTTAGCGGTCCGTTAGCAGAACGCCGGGAAAAGCTCACAAACTCGGTGAATGCACTTGTGGATAGGGCTCACACTCGAGGCATCCCGGTCATTTGGATACGTCAGGAATACAAAGCCGATCTCTCTGATGCTCCACTCTACAATCGCAAGCACAACAAGCCGGTGACCATAGAGGGTACTGATGGTGTGAGGTTGCTGCCCGAACTGCACCGTGATGCCGACGACAGAGAGATAGTAAAAAAGCGTTTTAGTTCATTTTTCAATACCGACCTCGAAACCTACTTGGTAGCAAAGGGCATTGATACGCTCATTCTCACTGGTATCAATACGATGACGTGCGTCCGAACGACCGCTATCGACGCCTACATGCGTGACTATGAAGTCATCTTGGCCCTCGATGGAGTCGATGCCTATGATGCCGAACAGCATGAAAATTCTCTTAAGTATCTGGAGTACGCTGTGGCGCGTGGTATGCACAACGATGAGATAATGGACCTTTTACAATCAACGGAAGAAATTTATATGCAATAGAATTACGTAATTAATTACGTAACAAAGAAAAAAGCCGGCCCTCACGTGGAGAGTCGGCGTTGAGTTCTGCTTTGTGCTCGGGCTGTCCGCTTGTCAATCGGGAATGACGGCCAGGAGATTTGTCGCTGCTTCCGCTTCGGCGACTGCCTTGGTGCGAGCTGCGGTGGCAGCAATCTTCACGCTCTTGAGCTGTGCCACGAAGAAGTCGCGCCAGAACTCCGGCCGAGCGTTTTCGGGAGAAGGCTTCTGCTGGTCCTTGGGAAGGAGCTCGTAGGGGGTGTAGGTGCCATTGTCCCAACCCCAGAGACCCTGCACCACGGTCTTTCCATCGACGACGGTGACCGGGATTCCAGCTTCATTGACGACATCGGGTAGTGTCGAAATCTGGACCCAAACACGTTTGGGGTAATGCCAGATGTCGGGACCTTCGTGGTCACAGAAGGTAGACACGTGAGCCATGACAGGGATGTCCACCATGTGGAGGCCAATGAGGACAGGCCAGATCCAGCTTTCAGGCACGGGCTGTTTCTTTTCCCGGTCGGAACCGTGATAGAAGGTAAAGACCCTTGCCCTGTGGGTTTCGGGGCTGAAGAGCTCGAACGGCAGTTGCGGGCTGTGCCAGAATGGCAGATGGTGATGATCCTTGTAGAGGCCGATGATCATGGCGAACTCCAATCTGTAAGGTGCTGTGGTATCGACAGGGACCCTGTCGATTGGTGGTATAATGCCAGTAACAAAGGGGGATTGTCAACACAATTGAGGAATGTACTGCTAATTTATTCTCGATTCAGATATATGAGTGCTGGTATACAAAAAAAGCACATTTTGATTGCGCTCGGTATGTCAGTCCTCGTGGCGGTCGCTTGGTACGCACTATCACCGCTTTTCCTAAACAAAGTGGTGAATGATGTTTTGCCTGTAGCGACACCAGAGACGAGCCCATCAAAAGAACTGCCTCAGTCGATTGCAGTCGGGGAGCCTGATCCAAGCAGAGAGACAGCACCAGTTATATCCGGACCATTTCCGATTGTCGATACTCCCGCCCATCCTGCTTCGGGTGTAGTCCGTATCGTGAGGAATGCAGACGAAACGATTCTTCGATATGAAAACTACAAGACCATCAATGGTCCCGATGTGAGAGTCTACCTCGCCAAGGACTTGGCAGCCAAAGAGTATGTCGACCTCGGACCAATCAAGGGGACAGAGGGCAATATCAATTACACCGTACCGAAGGGGATAGATATCTCACAGTATCGCTATGCTCTTACGTGGTGTGGGGACTTTTCCGTGCTGTTTAATTCAGCCGAAATTTCAGAGCCGAAATAATCAAAGAAAAGAAAAACGCCGGCCTTCAGTTTAGGGTCGGCGGTTGGTGGGCTCAGGGCCCGGTAATCGAGGGGAATCCACCCGAATTGATGTAGTTATCCCGGCGTGCCCGGTCGACGGCGACACGTTTCCAATCGGCGGTTTGGAGAAAGCGCATTACCAATTGTCCGCCTGATGTCGTGAGATAGAAGTTCCCCTTTGCAAGTATCCTCATCGAATCTTCGGTTAGCCAGATTAGTACAAAGAACCGTGTCAGGCTGCTCGTTTGGAGGGTACAGGCAACGACGTGCTCGATTGGTACTGCCACTCCGTATACCTTTTCACAGCTGCGGACGAACGCTCGTCGGGCAAAGATGGCCAACTCGGCCGGGAGCTCTTGGTGGGCTCGCTCAATTCTCCAATTCATCGCACCTCCTGTGTGGTTTGCAACAAGAATTTTCTTGTCGAATGTTCATACCTTGGCATGAAATGCCGCCTTCGTCAATGGTCAAGTGAAAGAAGAATTACGTAACTAATTACGTAATTAAATTATTGACAAGAAAAAGCCCGGTCAAGTTTACCGGGGTGGGGTGGTGGTAGATGTCAACTCGACCTTGCTATAGATGCGAGCTACTCGGATCAGGGCGTCGCTTAGCTCTTCAATGGTGAGGTGGCACTCCAGTGTCGTGAGAGACAAGTGGAAATAATACTCTCGCATCGACCGGTACACCTGGTCGAAGATCGGCTTGTGCTGACTCCCGGGAGGCGCTACCAAGATGATGGGGAGATTGGGGTGTTTCTCAAAATCAGCCATCAGCCAGTATTCAACCTCTTCCAAGGCGGCGCGACGGAGACTCTGCTTATGAACTTTCGTGTCCATCCCGCTCCTTTCTGGAAAGTGTTTGGGATGCCTGCATTGTCTCGCAAACAGGTCTTTTGTCAAGCGGGAGAGTCAGAAGTGGTATAATAGGGACATAACTGTTTGAAACAACCCTATGGCCACAGAGGCACCATCGAATCAAAATAATATTCAGATTAAAGCGAGTGATGAAGCCCTCCGGGGACTCTACTCCAACATGGCCAATGTCCTCCATACCCAGGAAGAGTTTGTGATTGATTTCCTGAACGTCTTCCCACCGACTGGTACGCTCAATGCTCGGATTATCCTGAACCCTGGCCATTTCAAACGCCTCCTCGTCGCGATGACAGACAACCTTGGCAAATACGAGGCTCAGTTTGGTAATGTCACTCCATCGGAAGGACCAACCAACAAAATTGGTTTTGAAGCCTAATCACTTTACGTCAACTCTATGAAACTATGGACCTGGGTCAAAGATCAAGTCTATCGACCAGCGTTTTTCGTTGAGCAGTCTTTTACACTCAAGCAGGGGTTGAAATTTTATGCGGGGCTGATTGGTGTCCTCGTCATCGCTCAAGTAGTCATCGCTCTCCCGGGGACCGTCCGATTCGTGCATGAGATTCTTTCGGAGCGCTGGGACCGTGAGGTAGCAAACGTCACGGAACTTTTTCCAGAGGAGTTGGAGCTCACGGTCAAGCAAGGTGTCGTCTCAACCAATGTCGATGAACCGTACACGCTCCCGATCCCAATTGAGTGGCGCACGACCGAAGCTGACATGCCAGAGAATCTCCTCGTCATCGATACGACCCGAGCAATTTCTACGAGTGATTTTACCCGCCACGATACCTGGTTCATCCTCGGGGAGCAGAGTGCTGGGTTTTACAATGCCGAGAAAAGCGAATACCGCATCTATGATTTGACGCGATTGCTGGGACGCGAGACTTTCACCGTAGACGAGTCGACGTATAGTAATTTTGTAGCTCAGGCCTCGCGCTACCTCAAACTCACCATCCTGATCGGGCTCTGTCTCATGCCATTCATACTCTACGGATGGTATTTTGTCGGTTATCTCGTCTATCTCATCTTGGGTGCCGTCGTCGTCTTACTTGTGGCGCGTTATCGAGAGTACTCACTGTCCTATGGTCGAGCCTATCTCACTGGACTCTTTCTCCTCCCGCTCCCGCTTGGCTATCACCTCCTCCTCTCATTCTTTGGAGTGATGGGAATGCCGTTTGCCTTTACACTGGTTCTCACGATCGCAACCCTCTTGAACTTCCCCAAAAAATCTACGCCGGTACCAGCAGTGGAGCCGGAAAAGGAAAAAGAGTAAGAAAAAACGATTCGGGAATCCCGAACCGTGGTGGTTACAGCATCAGTGATTGGAGACCGAGCGATCGTAGATACATCGAGCAACTGCCTGGCGCATCGTAGATGCTTTCGGAGCATTGACGGAAGCCGGTCTTGAGCAATGCCTCATTGCCCTGCATAGCCATCTCTTCGACTGGAGTAGCGCATATGGAGAGCACACCGATTGGCGCGAGATTTTCTTGTTTTCGTTTCTCGTTCAAATTGCTCAGAAAGTCGAGTAGCTCCAGGAGAATCAACTGCATTTCTCGCCAAGCCAGCTTGAGTGGTCGACGATGCCGTGATGGAAAGCGGGGAGAGGCGATGACCCCGATGCAGAACGCTCGTCCGGGATGCAGACGCATGTTCATGAAGCACATGGGTTCTGCCGGTTGCTCGCCATGCTGTAGGCGATAGGCAAGAATCCAGTACGAGTCGGGGGTGTCGAACCTGAGATCAGGATTGAGGTACTCACCTCGGACATCTTCGAGCAGTGATTCGCGCTCGGTGAGTGCTCTTTCGAGTTGGTCAGGCTCCGTGGGGAGTTGATCGTCTGGTCCGATGCAATGCACACGAACCGGAACTCTAACAGTCGTCATGGACATGGCGAAAGTCTCCATCTGGTTGTGAACGAACCGGCGGACCGGACATACCTACTTTATATGCTTCCTCGGGTCCAAAGTCAAACTAAAAAATAATCCCGAGGCGGTCATTGCCGCTTCGGGTCGATGGCCATCACTTGCCTCCTTGATCGTTGCGCTTTGACAAGACGCCAGAAGTACGCCCTATCAGCCCTAGGAATAACTCCTGGACGAGCGAGCAGGGACTCTAAGCAGGTCACGCACACTCGGTGATCGGAGTGTTCAGATCGTTCCATGAATACGAGTTCGCTACCACAGGCGCGACAGGCGTAGACAAAGTACGGGGGACGCGGTGGGCATGGAGGGGTCCACGCCACAGTTTTTGGCATGGACTTCTCCATTGGGGGGATAGAGACTATATACCGTGCTCAAGAGGGATTGTCAAGATAGGGAAATCGTGGTACAGTATGTCGATATGAATGAAACCACTCCCAAACCAGACGCTCGTGCGACTATCAAGGTCTGCCTTGAGCCCAGTTGTTGCCAAAGGGGCGCCGAGAACGTATTGCGCGCTCTCAAGCTTGGATTTGCCCCAGAGGAGGCACTGGTAATGCCGGCTTCTCGCTGTCTCTCCGGATGCGGTATGGGCCCAAATATCGCTGTGAATGACAATATTATCCGGGGAGTAGCTCCGATATCAGTCGTGGAGAAAGTGCGCTCTGAACTCGATAATCCATCGTGCAAGGCTGATGGTATCGGCTCGCGGAGTATCGATGATCTCGACAGTGTCCTCGATGATATCGACCTCCTTGACAGTCATGACAAAGCGTGATTCAATATACAGTCGCCTTTTGAAACGACATCAACTTCCTTAACAAGGAGTCAGTCATGAAAAGAACCTGGATACTATTCGCTGTTCTCGTCGGTCTCATCACCTTTTGTGTGCGGTCGTACGGGCAATCACTCGAGACCACCAAAGTGATCTGTGCTTTCAATGAAAAGGCACCAGCCGTCACGAGCATGTTCGACGTCCCGTTCGGCGCACAACATCGTGATGAAGTTGTGTGGCGGAAGTCAGCCCCGGAGAACTTCCATGCTGTGCTGGCACTGATGCAAGTGACTAGCGTTGCGCCATGCTCGATGCAACCAGGCCAAGAAGCCAAGATCGCCATCCGGGCCATTCGTCTCATCGAGCGCAATCCTGAAACGGGAATCGAAGCGGTCGTGAGCGAAGTCACGGACTTTTCTCAGAAGAAGGGGGCTTTCCGATTTGATGGCGAACTCTATCCGCGTACTCCTCGTTGGTATGCAGGGGGCTCGGAGAAGGCTGGCTCGATGCTTTCAAGTGATGGATCGAATCTCGTCATTGACCTGGCTCAGTCACCAACACGTATATATCATGGCTGGACCGACCCCAAGGTCGCGACCAAGCCAGGGATGAACTATCTGGTTGAGATGGAAGTCAAGCTCTCTGGCCTTGCGAGACTCCAGATGGGTATCGATTACTGGCGCGAAGTCTCGAGTGCCTACAACGAGTTCGACTCTACTTGCCAAAAGAGTAACAACTGCGAGGGTCACCTCTCGCGGTGGTATGGCCCAGCCAAGGACGGCGAGTGGCAGACCATCCGCACTCCAGACGCCCTCAAGAAGTAGCCTCTGCACCTGCGCTTTTAGCCCAGGTGCTTTTTCTTTACCCTGAGCGAAGTCGAAGGGTTTATCCTCCCCATGTCGAATGGTTGATCCTGAGCCCGTCGAAGGGATTGTCAAAAAATGACCAGTATGATACGGTGATTCTTCAAACTTCATACCCTATGGACTTGGCACCGTGGCTCGCAAAAGGTAGTAGGCAACTCCTCCGACTGAGGACCATCCTTGGCAATGCCACCAAACGAGAATACACGCCCCGAGCGCTCGCCATCCTGTTTCTCATAGCGACGCTTCTCGGTGCTGGTATCAAATCCGTAGCCAATAATCGCCTCACTATCGGTTACGATGACTATCGTCTGACGAGCCGTGCTGGTACGCTCGACTTGAATCTCCTCGAAAAAGAACTGATCCGCACCAGCACATCGAGTACGGAGCGGTCTGTAGTCCCACAAGGAGAGTCTTGCGCCGAGGTAGTAACCGAATAACATCACCTGTATGAACGAAGGATCCAAGATGAGTGAAGCCAAGCCAAAGTATGATGCCCAGAATCTCCTGGCGTTGGCGATTATCTTGGGTGGACTGTTTCTCGGAAGCCTCGCGGTGGATTTTGTTCAGCTGGTGAGCGGGGAAGGATTCTCTTCCTATGCCACCAAAACTCACAATGTTCTCGAAACGAGTGGCAAGACTTGGGTGGGCTATGCCGATCCCAAAGTTGATCTCACGGTTATTACCGACAAGAACTGTTATGCTTGCGACCCGAACGAGGCCCTGGTGTGGCTCCGTCGTGTCATCCCGACCCTTGATGCGGTCCGGGTCGACATCGGTGATGAGTACGGGAAGCGTTTGGCCGAACGATTTGATATTGTGACCCTCCCAGCTTTTATCTTTTCGAAAGACATCCTCCATACCAATTTTTACTCACAGGCCTCAAGTCTCTTCGCGGGACAGGATGGCCAGTATTTCTTTGATATGAGTCGCATCGGACTCCCGGCTGGACGATATCTCAAGCTTCCGACTGTCGGCGAAGGAGACATCGTCCGTGGTGGAGCAGATGCTCCAGTCACTATCGTCACCTATACTGACTTTGAGTGTACTCACTGCGGTACCTACCGTGAGACCCTCAAGCAAGCTGTCGCTCCATTTGGCGATCAGGTCCGGGTAGTCTACAAACACTTGCCATTGTCGTTTCATGCCCAGGCCGAAAATGCAGCCGTCGCCTCACTCTGTGCTCATGCGCAGGGTAAGTTTGATACCTATGCTGACTATCTCTTTACCAAACAAGGGGAGTGGAGCAAGGCCAAGGGTACTCAGAAGTTCAAAGACTATGCCTGGTGGCTCAAGCTCGACGGTCGCGCTTTTACTGCCTGCCTCGCAACTGGAGCCCCTCGTGAACAAGTAGCTCGTGATAAGGAAGAGGCGTCGTCTCTCAACATTGCAGCAACTCCAGCCACCTTTGTGAACGGTACTTTCCTCGACGGCGCTGTCAGCCGTGAGGACATCCAATCTGCCATCGAAACCGAATTAGCGAAATGACTCATCAAAAAAACGCCTTTATGAAGGCGTTTTTTCTATGGAGCCGATGACCGGGATTCCTGCCTGCCGGCAGGCAGGGAACTTGGGACCTTGGCGTTACCCCAGTCATATTTACTTTTGAGCCACCTTCCAGGATCCCCTCCAAAGGCGGGCAGGGAACCTGAGACCTGCGTGTTATTTTCTGAGAGCCGTCTCGGAGGATCGAACTCCGGACCTTGGCGTTACGAATGCCACGCTCTACCAACTGAGCTAAGACGGCTCTCAAAAAATGACTTGCGCGTGGAGTTTATCAGCCTTTGGCTGAAGTGCGCCGCTCCCTCTGCACTTCGGAAAGTCTAGCGCAGTTTTTCAAAAGGTTCAAGAGCAGAGCGGAATATGGTATACTTTTCCTATGAATGACATGAGTCAAAAAGTCGCCGTTCTTCAACAAAAACTCCTGGAGCTCCAGGACTATCTTTGACTTTGCCAAAAAGGCCGAGCGGGTCACTGTCCTCAAGAAAGAGAGTGAGAGCCCGTCGTTTTGGGATGACCCCAAAAAGGCTGGACGGGTGATGCAAGAAATAGAGACGCTCCAGCGCGAACGCCAGTCTTTTGATACGCTCCGCGACACCCTCGCGAACCTCGCGCTCTTTGCCGAGGAAGAAGGGGTCGACATGGCCCTCATCACACCAGAGTATGAGAGCGCCGAGGAGACGATTCGCTCGCTTGAGTTCCGGACCCTCCTCGGTGGGGAGTATGATAGTGCTCCGGCTCTCCTTACGGTACGGAGTGGCGCCGGAGGCGTCGATGCCCAGGACTGGGCTGAGATGCTCATGCGCATGTATCTCCGCTATGCCGAACAAAATGGTTTCCGGTCGAGCGTCCTCGATGAGACTCGTGGTAGTGAAGCGGGTATCAAGAGTGTGACGCTTGAAATTGATGGTGCCTATGCCTATGGCTATCTCCGCGGTGAAGCGGGTATCCATCGACTGGTGCGACTCTCACCGTTCAATGCCAACTCGCTTCGGCAGACGTCATTTGCTTCGGTTGAAGTGATGCCGGTGATCGAAAATGATGACACGGCTATCGTACTCAAACCCGAAGACCTCCGCATCGATACGTATCGCTCATCAGGGGCAGGGGGTCAAAACGTCAACAAGACCGAGAGCGCCGTCCGTATCACACATCTCGCTACGAACACTGTCGTCGCCTGCCAGACCGAACGCTCGCAACTCCAGAATCGTGAGCAAGCCATGAAGCTCCTCCGCTCCAAACTCCTCCAGCAGAAACTCGAAGCCGAGGCCGAGGCCAAACGGGCGCTACGAGGCGAGTTCAAAAGTGCTGAGTGGGGGAATCAGATTCGCTCCTACGTGCTCCATCCCTACACCATGGTCAAAGATCACCGCACCAACGTCGAGACGAGTGATACCAGTAAGGTCCTCGATGGTGGCCTGGAACCCTTTATCGAAAGCACCCTACGTTATCTCAAAACAAACTAATAGCAAATTTATATAATCTTATGCCAGAAAAGAAGCCGATTATCCGATTCGAAAATGTCACCAAAACGTATCTCGAAAATGCCCCTGTTTTGAACAAGGTGAATCTGGTTATTTACCCGGGCGAATTCCTCTCACTCGTCGGTGCGAGTGGGGTCGGCAAGTCGACTCTCCTCAAGCTCATCTATGCCGAAGAAGTGCCGACCGAGGGTGAGGTGTACTTCAACGAGCGACCACTCGGTGCTATCAATCGCAAGCACTTGCCATTTTATCGACGCAATATCGGGACGGTATTCCAGGACTTTAAACTATTGCCGAACAAAACAGCCTTTGAAAACGTCGCCTATGCCCTCGAAGTCGATGGTCGTAGTCAGGAAGAAATTGATGCCGAAGTGCCAGAAATCCTCGAGATTGTCGGCCTCGGTGGCAAGATGCACCAGTTCCCCAAGGAACTCTCTGGTGGAGAGCAACAGCGCGTCTCCCTCGCTCGGGCTCTCATCCATCGTCCCAAGGTCATCATTGCTGACGAACCGACCGGCAACCTCGACCCCGTTTCATCGAACGAAATCATCCGACTTCTTCTCGAGATCAACTCATTCGGAACCACGGTGATCCTCGCGACTCACAACAAGGGTATCGTCGACAAGCTCGGTAAGCGCGTCATCATCGTAAATGGTGGTCGCATCGCCCATGACGAGAGCAAGGGAAAATATATGCTACAATAGACAAACATAAGTGATAAGCGGTTCTCTTTTGGTATGAAGACTCTCAAACTGTGGCGCACATTTCGTGAAGGGTGGCAGAACTTTCGTCGCAACGGTTGGTTGTCATTTGCCACGGTCAGCATCTTGACACTCTCACTCTTCATCGTGGGCATCTCGTCGCTCCTCGGACTGACCACTCACTACATGCTCCAGAACATGCGTGACAAAGTGAGCATCAACGTCTCATTCAACCCTGACGTCCCAGAATACCGCATGCTTGAGATCCGTGACGAACTCTCCAAATACAAAAAGGAAATCTCTTCAGTCGAATATGTTTCCCGTGACGCGGCGCTTGAGACTTTCCTCGCTGAAAACAAGAATAACGTGGCTGTCACTCAGGCTATCGAAGAAATAGGGGAGAATCCACTCCTGGCGTCACTCGTCATCAAGGCTGTGGCCCCAGAATACTATGAGGTCATCGTCAATCAGCTCGAGCGCTCGACCTTTCAGAGTGATATCAGTCGCATCAACTACGACAAGAACAAAAAGATTTTTGCCAATCTTGAGCGCATCAACCAGACTACCCAGAAGATTGGTTTGGGCCTCGGCGCCGCTTTCATCTTTATCGCGGTCCTTATTACCTTCAATACCATCCGTATCACCATCTACTCACACCGTCAGGAGTTTGAGATTATGCGCCTCGTCGGTGCGTCGAACATCTACGTACGCATGCCATTTGTTTTCGAGGGAGTGTTCTATGGTATCGCGGCCGCCCTTGCTACTGCCGTCGCTCTCTTTGGGGCTGCCTACTTCATCTCGCCACTCACCGAGGGGGCTATCCCGCAGGGGAATTTCATGGGGCTCTATATTAGTTTCTTTCTCCCAGTGTTTGGCGGCATCCTCCTTCTCGGTATCGCGCTCGGTGTCCTCTCGAGTAGCATCGCTATCCGCCGTTACCTCAAGGTTTAGGATGAGACAATCTTGACCAGAAGCCTCTTTTTCGCTAGGATAAGGAGGCTTTTTCACTGGGGAGTAGCCCGTCTCGCATAGCGAGCCGAGGTAAACCAAGCGGCTTGTCTCGGCCGAGCGTAACGAGGACGGATAAGGCAGTGGGTTCTGGTCTTATGCAAAAAAACTGGGTGTACGTTCTTCTGAGTCTAAATGACAATCGAACCTATACTGGTTCAACAGATAACCTAAAAAGAAGGTTGGAAGAACACAATACTGGTAAGTGTAAGGCCACGATGAATCGAAGGCCTCTACGATTGATTTACTCTGAAAGATTTGATAGTCTGGACAAAGCACGTAAGAGAGAGCTCTACCTAAAAACAAGGAGTGGACGAAGGGAGCTCAAAGAAATACTGGGTAGTTTATAGATACTGGGGAGTAGCCAAGCGGTAAGGCAGTGGGTTCTGGTCCCACCATGCGAAGGTTCGATCCCTTCCTCCCCAGCATACGCAAACAAAAGGTCCCTTCAGGGGCTTTTTTGTTTGTGTTATGATGGAAGAGATCGAACGAGGAAAGGCCTGCCTACCGGCAGGCAGGGGTCGGGAAAATACCTGTTTGCCCGTTTGAGGTGACCGGCACTGCCGGACTAGAGGGCGCCTGCCTGCCGGTAGGCAGGGAAGCCCTATAGAGCGCATCCGCCAGCCGGCGGAGAGCAGTTCGATTTCCCTTCCTCCCCAGCACAACATATGAAATTCTATCTGTCGTCATATAAAATTGGTAATCATCCAGAATCGCTTTTAGCATTGTTTTCAGAAAATAAAAGGGTGGGATATATACCGAATGCATTGGACTTTACCGGAGCTGATCCGCAAAGACGAGAAAAGCATGTAACAAGTGATATGCAGAGTCTGGCTGACGTTGGACTTCGAGTAGAGGTCCTTGATTTAAAAAATTACTTTGACAATGAAGTTAAGCTCAAAGAAAAATTAGAGAACTTAGGAGGAATCTTTATAAGCGGGGGAAATACTTTTATACTCCGCCAAGCGATGAGACTTAGTGGGCTCGATACTATATTGCGAGAGTATAATAAAACTCAAAAAGATTTTGTTTACGCTGGCTATAGTGCCGCGGGATGCGTGCTCTCTCCATCTTTGAGGGGATATGCTATCGTTGATGATCCAACAGATCTTCCGTATGCTGGTCAAAAAGAAGCAATTTGGGAGGGGCTTGGTCTGATTGATTATGCATTCTTACCACACTTTGATTCTGACCATCCTGAATCAGCTGACATTTACAAAGAAGTACAGTATTGCATTGAAAACAAGATTCCTTATAAAACTCTAAAAGATGGCGACGCTTTGATTTTTGAGTAGGATGATCTCCATCATCGTCCTATTTTCACAACATATAACCCAAAAGCCCTCAGAAGGGCTTTTTTGTTGACCCTTGCCAAATAGCGAATTGGAGGTATAATGGGGGCGCAATATTCCCACCCTCCCTTCTAGGAGAAACCATGAAAGTCTTTCGTATTGCATGCACTGGTCCGTGCGGTGACTGCCCACCCGGCAGTCAGAAGCACTGCTCGGAGATGGTGCTGGTGCCGTGGAGCGATGTGCGTCTGCCAGAGCATGGTGCGCCACTGGCGCCAAAGGCTCAGGAGGCATTGCTCACCCTCGGTCGCGCCGTCTGCGATCGAATAGACCCGACCAACTGCCAGGTATGGGTCGGGGCATCTACCGGACTCGATACCTACCTCGAGATCACTCACGAATTCGCTGATCGTGGCGTGATTCCCGAGGCCGACGTCTCCACCTGGCTGCGGTCACTCGTCCAGGATCCGGAGTGCGTACCCGATGTGCTCAAGCGCGCCATGGTAGCCGCCGACAACACAGAAGCTCTGGACCGGCTGGTGGCACATTGCATTGCCCTCCGTCACAAGCCCGTCGGCGAGCTCCACTCGCTCAATGACGCAGTGCCGGCCTAAGCGCCGCACACCACCACAGGCGCACCGCAACGACGGGCGCCTCTTTTTTATTTACACACACTTCACTCCGATATATACTACAGTCATGAAACACAAACACACCAAGTGGCATCACACACTCCATCCTGACACGATGTTGTTCTCGATTTTGATACTCTTTGTTTTTCTCCTGGGGGCTTTCGTTTTGTCGTATGTAGACTTCACTCATCAGGGGAACGATCTCGGTATTGCTTGCACAGAGGAAGCTATGATGTGTCCAGACGGGAGTGCCGTCGGTCGCAGTGGTCCGTACTGTCAGTTTGCTCCGTGTCCTGATGGGTTGCCCAACCGTCGAGGCATCATCGATGCACCGCTCGAAGTCCCGACTCCCACCACCAAAACCAAGGGCAAAGAATCGCTTGTTTGCACTCAAGAAGTCAAAACTTGCCCTGATGGCAGTTTCGTCGGCAAAGTCGGCCCTGAGTGCCAATTTGCCCCTTGTCCGGATGACGGGAGTACACTCGAGTCCGGCGAATAATTGTGGAAACGGAAGAAGCTAGAGGCTGAGCTCGTCATCAACCTCTATTTTGTTTCTCTTGACCGTCAGACTAGTACTTTCCTTGTCGAGCACCTTGGCCATTTCGACCTCGTCTTGGGTCGAGGAGGGGAGGGTAGCGAGGATAGTACGGAGGGCGATACCATCAACTTTGAGTACTGATTCCCACTTGTCGAGCGGTTCGAGGACGGCACGGAGCTTCTCGGCATCGTATTTGTAGGTCTTGCGCATTGATTTGCCAATGATGCCGGCTTCGTCAAAGACTCGGTCCACACCTTCTTGTTCCATATACTCCAGAATGAGCGACTGAAGTTTCCCCAGACGCAATTTTTCTTCCGAGAGCTTTCCCTTGAGATCGAGGTATTCTGCGACCGCCTGCTTCACATCCTCCGTTTCAACTCGACGTGTCTCAGCAAATTTGTGCTTCCAAAGGGGACAAATTTTCTGGTAGCCACACCAGTCACACAAGGGCGAGAGAATCGGTTCAAATTTGGCCTCCTCGATAGACTTGATCACACCGAGGAACGTCTCATCCACGCGGTCGAGCTGTTCCCGCGTCCGAGTACTTGAGAGCTTGACCCCGTGCTTCAAATAGTAGAGACTGACGGTTATTTTATCGAGATTGGCAATTTCTTTGGGGTAGCGAGCAAGAAAGGCCTTGAGGTAAATAGAGAGCTGGAGGTCATTGTCGACTTTGTCCTGACTCGGCATCTTGCGTGTCGTTTTGTAATCAATGATTTCATAACCATCCTTGGTCCGGTCAATCCGGTCGATGATCCCAGAGACGATATGCTTGCCCGAGACTTCATCACCTATCTCGATAGCGAACCGACTCTCGAGATCAACAATCGTGTAGTCGCTCGGCTTGTTCCGTGAGAGATAGTCCTGGATGATAGTGACACCCTGCGAGAATGCCGCTCGCTCCTCGAGTTCATCTTCGTAGACTTCGCTGTTCCAACCCTTGGCGAAATAGTCGAGTGCTTGCTCGACCGTGGGTGAGAGCAGGGCAGGGGTGTGGATATACTTCATGACCGCATGGACGAGTGTCCCAAAGACAGCCTCCTTGCTCTTGGGCTCAGGGATTCGGTCGACGTGCTGATACTTGTACTTGAGTGGACAGGTCTGGTACGTGCCGACACTCGAATAGGAGATACGCATAGGAGGGATGAAGTAAGGATGGGCCAAATAAGGTCTAAAGCTACTCATATCTTATCAAGAAAACCTGGTCGCGTAACCTTGACAAAGCATCGATTCCATGCCAGAATAAAACGTTGTCCTTTTCCAACCCAGCCCACCAACCCAACATCCCAAAAGGGGACCATCCATGGATTATTTTGTCGCCAGCATGCTTCTCGGCGTGCTCGTTCTGCTTCTGACTGTCCTTCTCTGGATTGCCCGTGTCGCCGCCACAAGAGCGGAGGAGCGACACGCGATGACGGAGAAAGCTCTGGAAGATAAGCTCAGCAAGCTAGAGGAAGCGAACAAGGCGCTCCTTGCGGGTATTGAAACGATGAGGCACAACGAGGCTGCGGCCACGGAGACCGGCGCACACACCTTCGAGGGACTGATCAGCGAGCTCGATCAGGCACAGCAGGAAATCAAACGTCTCCGGCCTCAGGTAGCGTCTCTTGCAAACGCTCTCAGGTTGGCCGAAGAACGCTCAACGAGAGACCCTTTGACGGGCCTTCTGAGTCGCTCTGGATTCGAAGAGTTCTTTTTCGCCGAGGCTCAGAACCAGCTCCGAGCGTCATACCCTCAGTCGACCGCGGATGTCTCAGTCCTTTACGTGGACCTCGATGGTTTCAAGATCTACAACGATAGCGAGGGACACGATGGTGGCGATCGCGTGCTGTGTGCCTTTGCCCAGCTCGTTCGTGAATGCTTCCCTCGGGGAACAGACCTCATTGGTCGACGAGGTGGAGATGAGTTCGTGCTAGCGGCATTCAATGCGAATGCATCATTTGCCAGCGAACGCGCACAGCGGCTCCTCATGCAGATGTCTCAGGATGGGCGCTTCCAGCTCATCGAAGGTAAGCCACAGGTAACTGCTTCCATCGGCATCATGGACGGCAGTATTGAGCCGGGGTCCGATATCGCAGTGACTCTGAGCAGGCTGATGAGCCTAGCCGATGAGGCCATGTACCGCGCCAAAAAGAAAGGCGGAAATACCGTCTGCATCTCGACCCAGTCGGTGCTCCACACAGCGCTCGATATCAACCTTGACGCTATCGAGTAGAACCGACCACCGGAAGGTACGCATCGCGTACCGACCGGTTTTTTCTTACTCAGATTGGAGTTGTGATATACTTATTGTATACAAAATAAGTCATTTGCATGCTCATATGTTTGGAAGATTTCGTAATAGTATAGGAGGTGGCCTCCGTCGTCGACGTGGCTGTGGTTGTGTCGGCCTCGCTGTAGTCGTCATCCTCGTCATCTTGGTCCTCCGAGCCTTCCGCTAAAGAATCAAATTGAACGCCAAGCTCCGTATTCACGGGGCTTTTTTTAATTTCCGGACTCCACCACCGGAATTTTCATTTTCAGTAGGGGGTAGCATATAAAACTCGCGATATTTTTTACCATAAAATTTCCGAAACTTTCCTCATTCAATATTTAAAAGTACTCATTGAAATCTGACGCCATCTGGGCAGGGGGATAAACAGGAAATCGAGCGCAATACACATGCGGTACTGTATCTTTTTAGTCCGTGGCTTGTTTGAGAGAAGTATTGTTTATACGTCTCACAATTCTAGTTAAACGACCAGCAGGGCAGTAAAAATAGAAATAAATTGAGTCGGTTTTCTCCTAAAACAAAAATGTCCTTTAATTTCATTTAAAGGACAAAAGGCTTAAATAAAGGAACATAAATATAATTTTAAGAATATGTCATATTTTATCAAATATTACAACTATATTTTTGGTGGTATAATAAGATATAAATATATTGAGCGTTTTAATGGAATGAGCTATTTTTGGAGTAATACGAGTATTCTCAATTCAAAAAGCTATACATGTGGCTATTGTAATAATTCCTTAGCTTCAAATGTTGGTTTTTTTCGAGGGGAACTTGAAGATGGTCGTGGAGATAGAAAAGGTGAAATTTACATTTGCCATCACTGTTATAGGCCAACATTTTTTGATGCAGCTAGAAAACAAACTCCTGGTATTAGGCCAGGTGGGGATGTAAATGGAATTACGGACAACGGTGTAAAAAATCTCTATACAGAAGCAAGGGATGCTTATTCGAAAAATGCATTTACTGCAACGGTACTATCTTGCCGAAAACTACTCATGCATGTTGCTGTAGATAAAGGTGCCGCACAAAATTTGAACTTTCTTCAATACGTTGAATATCTATCTGATGAGAACTATATTCCACCGGCATCGAAAGGGTGGGTAGACCACATTCGTCAAAAGGGAAATGAAGCTAATCACGAGATTACAATCATGACTGAAGAAGAAGCAAAAAATCTTCTCTCTTTTGTTGAAATGTTACTAAAAATCATCTACGAGTTTCCAAATAAAATTCCTACTACGACGCCATCTTCAACTCCTTAGTAGATAGAAAAAATAACACCTACTCAATAGGCGGAAAGGGAACAATCCCTGTGGTATACTGAAAGCGTAGTAAACTAGTTATATATGAAACTCAGCCAAGAAAAACTCAATACTTTAGAAGCTCAAGCAGCCGATGTTCTTGCGGAAGTTTATGGCGAAGAACAAATTGTTCCGCCAGTAGATCTGGGGAAAGTTGCTAAAAAATATGGCCTGTCCTTAAAAAAGGTTAACTTTTCTGAACCCGATGCTTTAGGACAGCTAGATCGAGTATCAAAAACTATATATGTTGCAGATGGTGAGTATTTTCCTAGAGTGTCATTTACTATTGCTCATGAATTAGGGCACTACATCTTACACAAAGATAAACAAAAAGACACTTTTTGGAGACTAGACACTGTGAATCTAGAAATGCAGGATAAGACTGAAGAAGCAGAAGCAAATACTTTTGCTGCAAGTCTACTGATGCCGAAACCTTTAATAGAAATATGGTGGTCAAAAACCAAGGATGTAACATTAATTGCAAGTGTCTTTGGTGTTTCCCAAACTGCAATGGCTTATAGATTGAAAAATCTTGGATTAACTGATTATGCCTGCTGAACCACAAATAACAGAAGACAACGGTGATTTCAGTTACTCCGAACAAGCGGAAGTTTTTTCTAGCAAAAAAGATCAGGCCATTGCCTCTATAATGGAGACATGGCAAAAAGATGCCGCTTTTAAACTTACCATCAGAAAGTTTTTTGCATATGCTTTTCCTATTTTTCTGTTGGTGCAGAATATTATCACGTATGTATTTATATGGGTAATATTTTATACGTATAAAGACTCACCATACGTCTTTGATTTACAGCCTTTTCTTTCAGTATTAACATTAGGCACTCTGGGAGAAACGGTCTTAATCGTAAAAATAATGGTGAGATGGATTTTTACAGATATTAAATATAATAACCATCCGTATTCTAATAAATAGAGTCGACCTATAGAAACCATCTATCTGTAGTGATGGCTTTTTTATTTTCTAGTAAATCCCCCGCAAAGCAAGAAAAAGTAGGGGGGGGTGGTTACGAAATTGAAGTGATTTTTTCGAAGATTTTTTGCTACATTCTGTTTTATTATTCAAAATACCACTCTCGTTTTTTCCGACCATCGTAGTAGGGGAAAGACGCGTGGCGTATGTCATGGGTACAGGGTATATCCAGACCGAGCTTTGATCCGTGGCTTATTTGAGAGAAGTATTGTCTATACGTCTCACAATGTAACTTATAGGACATTACGTAAGGAAGAGCCAGAGAGAGATAATCCGCTACCACGTACAATCATCGTACTCCACTGGCGCTTTGTATTTTTATGAATATACGAATGCGTATAATCGATTGTGAGGCATTTGAATCTACGGGGGTATACATCTATCCCTCCTCCTTTGCTTGAATCATGAATACTCAGACATGAGATAAAGATACCATCAAAACGATCCGAATATTTTGATGTATTATCAATAGTACGGAGCATAAAAAGACTCCCCTCTTTTTTCAAAAAATCGCCAGGGGAGTCTCATGTCAAATTTTTATTGCTATCGCTTCTTGAGAAAGGCCTCAACTTTCTTCCAAAGAAATCCGTGGGTCATACGAAGTCCATGTCCGCCACTCGGTTTGATATAAATGGCTGATTGTGTTTTTTGTGCGAAATCAACCGAGGGTCTGATTGGAACAAGCGTGTCGTCTTGAGCATGAATGATGAAGACTTTACTGCCATCGATTTGATCGAGATGATCAATGGGATTATAAAAATTAGTCCGGATTAATTTCAACCAATCACCATCATGATTCGGACGAAAGGCCATACCAAATGTCGCCTGAGTAGAACGAACATGCTCTACAAAAGACTCAGACTCCCCTTCGACACGCCAATTTGTAACAGGAGCAATAGCAATAACTTTTTTGACCAGTGGATGCTTGCTATTTAGTAGTACGGCCGGTCCTCCAAATGATGAGCCGAACAAATGAACTGTCGAAACTTTTATAGAAATATTCTCTTTGGTGAAGAGATCTACAATGCTTTTCTTCTTCGCAAGTTGAGAAAGAATATCAGCGATGTCCTTCGCTGGCGATTCACGTAAAAATGCACCATCGCTCTCCCAAGTACCGCGGTAGCGAGGAAAGATAACGACATAACCATGCGCAGCTAGAAAGTGCAGAAACTCCTTTTTAACAGGGGCAGAGGGGAGTCCGCTCGCAATAATAGCTATCTTCCCAATTTGGCGCTCTGGCAACTGTACTTCCGCTACGATGTCCTTTGCAAAACGTGTTCTGATTGGGAATGATTTATTCTTCATTCTGGTGATTCTTTCTTCTAAGAAGCTATAAAAGCCGCTTATGGCAGATAGTTCATCGGATTGACGGTGGCACCAATCGGAATATTGAGACCTTTCACGGTCTTCGATGGTACGACATCGTAGGATTTTTCTGAGAAAACAGTGAAATGGAGGTGGTTCCCGGTGGAATAACCAGTACTCCCCATTTTGCCAATCTGCTCCCCTTTTGATACTTTATCTCCTTTACTGACGCTCTGAGAGCTCAAGTGGCCGTAAAGCGTAATCATACCGTTGTCATGGTCGATAGCGATCCATCGACCGTAGGCATATTTACCAAGATTTCCGATACCGATCACCTTGCCATCGGCGGCGGCATAAATTGTCGTGCCGTAGGGTCCACCAAAGTCCACGCCGTTGTGTTTGCCAGAGGCATAGGCCTTCTTGGAAAAGCTTGTCTTGCCATAATTCTGAGTAATTTTGACGCTTTTCACCGGGTACGCGAGCAGGCTCTTTGACGAGCTCGGCAGTCCATCCGTCGAGAGTCCGGATTCCAAGTCATTGATTTCATTCTCGATATCATCGCGCTGTTTCTGGAGGTCATCGACAAGGCCATCATACTTGGTTTCTTCGGCCTGCGTCTTGGCGAGAAGTGATGCTTTACTTTTTTTGGTGGCTTCGAGATTGGCATTGCGACCGGCAAGATCCTTGTAGAGGGCATCCACCTCCGCCTTTTTCTCACTCACTTCTTGTTGCTCTTTGGTGAGGCTATCACGGAGAGTTTTGACGGAATCGAGGAGCTCGCTCACTCGGTCGCTGATACTTGCGGTCCAGCCCTCGGTTTTGAAATACAGCAGGCTCTCAGCCGAAGCCAAAAATACCGGCTGACTGTCACCCGAGTACTCGCTATAGTAGACACGCATGAGCTCAGAGAGGATACGCTTTTGACGGTCAATCAGAATGCTTTTCTCAGCGACGCGGAGCGACAAGTCCCGAATCTGCCCTTCCAGCTCGTTGATTTGTTTGGTTGTTGTCTTGATCTCAAGTTCGAGCTTGTCTACCTGGGCCTGTAGCCCTTCGATTTGTTCGGCGAGTGTAGCCCCCTGTCGCTGTTTGAGATCGATAATCTGTTTGTAGGCCTTGATCTTGGCGTCAATTTCCTCGAGCTCGTCCTCCTTGTCTTCGAGCGCCTTTTGCTGGGCATCAGAGAGCGTCGTCACACTATCACTCGCCCGGACCAAAAACGTAGAAACCAGGCCTCCAGAGAGAAGCGCGAGGAGAAAAAATGATTGAATGAAAGTATTTCTTTTGGGCATGGTTGGTTTTGGTCAAGCTCCGTAACTCTCAGTATACCATACCCATATCTGGTACTACACCAGCTTGGCGATGGCTTGTTTGAGGCGTGCGAGACTCTCGGCTTTCCCAAGAACCCAGGCAACCTGGCCTGGTGAAGGTGAACGTTCGGCTCCGGTGAGTGCTACCCGAAGTGGCCAGAGAAAGTCACCACGCTTATCGCCAGCTTCCGCGAGCAATTTTTCTTCAACGAGAGTGAGGGTTGACCAGGTAGCATCGTCAAAGTTCTCAAGGAGCTTCTCTGCTTGTTCCAAAGAAGCACGCGTCATACTGGCATCATTGTCTTTCCAGTTGAGCATCTTGGCCTCATATTCCCCCAAAACAAAGAAGAAGGGATTGTGGAGCCCAATGTCTGTGAGACGGGCCAGTCGATCACGCTCGACGGTCAGGACACGTTTGAGATAAGTCTCGGATTTCAATGCTTCCCCTACCGTCGCAAAAAATTCGTTTTGAAACTGGCCAAACTCAAGCGCCCGAGTGTAGAGCTCATCGACAGAGAGTTTCTTCAGGTATTCACCATTCATCCAGTCGAGCTTCTTCAAGTCAAAGACAGCGCCACCTTTATGGATCTGAGCGAAATCAAATGCCTCCACCAATTCATCGAGAGAGAATATTTCCCGGGTACTCCCCTTCCCAGGATTCCATCCAAGGAGCGCGACAAAGTTAAGGAGCGCTTCTTTGAGATAGCCTTTTTTAAGGTAGTCCTCCACTGCCACATCACCCTGACGCTTCGAGAGCTTGCTTTTGTCTGCATTGAGGAGGAGCGGCAGATGCGCAAACTGTGGCGCTTCCCATCCAAACGCTTCGTAGAGAAGGACGTGCTTCGGAGTACTTGGGAGCCATTCTTCACCACGAATGACATGTGTAATTTGCATGAGGTGATCATCAACAACGTTGGCCAAGTGATAGGTCGGAAAACCATCAGATTTCATGAGAACCTGATCGTCAACATCCTTGGTGTGAATACTCACTTTGCCTCGGACCATATCCTGAAACACTACTGCTCCCCGCTCCGGATTGACGTTGAGGCGAACCACAAATGGAGCACCCTCATGAGTCTTGGCTGCTCTCTCAATCATTGTGAGAGCGAGGCAACGCTTGTCATATTTAGGTGCTTGCTTATTTTTGGACTGCTCATTCCGGAGCTCCTCGAGTCGCTCATGCGTGCAAAAACAGTAGTAGGCTTGTTTGTTCGCCAATAGTTTGTCTACGTATTCACGATATAGAGGCAGGCGCTTGGATTGTTCATACGGGCCATGAGCACCCCTTTCTATGACCGCATCGTTTTCGAGCACCACCCCTTCGTCAGCCCCGACAAACATGCTATCCAAAGAACGTATCAAGCTTTCCATTGAGCCCTCAACATAACGCTTTTGGTCGGTGTCCTCGACGCGGAGAACGTAAGTTCCACCCTGCTTCTTGGCGAAAAGATAGTTATAGAGTGCAGTCCGAAGACTCCCAACATGGAGAAATCCTGTTGGCGATGGGGCAAATCTGACTCGAACGTTTGACATAAAACACTACTATACGGATTTGTGGCTTTATTATAACCTTTTTTCACTATTTAATCAATACTTTGAGCGGAAAAACGACCACTGCGTTCCAGATACGAATGAAACGTTTGGGTTGGAGGATGAAGCGCCAGAGCCATTCGAGGCCGAGGGTACGGAGCCACTGCGGCGCGCGCTTTTGTCTGCCAGTCAGGAAGTCGAAGCTACCACCTACACCCATAGCGAGACGAATATTGCCCGGATTGACTCGCAGACTTTCGAGAAAGAGTTCTTGGGCTGGGGCACCGAAATTGCACAAAACGAGCTTATAGCTTTTGGCTTTTAGCTGGTAGTGTTCCCAGGGTTCCGTCATGATAACCTCTACCCCCGCAACAGAAAGTTTCGGATACCTTTTGAGAAGAGACACGCGGATTACTTGATATGAAGAGAGACCGTCTTTTTTGATAGCGAGGAAGACAGGATGTTCATCTCGTTCAGCGATGGTGAGGATGTCATGGAGGAGGTCCGCACCGGGAAATCGTGTGACATTCTTTCCCTTGAGTAGTCCAGCGAGTACGATACCGATGCCATCTGCTACACACAGATCGGCCGAGAGGAGTGATAGCTTAAAGTCCGGGTCATTATCGGCCATGACCAAGAACTCAGGATTAACCGTCGCAATGCGGTGAAACCTGGGTTCACCTAAAAGTGTCATCACCTGAGCGAGTATCTCTGCTCGCGAAGTATTGCTCACATCAACACCAAGTATTTCTGTATTCATATCTCCTGCTTCAATTGAGCGAGAAGGTGTCAATCGGTTCGTAGCGACGTTTGCCGTCGATAGTGAGACTTTCGTAGACACACACCGTGTCAATTGGTTCCATGAGGTGCAGTTTGTCCTTGAGCACGGGCTTCTCCGGCAAAGCGAGCCAACGCTGTTTCTTGATTTTGGCAAGTGTGATATGCGGACGGTAGAGTTTCTTCTCGGTCACAAACGAAGCAAACTCCTTTTCGATTTCTTCTCGCAGTAACTTGAGCCCTTCACTGGCCTCTCCCTTGAGCTCTATCTTTTTGGGATTCTCATCACTGTCGATGAGCTCTATCCCGGTAAAGGCAAGCTCGAACGCTTCGAGATCCGTACAGACGGCCCCAACCCGGGCACAGACATCGGCCACCTCTCCCTCATGGACAAACCCGAGGAAAAAGACAGTCACTTGAAGATTCTCTTCGCGTGTCAAAAGCGACGCTTCCTTTGGGAAAGCGTCCATTTCACGCACGAGGCGTTTCTTGAGCTCCCGCGAGAGCGGAAGGCCGACAAAGAGTCTTCGAGTCTTGTTCATGACGGAAGAGTAGCGCAAAAAAGCCAAAAGAGCAATAATTTGCTACACTGACAGCATATGAAAGACTCTTCGCTCTATCGCCTCGAAGTGGCCCCCCTCATGATCCTGCCTCTCGCGCGGTCACCGCTTTTTAGCTATGCAAGCACCGTACCCGTCGAGCCTGGTTCACTCGTTTCCATATCGTTTGGACGTCAGATGGGGCAAGGCATCGTCTTTCAGTGTCAGGCTCTCCCAGGACGGAGACCTACTTGGATGAAATTTGTCACCGACGTTATAGAACCAGCTCTCCTTAATGGGGCACAGTGCGCACTCGCCCAAGAAATCAGTACCGAATATTTTACTCCGCTTGGGAAGACACTCAAACATTTTATCGCCAAACGGGTCAAAGAGCGCCTCACCAAAAAATCTGGAGCCCATACCGTAGTACTGAAAGTCATCCGACTCACCAAGGAAGAACGTGTCCTCATGGCGAATCCATTCTGGGCACAGAGTGAGCGACCGCTCTTCATCGATACCTCGCGCGATACTGGAGCCAAGCGTTCGCTTCTTCTCGCCATCAAGCATTACGAAAAGTTTCAGAAACAAGTCCTCGTCTTGGTTCCGGAAATCACGCTCATTCCCATCCTTCTCCGAGCTCTAGAGAGTGCTTTCCCCGCCGCGAAAATTGCCACGCTCCAGAGCCATCTCTCCGACGGTGCCTACTTTTCTGCCTGGGAACGAGTGCGAAGTGGCGAAGCCCGGATTATCCTCTCGACTCGCCAGGGCCTCTTTGCCCCATTCAAGAATCTAGGCGCCATCATTGTCACTGAGGAGCAAGACGAGAGTTATAAGCAATGGGACATGAGCCCACGTTATCACGGCAAACGCGTCGCCGAGCTACTCGCTCACATCCACCAAGCCACCCTCATATTGACTTCTGGTACTCCGAGTGTTGAGACTCTGGCTCGGATAGAACGTGGCGATATGCTACCAGTCGCACCGATACCACTCCATCCACCCTTTGGGAGTCGGCTCTCGGTGGTGAACCTGCGCCTCGAGCGCTACCGTCGGAATTACTCCCCAGTTTCCGAGGAGCTCGCGCTCCGTATCGATGAGGCACTCTCCCGGCGCGAGCAAATTCTCCTCTATATCAATCGTCAGGGTCTGAGTGCGTTCTCCGTGTGCGAGCGCTGTAAAGAAGTTTTCCGCTGTAAGGAATGTGATCACCCCCTCATCAATACCGTAGATGGTGGTTTCCGCTGTCTCAATTGCTCCTTTGAGACCGGGAGTTTTCCCAACTGCCCAAGCTGTGGCCACCTCGTGTTTCGTCATGTGGGCTTTGGCACCGAAAAGGTTGAGCGTGAAATCCGCAAGCGTTTTCCGCCAGCTCGTATCGCGCGCCTCGATAGCTCTACCCAAAAATCAACTGGAGCGCTGCAAGCGATCATCTCTCGTGGCCTTGCCGGAGAGCTCGATATCATCATCGGTACCCAGATGGCCCTCAAAGATCCACCCTTGCCGAAACTCGCGCTCGTTGCTATGATTGATGCGGATAGTCTCCTTCTTTTTCCTGATTTTCAGGCTGATGAGCGCCTTTTTCGGGACATTTCCCGAGCCATGCGCCAGACCGTATCCTCCCCTTCTGGGCGAGTCATCGTCCAAACTTTTCATCCAGAACACGCCTTTTTCCAAAAAATAGTGACTGAGGGGAGCTCGAGTATCTTGGCCAAGTTCGTTGAAGAGAGACGAGACTTTGCTTATCCGCCCTTTGCGCGTTTTGTCGCTCTCGGCACAACTGGGAAGTCAGCCCAAGAGGTCCACAAAAAGAGTGAACACCTCGCGAGGGCACTCTCACCGCTCCTCACCAAGGACTGTCGACTCTATCCGACGAAGAGTGTAGATCGACCGAAAAAGCGTGGTCGGTTTGAGTCGACGACACTCCTCCGATTCCGCGAGACGCTTCCACCTGATATCCGCATCTTTCTCGAAAAAAATAGCAAGGACCTCATCATTGATATTGATCCACTCTCTCTCCGCTAAACGACTCCCTATGCTTCCACTCGTTACTGGCGAGGACAAATCCATCCTCTGTCAAAAAACCCAGCTGGTCACAGACCCGCTCTCTCCTGAGATACAGGAACTCCTCCCCAAGATGATAGTGACCATGCACACGGAGCACGGGGTCGGTTTGGCGGCGCCTCAGATCAATATCCCACTCCGGCTCGCAGTCGCTGAGGTCGAGAAGAAACAGTACTTCCTCATCAATCCCGAGATCACATCCCGCTCACAAGAGCTCATCGTTTCAGAAGAGGGTTGCCTCAGTCTCCCAGGCGAATTCTTTCCCATTCTCCGTTCCGAGACGGTCACAGTCCGCTATATCAATGAAAAGGGCCTCCCGAAGAAGTTGCGCGCTAGCGGATTCCTCGCGACAGTCATCCAGCACGAAGTCGATCACTTAGATGGTGTGCTCATCCTTCATCGTTTCCTCAAACAAGAGAAAAAACAAAAAAATCTACCTTATGACCAGCCTCTTTAGACGCTTTGTCGAGCATTTCTGGCCTACCCGCGGCCACAAAGTGATGGTGCATCACTCAAAGGATAAGCGCTCTCCTCATAGCACAAAGCCCACTGTCGCCGACAAGCAAGGCCCACCCAAGGTCCGGGTAGTCTTTATGGGTACGCCGACACTTTCCGCCACACTCCTCCAGGCACTCCTCGATGCCAAGTACAACATCGTCGGTGTCGTCACCAAACCAGACAAGCCGGCCGGTCGAAAACGAGAGATTGAAGAGAGTCCAGTCAAAAAACTTGCCGTCGAACGCGCCCTCCCGCTCCTCCAGCCTGAACGGATGGATGATGCTACACTCAAAACACTGACAGACTGGAAGCCAGATCTCATTATGGTCGCTGCCTATGGCAAAATTCTCCCCGAATCGGTCCTCAATCTCCCAGGATTCGGCTGTATCAACTTTCATACCTCACTTCTCCCACTCTGGAGAGGCGCCTCTCCGATCCAAAACGCGCTCCTTGCCGGTGCCAGCGAAACTGGTGTCACCATCATGCTCATGGACCGCGGGATGGATACGGGTGATATCTTGACCCAAGTGACGGTCCCGATTGCCCCAGATGATACTACGGAGACTCTCACAGACAAACTTACGATGGCTGGCCGTGACCTCCTCCTCTCTACCCTCCCAGACTGGGTAGAGCGTCGCATCACCCCAAAGAAGCAAAACCATGAAGATGCGACTCTCTGCCAGCTCATCGAACGGAGTGACGGCAAGATCGTCTGGAGTGACGATGCCGAGAGTATCTACAACCGCTATCGAGCGCTCTTTCCTTGGCCAGGTATCTTTGCTTACTGGCACAAAAAGGACAATCTCCTCCGCCTCAAGCTCCTCACCGTTTCGGTCCAAAAGTTGAATCCTGGTCTCAAGCAACCTATCGGCATGGTCTGTGAAATCGGTGAAAAAATTGGTGTTCAAACAGGCAACGGTATACTCTTCCTCGAGACAGTCCAACTAGAAGGCAAATCACCCCTCCCCATTCGGGAATTTCTCAATGGCAACGAAGGTTTTGTCGGTACTCTCCTCGAGTAGCACCCACTCTTATGCGCGAACTCCCCACTTCACAAGAAAAGAAAAATGCTCGAGCCGTACTCGTAGGCGGTTTGCTCGTGCTCTTAGTCGGTGGCTACTTCATCGGACGAACGCTTTTTAAAGATACTCCCAAAGAAGAAGACATCTCCGCTGCCCTCCCTTCTCCCGCAGAAAGTAACCCGATCCCTGAACTCGATGCCAATACCATCCGGCAAAAGCTCATGAACAAAGAACAGCTCGTCTTAGTGGATGTCCGTGGCCAGGCTGACTTTGAGAGTGAACACCTCCTCGGATCCCGATCCATTTCAACAGGAGCCCTCGCTACCTTTGTGCCAGAAGAAGGCAGTACGGTCATCATTGTTTTCTCGGCTCAGGATAAAAATACACGAGAAACGACTGAGACTATCCTCCGTCAGAAATCCTACCCTGTTTTCATGTTGAAAGGTGGCATCGAGGCTTGGAAGCGAGGTGGCAATCAACTCATTTCAGAGGGCAATCCCAACTCATTTCTCGATCAATCTAAAGTGACCTACATCAGTTTGGATGAGTTTAAAAAGCTCTATTTTAATCCCCCAACCAATCTCTTGCTCCTCGATGTACAGACGACGGAAGCCTATGAACGGGCTCATATTCGAGGAGCCTTTCATATTCCGCTCAAAGAATTAGAGAAGCGCTCAGGCGAGATCCCAGCAGGTAGTACCATCGTGGTCTATGGCGAAAACGAACTGACCTCATTTCAAGGTGGTGTCAGATTAGCCGATCTCAATATCTTTACTGGCAAGACGCTCGCTGGCAGTGATTATCTCAAAAAAGAGAGCGGTCTCCCCATCGAACCGTAGCAAAAAAAACACCCTCCCGGGTGCTTTTTGTTTTGTCTTAGTCTTCGACTACGGCGAGGACGTCCTTGTAGTTGCAGATGAGGTACGACGCATCCATGATAGTGACTTCTTCACCGCCGTACAGTCGAAAGATGACTCGGTCACCTGACTTTACTTTGATACGATCGCTTTCACCGACACCGGCGACTCTCCCAAACTGGGAACGCTCTTCCTTGGCTGTTTCTGGCAGGTAGATACCGGCTTCCGTTTTCTGTTCAGGCTTTTCGAGTTGAATCAAGATATTCTCACCGAGCGGTTGTACATTCGTTTTCTTCATAGAGTTTTCTTACGGGTTATGCACCTCACAGTATAGAAAAACTCCCTCTACTGGTCAAGACGGCCCGTTATTTTTTCAATTCCTCGAGAGCGCGATCAAGCTGTGGGTCACGCTTATTTTCACGATCTTCAGCGGTCATACCGACTTCTATATCCGGACTGATACCGGCCTTATTGATCTGGTGTCCTTCTGGCGTCAACCACCGTGCGACGGTAATCTTGACCGCCGTATCCTTGCCTACTGGTATCAGCTCCTGCACAGATCCTTTACCGTAGGACTTTTTGCCGATAAGGGTCACATTGTCCCGGTTCTCACTCAAGGCCCCAGCGAGAATCTCAGAAGCACTCGCGCTACCCTCATTGATGAGAACGACCGTCGGAAGAGCACTCAAGATATCTCCGCCTCGTGCTTTGAGCTCTTTGCGCTTGCCAGCACCGTCCTCTTCGATGACCACAATCTGTCCCGATGGGAGCATAAAACTCGCCATCTCTACGGCCGTATCGAGAAATCCGCCTGGGTTACTCCGGAGATCGATAATCACCCCTTCGGATTGGTCACTGGCTGCCTTTCGGACAGCTTCCGTAAACAGTGCATCGGTGTCCTCGCCAAATCGACTGACGCGAATGTACGCAATATTGCCCTCTTTTGTTTCAGAACGAACACTCTTCACAGAAATAATGCCTCGCTCTACGGTGATATCACGAGTTTCTTCATCACCCTCGCGGAATATAGTGAGCTTGACCGAGGTCCCCTTGGCTCCTCGAATACGCTTGACTGCCTCATCAAGCGAGTAACCACTCGAAGCCACATCATCGATCTTGACGATTTTATCACCCGGGAGGAGTCCGGCCTTTTCTGCAGGCATCCCCTCAAGCGGCGCAATGATGGTGATGATATTATCCTTCATGCCCATCTCGGCCCCGATACCCTCAAAGACCCCCGATATATCTTCATTGAACTCTCGATTCTCTTCTGGGCTAAAAAAGGTCGTATACGGGTCCCCAGTGGCAGCGAGCATCCCATCAATAGCCCCATAAAAGAGTTCTCGGGCATCAAGACCAGTTCGATCGACATATTTGTCCTTGAGGAGCTCCCACACCTTCCAGAAGAGCGAGAAATCAATCGTCGTATCAGCACTTTTTTTGTTGACGATGATGGCGTCCTCTGGGGAGAGCACTTCCGAAGCAGTGACGTCTCCCATTTCACGCCCATTTTCATACCCTGTGTAGTAGGTCACGCCAAACAAGAGGAGGATAAAAAAAGCAAGGAACGCTTTTTTGAAGAGGCGATGGCCCTGCTCTTTCTTTTCTGGTGTGGTCAGCGGAACCTGGTTTGTCTCTGTCATATGTTGCTGTTAGTGTACTGTTGGTAATGATTTCCCACGATACTTCCAAAAGTATTTGAGGGCACTCTCGATATGATACCACGTTAGACGATTCCCAAGGAGCGAACCAAAGAACCCGCCCCGCGCACTCCCCTTGCCATGGTAATGGTAGACAAACGTATTCGGATAGTGCACCACCTTAAATCCGTGCTCCCAGAAGCGGCGACACCAGTCAACATCTTCCATATAGAGAAAGAAACGTTCGTCCATCGGTCCCACTTCCTTGGCTTTGGCTCGAGACACGAGCATAGCTGATCCGATAATCCAGTCGACAGCTTGAGGCCGACTCAAATCGAGGTCTGCCAGAGTAAACCAGCGCAGATGGTTCCTGCCAAATGGGAGTCGTCCGAGCCAGGTCCGGCGATAGAGGATGGTCTCGGGTCGATAAAAATGGAAACAACTCTGCTGGAGACTGCCGTTGAAATTGTACTGTTTGGGTCCCAGGAGTCCGATTTCTGGATGGGCCTTGAGGTAGGTGAGCATTTCCGGCACCGCACCCGGACTGAGCACGATGTCACTATTGATAAGAAAAACGTATTCCCCGCGTGCTTCTTCGATGGACACGTTCACGAGCTTCTTGAAGCCGACATTGTGAACAAAGGGAAAGAATCTCATTTTTGGAAATTCTTCCCGCATGAGCATCTCGGTAGCCTCCTCTGTGGCGCTATCAGCCACAATCACCTCGTAGTCTATGCCGCTCCCCGTCATCTCTCGTTCTATAGACTGAAGACAGAGTCGCAAGATTTCTGGACTCCGATACCCATTGACGGCAATAGTAAGCGCTTTTTCTGACATGTTCGTACCAGAGAGACCTCTCCCCGGAATGCCTTAGTAGTTGAGAGAGTTCCGAAACAACTCTTTGATTCGATCGTAGTTATCTCCAATCGGGAGGAGGATGTACCCAGTTTCCTTGGTCTGAGGTGGATTGTAGAGCAGTCCCTCCTCGGAGTTTTCAAGCACCTTCTGGTTGATATTGCCTGCGTCTCCAGCCTTTTGGTACAACTCGAGCATCCGTTTCATCTCCCAGGCTTCGAGGTTGGTACTGACATTGTTCCCGAGGCTATCGAGCATAGCTGTGACCTTGGAGAAATCCGTCAGCGTACCAAGTGACAAGGATTTGTCCTTGATCAGCTTGATGACCTCTTGTTGACGCCGAGCTCGATCGAAGTCACTCGACGTATACCGAGCGCGAGCATAGCAGAGCGCCTTGTCACCATCGAGCAAGTTCTCACCCGCTGGCAGTTTGAAGTTACCGCCACACTCAAGTTCTGCGATAGCAGACGTAGTCATCTTTTCAAAGCAGAGCGGGTAGCGCTTCGGATTGGCATAGTAGGTGCCATTTTTACGCTGAATACGCTTTTCCTCATAGCTCCCGGATGGCACCGTATAGGTGATGCCATCACAGCGCTTTTCGAGGCCACGGAACTGCATCCCTTCTTCAAACGGCTGTTCAAGCGTAATCGTAATACCACCAATGGCATTGACGAGGTCCTTGAAGCCCTGGAAGTTGATAGTGACACCGTACGAGATATCGAGTCCCGTCACTTCACCGACGATGGTGCGCATATCCTCGATACCGCCACCGCCACGCGAACGCTCTTCACCGAGGGCATAGACAGCATTGATTTTGCGCTGTTCGTCACGACCAGGCACCTTGACATAGAGGTCGCGCGGGATAGAAATGAGCGAGGCCTTGCTCATATCCCCCTCGCCGTTCTTGGGATGAATCGAAAGAACCATGATGGTATCCGCGAGGAGTCCACCACCTGCGACGCCCTCGCCTCGCATGCCGAGGAGGAGAATGTTGATTCGGCCTTCTGCTTCACCACTCAAAGTCTTTTCGACGCCCGGGAGCGTTTTTACAAGGGACTTGAAGATATTGGCATCACCCTGTGAAATTTTGTCGAGAGTAATCCCTGTCTTCCAAGCAAAGGCACCCCCTGCAATGAGGAGGAGAGCCAGACCAAAGAGTGCCACCCGGATAACACGCTTCTTGGTCGATGCTTTTCCTTCGCCGAGCGAGGCATCGGTTGACTTCGGTGTATACATAACGTAAACGATAATGAATTGAATGACGTGTCAGCGACTGAGCTCTTCATAGAGCGACAAGAGCTTGGTGGCACTGGCCCGCCAGGAAAATAGTGAGACCCGCCCTCTCCCGAGAGAGATGGCGTTTTCTCGTACATTGTTGTCAGTAAGAAGAGTATACAATTTTTCCTCACAAGTGGCAACACTCATTGGGTCGAAATAGAGCGCCGCTGGCCCGGCTACTTCCGAGAGACACGGGATATCCGAGGCTACGACCGGGACATCCTGACTCATGGCCTCAAGAAGCGGGATACCAAAACCCTCATAGCGCGAGGGAAAGGCGAACACCTTGGCCATTCGTATCACGGCCGGCAAGTCCGATGCCTTGATATAACCCGGGAATATCACTCCTTCTTCACCTTTACACTCAGCGATGGCTCGATCAATGTCGAGATCAAAATGATGCCCCGCACGATTGCCCACCAGTACGAGACGCACCTCAGGGAGACGCTCTCGTAGCTTGGCCCAAGCCCTAATAAGCAGCGGGAGATTCTTCCGAGGCTGGAGCGTTCCTACGGAAATGATGTACTGCTCTGGGAGTCCGTATGCTTGGCGTATTGCTTCGAAGCTCGGCTGGGAAAGCGCCTGAAACTCTAGGGAGAGCGCATTGGGTACGAGTACAATTTTGTCTCCACTGGTCCCATAGTAGCGGATGATCTCGTCCTTCGTGAACTGCGATGGCACAACCACCCGGTCTGCTCGTCTCAGAGCAAGCGGGATAAACACAGAGAGAAACAATCGGTCACTCCAGCCGATATACTGAGGCAATGCAGCAAATGACACATCGTGGATGTGATCAACGACTTTGGTCCGCGCCGGTACAAAGAGCGGGAGAATATACTGAGTGTGAAAGACTGCCACGTTGTGTGTCAGGAGAAACCACGGGAGAGTGACGAGATTCCAGACAAAACGGTTCCGACCCGGGAGCGTCACGAGGCGCACATGAGTAGCACCGACGATACCGAGTCGCTCCCGGAGCGTGTCGAGTGTCGCCTCATCGCGCTCATCCGTAAGCAGCCAGTACTCATGGTCCTTGTCTTGCGCCAAAAGCTCTTTGGTCAAATTAAAAAACACGGTCTCATCCCCCGTTCGCTTTCGGCCGAGGAGTCTCACATCAATAGCACGAATCTGACTGTTCATAGTTGAGAGTGTGAAGAGATATCTCGCTCCACCAGGAGCGCCGCGACTGCAAAAAACATAAAGTAAAACCCGAGGAGAATGCCTGAATTAAAGAGGTTAAATACTGTCAGACCAAGGAGTATCGAAAGTATACTGGCAGCGAGCATCGCCTCTTCCGTCATGGGCGCTCCCATCACGCCCTGAAGGAGTCGCAGACTGAAATAGGAGAGGAGCCCTACGAGAGCCGCGAGTCCCAAGAAGCCACTCCCGAGCCAGACTTCAAGAAAGATATTGCTTGCGTTCAGTCCGGCCCCGCGCTCATCGGTCCCAAGAATTGAGCCGATGCTCCCCCACCCGATACCCAAGAAGGGGTGACTTTGTACGACTTCCGATACCGTCACATAGATCTGGCCACGGAGTGCGATATTGGGATCACGACGGTCGATCTCTGTCACGAGATATCCTGCTTCGCGCTCGCGCTCGATATCTTCGAGATTGATGTGGCGGCACCCATAGGCAGCCAGCTCATCGGTCGTCCCGATAGCGACAGGCGGTGTCGCCACGCTCTCACAGGCCACCGTAATCTTTTGGAGTCCACCCGTACTCTCTATACGATTCAAAAGATGAAATGGGCTCAAACGGGTACTCTCTACAATACCGACCGACACAACGAGCACACCGACCAAGAGCGCGGAGAAGAGCCAGAATGAATGACTAAAAAATCGGCCCGTTTCTGACTTGAGCCGTAGGAGAAAGAAGAGTCCAAATGAAAGAACGAGAACAGCTGCCCCCAACCAAGCACTCCTCGCCATCGTGAGAATAAGTGTCGTTAGAATAAGAATGAGAAAGGATAAGAGTCCACCGTAGAGCAATGCTTGCTTCATAGATGAGCCGATGGCCTTACCCCGCCATACCAAGAGAGCGAGGAGATAGAGGCCAATACCAAGCGGGAGGAGGAAAAACATGCCGAGCCAATCCGCTTCAGGAAAGAGCGCATTCGGTCGACCTATCATCACTTGATAGCTCTCCAGGCCCTCTGCAAAGCGAATATTCTGCCACAAAGCATAGCCTGCTACGACAGTACTCGACAGGAGGAAAAATGGGAGCGCCTGACGCAAGTCATACATCGTACGAAAAAAAATGCGCCCCAAGAAATAAAGTCCAACAAAAGATGTCACGATGACTGCTTGCTTGGCAGAGAGGATGGTATCTGGCGCCATAGCAATCCCGAGGAAACCACCCACGGCAACGAGCGGCCAGAACGCGTCAAACCATCGTGGCTCCATGAGTCGAAATGGCATATTTCGGAGCACGAGACGTATCAACAGGGACACCGTGAGCAAGATCATCACGAACTGATACGGACGGATCTCGATGCCACCAAAGAGGGCCGGGGCGAGATTCACAATCTCAAGTGGCAGGAGAGCAATGAGGAGGAGGAATACCCACCCTGGTCGATAGAGTGAGACGAGGAGCGTAACAAAAGCAAAAAAGAAAAAGTTTACCGGCTCAAGTGGCAATACTCCTCGATACATGAGTACCGGTAGCACCAAGAGGAGCACCCCAGCCCCAAGGAGGAGCAAGAGTCGATGAGTACGTACTCGTGCCAACGGTGTCAAAAGTGAATCAAAGATGTGCTTCATGATGTTTTCGTTGCGAGCGCTACCAATGTCTCGACAAAAGATTGCCATTCAAAGAGTTTGGCTCTCTCCCTGCCCTCATGTCCCAGACGTTCCCGGAGTGGTGGATCAGCTATGAGTGTCTTGAGTCCCGAAGCGATTGCCTCTCTACGATGTGAATCCACATAGAGAGCGCCATCACCAGCCACCTCCATCAGTGAAGAGTTGTCGGCAGTGAGAATTGGTACACCAAGTGTCATCGCTTCGACGAGTGGGAGACCAAACCCTTCGTAGTGTGAAGGGTAGGCAAAGAAGAGTGCCTGACGATAGAGTGCTGGCAAGTCGTGTTCAGGTACAAAATCAAGCAACTGCACCTGTCCCTCGAGATGGAGCTCTTGTACGAGTCTCCGGACCGGGGTCGCCAGCGGGTTGGCTTCAGAAAAAATCCTGCCTGAAATAACGAGTTTCGGAATGGTTGGTTCACTGTCACATACCTCTCGATAGGCATGTAGGAGACCCTCGGCATTCTTCCGTACTTCCAATCCCCCGCCATGGTAGATATACCCGGGCTCGAGTCCGTACTTGGCGAGTACCTGGAGATCGCCTGCCTTGTCGGCAGGGAGATAAAAATGAGGCGCCACAGACGGGTACGCCACTGTGATTCGTTCCTCTGGTATACCAAATTCTACGAGGTCATGTTTGGTAGATTGTGATACAGCAAGTATCTGGGGAGCGCGCTCTATGCCTCGTGTGACCGCCCGCCAGTAGAGCCGCTTTCGCAGATTGCCTTGATACTCAGGAAAGAGCTCAGGGATGATGTCGTGGACCACCATCGTGTGACGCTTCACCGAAGAAGTCTGGAAATTGGTTGCTGACTGATAGAGGCTGATAAAAGCATCGCAGTTATCTTTCTCGGCTTCCCGTGCCACTTGTTGTTCCCACAGCACCTTACGGATGAGATCGTCACGCTTCCAGAAACGGGGTAAGAATGTCCGAACGGTAAAGTTTTCGGGTAATTTCAGGTCGATTGGTTCTTCGGTGTACAAGAAGAATGTTGTTGCTTGAGTGCTCTGTGTCGATGCTGCTAATTTTTGAATAAAATGAACAGAGACCTGACCAATTCCCGTGCCAGGCTTCCGTAAAAATGAAGCATTGATACCTATACGCATGCCCCTATTTTATCAGATTTCACGCTTCGAGGCTATTGCTTGAAGTTCATGAAGGAGGCGATTCATCTCGTCAACGAGTGGATGGGTGAGTCGGGAACTAATAATGGCACCCGCTTCCGTATAAAACCACACCAGATTTTCGGCGTTCCGCTTGAACTTGGTCCAAACAGCTTCACCATGGAGCGCATACTCATCAAGAGCGTTCCGCATATTATGGATCTTGTCGGCGGTCGCCACGAGGAGGGCCTCTCTACTATCATTTTTGAGATTCTCCAGATACTTTTCTTTACGTTGACGCCAGCCATTGCCCCGGATATCATGATTCTCCTTTTCTGCTTGGGTGAAGTCCTCAGTGACCTCAAGGACGATAGCGGCCACCCGATCACCAAATTCAGCCCGAAGCATCTCAACCGTGTAGGTCGGAACATCCTCGAGCGTGTCATGGAGGAGCCCAGCGATGATAACATCCTCATCATCGACATAATGGGCGAGAAGAAAGGCTACCGAATAGGGATGGACGATGTATGGGACGCCACTTACCTTGCGGCGCTGGGGCTCATGGAGGACCGTCGCCCGGACGATGGCCTGCTCAATTCTGTGAGTCAGAAACATAGGATAATTTTAGCTTGTCAGGGAGGCTTTTCTTTCGTACAATGTGTATATTACTCCTAAATGCAAGATAAATGGAAGCTCCGTCATCCACATCAAAAAAAACGGTCGCGATTGTCGGGCTCGGCTATGTCGGATTGCCCCTCGCCGTGCGAGCGAGCGAACGCGGATACACGGTGATCGGCTACGATACCAACGAAGAAAAGATTGCTCTCCTCAATGCCGGTAAGAGCCCAATTGAGGATGCTTTTCTCGAGGAGAACATCGGCCGCTACCCCTTTGAAGCGACCAGTGACGGCAGTCGGTTGGACCAGGCGGATATCATTCTCATTTGTGTCCCGACTCCAGTCGATGAGTCTTTCTATCCTGATCTCACCCCCGTCATCTCTGCCACAGAGCTCATCGCCACTCACGCCAAAAAGGGCGCTCTCGTCGTCCTTGAATCCACGGTCAATCCTGGCGTCAGTGAAGAAGTAGTCCGCCCGCTCTTTGAAAAAGCTGGTTACACCATTGGCACCGACCTCTACCTCGCGCACTGTCCGGAGCGGATCAATCCCGGTGATACCAAGTGGAATGTCACCAATATTCCTCGGGTCGTGGGCTCGTTTGATGAAACCGGTCTCACTCTGGCTCATGACTTTTATTCCTCCATCGTTGATGGCGAAATCCGCAAAATGAAATCCATCCGAGAAGCCGAAGCCGTCAAGATTGTCGAAAATTCCTTCCGTGATATCAATATCGCCTTTGTGAACGAGCTCGCTCGCTCATTTGATGTACTCAATATCGATGTCAAAGACGTGATAGAGGGAGCAGCTACCAAGCCCTTTGCCTTTATGGCTCATTACCCCTCCTGCGGTGTCGGTGGTCACTGCATTCCGGTCGATCCCTACTACCTCATAGAGCGGGCCAAGCAGTCTGGATTTGATCACAAATTTCTCAAGATTGCCCGAGAGATCAACAATCAGATGCCTGGCTACACCGTGGAGCTCCTCCAAGATGCCCTAAACCAAGTCAAACTCCCTGTGAATGGCACCAAGGTGGGTGTCCTCGGCCTCTCCTACAAAGCCAACATCGATGATGTTCGTGAATCCCCTGCTTTCAAGGTCATCGCGCATTTGAAAAAGCATGGTGCCGTCGTCACGACCTACGACCCGCACGTCAAGAAGAAGTCTGATGTCGGATCACTTGATGAACTCCTCGGGGGCGTAGAGGCGCTTGTCCTGGTCACCAATCACCGCGAATTTATCGATGTTCTCGCGCCAGAACTCTTGAAGAAGCATGGTATCTCGGTCATCATCGACGGCAAGAACTGTCTCGACAAAGCATCTTTCCTCGAAGCTGGCATTATCTACAAAGGCATCGGCCGTTAGACAGACTCTCTATGATTTTTGGACTGCTCAAACTGATTGTCTGGATGGCGGGCGTGATTACGGTGGCGTATTTTACACTGCCCTACTTTGGCTACGCTATCAACCTCAATTACTGGAACGAGCGCAAAGTGGCCTGCCAAGAAAAACTCCAGCAGTGTCAGAAGGACCTGATCAAGAATGGCTTGAATGGGGCCAAAGAAAACTGTAACGCCGAATGTGTCGACCCCAAGCTCCTTATTCACAAGACTGAGAAAAAATAATACGTAGCTTGGCATTTGTAATTTGGGTTTTGAAATTTTAACGAAGTGATTATGCGTCTCATCATCAACATCCCGGCCTACAACGAAGAATCGGTGATTGGCAAA
>CAYUIR010000001.1:0-73094 GCA_964444815.1 uncultured Bdellovibrionales bacterium | reverse complement strand
TATGCGTCTCATCATCAACATCCCGGCCTACAACGAAGAATCGGTGATTGGCA
Source organism: uncultured Bdellovibrionales bacterium (assembly GCA_964444815.1). Classification (GTDB taxonomy): domain Bacteria; phylum Patescibacteriota; class Minisyncoccia; order Moranbacterales; family UBA1568; genus UBA1568. The sequence goes on along the minus strand of CAYUIR010000001.1, from coordinate 73,041 downwards.
AAACCATAGAGAATATGCCCCGTCACTATGCCGGCATCGATGAAGTCTTGATTCAGGTCGTCGATGATGGTTCCTCTGACCGTACCGCCGAAGTGGCCAAGGAGGCTGGAGCTGACTTTGTCCTCAAGCACGGTATCAACCGTCGCCTCGGGGTTATGTTTGCCACAGCAAGTGAGAACGCTCTCCGGGAAGGCGCCGACATCATGGTCAATATTGATGCTGATGGCCAGTTTGACTCCGCCGAGATTCAAAAATTGATTGACCCAGTCCTCAAGAACCAGGCCGATATGGTCGTCGGTGATCGCTTCTCACAGTCAAGCGCCAAGAACATTCCCTGGATCAAAGATTTCTTTAACCGCCTTGGCGCCTCTCTCGTGGGATCGTTTTTGAATGTCAAAACTGATGACCTCACCTGTGGCTTTCGCGCCCACTCCCGTGAGACGCTCCTTCGCCTCAACAATCCGACCGGATTCACCTATACCCAGGAGACCATCATCGATGCCATTGGCAAGAACCTGCGGGTCCTCTGGGTCCCCGTCCAAGTCACGTACTTCGCCGACCGCAAATCCAAAATCGTGAAAAGTGTCTATAGTTTTGTGAATAATAGCGCCCGCATCATACTCAAGGCCGTGCGTGATGTCCGCCCGATGAAGTTCTTTGGCGTCCCTGGACTCTTCTTGATTGCTCTCGCCACAATCGGCTTTATCACTTTTCTGGTCCAGTACTTCGGTAGCGGTTTCAAGGTTACCCCGTATTTGAACTACCTCCTCTCATCAAGCATCCTCTTTATCATCGGTATCCAGCTCCTCATCTTTGCCTTTATCGCCGACATGATCAAGAGTAACCGCAAGCTCACGGAGGACATGATGTACCAGGCTCGGAAAGATCGGTATCAGAAATAGCTTTCGAGCTCATTAAATATTTCTGTCTGTTTCATGCACATCCTTTTTATTTCCCGTGCCTTTCCCCCAATCACAGGTGGGATTGAAAATCAGAATGCGGCGCTCGCCGAGTGGCTCCCCAAGCACGCGACTGTCCGGACGCTAGCGAACCATGATGGCAAGGTAGCACTTCCGTGGTTTTTGCCATGGGTACTTATCAAAAGCCTATTTCTTTTACCTCGGTACGATGCCGTCCTCCTTGGCGATGGTGTCATGGGACCACTCGGATATATCATCAAGCTCTGCTATCCCAAGAAGGTCGTGGCCTCGGTCCTGCATGGGCTGGATATCACCTTTGCAACCAAGCGAGGATTTCTCCCTTGGGTCTACGCGACGGTGAATATCCCTTGTCTCAAAAAGCTCGACCTCCTCATCTGTGTCAGTCGCGAAACCAAAGAGACGGCCAGAAAAGCTGGTATCCCAGCATCTCAGTGTGTCGTTGTGAATAACGGTGTTGACCCGGCGACACTCGAGGGAAGTTATACTCGAGAAAATCTCGCGACGTTACTCGGTCTCAATCTCACCAACAAGCAGGTTCTCGTCCGCATTGGACGCTATGTAGAGCACAAAGGTAATGCCTGGTTCCTTCGGAACGTCATGCCCCTCCTCCCAGAGAATGTCATCCTGATTTGTGCAGGGGCGGTAGTGAAGAAAAGTACACCTGGTGATGCCGATATCTACCCTGCCTGCGTCACCGCCGTCGCAGAGCTTGGGCTGGAGCATCGGGTAAAGCTCCTCACCAATCTCTCCTGGAATGATATCAAGCTCCTCTACCACACGGCTGACATCGTCATCTCACCGAACATAGAGGTCCCAGGCACCATGGAAGGATTTGGGATCTCGGTCATCGAGGCTGCGCTGTGTGGCCGTCCCGTTATCACTGCCGATCTCCAGGGTCTAAAAGATGCTATCATAGAGGGAGAGAACGGGATCTTGGTTGAACCTGGCAATGCCACAGCCTGGAAAACTGCCATCGAGGGCCTCCTCTCAGATGAAGGAAAGAGACGCGACCTCGGAGAACGAGCCTCTCGTTACACCCAAGAACACTACCACTGGGATACTATCTCACTCCGATACGTCGAGGCACTAGAGAAGACACTCAAAATCAAAGCATCATGATCGCTTTTACAGACACTCTACTTTTCTTGCTCGCTACTGGGGCCCTCTTTTTTGTGCCTGGCTGGCTCCTCCTCAAGCTGTTTCTCAAACGTGGGGCGGTACTCACTCCGATTGAGACGTTTGTGCTCTCATTTGTGGTGGGCTTGAGCCTCCTTAATTTCGGGATGATCCTCCTCGGACAGGCGGGCGTACGCTTCACCACACTCTCACTGAGTCTCGCCCTCCTCGGATTTGGAGTACTCCTCGCTCTCTCGCTCTTCATCCGGAACCGTGTCTCTCCCGCCTCGAGTGAATCCACCACTCCCCACAGTTGGAGTAAGCGTGGGACAGTACTCTTTGCGCTCCTCATCATCCTCACGGTACTCTTGAAAACCATCTACCTCTCGCACGCCGTCCTCCCGACCTCGACTGACCTCGGGCACCACATGTACTGGTCAGCGCTCATCACCAAAACTGGTGTGCTCCCCGAGTATGCCAAGCGAGACATCGTAACCAACGCTTCTGGCACCTACTCTGTGACCGAGCCAGAGCCGATCGCAGATTTTATCATTGGTGAGCACCTCCCTTTTGCTGCGATTTCCATCCTTTCTGGTATCGGATTTTTTACCGCCTTCCCGATCGTCTTTCTCCTTTTTATCAATCTCCTCGCTCTCCTCGCACTCGTGGCGCTCTCTCGGGCGCTTGCCGAAAGCTTTGCAGAGTCTACTGACAGTCATCCATTCTTTACGCCTGAGCGTATTGCACTCGCTACACTCTTATTCTTCGGTCCGCTCTATACCCTCGCCTCACCCCAGGCCAAGTTTGTCTCGGGTGGTGTAGTGGGAAATACTCTCGGCAACCTTTTTATTCCCCTCATTATCCTCGCCTACCTCCGAGCTTTTCGTGAGAAGCGATCAGACTTCCTGGCTCTCGGATTCTTCCTCACCTTTGCGCTCGCCTATATCCACCACCTGAGTACTCTCATCACCCTCTTTGCTCTCGGCGCCTCAGTCTTGGTCTTCATCATCTGGCAGTGGCAGAAGATCGCGACTATCGCTCGAGAATGGCTCACCCTTTTCCTTCAACCCAAACCTCTCATCATAGCTCTGCTCGCCTGCTTGTTTTTCTTCCTCGTCGCCATGCCGACCTATATCGAGACCCGTGCCGTCGGGACAGCACTCGGTACCCCGACTAAGACCACTCGTACCGGGCTCTCACTGTATCAGGTGACATTTTCATCAGGCGAAGCGAGGGTCGCTCTCGGTCTGGCTGGTCTCTTCCTCATCGCGTTTCTCCGGGACAAGTATCGTTACGGGAGTGCGTTCCTCATCGGTTGGGGCGGCATCCTCCTCATGATGACTCTCTTCCCACATCTCCTCTTCATCAATATCCCCAGCAATCGAATCGGGGCTTATCTGTCATTCCCCCTCGGACTCCTCGCTTCCTTTGCTTTTGTTTTTGCCCTCGCTACGCTTCGTGGCGACCGGAAACGCTTGGTACTCCCAGGATTTGCAGTGTTTCTTTTTTCGATTACCTCATTTTTCTTTGCGCTCGGCAGTGGCTCGTATGACAACGGCCAGTCCCTCCTCGCCGAAAGCAAAGCTCTTTCTGCTGTCGAAACCTTTCGGGCCTCAAGCTACCTCGCTTCCCACGCCGGACCAGATGACCTCATCCTCAAGGATCACAATTACATCGTGGGCGACGCCTGGATGAAACTCTTTTTCCTCCGTGACTATAGCTACCCACTCTCTCGCGGTTTCTTCAAACGCTACGAAGACAACCCCAATCGCGAACAGTGTACCCTCCTCATGATCTCCGTCCCCAACACCGCGCGTGGCGAAAAATGCTACACTGAAACTGGGACGAATATAATCGTTGTCAATCCGAAATACGACGTTACGCCGTTTGAAAAGTCAGATAATTTTGTCCGCATCTACGCAACCGATAACATTCACATCTATACTCGAGGGCAATGAAAACATCCTTCACTGAAAACCGCCTCATCCTCCTCTTCGTACTCCTCTTTGCCATGAGTAGTCTCTACCTCTTTTGGCAAAACGAGCGTGGCCTCGACCAGAATCTCGGCAAAGACTGGTGGATTCTCTCTTTTGACGAACCCATGAACGAGGGAAGTCTCACCTATACTGTCGAAAATCATAGTAATAACACCGAGTTTCGGGCAACCATCACCGAAGGAAGCACTCTCCTCACAGAAGAAACATTTTCGCTCCCCAAAGGGCAATCAAAAACACTCACTCCTACAGTGTCCTCCTCCGCCTCTCGCACCGTCATCACGGTCACCACAGGGACCCAAAAGAAAGCCATTTATCGCTAGCACTATGTCCAAAAAAGTCCTCCTCGCCACTCGACCGCTCGTCCCGCCATGGGATGAGGCTTCCAAGAACTTTGCCTACTTCCTCGGCCGTGAAGTGACTGACCACGCGCTCACTCTCCTCACCACGAGCGTGCCACTCTCTGGACTCCCGGCGAGTGCTCATGAAGAGCGTATCTTTTCTCATGGCCACTTTGACCTAGCGACCAAGCTCCGCCTGCTCGCCTATCTCCGCCGGACCAGACGGGACTATGATGTCACTCACTATCTCTTTACCCCGACCAAACAAAACACCAACCTCATCAAATGGCTAGCACGACCAACCGGACGTACCCTCCAGACGGTAGCGACGCTCCGTGAAGACCTCTACACGCCCACAGAACTCCGTTCCCTCCTCTTTGCTGATCGGATTATCGTCTATACCGACCGCACCAAGAACAAGCTCGAGGCACTCGGCTTTCGGAACGTCAGCCGCATCTACCCTGGCATCGACCTCGACCTCTACCAACCCAGAGATAAGAATCCGGCTGTTCTCGCGACCTACGGCCTCACTCCCGATGACTTCTTGGTTATCTACCCCGGCGAATACACTCGCCTCGGTGCCACCGACATGCTCGCTGAGACGTTTCTCCGTTATTTCACCGAACACCCCGAGTCCAACATGAAGTTTCTCTTTGCCTGTCGGATCAAAAATGAAGCCGACCGCGCCAAGCGCGAAGACATCAGGGCCAGAGTAAAAAGCGCGGGCCTAGAAAAGCATATTCTCTTCGACGAACAGAGCGCTACGACCGATATGCCCTCGCTCTACAACACCGCGGATGTCGTCATCTTTCCGGTTGAAAATCTCAAAGGAAAGTTTGATGTCCCACTTATCATCATCGAGGCTTATGCCTGCGGTAAACCAGTTATCCTCTCCAATCTCCCCCAGTTTGCTGAATTTACAAACCCTGATATTTGTGTTACAATCCCGAAAGATTCTGGTGATAAACTCATCGAATCTTTGGCTTATCTAAAGGATAATATCGAAGAACAGCACCGTCTCGGCGACAATGCCCGTCGCTACGTCAAAGACCACTTTGACCTCAAAAATACTGCCAAGCAATATAGTGAAATATATTCATCGCTTTGATCTGCCGCTCAGCATCCCTGCAAAAGAATTTTTTCTTTCTCCGGGTGAAGGCCGGTCACATATCTGATGCCTGCCCGCCTCTGGAGGGAGCGTCCCGCATGAAGAATTTCCGTGAAACTCACCAAAATCTCTATGTACGAATCAAATATTACTAAACTCTCCCCTCATAAAAGCGAATTCAAAACGGACAAGATGAAAGTTCCGGTTGTTTTTCATGTGGGTGACAAGCTCATGCCCGGTGACGAGACCATGAAACAACTGGAGAGCGTGGCAGCCAATGGTTGCATCTTTCATCACGTCGCGGCCATGGCGGATGTACACTCCAAGCCCGGTCGCAAAAACGCCACGGGCACCACAGTCGCTTCCGAGCAGTACATCCTTCCCCAGGTGAACGACAGTGACCCGGCCTGTGGGATGCGTCTCGTCCGGCTCGACCTCTATGACACCAATATTACCCCAGAGGAAATAGACCGAATTTTCCAGAAAGCAACCAAGACGGTCCCGACCAAAAAAGTAGTCGGCACAGTCCTTCCTTTCCGAGTGATTGTCGATATCGGCCGCCTCGGTATCGCTCCCCTCATCGAGTACCTCGGCATCAAGACGAAACACGAAGCGGAGAACAGCATTGACCGAGGCAACTTCTTTGACGAGGCGCCTACCCGTCGGGGCATCATGAATATCATCCCGCCCCTCTTTCTCTTTTTTGCTCAGTTCCGCTCGGGCATCATCGGCGCAGCCGGCAACCACTTCCTCGATCTCATGAAGGTGACTGACGTCGTTGACCCAGAGGTAGCAGCGCGATTCAACCTCCGCAAAGGCCAGTACATCCTCATGGTTCACTGTGGCTCAGGCATCCTCGGTCAGTACACAATGTACATGTTTACCGCCAAAAAGCGTGAGCACCTCTCGACGGCCATCCTCATGAACATTGGTCGCTTCTTCTGGCTCACTCCTTTCAAGAAAACGATCGCTCGTATAGCCGACAAGATTCGTGCCTCGGATTTTGGCAAGGCTGAACCACTCATCACCTTTGATGGCGCTGGCGAAGACGGCCGGCTCTATATGGCAGCAAGACGCGCGTGCTCCAACTTTGCTCACGCCAACCGTGCCACCATCACGCATAATTTCATCACTACGGCCGAGAAAGTGCTGGGGAGGACCATCGAGGCCGATCTCCTCTACGACATGCCTCATATCCTTGTTTCCCAAGAAGAACACTACGGTAAGAATGTGTGGGTGCACCGCAATGGCACCAGTCGCGCCTATGGTCCAAGTCGCATGACCACTCACCCGACATTCAAGGACACTGGCGAGCCGGCTTTTATTCCGACCTCCATGAGTACCGAGGCCTATCTCTGCGTCGGCCAAGACGGTAATGACTCGAGCTTTTACTCCTGTAATCACGGAGCTGGTAAGTCAGTCAAGAAATCAGACGATGTCGTACCAGAGAGTAAAGAAGCTCTCCATGAGAAATTGGCTACCCGGGGTGTTAAACTCTACAATGGTCGCTCCTCCAAGGTAATCGAACAGGATTCATCGCACTACAAACGTGCCGAAGATGTCATTGAAAGCGTCGTCGCAAATAATGTCGTCAAGCCTGTCGTCAAACTTGAGCCTATCTCAGTCATCATGTACTAACGTCATGCGGTTCATTACGCTTTCTGGAGTCGATGGGTCGGGTAAATCCACTCAGCTCGAACTCCTCCGCAGCAAACTGGAACAATCAGGCAAGAAAGTGGCATATTTTCATGCGGTTGAATTTTCGTTGGCCAATAAAATTTCGAGATGTTTGCACGGAAAGAAGCATTTCGAACCTGGCCAAGAAAAGGCTGTTACAAAGGCCTCCTGGCTGTCTCTTGTGCTCCGCGAGAAGTTTCTTTTGATCGATATGATTCGCTTTATGTTTCTCCGCCGATCACTCGAGGGGCAAGGGTATGATTACCTCTTGTCCGATCGTTCATTCTACGACTCTGTCGTGAATCTCGAGTATCTCGCACGAGACGTCCGATTCTTCTTTCGGCCTATCCGCTTGGGTATCGCATGGCTCGCGAAGTATACGCCCAAGGGCGATGTCTGTTTCTACTTTGACCTCACTCCAGAAGCTATCATGACTCGTGAGCGTGCCCCAGAGCAAGGCATCGACTACCTCCGTGCCAAGATGGAACTCTTCAAAAATCGTACCGCCGAGTGGGATTTGATCGTGATCGACGCTCATCAGAGCAAAGAAAGTATTTTTCAAGAAATCACACGGAAATTAAATGTTTGAGACGGGACGTTCTCTTGAAATCTTTCTTTTCTGTACTCCCGATGTGACGTCGGTAACATTTCTTGTGAGCGTGCCGGTAACGGTCGAGCGTGATTGACACCTCGGTACAAGACAGCTCCCCGTTCGGCGAAGCGAGCAAAGAAATGTTCGACGGATACGCAAGGGTAGGAAAAGGAAGATTTTAAAGAGAACGTGTAACAACATAGTATGAAAAAATTCTCTCAAGCATTGGTGTGGTTGACCCTCTCAGAGGTCATCTACAACATCGGTGGCTACATCATCCAGTCGTCACTCGGCCGCATCCTCGGCCCTGAGGAGTATGGTCGCTATGGTCTCGTGGTGACGCTCACCACCATGATTATCATCCTGATCGGAAACGGCATCCCCACGGCCATGTCCAAATACCTAAGCGAGATCTTTGAGTCCGCCCCGGGGAAAATCCTCGGCATCAAGTACCAAGCGCTCCGCCTCCAGGCCATCCTCATGCTCTCAGTGACCGCCGTTTTCTTCTTCGCGTCACCGCTTATTGCTTGGGTCCTCCGCGATCCATCGCTTACGCCGCTCTTTCAGCTCTCCTCACTAATTATCCCCGCCTTTGCTGCCGCCTCGTTTTATTTCTACTACTTTACTGGGCTCCACTTCTTCCGAGTTCAAGCGGCCCTCAAAACCCTGCGAGCAATCAGCCGGGTGGTCTTTATCGTTCTTCTCGCCTCAATCTTTGGGGTTGAAGGAGCCATCACAGGCTATATCATCGCCCCGCTCTTTGTCTTTGGGATAGCTATCCTCTTTGACCTCTTGGTCACCCATCGCTATTTCCCAACTCTAAGAGACACTAGACGCAAAGAAGTAGAGCTCTTCTCAGGCAAAACCATCCTCGCCTACGCGGGACCACTGACTGCATTTCTCCTTTTCTATGAACTTATCCTCACCCTCGACCTCTACTTTGTGAAGAGTATGCTCGGTAGTGACTACCTAACCGGCATCTACAACGCCGCCATCACCGTCGGACGCATCCCTTATTTCCTCTTTTACGCGCTCACTATCATCCTCCTCCCCGCTATCTCCAAAACCACGGCTGAAGCGGACACAGCTGGCACCGAGAGCCTCGTCAACCGCTCTCTCCGTCTCATGACCTTTCTCCTCTTTCCGATGGTAACGCTTCTCATAGCCTTTGGATCTCAGGTCCTTCATTTCTTCTATGGCGCCCGTTATGCCGAGGCCCTCGCTCCCATGAGTGTTTTTGCGGTTGGAGTCGGATTCCTCACCGTCTTTTACGTCCTCTCCTTTGCCCTAAATGGCGCTGGATTAGTCAAAATTCCCATGTATCTCGCCTCTGGCGGATTTCTCCTCATGATTCTCTTCAATCTCTTCTTGATCCCGGTCTTTGGGCTCGTCGGCGCGGCGCTCTCGACGACCATTACTTCTTTTTTTCTCATGGTTGCTATCCTGGTGGCGACCGCTCGACACTTTTATGTGAAGCTCTCCTTACGAACCGTCCTCCTCTCGCTCCTTGGCACGCTTATGATTGCCCTTATAGCTCCATACCTGCCTCACGGTCCGATCTCCTTTTTCCTCTCAGGTGGCTTCCTTTTTGCCCTCTACTTCGTCTACCTCCGTCTGGTGAAGGAGCTCAGTGACACTGATATCGCCCCGCTCCAGAAGCTCCTACGAAGAGGATCTTAGAGGGTCTTGCATCCTTTTTCGCTTGGGACTACACTCAAGGCATGACGCGCCACCCTGGTGCGATTGGGAGACGAAGATGATACCTACTCCTTTGTCCCTGTGGCTCTGGTCCTTTGAGTGGTGGTCCAACCTCGTTACAGGGAGCGAACAGTGGCGTCGACAGATTGCCCACAATGCTCTGCTCGCAGAAGACGCCAGACGCCGTCTCACGTCTGCACTGGCCATCACCCGGTAGCTGGCACACGAACAACCCGAGGCCCTCCGCGCGAGGACCCCGGGCTTTTTTCTTAGATCCTGTACATTCTCTCAACGCCAATAGAAATAGCAAAAAGAGCTTATCTTACAAAATGTCCATATTTCGGTGTAAAATCTTTCAAAGCTCGTCGGGTTATGAATATAGCCCTCGCTCACTTTTCAAGATCTTCCCCTCGAAATCTGAACATTTTCTTAAGATATGAGAGAATGTACAGGATCTCACACCTTCTCTGTCTACCAGCGGTAGACCTCGATGGCACCACGGACCTGGGCATTACTCACAAGCTCCATGCGCTTTTTGATATACAGCTCAGCGTCCCGCGAGATATAGTCATAGTCATTGGTCGAAAGGACTACCCAGCCATGTGGGTGCTTGCCTACGATAGTCTCGAGTTCCACCAGTGAAAATTTGCTCTCAGACAGTTCCCCGCCAAAGTCGTAGACCGGCATCTTGGCGCCAGAGAGATAGTAGTTCCGGAAATTCCGAGTGATAATCACATCCTCATTTGATTTATTTTTCTTGACATAGTCAAACACCTTTCGATAATTCGGATTGCCCCCCGATGACGTCTCATGGTAGGTATTGTTTTCCTCGAGAAAATAGCCCCAGTTCGGTAGAAGGAGCATCGAAAGGAGGAATACTCCCAAGAGACCCCGTTGTCCCCACTCAGAGAAGCGCTCTTTCACGAGCTTGGCCAAGCCATACACCCCGATAGAAGCAAGGAGGAGCGCAAATGACTGCACAAAAAATATGTACTGCGGACCAGCATTGCGTCGCCAGAGCCATACGGCCATAGCAAGAGGCACCAAAAGAGAGAGCGCGAGCCACAGTGCCTCACGCGTCAAGCCGAGACGCTTCCAGGCCACCCGGATACCGTAGAGGATAATGAGAGCACCCAAAAGCGGATGAGCGAAATCACGGAGCACATAGCCAAAGTATGAGTAGTGGTCGTCAAAGAAGACGACACTGCCGAGAGCCAGACGCACCAACTGTGGTGCAAACAAGATGGCACCAATGGCACCAAGGATTCCCAAGAGTACAACTATGCCATACTTGGTCATGAGACGCCCTCCCTTTCGCCACGTGCGGACCATCATCACGAGCGCATACACCCCAAAGACCGGTATCACGCTGAGGGATAGTCCGTGTACGAGCGCGCCGAGGGTCACGAGAGCGAGGAGTGGTAGTGCATACGAGATATTGAGGCCATATCGCTCCCACACCCGCCGTAGCCACGCTACCTTACCCTGATACTCACGCTCAAAGACCGCAAAGAGAACCGTAGCCAAAGCGAGGTACACCGGAAAAAACATAGCATACATGCGCAGGCGCCGATCAAAGATAATCGCTGAGATACTGACTGCAAAGAGTATAGCAGCGATGAGACCAATAGATTTCTTACGGGTGTAAAAGTAGCCCGCCCAAAACATAGCGAGAATCGAGATGACACCCCAGGCGACACTCACCAGGCGAGCATGGCCCTCTGTCGGTGACACAAACTGAAAGAGTGTGGCGACCTGCCACTTGTAGACAAAAGCGCGCTCATCGCGAGCATCATTCTCATTCATCACGGCCGGCACGCCAAAGTTGAAATCCCAGGCCTTCCATGTACCCGTCTGGAAATAGCCGTAGCTTGAGTTGATATCGAGGAACTCATCCGCGACAAACGAATTGGTACCGATACCGTAGAGCCGGAGGCCCAGCCCGAGGACCACGATTACGAGGAGCCACTGCCATGTTTGCTTCCAAGTGATACGCATAGAACGCTATTCAAATTATTTATCTCCATCGATACTTTCTTCATCAGAAGCATCTGGTTCAGCTGATGAGGCCCCTTGTCTCCCAAAGAATTCCCGCCAGGTATAGCGCGGCAGGCCCTGCGAGTCATTGGGCTTCACAATCGAAAAATCCTGACGCACTTTTTGTATGGCTTCAGGTTTGGGGAAAAGCTCAATGGCGACCAGCGTCCCAAAGGACGTCGTCGTACCAATATCATAACTCGCTCGATACTTCTTGAGTGCATCCTCGATATCAGACTGGGTGCGGAGAATCATATAGTACACCCCTTCTTTGTAGATACCATCTATCCCGAGTACGGCATTTTGCACCCCTTGCCGCTCCAAGAGGTATTTGAGCGCCCGCCGGTACTGAGGCTCACTCCACATATAGACCGGATACCCCGTTTCTTCCGAACGACTTTGGAGGAAACCGATGATTTGATACTGTTGTTCGAGAGTCACACGGATCCGCTCCTTCAAGATGCGATCCGGTGGACTGTCCACTGCCATCGTACTCGCGAGCGACAGCTCCTGAAAGCGCTCCGCGAGCGACACCAGATTACTCACGGCAAGGAATGCCATCACCACAAGAAAGAGGCTCATTACGAGTCGTTTGCGATGACACCACTGCCCCAAGAGGACAAAGAGGAGTCCTAGAAACACCAAGAAGAGTGGGCCCGAGAGAAGGAAAAATCGCGGGACCATATCATAGGCGAGTGGCGTAAACACAAGGAGCGTCACCCCAAACCAGAGAGCCCCGAAGAGGAGGAAATCTCGGTGCTTCTGTATTGTCTCACGATACCAGAGGACCACAAGTGACAGGACCATGAGCCCAAGGACAACGACCGAGAGAACCCCATACCACTTGCCAGCGTCACAGCGAGCATCACAAGCCCATCCGATCACTTCCCCTTCATCAGTCCCGAGCACAATCTTGGGAAAGGTCGCCCGTTCAAAGCCCGTCGTCACGACGAGACCGTAGAGCGCATGCTCCGAAAATACCTTGATGCCCTTCTCCGCCAAGGAATAATCTTTCTTGGTCGACTTTTCGGTCACAGCTGAGACAAAGGCTCGACTATTGGCGAAACTGGTCTCCCATTCATTCAAAAACATCGGAAAGAAGAGGAAAAGAGCCACGAGGATCGCTCCTACCCAAGCTCGGAGTGAAAAGTGTGGTCGTCGTATGAGAAGAAAGAGGCCAACAATAACTGGTAATGAGACAAAGGCCAAAAAGTGAAACTGCATGGCAAGCGCGATACTCGCACTCGAGAGGACGAACCATCTGCCCCGGTGTGACGTCTCATGATCAACCGCTCGGAGGAGCGCGTACGTACCGAGGAGCACAAAAAATGGTATGAGGTTGGGATTCCAGGCGAAACGGCCATACATGACAAAAAACTCCGAGACGGCAAAGAGGAGCGTCAGTCCGAGACTCATGCCTACCGGAAAGTACCGGCGTAACAGGAGAAAAAAGACCGCGATACTCGCGACCGAGAGGAGCATACCAAGGGTCGCTATCCCCGCCGGCGTACCGCCAAAGACTCTGGCGCTCACATACTCCAGATAATAAAACGCTGGAGGAAGCCGTAGCGATGTCCCTCCTGCCTTGGGACCGAGAAGCGGCAGATCCAAGAAGTCACCTCGGAGCCCGTCATCGACGATGCGTGCATCCCTCGCCTGATCGAGCTCAAAATGGAGCCAGGGGGAAAAGTGATACGCACGGAGAAAAAATCCCAAGCCGATAATGACGAGGAGAAGCAAAATGACACGCTTGTGAGAGAGATGGGAAGACACTTCCTTTTTTTCACTTTTTACGCTAGGATGAGGGTAAACTTTCCTTTATTCTACGATATTTTTAACTGTCTCGCAACATCGCTATGCGCACATTTTTTGAGGGTCAAGCGGAGCGCTTCTACTCCGCACTGACAGTTTTAGGAGCACTCGTCACTCTCTTCTTTATTGCTCCTCAGACCAAATTTCTGACCCTCCTTGATTTTGGCACAACCAACACCCCATTTTACATCGGCTTTCTTATTTTCGGCATTCTTTCCCTGGGCGCGGTGGCGTATTTCAGCGAGGTACTCTTTTCGGAAAAAACTGGCACTACTCTCCTCCTCATGTGGCTCCCTAGTGCCACTATTTTGGCCTATGGTCTCTCCGAATCCAAAAATTTTCACTATATCTTCCTTATCGGTCTCGGTCTCTATGTCATCTTGGCTGGTATACTCATTTCAGCTATTTTTATCAGTCGGGAACGCGCCGAGCGGGAACTAGATCGTGACGCGCTCACACCTCGAGCTTGGTGGCGCGCCCAAGGGCTTCCTACTCTTCTCGTTGTTCTCTTTGCTACCGGTCTTTTCTTTTCGACCGGCATGTATCGTCTGACCGAGTTCGCTGCCGTCGATGAACCACTCTGGTTTGATGGTCGCATCGCCCGATACTGGAAAAATATCGGGGAGCGTGATTGGAAGGGTACCAATATTAGCGACAAGCCCGGTATCACCGTCGCCCTCGCTACCGGACCGGCACTCTGGTTTAAGGGTACCAAAGACTACAAAACCGCCCACGTCGGTGGTGAAGTCATCAGTCTCAAGAACGACGTCGAGAGTTTTTATCTCGCTTATCGTCTCCCGCTCCTCATCGTGATCACGCTCCTTCTCCCACTCTTTTACTTTTTTCTCGAGCGACTCCTCGGGAGGCGGAGCGCTCTCCTCTCCTATGTCCTCATCGCTACCTCCCCGATCTTGATCGGCATGTCAAAAATCATCAATCCGGACGCTCTCCTCTGGCTCTTTACCCCGCTCTCTCTCCTCTCCTACTTGGTGTTTCAAAAACGTGGTTCGTACCGCTATCTCATCTTTGCTGGCATCTTCCTCGGTCTCGCTCTCCTCACCAAGTATGTCTCAAACATCCTCTTTGTTTTCTTCCTTGGTCTCATTTTTCTCGAGTACCTCTATCACGCGAAGTACGCTCTCGTCCCCTTTGCCCTCTACCTCAAACGTTCTCTCAAGCATCTCGCCCTCCTCGCTTTTGCAGCGCTCACCACGTTTTATCTCCTCTTTCCAGCGGTATGGATCAAGCCCTACAAGGTCGTTACCTCCACGCTCTTGAGTCAGGCCTTTGAGAAAGTCGCCCCGCTCTTTGGTATCATCCTCCTCGTCATTCTCCTTGACCAATGGTGGAACCGCTCTCGCCTCACCACAGGCATCCTCTCGGTTCTCGCCCGAGGCAAGCAGTACCTCGCCTGGTTCATTGGTGGCGTCTTTCTCCTCGCTCTCCTCTTCACCGTCGGCAACACCTGGTCAGGGATGCCCCTCTACTCGTTTTCTGAGCTCCTCTCTTCCCCCAAAACCATCGCCGGTCAGAGCGACTTCATCGGCATCTTTCTCACCAACTTCTATCCATTTATCTTTGGTGTTGCGCCGATTGTCTTTGTGGCACTCTTCCTCACGCCACTCCTCTTCTTCCGCAAACACTGGAGCGAATCCGATGCTCTCCGCACCTCGTTTTACCTCATTATCTTTATCCTCCTCTACTACCTCGGCACCACAGTAAATAACGTGGCCGCGATTGTCCGCTACCAGATTATTCTCTTCCCCCTCGCCGCGATCATCGCCGGTATCACGATCGAGTACCTCCTCGCCCATGGCCACCACTATTTCAAACTGAGGAACGCCCCGACTCCTGTGGGCACCGCGCTCATCCTCGTGGTACTCGGTACACTCACCCTCATCACGACGCCCTTCCCTCTCTCCTACGCCTCTTCGTTTCTCCCGGCGCGCTACCACACTGATGTCAAAGATATGGGCGCCGGGAGCTATGAGGCAGCTGCCTACTTAAACACCCTCCCCGGTGCCGAAGACATGCTCGTCTGGACAGACAAGGATGGGGTCTGCAAATTCTTTGTCGGACGCTGCTCCAGCAGTCAGAGTTACCTCACCCTCCGTGAGCGTGGACTCGACTACATCGTCGTTTCTGCCGGACGCCAGAGTCGCACTGGCAAGATGATGGGAGGCGACATCGCCAATAACAAGCCGGGCATCATCCGCTTCGATCGCTACTATGACCGTGAGAACCCGGTCTACGAAATCAATATCAACGAGCGACCCTCGCACTACGTCAAAGTCTTCTCCTTTGACCCCAAAGAAACGTACTAAAACAAAGGAAAGCAGACCCGGCGGTCTGCTTTTTTGTACCACATATTACTCTTCTTCGTTCCTCCTGGTACTCAGGTACTGCGGTAAAGCGATGAACGAGAGAAACATCTGGATAAAGCGGGAGAGGAGAGCTGCCGTCACGGCTGTTTCGATAGAGACTCCGATGAGACCAAAAAAAGTGACATAAGCCCATTCCTTGATGCCGATGTTGTTGATAGAAATTGGGATATTGGACACGATCGCCACAAGGAGGATAGCCGAAAAAAACGGCAGAAACGCGATCTCGCTTCCGAGCGCATGAAAAAGCGTGTAGTTCGACAGTCCGAGACCCACAAAGACAAAGAGACTCGACCAGAGACTGGTCCGGAGCCAGAGGTGCTTTTGGGTATAAAAAATAATCTCCTCAAGAAAGCGTCGCAGTTTGAAGAAAGGAATCCGCGCCACATACCCCTGGAACCAGCTCTGACAGTAGAGGTAAGTCACCACGAGATCTACGACCAAGAACCCGAGGAGTGCAACGAGAGTGACGAGGAGCGGGAGACTGGTCGCGATATGCGACCAGAGGACAAAACTAAAGACGAGCGCCAACAGGGCTGTGGTCCAGAGACCAATAAATCGGTCAAACACGACCGTCGACAGCGCGGCCGCTCGCGCCCCGGAGCGCTTGGCGAGCCATAGTCCCCGATAGGCATCGCCCCCGATGGTTGATGGCAGAAAGTTGTTGATAAAAGCCCCGGTGAGATAGGTAAAGAATCCCTCCTTGAGACTAAAATGGAGCTCCTTGTAGGAAGCGATAATTTGCCACTTACGGGCCGAGATGACGTTCCCCGTGAGCTGGAACACCACGTAGAGGAAAAGAAGCATGTAGGACACTTCCGAGAGCTCATGGCGCACCCCCACCCAGTCCACCCGCACAATAAGCCAGTAGACCAGCCCAAGCGTCACTGCCACTTTCCCGAGCGTTAGGAGGTTCTTATTCATAGCGTATTACGAGGGGGTCGTTGATTCCAATGCTTGCTTAAAACGGTGCGCCACGATATCCCAACCTTGGGCTTCGGCCCGCTTGCGACTTTCTGCCCCATACGCGGTCACGAGCTCAGGACTCTGGAGAAACGGTTCAATAGCCTGGACGAGCGCCGTCACGGACTGCTCGGGTACCACAGTACCATTCTTGCCCTCAGTCACGAGCTCGGCCGTGCCACCAGTTGGTGTCGCGATAATTGGGAGGCCCGTAGCGAGTGCTTCAAGCATAGCGTTCGACATCCCCTCATTGAGCGATGGGAGCACAAAGAGCGAGGCTTCTTGATAGTAGGCAGAGGTCTCTTCGCGAGGGATACGCCCCAAGAAGACAACCTTTCCTTCAAGACCCCGCTCTTTCACGAGTGCTTCGAGAGCTGGTCGCGCACTCCCATCACCCATCACCTTGAGACGAAGTGTTGGATACTTCGGTGTGAGGAGTGCCACCGCTTCAATGAGGAAATTGAGTCCCTTTCGTTCAGTCACACGCGATGCTCCAGGAGTGATGATAAACTGATCGGGGCTACGCTTACTCGTGTCGGGCACAAAGCGTCTGATATCGACTCCATTTTCGATAATGGTAAACGATTGTTTGGGAGCTGTTTGCCTGGCGAGCTCGGCGAGTCCGACGCTATTCGGGACTACTGCCATGGCTCGTGACCAAATCACCCGGATGATAGGACGGATGAGTGGATAAAGCCAATTATACTTGAGGCTATACCCGGGGACATCTGATCCTCGGAGCGCTACGATATACGGTAGACCAAATTCGAATCGGAGAAGAAGCGCCATGAAGCCACAGGGCACCCCAAAAAAGGCAAGCGTAGCATCAAACGGCACCGCTTGGTCACGGATGAGGCGACGGGCATACCACCAGCCCCGCAGGCTATACATGAGGAGGTCTTTGATGGACTGATGGTGCAGATTGTGGGCATTCTTGCCGATAGGCAAGCGATGAATGTGCACCCTACCACCAGGCGTAGTCTTCTCGAGCGTGCTCCCCGTACTTGAAGTCACGAGATGCACCTCGAGTGTCTCGTCGGTTACCCATTCTTCGAGAATACAAGCAGTGGCATTGGCCGCCCCACCCCCAAGCGGCGGATACTCGTAGTTGAGAAACAGAATTTTCATACTTTACACCCCGATACCGTAATAGGTAAAACCGTGGGCTTCAGCCTCAGAGCGCTCAAGCACATTGCGACCATCGTAGATAGTCGTCCCCTTCATAAGTCTCTTCAAATCGGCATAGCTCACGACTCGGAACTCATCCCACTCTGTCGCAATAACGAGAATATCCGCACCCTTCAGAGCATCGAGGGCTTTTTTGGTATAGGTCAGGTTCTTGTGCTGTAGTTGCTTCTTGGTATTCGGCATCGCTACCGGATCAAAGGCCTTCACTTTACAGCCTTCCTCCAGAAAGAGCTTGATATTTTCGATGCCAGGTGCCTCACGAGTATCATCAGTACGTGGCTTAAAGGCCAATCCCCAGACCGCGATGGTCTTCCCCTTAAGTTTGTCACCAAGTACTTCCTTCAATTTTATGAAAGGCTTAATGCGCTGCGCCTGGTTCACTTCACTCACAGTTTCGATGATATGAAAGTGAGAGTTGTATTCACGCCCCGTCTCAATAAACGCCTTCACGTCCTTCGGGAAGCAGGATCCACCATAGCCGATACCAGCGTAGAGGAAGCGCTCTCCGATACGATTGTCATAGCCGAGACCCTTGGCCACTTCTTTGACATTCCCACCAGCCACATCACAGAAGTTGGCTACCTCATTGATAAACGTAATTTTCATGGCCAAAAAGGCGTTGGCAGCGTACTTGATAATCTCGGCACTCCGCACATCCGTGAAGAGAATCGGGCGACCATTTCTCGCAATCGGACGGTAGATCTGTTCCATCATCTTCCGTGCTTTGTCGGACTTCACTCCGAGCACCACTCGATCCGGGTTCTGAAAGTCCTTGACCGCGGCTCCTTCACGGAGAAATTCTGGGTTGGAAACGACCTCAAATGGATGCTTCCCTTTTGAGGCTTTTTTGATGATTTCTTCTACTCTTTCAGCGGTACCAACTGGCACCGTTGATTTGTCGACAAAGAGCTTATAGCCATTCAAATGCTTACCAAAAGTCTCCGCCACCGCAAACACATACTGGAGGTCGGCTTGACCAGTCACCTTGTCTTCTGGGGTCCCTACCGCCATAAAAACTACTTCGGACTCCTGGATCGCTTTCTTGAGATCGGTAGTAAAGGTGAGTCTACCCTCTTTGACATTCCGATCCACAATTTCTTCGAGGCCAATTTCGTAGATAGGAATAATGCCTTTCTTCAGCATAGCTATCTTCTTCTTGTCGATATCAGCACAGATAACCTCATGCCCAATCTCGGCCAAACATGCCCCCGAAACCAATCCTACATATCCCGTGCCCAAAAATGTTACCTTCATAGCGGAAATTTTAGAGATTTACCTACTGTTCAAGCACTTCTCGCACATTGTAGTTCATCCGATGTCGCACCTGGTAGTAGTTGCGAACTGAGATGTCAGCAAGGAGCCCGGAAATAAACAACTGTACTCCGACCAGGGTAAAGAAGATACCAATGAGTGGCCAAATACGCTCAGAAAGTGACGCCCCAAAGTAGAGCTTTTCGACGAGCATCCAGATGAGGATAGCTACGCCGAGACTTGACAAAACGACGCCCGTTGCTCCAAAAAGGTGGAGCGGTCGATGCGAGTACTTGCGCCAAAACCAGATAGATACCATATCAACAAAGCCCTTGAAGCCACGCTTCCAGTTGTACTTGGTCACACCGTGGACACGGGGATGATGTGATACCTTGACCTCGCCTACCTTGTACCCTTCAAGCTCGAGAATGGCTGGTATAAAGCGATGCATCTCACCAAAGAGATCGACGTCCTTAAAACACTCCCGTTTGTAAGCCTTGAGGCTACACCCGGAGTCATGGATATTGTCTTGGATAAGCACCTTGCGGAGCGCGTTCGCAATGCGAGAAGGAATTTTTTTGCTCCATGGATCCTGACGCTTATGACGCCATCCGGAAACAACGTCGTACCCTTCGGCCATTTTTTCGAGGAGAAGTGGGATATCCGCTGGGTCATTCTGGAGGTCACCATCAAGCGTGATGATTATCTCACCTTTGGCCTCCTTGAAGCCCGCATCAAAGGCGGCCGTCTGACCAAAGTTTTTGCGGAACGCAATGAGCTTGAGTGGAGAGAGTCTCTTGGCCTCTGCGAGCGTCCCGTCCTTGGAACCATCATCCACAAAGATAATTTCAAAGGGCCGACCAATTTTTTGGACCGCCTCATAAATCTTGCGATGGAGTTCCGTCACATTCCCCTCTTCATTGTAGAGAGGAACAACAACCGAGAGATAAGGAGTATTTTCGTTCATACGCATATAGTATCAAAAAGTCCATTATCTGCCAAATAACGATAAAATTAGACTTTGTGAGGTTAAAAATTGCTGTTATACTTATTGTAACACGTCTGAAACACCGATTTTCTCCTTATGAAATACCCCGAAATATCCGTCATTATCCCCTGCTACAGAGAATCTGCGGTCATCGAAGATAGCATCCATTCGGTCGCTTCCTACCTCACAGATCATTTCGAACGATTTGAGATCATTATCGTCACAGATGGGAGTCCGGATGACACACCTACCAAGGTTCATGCATTAGGTAGGAGTAATCCGACGATGCCTCTCAAGTTAATCTCTTTCAAACATAATCAAGGCAAGGGAGCCGCTGTCAAAGAGGGCGTACTCGCCTCTCGCTACGATCCAATACTTTACATAGATGCTGACCTGACGATTCCAATCGAAGAACTGGATTACTTCATGTCTGCCATCAAAATCAGTGACATCGCTATAGCGTCACGCTTGGTGCCAGGTGCTCGCTTCGAAGAGGCATCGCCGTGGTATCGTACTCTTCTCGCTCGTGGATTTTATGTGTTACAAATGCTCCTCTTAGGTAACTTTGAATACTCCGACACACAATGTGGATTCAAGCTCTTCCGACGTGATGTCGGTTGTAAGCTTTTTGCTCAGTCACGCATTAAACGCTTTGCCTTTGACGCAGAATTGCTTTTTCTCGCCAAAAAAATTGAAGCGACGGTAGCTGTCCTACCGGTCAGAATTCGAAAGGATATCCGAAACAGCAATGTTCGTATGCTGGGTGATTCGATAGATATGCTCGGCTCTCTTCTCAAGATCAAATGGTATGACTGGACTGGTGAGTATCAATTTCCCAAAGACTAGCCTATGTGGATCGTTCTGCCAGCCTACAATGAAGCCAAAATTATCCAAGATGTCCTCCGGGAAATTCAAGCTGTTGGATATCGAAATATCATTGTTGTTGATGACGGTAGTAGTGATGATACCTACGAAAAAGTACAGACGATGGATGGAGTTATATCGCTCCGTCATCCTATCAACCGGGGCAAAGGCGCCGCCACTAAAACCGGCATTGAAGCCGCCAAACTGCTTGGAGCAGGTATCATAGTCACCATGGATAGCGACGGTCAGCACAATCCAAGCGATATCGCCCGCCTCATCGAACCAATTAGGAAGAATCACTGTGATGTAGTCCTCGGAACGCGCCTGAAGAATCCCAAGGGTATGCCCTGGTACAAAATAATCGCCAATCATATCGGCAACGCACTCACTTGGTACTTCTACGGACTCTACGTTTCTGATAGTCAGTCCGGATTTCGCGCCTACTCTCGACATGCTTCTGAACTCATCAATACCAAAACAGACCGGTATGAATACGATAGCGAAGTCATTCGAGAAATATACCTTTATAAATTAAAATACAAAGAAGTTCCTATCGAAGTGCGCTACACTGAGTACTCCATGGGAAAAGTACAGAAGCAAGGATTTGTGAATGGCCTAAAAACAATCTACAAAATAATATTCAACCTCATTTCTTAATCGCACGCATATGAATCTGAGTCACTTACAGCTCTACCAAGTCATTATACTAATCCTTGCTGGGTTCATGCTCTTTCAAGGTATCAGCGATTTCATGAAAGGAAAAAACCACCAGACTATTCTCAAGCTAGGGGTAAGGGTTATTGTATGGGGCGGAATGGCAACAATTGTACTCTTTCCAGATTTTAGTAACGTCCTTGCCGACATCATTGGCATAGAGGGAAATATTAACGCTGTCATACTCACCGGATTTATTCTTGTGTTTCTCATGATTTTTAAACTTCTGGCTGCCATTGAGCGCCTCGAGCAACAAATGACTATTTTGACCCGACAAAAGACCCTCGAACGTGCGAACATCGATTCAATCAAGAACACCAAATAATGAACACTTTTGGCAATCTGTTTTGGATAAACGTTTCGAGTTTTTTGCTTTACGGTATTTTGCTCATACTCGAGGCGCTGTCCTTTAACGCCCTGAACCCTCTCATGAGAGGTGTTGTTTTTGTGATTGCGCTCCCACTCATAAGTTTCAACGTTCTCTCGATTGTAGAAAAAATGCTTCGTAAAACGTGGGATCCCCTCGAGAAAATCTCTCTCGTGGCCGTCTTTGCCCTTCTCTTGCAACCGCTTCTGGTTACGATTGAATACTCTCTATTGGGAATCGTATCCCGGGAAATCATTGTTCTCAACACGTTGATCACATTCCTAGTGGCTATAACAGTCAACCCACAATTTTTAGGTCAATCTCTTTCTACAACGTCTCTTTTTCGCGCAAATGCCACTTGGCCGCTCGTAGGCGCTATATTCTGTTATTTCACCACCTATATCATCATCGTATCAAGTTACCCTACACTTCCTGATAGCGATCCTTATTACTGGCTCCTCAAAATTCGAGACGAACTCGATGCGAATCAGCTTGCCACACTTGGTTCGTACCGCCCCCTACTCTCTTCGTTCACCTATATCTTTACTATCAGTATTGCGCCGAATATTTTTACCTTCTTCAAGTTTGTCATCCCAGGGATGTTTCTTTTGATATTGCTCCCGAGTCTACTCATAGCCACACAGTACCGTCATCCTCGCGTCCAGCTCATGTTGCTCCTCCTCCCGCTCTCAAGTGCATCGACCATTCTGTACTATACCCTTCCAATTCCACAGGCAATATTTAGTATTTGTCTAATTTTTTCACTTCAATTTACGGTTTATTCTTGGCTCACCAAACAAACATATTTTCATCTGATTGGTGGGCTCATACTCATACTCGCCTACTTTTATCACGAGATGTCTGTACTCTTATTCGCACCATGGCTCATCGGAACACTATGGCTCTATCGCAATGGTCTCAAAAACTGGATACTCGACCACAAAACTACGAGTTTGTTACTCGCCATACTCTTCATTTCTCACGGTGAAAAATTCCTTCCCATGCTCCTGTTTTTCAAAAATTGGGGGGTCAGGATTCTTCACTCCATGAGCAACTGGCATAGCAACTGGTCATTTCCACTCACATACGTAAACATCGATGGTCGGTCTGTCGGGTGGGGAAACGGTATTGGTTTACTCAAATACTACACATACTACGTTGGCCCAGCAGTTGCTGCTGCTTGTGTCCTTCTGTTGTACCTCGTTTGGAAGAACCGCCATCGTTTGAGGTCTATCCGACCTACTGACACCCCGCTCATTTTAGCGCTTCTCTTTGTTTTCTTTTTTACCTTGGCTGAAGTGTTACCTCGACTTCTGAGTATAGCCTTTCTGCCTGAACGTGCCTGGGGGTTTGCTGGCGTGATTCTACTACTTCTTGTGCCAGTTATGATGCCATATCTCACACTGGGGCAATTACGCGTGATTTCGGTCATCTTCTGCCTGACTATTGGCATCAACATCATTGCTGCAACATATGTCAACTCACTTAAGAAACACCTGGTACCGGCGTATGCGCTCCCATCAGCCAAATGGATCGAATCTGAACTATCAAATGAGAGTACCATCCTCACGAGCAGGGACTGGAGTATACTGCGCACGTTTACGAACAAACATATTGTCGATGTACAAAACAGTGCGCTGTATACTGACCTCACGGTCCTCGACCGTACGATATTAACCACAGTCCAAGAGCAGTGCAGCACAACGACTAGCCATACACATGAGCAGTGGCTACAGATCCAAGAGTCCGTAAGTCTGCTTGGGGGGTACCTGGTATCCGACCTACCATCGGCTATCCGAGAGCTCGACAAGATATCCCAAGAAGTTACAGTCGTGAAAAGCATTCTTGATGACAGCAAAGCGCCGAAGGAGGTACCGTGCGAAATCGAGAACGTGTACGTGTACTTTTCAAAAGAAAACCCCCTCAATCCTTATGTAAATCGTCCATATTCTAAGGCTAGCCAGAGTTTCGACATACTCATATTTGACCAACTTCCCGATAAGTTCAGACGAGTCTACTCCGCTCCAGGAGATGAAATCGTTCTCTGGAAAGTGCTACAATAGCGATATGCACATACTTGTTTTCTCACCCTTTTATCCACCACACGTTGGCGGACTCGAAAGTCATAGCGATGAATTCAACAAGCACGTATCAGCTCGTGGTGTTCAGATTACGGTATTCACGCCTCAACTACCGAGTCATGCTTCAGCTTCTGAAGTTCGCTTTCAGAATGTTCGCATCATTCGTTTTCCTGCTTGTGAACTATTTCACAACTACCCTTTCCCAGCATTTTGGAGCATACGATTTTGGCAATTATGGGCGACGCTTTGTTCTGATAACTATGATGTCGTCATCTCACGAACTCGCTTTTTCTTTCCATCACTGATGGCTCTCTGGTACGCCAAAACTCGTACTACTCCACTCCTCCATATAGAACACGGTTCAGATTTTGCTCACTTTCACAGTCGAGTTAAAACAGCGATTGGCAAACTCTATGATTGGCTCATCGGACGTCTAGTTTTGAAATATGCCGATACCATCGTAGCCAATTCAAAAGCCTCTGCCCAGTTTGTATCATACCTCTCAGGGAGGTCCGATGTAGCAGTTATCTATCGCGGAGCAAACAGCGAACTCATCGAAAGTTTCGCGCCGCGTCAAGAACTTGTCCATCGATATCAGGGGAAAACAATCATCGCCTTTATCGGACGCCTGATTGACGGCAAAGGAGCACATGATCTCATCTCAGCTCTAGCGCTCCTTAGACGAACCGATATCCTCACCTATATTATCGGCAGCGGTCCAGATGAAGCTCGACTCAAGGAAATGGTTAGCATGCACCAATTGAACGACCAGGTTGTTTTCTTTGGCAATCTGGCATATGAAGAAGCCATAAGCACATTGAAAACTTCAGATATTGTCGTCAATCCGAGCTACACTGAGGGCCTCCCTACTTCTGTTACGGAAGCAGCTCTATGTCGCAAAGCGATTATCGCCACGGAAGTAGGTGGCACACCAGAGGTCATCTCAGGTACTCATGATGGATTTCTTATCCCGCCAGGTCAATCCAGTTTGATTGCCGAGAAAATCACTCTTCTTGTCGAAAATCCGGAACTCCGAAACACATTTTCGCAGAATGCGTATGAAGAGGTCCGAAACAAATTCAACTGGGACATATCTGCAATCAGGTATATAGAAATATTTCAGCGCATGGTGTCTGACAAAAAAACTTAATTGCAATCTATGTGCGGTATCGCTGGAAAAATTTCCTATAAAGATCACAATGTCTCACCTCAAGAAATTGAGATGATGAATGATGCTATCAAGCACCGTGGTCCCGATGACGACGGAGTCTATATCTCGCCTGATAGTAAAGTTGGCCTGGGTCACCGGCGCCTCTCTATCATCGACCTCTCCCCTCTCGGTCATCAGCCTATGCGTTATTTGGACCGGTACGAGATTGTATTCAACGGTGAAATCTACAATTTTGAGGAGAAACGAACCATGCTCGAGCAGGATGGCTATACATTTGCTTCACACTCCGATACCGAGGTCATCCTGGCACTCTACGACAAATACCGAGAACATTGCCTCGATCATCTCCGTGGCATGTTTGCCTTTGCCATCTATGACGAACAAGAGCAAATACTTTTCTGTGCCCGTGACCGTGTCGGGAAAAAGCCTTTCAAGTACTACCACGACGACAACGTCTTTCTATTCGCCTCAGAGCTCAAGGCCATCCTGACTCAGCCGGAATACCACAAAGAGCCTGATTACCTCGCTATTCATCATTATTTGACCCTCCAGTACGTTCCAGCGCCCCTCACCGGGTTCGTAGGTATCAAGAAACTCGAGCCTGCCCACTCTCTCACTATCGACCTCAAGACCAAGTCCGTCAAAAAGGAACGCTACTGGAAACTCGATTATTCAAAAAAGGTCCGCCTTTCTGAATCAGAGTGGAAGAAACGTATTCTCGAAAAACTCGACGAATCTGTCAGACTCCGCATGATTTCCGATGTTCCAATCGGTGCGTTTCTTTCCGGAGGTATTGATTCGAGCGCCATCGTGGCTTTGATGGCCAAACATTCGAAATCCCCTATTAAAACCTTCTCTATTGGCTTCGAGGAAGAGAAATACAATGAGCTCAAGTACGCCAAAATCATCGCAGAAAAATTCAAAACCAATCACACTGAATTCATCGTCAAACCCGATGCTGTCGAGCTCCTCCCCATGCTTGTTCGTCAGTATGAAGAGCCCTTTGCTGACTCAAGTGCCCTCCCCACGTACTATGTCTCCAAGCTCACAAGAGATCATGTGACTGTGGCTCTCAATGGTGATGGTGGTGACGAGAACTTCGCTGGCTACACCCGCTATTCAGCCTTTCAGGTTTCTACAGTACTCGATCACTTCGACTGGCTCAACCACCTCGTAGGCATACCAGCCACCCGACTCTTGGCTCGATATGTCAAAAATACTTTTTTTGATCGTCTCTACCGGTTTTCACAGAGTCTCTCGGACGACTATCGACGTCGCTATCTCTCCTACACAGCCTATTTCACCAATGAGCAGAAAGACAATCTCTATACCGATACGTTCAAGAAAAAAATAGCGGGTCATGATACCTACGACATCATCGCCTCTCGCTTCCTGGAATCAGGATCAAACAATCGAACAGAACAAGCGGTGTACGCTGATTTTGCTACCTATCTCCCCGAAGATCTTTTGACAAAAGTCGATATTGCTACTATGTCAGTAGCTCTCGAAGGACGCTCTCCATTTCTCGACCATGAACTCCTCGAACTTTCGGCTCAAATCCCTTTCTCTCTCAAGCTCAAAGGTCTGAATAACAAGAAGTACATCCTGAAGGAGGCTCTCCGTGGCATCCTCCCTGATGAAGTCATGTTCCGACCCAAGATGGGGTTTGGCGTCCCTATTGACGCTTGGTTTCGGGGTGAACTCAAAGACTATGCCGCGGGGAAACTCTTGGATGGCCAACTCGTGAAGCGGAACCTTTTCAAACGTGATGCTATAGAGGATATTCTCCACTCTCACACCTCCACGGACATCAACTTTTCTCCTCATATCTGGGCACTCCTCACCCTCGAACTCTGGTTTGAAGAATTCTTCAAAGAATGATAAAATGGCTGAGATAAGCAACTGTTAATCTCCGATAAGCCGTAAGACAAAGCTATGCGTGAAGCACATCTCCCGTACCTCTCAGACCCAACGACCGCCACCCCATTTCAAATTCTCAAATTCAAGGAAGCCGACGGACATGTCATATCGGGCCTGCTCATAAGCGGTACAAACTGGTACCCCATCGTGAACAGCATTCCTCGCATTCTTTTGGGAGAACTCAAGGTACAAGCACTACAATCTCGCTACGCTTTTTTCGAAAAGTACAAAGGAGAGATGCCTGAACATGTTCGGAGTGAATGGCAGCAAGCTATCGACGCCATTTCTGATCTCGATGCCTTCCTCAAACATCAGAAGAAAACTGCCGAAAGCTTCGCATACGAATGGAAATACATCTACAAGGAGAACACTTATGAAAAAAACAACTTTTTTCATTTTCTTGCGCCATTTCTCAAAGAAGAAAGTCTCGCCGGTCAAACGACACTTGATATCGGCTGCGGGTCTGGTCGATTCACCAAATGGGCTGCTCTCTCTGGAACCAAAGTATCTTTCGGTTCCGATCTCGGAGAAAGTGTCGAGGTCGCGTATCAAATGACCTATACCCTTCCCAATGTATGTATCGTTCAGGCAGATATCTATGCCATGCCATTTCAAAATATTTTTGATATCGCCTATTCCATCGGTGTCCTCCATCATCTCCCTGAGCCACAAAATGGTTTTACTGCGCTACCCAAAGTCTTGAAGCGAGGAGGCCAGATGCTTATCTGGGTCTACAACCGTCGCAACAACGCCCGAGCACTTTATTTCTATGAGCCGCTACGTTCTGTCCTTCGTCACCTCTCCAAGCCCCTACTCTTCAAACTGTGCTACATTCCTGGCGGCATAGTCCATTCCATCAACCTTTTTGGGAAATTCCTTGAAACGTTAGGACTCGGGCAATATGCCAGAAAGCTTCCTTTCGCGTATTATGCCAATTTCCCCTTCAATATGAAGTTAAACGATGCATTTGACGTCCTCGCCACACCAAAAAGCAACTACTACACTGTGGAAGAAATTGGTCAATGGTTTCATGCGGCCAAACTCCATAGTATCGACGCATACGAACACCCAGAAGCGGGCATAACTTGCATAGGTACTTATGAGCATTAGACACAAGGTTGTACACCTCATTCCAACGCTGGAAAGGGGCGGTTCAGAAATGTCACAACTCCGTATGCTCCCTCTTCTTGGCAAAGATATTGAGCACGTGTTTGTGACACTCAGACAGAGTGGCTCGCTTTCCCCACAATTTGAAGAGCGTGGTCTGCGCGTTTTTTCCCTCCATCAGGCCCACCTCCTTGATATTCATTCCTATATCAAACTCATTGAACTTCTCAACAAACTGGCGCCGGACCTGATTGTCTCTCACCTCTTGGTGGCAGATCTCGTCGGACGATTCATAGTCCAACCTTTTGTCCCTTGCCAAGTCGTTTCTTCGCTTGCCACCACGTACAACTTCCCTCGTTATTGGTATGCTCGCCTCATTGAGCGATTCACACGATATTTCTGCCAAGGGTACATCGCCAACGCTCACATCGTCAAAGAGACCTACGTACAAAAATTTCACGTGCCTGAGCAAAAGATCACCGTTCTCACCACCGGCATGGATACTTCGCTGTTTCGATCACTGATACCAGACGCTCAACTTCGCCAGGAAGTAGGCATCCAACCAACAGACATTGTGTTTATCTGTGTCGCCAACTTGCATATCAACAAAGGTCACAGATATCTCCTCGAAGCGTTTGAACAACTGTTCCAGAGAAATCAAAATATCAAGCTTCTTCTTGTTGGGGATGGAGATGAGCGAAACTCACTTGAGCAACAACGAGAACATTATCTCTCTCACGCATCCATTGTATTTCTCGGGAAAAGATCTGATGTCCCGAAACTCCTCAAGCTAGCACATGTTTTTGTCTTGCCCACATTTTTTGAAGGCATGTGTAACGCCATTATGGAAGCCATGGCCTCCGGACTTCCAGTCGTAACTACAAATATTCCTGAGAATCGCGAGCTGGTCACCCACAACGAGACCGGTCTCCTCTGTCCAGTAGGTGATACTACCAGCCTGACACAGGCGCTCGACACGCTGCTCAATGATTCTGAAGCAAGAGAGCGATTGGGGAGGTCGGCCGCACGGAGCATAGAGGAACGCTATGAACTTCATGCGACGGCAGACCGATGGAAGCAATATTTCTTGACGGCGACCCAATCATGATGATCCCATCTAAAGCGAGTATCACAGTACTTATTTCCCTGTATAATAGTGCACACACCCTTGACCGGACTTTTGAAAGTCTGCGTGATCAAACATGGCAAGAATTCTGTATTGTCGCTGTCAATGACGGCTCTACTGATGATACCGCTGCCCGACTCAATCAATGGCAATCTTACTTCGGTCATGATCGCTTTTTACTCATCAACAACGAGACAAATATCGGTCTTACTCGATCTCTCAATGCTGGCCTCAAACGCATTAGTACTCAGTATACTGCTCGACTCGATGCCGATGATTGGTGGCACGCTACCAAACTCGCTGAACAGAGGAGCTTTTTGGAAGAGCATCCCTCATACGGACTCATCGGTTGCAATTACACCAACGTGACTCGTCACCGTGAACGACAGATTACCTGTCCAGAGGATGATGCAGCGATACGAAAAAGAATATTTATTCGTAACCCCTTTGCCCATAGCTGTGTCGTATTTAATACCGCGCTGGTACAACAACTTGGTGGCTATGATACGCAAGTCAGATTCGGTCAGGACTACGATCTCTGGCTTCGACTGCTCCCGCATACTAAAATGTATAATTTACAGAGTACACTCTGTTACCGTAACGCCGAGGGAGGTATCTCACAAACGAAGCAAAACGCACAAATGAGACAGTGTATCAAGACTCAATTGAAATATCTCAAGACATACAATCGACCGTTCACTGATTATATGGCAATACTCGAACCACTCATCGTCATACTGACACCGAATTGGATCAAACGTTGTAAGCGAGCATACTTATGAAGATATTTATTCCATTTGCACGTAGAGATATTGGTGGCACTTCTATTTTTGCCAGCAAATTTAAAGCGGGCATGGAAAAGCATGGTCATGAAGTATTCTTTGAATATCGTGAGGACTACGACGTTCTTTTCCTTATCGTGCAGGGGCCATTCCGCTACCTCTTAGATGCCAAGAAGCGTGGGAAAAAGATTGTTCAACGTCTAGATGGTACGTACTATTGGTCTGTTGCCTCTTGGAAGTTTCCTTTCTACAATCTCAAAGCCATGCTCACTCGCTGGTTTTTTGCCGATTTCAGCATTTATCAGAGCAAATATAGTCAGCGCTGTGTGGAAGCATTTCTCGGAAAAATAAATCCCGATCCCAGTACGACCATTTTTAATGGGGTCGATACACAACTCTTCAGCCCCGAAGGTGAAACCCTCTCACTCCGTGAGTACCCGGATCAGATGGTATTTTTTACTGTTTCTGATTTTCGCAGAAAGGATCAGATACTCCCGCTCTTACAAGCTATCGCTCAATACAAAAAACTGTACAATAATCGATTTCGCTTTGTTATCGCGGGACAATTTAGCCGTGAAGTGGCCCATATCCCTCAAGAGTACGCACACTTTAGTAATGTGGTATTTCTTGGTAAAATTGCCAACAGTGATCTACCGAAGTATGAACGCGGGTGCGATGTTTTTCTCTTGAGCCATCTGAACCCTCCCTGTCCAAACAATGTTCTCGAGGCACTTGCCTGTGGACTACCTATCTGCGGGATCGGTGATGGGGCAATGCCTGAAATAGTCGAGCATGGCCAAACTGGACTCCTCCTCTCCACACAGGGAGATGCCTTCTGGAAACGACGACAAATTGACCCCGCTCTTTTTGCTCGACAACTGTACGAACTCACGTTGACATTGCCCGAATATAAGCGTCATTGTCGAGAGAATTCCCTCCTTCGCTTTTCACTCGAACGTATGATAGACGAATATCAATCCGCCCTTAATAAATCCCTGTCAGTATGATTTCCCTCTTCTCCAGCAACTATCTCGCCCGCAAGCCCGTTGAACAGGCTGTGGCTGACTTTGCTACTCATTTCACTTCAGCAATGACAGTGGTCGATATCGGCTGTGGTGACAAGCCATACGCGCACTATTTTTCCGCTAGATACGTTGGAGTTGATCCCTTCCCGGGTACCAAGGCCGACATCATCCGCGATGCTTGGGACACAGGACTCCCGAACAATAGTATCGATGGTATTGTTCTAAATCAGTCGCTCGAACATATCTCTGATACATCGGCAACCATCAAGGAAATTGAACGTATCTTGAAGCCCGGTGGCCTTGTATTGGTGACGGTCCCGCAAACCGTACGGAATCACGGTATTCCGCTCCGTCCGAGCGAAGCGCCGGTGCACAATTTTGACTCAAAGACGCTTTCTTTTTGGAATGTAGACTACTGGCGTTTTACTAAATTTGGTCTTGCTCTTCTCTTTAAAGATTTTCACATAGAAAAGCTGGAAGAATCAAATAGTTATTTGACAACCCTCATTCAGCTCTGGAATTATTTTCTCGCATCATTTGGTTTAGGTCTCCTATTTGCTCCTCTGTACCTGATCAACAACATTATCGGGATATGTTTTGACTGGTTCTGTTTTACTCTCGGAAGAAGTGGTCTACCAGGGATGAAGAAACTCGACCAATTAATTTTTCGTGGATTGACCCTCAACTGCATCCTTATCGCCAAGAAACCTTAATCCTATGCGTTACTACGACCGAGAGCACGATCAGCTTGTCTACATCGAAGAGCGCGCTACGCCCGAATTTTGGGACCGCCAATGGGAGGATGAACAGCTCAAGAAAAGCATCCTCGCTGGAGCGAAAGAGCACTTTGTCTCGGGTATAACGAAGGAATACCTCAAACGAGGTGCTCGAATTCTTGAGGGTGGCTGTGGCAAAGGTCAATATGTCTACTCACTTGTCTCCAAAGGCTACCTCGCACAGGGCGTGGATTTTGCAGAAAAAACAGTGCGCCAAATCAACACTCTCCTGCCAGACCTCACCATCACGCTTGGTGATGTACGAAAACTTGATTTTGACGAAGCTACTTTTGACGGCTACTGGTCACTCGGAGTTATTGAGCACTTTCCGGAGGGATATGAATCCATAGCAAAAGAGATGCACCGAGTCCTCAAGCCTGGTGGTTATCTTTTTCTGACCTTTCCCTACATGTCTCCCCTACGGAAACTCAAAGCATCGCTCGGTACCTATCCACTTTTTAATCAGACTACTTTTGATTGCAATCACTTCTACCAATTTGCTCTTTCTGCCGATCGCACTATCGCCACATTTCAAAGATTGGGATTCGAACTCGTAGAAAAGAGACCCTACGAAGGATTCAAGGGGCTCAAGGATGAAAGTGGTGTTCTCAAGCCAATTTTCCAGCGTCTTTACAACAACAAGAGTCTTCTTGGTCAAGGATTGTGTTATATTTTTTCCGTCCTCTTTGCACCGGTGGCTGGTCACGCTGTTTTACTCGTTCTCCGAAAGAAATCATGAAACACCGAATTGTCCTTTTCCAGCCATATCTCCGAAAGCACATCGTGAACTTTGGAAAGTTTCTGAAGGACTTTGAGTTCATCATTAAGAAACCAAGTAGCGGTAACTTCTACCAATCTATGCTCCCTCCCTATGAGCAAGAGATTGTGCGCGTCAAATCGAGTCGCATTAATGAGCTGAGGCGACTGTTCGGTATTCTCAATGTGCGCATTAAATTTGATCAGGACGCAGACATGTTTTTTACCTATGGATGCATGCTCCTTACTAACAAACCCTACTGTGTCTATATTGAGAACGGCGTCGCGCTGTACAACTACGACACTACAATCGCTGCAAACCCCCTAGCACGAATCTTTTTCTCCTTCCTCGTCCGACAAAAATCATGCCGACGACTCATTTTCATGAGCGAAGCTGGACAAAAGAGCTTTTTTGCGACCGTCCCTTATGGCGCCCAGACTCGCGCCATAGCAGAAAAAAAATCAATCCAAATTTACCCTCTTATTGAGAGTAAGAATCTGAGTCCGAAACAATTTCAAGGGACATTGAAACTCCTCTTTGCAGGTATGTTTTACATGAAAGGTGGTATCGAGCTCGTCCATGCCTTTTCCCGTATTCGAGAGCAATACACCGGTGTTGAACTCACGATCATTACTCCGCTTCACACTGTCAAAAAGAGTGACCTCGAGATGATGCGCGCTATCCCGGGCCTCAACCTCGTCGAAGCCAACCTGAACGGTGACGCTATGAATGAAATGTACCTTCGCCATGATATCTTCATGCTTCCGACCTTCCGCGATGGCTTTGGACTAGTCTTGGTCGAGGCAATCTCGTTTGGGATGCCCATCATCTGCACTGATCAATACGCTACTACCGAAGTCGCACTCGACGGCTACAATGCTATGGTCTATCCCAATCACCCACTCAAGGACTACGATCTCGATACCTATCGACTCCGAGGCAAGTATACTCATCCCAGAGATTTCTACAGTGATCTCATCGCCCTACAAAAAAATGGCGGTCTCCGTCCCGTCGAAGACTTTCTGTTTGCTTCCATCGAAAAATTCCTTCTAGATTCCACTTTGCTTCATACGTATTCTCAAAACGCACTCTCCCTCTACCAAGATAAGTTTCACCAAGATCTCATCAGCCAGAAAATTGAGAGTGTCTTTAACGAGGCTCTCCAGTCGTAATCCGATAAAGCCGATAGTCCGGGTCCTCCGCTATCACCTCAAACGGATACTCCGATGACTGTAAGGCTAGGAACAGCGTAAAGCGATACTTCTTTGAGAGGGTTATTATTTCTTCGGTAGTCAAGCGAGTATAGAGCACTCCCCAGCTAAGCGTCACTGGCTGAAAACGACCTACTTCTTCTTGTGCCAAATATGAGCGTTCAAGCTCGCTCCCGCTCACGTCATTCATACGCTCGTACCATTCTTTCAGGCCCGCTGGGGTAAACCCAAACATTTTATAACTCACCACACTCGGCAGATACCGTGGAGAGCCGTACCAATTCGGTGGTGCCAAGAACGGCTCCTGTAGAGTTGAGAGCGCCCTCGTCGTTGGTGACAGAGTATATGATGTTTGCTGACGAAGGAGATAATTGACGCTCGTTTTCAGATTTCCAATCATCTTCTTGGTCTGATTCTGTATGGGTGCGAAGAGGTAGACCATGGTAAGCACCAAACATCCGAACACTATCAAAGTTCGATGTATACCAAACCGTCGCATCCAGACAATAAGTACTAGGGCTGAAAAAAGATAGGCTACAAAGTGCATGAGGTAAATAACACGTAACGAATAAAACTGGAACCCAGGCAGCCAGGGATAGATAAAGGCAAAGGCGTAAAAAGCAAAGAAATACAGGACTGCTCCCAGCCCAATCAAAGCCAAGAGATCGAGCATCTTTCGGGCAGTCTCGGCACTCCTTTGCCTGAGCAGATACCAAGAGACCGTGAGAGCGCCAATATGGAGCCCAAAGAGGAGCCAGGCCTTCCAGGGCATGAGCGGCAGTGCCATGTAGGGTGCCCGAAAATAGATCCACGTCCAGATGAATTTTGCGTCTGGAAAATCCGAAACTCCGGTATTCCGTAAAGAAACAGACAGAGCAAACCAACCACCAGCAAGCAGGTAGATGAGAAACGCCGTACTCCCCTGGCGAAACAGCAGACTGAGATGTGTCCTCCATGGAGTGATGCTGTCCCGATTCAGAAGTGCCAAGAGCAGCCAAGCCCCAAAATAGAGCGTGAAAATAATGAGAGAGTTGGACACATGCACCAAGGTAGCGAGGCCTAGGAGCACCCACGGCATATATCGCGCTTGCATCAATAGAAAATACAGAGCGAGAAAAGAAAGCGCGATGCCGATCGAACGTGGTGCCAATCCACCATCAACCTGGATAAACGGACCATAGAGCCAGATAGGTGGGGCCACCACGATCACAATAGCATGAAAAAACGCTACAATCGGCACCACGAGCACACTCTCAGAAAAAAGTCGGGCAATCTTGATTAGGGCAACATACAAAACTCCTAGTGATAGGAGATAGAGCGCCATACGCCAAAACTCCTCAGATATCGAAAGTACCTGGTATACATTCACGAGCTTAGCATAAAACGTATAGACGCCACTTTCAACTGCCATGTTGGTATACCAATCCGCAGGCATATAGCTCGCATCAGCAAGCCGATAGACAGCAGGGTCATGAATCCGACGATCCGGCCCCATGCCCAATGGGTGAATACTAACTTCGAAAAGAAGTAGTATTAAAAAAATAAAGACGGAGTTTAGTGAAAAACACTTAAATACATCATTCATGCTTTTTTGGCGTAGCTCCACAAGGAGTGGGCGGTGAAGTTGATAAGGGTTGTAATGACAGCAGCAAACAAAATGACTACTAGGTCATGAAAATGAAGTAGCGTCACGCCCACATGCATAAGCCCGAGACTGAGAAGCGAGGTGGCGAGTATCACAGTGATAAACTTGACTGCCTGTTTACGAGTATCGCCCTCTATAGCACGGAAGGTCCACTGACGATTGACCGTAAAGCTCCAAATAATAGCTACTCCCAGCGAAAGTGTCCGCGCCAAAAGATAGTAGACATGTCCATAACGAGTAAGAAGGTAGTACAAAACCACATCAATCCCCAAGGCGATCCCACCGGTGATGACAAATTTTACCAGCTTCCAAAATGGAAACCGTCCCAGGAGTATACGGAGCATTTTTTGAGGTCTTAGAATGCCTGCTTTGACACGAAGCGAAATTTGAAAAATGTGGAAAGAGCGATGAAGAAATCAGAGTATCGAATTTTTTTGCCTTGTTCAACTGTGCGGGGCGTATAGGACACAGGCACTTCAACAATCGAAACGCCTGAACGAATGAGCTTTGCGGTCAACTCATGATCCGTTTCGAAGCCAGTCGTTTGAATGGTAAAGCCCTGCAGGAGTTTGGTAGGATAAATCTTGTAACCGGTCAGAGTGTCAGTAATCCACTGACCAAATAAAAAATACGCCCAAAAAGAAAGGAGGAAATTTGCAATAAAAGTAGGGAGCGATTTATCTGGGTGCTTTCCAAAAAAAGAACTACTGTCCCGTTCCATTTCTCCTAAGATTCTACTCCCATATACAGACATCGGCTTATTAGCTGTCAAAAGCGGCTGTAGCAGTACGAGATAATCATGGGGATCATACTCGAGATCAGCATCCTGGATGAGGATATAATCTCCTGTCGCATGAGCGATACCATGGCGCACGCCATCACCCTTTCCCTTGTTGACCTCGATCCGAAGCAAACGAACCTCGGGAAAACGAGCTACGATTTCTGAGGTTTTATCATGTGACCCATTATCCACCACAATAATCTCACGCTCAAAACCAATTGACCGAATATCAACTTCCAGAATCACTTCAAGCAGTTTCCCAATAAGTGCCTCTTCATTATAAGCTGGAATGACGATAGATACTTTCGGCATATATCAACAATTACTGTTTCGGCTTCCACAAGGAATAACGCAACAACGTCCACAGATATCGGAGACCGTCCCACACAGTTGTCTTCTTTCCTTCTGCTACGGTTCTGGCTTTGTAACTCACGGGTACTTCCAGTATAACATGACCGCGACGGATGATCTTTGCGATAAGCTCCATATCAAACTCTGCTCCGGTATTCTCGAAACGCATACCTCGAAATACACGCATGTTAAATCCTCGGAGCGTTGTGAATGGATCACTGATGAAGCGATGGTACATCACCAGCATCAGAATAGAGAGAGCGATTCCACCATACTTGCTCACATAAAAGAGTATGCCATGACTGCCGTACACACGCTTCAGTGTTCGGTTCAAATCGTGAGTGTGAAACGCACGGCTCCCCAGCACAACAGGGAACTCCTGATTGACGAGCGGTGCGACCACCCGCAGAATATCCTCCTCATTGTACTCTCCGTCTGACGGGAAAAAAACGACGATGTCGCCCTTAGCCTTGATAATACCGGTTCCGAGCGCCTTCCCGCGGCCCCCAGTAGTTTCATACACCCGAATATCTGACTCTTGAGCCAATATGTCGAGTGTCCCATCCGTTGAGCCACCATCTACTACGATAATCTCCTTATCAAGTTTCATTTGTGAGAGGTCAAGCACCTTCAGGTTTTTCAGTACCTGACCAACCGTCCGTACTTCATTCAGAACCGGCACCACAATAGACACCCGGTGTGCCACATGGTGCACCCGTTTCTCCATCTCGCCCTCAACATGAATAAGAAGTTCAGAAATCGTTTTGGCTCCGAGATGCTTACCCTTATCACCCTCCCAGTCAATCCAACGCACTTTATCGAGCGGATACTCAAATTCAGCTGCATTGAAAGGGACGTACGGGGTTTCACCGGACGATGTAGCCTCCGGCTTCTGAAAAAAGAACCGGGATATAAACTTCTGACACACCACCGGATAAGCTCCCTTACGACTCATATTCCAAAGAAAGGCACGTGTGAGCGTGGTAGCGTCCTCACCCAAAATATCGTAGTCCCGAGCGATATTGGCAATGAACACCTTCTCAGCCTTAGCATTTCGCTCAATAGCCTCTGCTACACCAAGTGTCAGGTACGAAGGGAGGAGTGACGAGTACTGAGTGCCCGGGCCGTAAATGATGATGTCAGCATCAAGAAGAGCCTGACGCGCCGCTTCACTTAAGCTCGGGAGCGCCTCGACACTCCTCAGATAGGCAATTTTTTCCGATTTCGTCATCGTATCAGCAAGTTCTCCTGGCTCCAGATAACGCGGGAGGAGAAAGATTTCTTCAATGCGAGAAGTGTCTTGTGGGCCAACCACACTTGCCTCGTCATGAAGGTATAGTCCATTTTCTTTTATAGCAACTAAGACACGATTTTCCCCATTGGTAAGATTGAGCACTCGGTCACCAATTTCAGCAAAATGAGAGAAGTCCGCCACAGCTCGGTTGAAATCCTCGCCATTTACCAAGTAACACCCTGCAAACAAGAGATTACCGAGTGAGACATCACCAAAAGGGAACCAGCTATGATTCTCGGGATGAGCTTGGTAGTATGCGAGAAACGCCTCGAGGTACGTGGCTGCCGCCTTGATCTGGTTGAGAGACAGATTCTCCCGGGCTTGCAGGATTTCGTTGGTCGCGTATTCGGTATTTTTCAAATCACTGAAAGCACGCAGGAGCGCCAGAGCCGCAGTCGCTTCATACGGGTCAGGAAAGCGATACTCGATAAGATACAAGAGCGCCTGTGAGGCTCGATCTTTTCTATGATGGAGAAAGCGAGAAATATTCTTCCGCACATCCGACGGACCAAGCATTCCTGGGATAAATCGCCGGAGCAATCCCGTTGAGAGACCATCATCGTACGTATTGACGAGCAACGTCAACTCGATATCCGGATAGCGAAGCAGCGCATCCGTGATAGCACCCGTCCCGCGCCCACCCGAAAACATCGCTACCTTCACTTTCTCTTGTCGTTCCTTCATAGGACGTTGTGATAAGTTAAAATGTTTTTCCAACATAAGAGCATCACTGACATCGTTAACACCAATAGTCTCTTCTACCGCATCAAGCTGGTATGCATTCACACTGGTTCCACCAGCTTCAAAGCGTGGCAACATCGGCAAAAAATTCCACTCTTTTGTTCCTCGACTGAGGGTGATGCCCTTCGTAACTTCATCATCATATACCTCACGCAGACGACGAGTCTCGAATGCAAACACTCCACAGTCACTCCTCCCCTGTGGCGGCATATTCGCTCCCTCCCGTCTCTCGAGCACATGCGTAAAGGAACCATGTTCGTCCACTTCATAATGCACGTAGGGCTGCTCACGCTTCACCACTGGAAACGCCAGTTTGGCCCCCGGAGTGAATTGTAGTATTTTCTGAACTGCTACGATGGTACGGTCACTGATTGCCACTTGGTCACCCCAGATAATCAAAACATAAGGCGTAGTCACCTTGTGAAGAGCCTGATAAATAGAATCAGCCATGCCTCGCGACTGAAGCGTTACCGTTTCGAAACGACCAGGAATCCTTTTCTCGAGCTCCGGAATGACATCGGGCGCCCCTACCGGAGAAAGTGCTAATACAAATTGACTGAAACGTGGCTCCAGTAGATCAATCATTCGATCAAGAATCGTCCGTCCTGCAATCGGATACAGGATCTTCGGCTTGTCGTAACCAAGACGCGTCCCCTTACCAGCAGCCGGAATAATAACCGTCCAAAAATCAGGATTGGGTTGATCAAAGAAATATTTCTCAATATCTTCCTCAGTATATTCTCTCATACACTATAAAATCTTTTGAATTTCAGAAAGCATCGTTACTATTACTGTCGGCTGTAAAGATTTTATTTTTTCTACTTCCTCGGCTATCTGGGACAGAGCAATGACTGGGATACCAGCATCCTGTGCCGCTCTGATTCCATTGCCGGAATCTTCAACCACCACGCAGCACTCTCCCCGAAGCCCGAGTTTGCTCAGTGCCAACTGGTAAATATCCGGAGCCGGCTTTGAGTACTCCACCGAGGAACCATCAAGTACCACCTCAAATGCATCAGCATAGCCACTCTTTTTTAAAAAAAGCGCCACCGTTTTGGGCGAAGCGGACGAGGCTAGGGCAAGACGATACTTTTTCCTGAGGTAGGCGATAAGCGTAGCACTTTCTGGCGCCACCTCACTCTCTGCCTCAAGAAACTGTAAGGCCAATTGCCTCTTTTTCGCTGTCAGCACCTCGATATCATAATTTTCTACCTGCTTGCCATGCTCAAGAATCACCCTGGCAAGAGCATCATCTGTCCGCATCCCAGCAATAGCCGCATACGAGAAGTCCGTGATCCCGATACTCTGGAACGTTTCTCGCCAGGCCCGCTCATGACAACCATTCGAAAGAAACAACACACCATCCATGTCGAAAATCACTGCTTGTACTTTCTTCCTATCGAGTATCATAACGCTTGGCAATTACCTGAGTCTGTCCAATCCAATACTTAATCGGTAGTGTCGCCAGTCCGAGTTTTTCAGTCAAAAAACCAAGAAAACGAAATCCTGAAAAATACTGCGAGGCTCTCTTGATCACATACCCGAGTTCCAGTGTCTGCCAGTGTCTTTTCATACCGATCACCCGGAAACCACTTTTCAAAAGCTGGCGCCTGATAGTTTCCGGCGTATAGTACACAAGATGGACGCTCAGAAGAAACGGCCACTTCCGACCAAGCAGCTTCGCTGGCAGGCTACCGAAGTCCGGATAGTTGACAACAAAAAGACCATCCGGCTTGAGAAGCTGTTGAATCGTTCTCAATTCTTCCTTGGGATCCGGCACATGTTCAATAACATCCCAGAGCGTGATCAGGTCGAAACTGTGGGCCGGAAAAGAAAAATCAGCAAGTACACCGCTCCGAACATCGAGGTTATGTGTGGTCCGTGCGTAGTTCCCGAGGAAGCGACTTGGCTCGATACCGATAGCGGAAAGCTGACATTCTCTGGCAGCCCGCAAAAACGCCCCACCGGCACACCCGATATCAAGAGTCTTGGTCTCCGGTGAAAAAAGAAGGCCATATTCATCACGCAGCTTCTTCAGTGCCTCCGCAAATGTTCTGATCCGAAAAGCGTCTTGCTCGATAAAAGTTCTGTCTTCACCATCGGCATATGAACTCACAATGAGATCGGAGCGCAGGCGCGGATTGAGGTACACTACTCCACACTCCCGACACTTCACTACCTGCTCAAAAAGCGCCTGATCACTCGATGAGCGATAGACTTCTGTCAGAAATTCGTGCGAAAGTGTTTCGGGAAACTTCCCTGGGTAAACGACATCGTAGGTCGAAGCGGCGCACAGCGGACACGGAATAGCATCGAAATCAGTCATACGGTCAGAAACATCAAAAATCCTGAATTTCTTCCATTATACCCCCCTTTGACAAACCAGACAACTCGTATCGCCCCTTAGATAAGCCTCTTCTCTCTGTACACCTGGT
This sequence comes from uncultured Bdellovibrionales bacterium, assembly GCA_964444815.1. Classification (GTDB taxonomy): domain Bacteria; phylum Patescibacteriota; class Minisyncoccia; order Moranbacterales; family UBA1568; genus UBA1568. Next base: position 31,806 of record CAYUIR010000001.1, on the reverse strand, counting down.
ACAAATACGTAACTAGTAAAGAGGTGCTAAGAAGGACATTTAACGTATAAAGATACGCCGTGGCACTCGTACCTACTGACGCCTCTCGAGTCCAGTACAGAGCGAATACTGCCAATAGATTAGCAGAAAGAAAAATTGACGCTACAAGAAGGTTTTGTCTTTTTGCCGTAAAGAAATTTATCAAGAAAGTTTTGAGTGGGAAAAGGAACACTAGAAAAGAGAGATTCCTAACAATCTCAAGACTTTCCTGATACGATGCACCATAAAAAGCTATAAAGAATTTCTCCACAAAGACACGAAATATCAAAAACAAAATTAGCCCCAAAGTAAATTGTTGCAAAAGCACTTTAACGTACGCGAGCTTCTTATAGCGAAAGAGGAGCGGCATATACGTAGCGGAAATTCCACTCAAAAAACCAGAAACGGCACTCACAAAGAAAAAAGCAATTTGAAAAATAGCCACTTTCTCAAACCCAAACATGAAAGAGATGAGTATCACTGGAACATTCTCTGCCAGAGAGAGAACAAATTTTTGCAGGGTAACCGAGAGGCCATACCTCACATCGAGTTCTCCACTCGTCCCCTGAAAAAAACTCCCGCTTACAGCACGAGACGCCTCAAAAAGAAATCTGCCACTTAAAACGACGTTAATCCCCAAAAAAAGCAGTATCAGTATAGTAAGATTCTCTTGCCTATACAACGCTCCCAAAAGAATAGTCGTAACCAAAGCATTAAGCCCGATTGTTCGCCACGCTACAGGAAAAAACTGTGAGCGCCCCTCATAAAAAACATACCAGGTATTGAACGCGTAATAAAATGGGAAGAGAATACTAGCAATAGCAACCGCAACTGCAAACGTCAAATCTCGTGTCAGAAAGAAATTATATCCCGCATAAAGCCATATTACAGGTACCCCAAATAATGACCCATAAAAACTGAGTCGCACTGCTTGTAGCACGACAGTAGTATTCCCCTCCACTACAGACTTAAGTGCAGCTAAATTCAAACCAGGAAGTGAAAACACAGAAATCAGACTCAACAAAGCAAGTATGGTCTGATATTGGCCGAAGAGTTCCTTACTACCAAGACGAGCAAATCCTACCGAAAGCACCAATCCCAAGAAAGATACAATGATATAGCGGAACGAAACAACTATTCCAGCTCCAAAGAAATATTGAATATCCAGTCCTACTAACTGACTTATTCGTGAGAGTAAAGGCCGTTTTTCTAACATTTCAGACACAGGATAATCTTCTACTAATTTTTAATGGAAGGGAATATTCTTTTCAGATGCTTCCGCAATTCCGCCTGTGGTGCCCCAGTTTTGACCAAGTCCTCCAAGACAGCGATGGTCTGCAAAATATCAACTGGGCAGCGATCATAGTTTTTTAATGAATAGATTCGATCCATGCCAGTTTTCACCATATTCCCCCGTTCGTTTTCCGTATAGAGCTCCTCAATCATCTTTTCCCCCTTACGTAACCCTGTGATTCGCACCTCTATGTCTTTTCCGGGGACATACCCTCTAGAACGTATAAGGCAAAGTGCCACTTCATAGATATTGATGAGCTCTCCCATATTCAGTATATGGATAGCATCTTTCTTGCCATTGGCCGTACTTTCAATCACGAGCTGAGCTGCCTCACGGATAGACATAAAAAACCGCTTCATTTTCTTGTGTGTCACCGTCACGTAGCCCTGACCGGCAATTTGACGTTCAAAAAGTGGCAGAGCAGAACCGTTGGAATTTATGACATTCCCAAAACGAACTATATTGAATTGCATCCCCTTGGGCTTGAGGCACTGTATATAGTACTCGCAAAGCTTCTTGGTGGCACCCATGACACTCGTGGGATTGACCACCTTATCGGTCGAAATAAAAGTGAACAGCTTCACGCCACCGCTGATGGCAGCCTCAATAACCCGCTTCGTTCCAATTACGTTATTATACACGGCCTCATCTATATTATCCTGCATGAGATGAACGTGTTTATATGCAGCCGCATGAAAAACAACGTCTGGGCGTCGTTCCTTCATGAGTATGTTGAGCTTGTTGTAATGCAGAATGCTCCCTACAATCAATTCGCAGCGATCACGCAGACCAAGCACCTTAAGCTCCTGCTCTAATAGGAAAATCAGGTACTCCGAATTGTCATACACAATCACCTTCTTAACATCAAGATCTAGTAATTGCCTCACGATATCCGAACCAATAGAGCCAGCACCTCCGGTAATAAAAACCGTTTTCCCTTGATAAAATTTCTTCACTCGATCAATGCTCTGACGCACAAAAGGACGCCCCAGCATATCTTCACCCGTGACATCTTTCACCTCCGAATACCGAACGTGACTGAGACGAATGATCTTTTGACTCCGAGGTACTATTTTAATTGGGATATGATTCTTGATGTTCTCAAGCAGGATCCTGCGTACTAACTGGCCATCAGTCGACGGGATAGCAATAACCATCTCATCTATTCTAAACAGCTTTGCTAGTTTACTGGTATCGGCGATACTCCCTAATAAGAGCCGATTCTTTGCGTCTAATTTGTCGTCCACATAGCCAACAAACTGACACTCGGGATGATAAAGTTCAATATCCTTCTTAAGGAGTCGTCCAGCCTTACCAGCACCTATAATCAATATATTCTTAATTGCCCTTTCGTTTGACATAATCTTTGAGGAGATGGAGGTTATTTTTGTAGAATGCAAACGTCCTTTTCAGTCCCTCGTCAAAGTCTACCATGGGAAGTACGGGTGATAAAGTCCTCTTGGCGGGCTGTTCGTTAGTTTGTTCTTTTGCCTGTCGATCCGTGATTTTCCCCTTTGAAAAAAAGATATGGTGATTCAAATAATCAATCAGCTCTCTGATAGATACCAATGTCCCTGATCCTATATCAAAAACACCTTCCTGCTTTCTCGCCAAAGCGCATTCGACAAACTTGGCAATATCAGTCACACACATAAAATCACGTCGAGCGCCCATGTCGTTTATCTCAGTACTTTCATCCAGAAGAAAGTTGCACATCAAGTTCGCTATCAAACTCCCCTGGCGATTGGGTAACTGAAAGGGACCAAATATATTAAACGGGCGAAAAATCGTGAGCGTAATGCCGTACTCTTTGCAGTATCGTTTGTAAAATGCCTCGAGTAGTTGCTTTCTCTTGCCATACTCCGAATTTGGATTCACATACACGACTGCCGATGAAAATACTACCAACTGCCCACCTGATCGAAGTGAGAAGTTTTTTGTCAATTGCTCCTCTTGGAGCTCGAACACCGAGAGAGGAACTTTATTGTCAATCAGATGTACCACCACGTCATATTCACCCTCGACTCTATTCTTATAGGGATCAACTTCGATATACCTATCCCGCCGATCTGCAAATACAGACTGGCGCTGACCCACCGAAATGCACTCATTCTCATTCGCAAAATATCTGGCCAAGTTTCTTCCTATGAATCCTTCCCCGCCGATAAAGAGCATTCGCTTCCCAGAAACCTTTTCCTGATAAACCACCGATCGCAAATAGGTTTCCTCTAATCCTGTGCTCAGTCCATACTTCGGCGAGAAGTGGTATCGCTGTCCCAGTTTCTCATTTTTAACCCTGCTCTTTCCAATTTCTACCACTCCTTTGCCATTATTCTTGTATGGAAATTGACGACCAGTTATACGTGACACTTGATCGAGAATATCTAGCAGCGTATGACTCTGCCCTGTCGCAATATTAACAATATCATTCTCTATCAGATGTTTTTTCACCGATAGTAGTGCGGCCACCACATCGTCGATAAACATATAGTCTCGCTCTTGTAGCCCGTCACCATTGACTTTCAGCTCAATACTTTGCTCTTGAGCCAAGCGATCCATAACCAGTCCGATGAATCCTCGATTTTTCTTCCCGCCATAAACATTTGCCAGACGTAAAATACCAAGGACTATCTGCGGGCTCAAACTCTCTCGTAACAGTGCCTCGGCAGAACACTTAAACTGACTATACTGATCCGCTGGACAACACGGGGTTTCTTCGCCTGCTGGAGCATCGGTCTCTCCATACACCAGCACCGAAGATAGATAGAGTACTTTTTTGGGACGTTTCACATTCAGCACAACGATCAGTCTTCGTAAAGCCTCCAGTTCCGCTTCCGCATCGAATTCCGGGTGATTTTGGCCAACCAGAATATAGACAGTCTCCCCAGTGGGAAACTTTTGTTCAAGCGCCCGCTGCTCCGATATATCTAGAATTATGTTTTTGACACCAGGTATGACGACTCCACCGTTTCGAGAAATACTGACGACACTCTCTCCTCTACGCGCCAATTCCAGAGCAAGCTCAGAGCCGATAAACCCCGAACCACCTACCAAAATATTTTGTACGGTCCGCTCCATAAAAAGGCTTTAGAAAAGGGTACTTTTATAGTATACTGCCTAAAGAATCGAGAAACAAGCCATGTTCACATCCTCAAAATACGCTCTCTACCTCACTGGGATACTCCTTCTCTTTCTTCTCAAGGGTGTTTTTTTGGCCGTCCTGTTTCCCTTGTTTCAAAATCCTGATGAACAAACTCATTACAGCACCGCTCAATACTGGGCCGAACCTCAAGACAAAAATTGGCCTTTCCGCAATCTACCGAGTACATCCACCACTCATTCGAGCATCTCAACATATGGCTTCTCCGAAGAAGTGATTCGATCAGCGGAAGCCAATCAGTTTGATGAGGTAAGAACCTCGGATCAGAATATTCCAGATTTCACTACCATCCTCTCTGACCAAGCTCTTGTAGAAAATGACTGGAAACAATACATTGACACCACCTCCACGAATGTCTCTGGCACTCGGTCAATCTATTACCTCCTGAGCTCCTGGTTAGAGCGTCTTTTGAGTAGTGAAAGCATATTCGCTCGTCTCTTTTCGATGCGAACACTTGCAACTATCTTTGGTGTTGGAGTAGTTTATCTTGCTTTCCACATTGCAAGAAGGGCCGGATTTTCACCTTTTGTAGGCCTCCTTTTTACGATACTCGTGGCATTCCAGCCCATGTTTGCCATGACTGCAGCCCAAGTCAATATCGACATTGCGCTCGTTTTTGCATTTTCGCTTTTTCTATTCGCTGGCGTTTCCTTACTGCGAGATGGACTAACGTGGAGCCACGCCCTTCTGCTCATCTCAGCCGCTATACTTGGTCTCTTTTCCAAAGGTCCAGGCGTCGTACTCGTCGCAATGCTCTATCCTCTCTTGGCGTGGACTTCTTATAGAGCACTCCATTTACCTCTCAAAAAATTTCTTACGCTTCTTGCAGGCGCAAGTATCTTCCTTGCTAGCGCTACATTTCTGATTATTCCAAAAAGCTATTTTGTGAATATTACTAACCTCACAGCGCAATCAAAATTCAGCTCCACCATTGAGTCCATAGGAAAATACCTAGATAAGACACTCAGTTCGGGCGAACTGCGAGATACCGCGCGGTCTTATTGGGGGCACTTCGGCTGGCTCGATAATGCAATACCAGACTGGACACTTTCAGTAATTATCCTCATCACAATTGTCGGTTTCATTGGGACCGTTTGGTATCTCTTTTCTCAGAGAAAATTCACGTATCTTCCCGAAAAGAGGTTTCTCGTATTCTTTCTCGGTATGATAATTGCTCTCCAAATAGCCATTCGCTTCTATGACTGGCGCGTGTTTGACTACACTGGCCAAATTCTTATCGGCCAGCCTGGTCGTTACTTCCTTCCAAATGTCATTGCTCATCTCATCATTATTGCTGCCGGTATTGGATTCCTCCTACGACAGGAAAAGTATTTTCTTTTTGCGCTGAAAGCCCTCACCCTCGCCATGATACTCCTCCAGATTCACGCTATCATGAACGTCATTATCCCTCGTTACTATCTCTAGGGCCGTATGAATAAAAATATTGAACTCATTAAAAAATACCATAAAGGAATTCTTTTCTCTATTTTTTTGCTCGGCATGATTGGTATTTTTTTGACCTTTCTCACAAGTTTTGGTCTCGGCGAATCCGGCTACAATTTCTTAGGGAAAACAAAAAAAATAACCCTTTCGCCAGGATCTCCCGTCACGCAGACATTTATCGCCAAAGAGTCAAACCTCCATCAGATCCGGGTCGTGCTGGGACGTTCTGACATCAAGCTCGGCGAACACATTGAATTCCGCCTCCTGGATGAAGCTTGTCAAAATACACTTGCGTCCGATATCTATAGCCATAAGCCACCTATGCAAGGGACATACACGGTATTATCCTTTCCGGCTATTGTCGAATCTACGAATAAAAAATACTGCTTTTCTGCTACCTATTTTTCCGACGAAAATCGCAAGGGTGAAAAACCCTACCTCTCAGCTACTGATGTGCCTGATCCCGTTTTTGCCGATCGTACTCTGATAGACACCAGCAAGAACAAAGTCTATCCAGGTCAAACTTTATTCCTGCGCCCTGCCTATACCAGTGGATCACTCTCGGGCGACCTCTCTCGCCTCGTTGATCGTCTCTCACAATACAAACCAGTCCTTCTCCAAGGTTGGTCTATCATTACGCTCTTTTCAATCCTTGTCATTGGCAGCGCCACTCTCGCCTACTACCTCGTGTTCACAAATAAGCCTGCTGAGAATCAGCCCTGAGTATCACTTGTTCTAGAGCATCGACAGAACGCTCCCAGCTCCACTTTTTGGCAGTCTCTAATCCACCTCGCCGCAACCGAGCACGAAGCGCTGGATCGCTAATTAATCGAGCTACAGTCTGTCGTGCTTCTTGTTGACTCTGCACGATGAGACAGTTTTCTTCGTGCCTGGCGTACTCTTCGATACCTGACACCTCAAGAATCACGGGCACTCCACCACAGGCCATCATTTCCAGTGGCGGATAGCAAAAACTCTCAACCGTGCTCATCTTGAGCAAAATATCACATGAAGAGTAGATTTGGGGCATTTCATGAATCGGGGTTCTCTCAAAAAATTGATCGTATTTCCAATGAGCTGGCGGCACACCGTTACTGCTGACCAGCCATAGTTCACAATCAAGACCAGCAACTGCCTCATATGCTTCTGCTACGCCCTTAAACGGTATATTGATTGGACCCTCAATCAGCACCCGTACTTTATTCGTTTTTGTCTGTCGTACCACTACAGGATGAAACACTGCCACGTCCAAACCGTTGGGTACATAAGTAGACGCTTGATCAAATTCTTCCCGAAGCCATGCTTGGAGAAAATGCGCCATGGTCAAAAATTCAAACCCTACTCGATAGGTTTCTCCGACGAAGCTCTGTAGTGTTTGATCTTGGTAAAAGCGCCTTTCATCCAACTGAACAAAATACATCTTGCGTCGTGCAGGCAATAGATCTACCGTTGGGACAGAATTCCACCCAGTAGCAATCAGTATGTCTATACCCTGTTTTAGCAAGAGCTCGATGGCACTGATGGGTACTATCTCCACTCGCTGATTCTCAAACCACGCTACTTTCGTCTTGAGATCTTGTGTCACAATCTTCACTTGATACCCGCGATTCCTGAGAAGATTGGCATGCTGCAAAATCACAGCAATGCCCCCAGCAATCCACAGCCCGGGCAAAATAAAAACGATGACCTGCTCCTTTCCAGATCGCTGTGGAAGCGTGTAGTGTCCAAAAAAATTCTCTGCTTTTTTCTTCTGCCAAGAATTTTTATCCAAAGCCCACAGATGTCGTCCTTTGCCAAGAGTATAAAAAAGAGTCTTCCATACAAAATCAGGAAGACTATTTTTACGAAGCTCGCGGATAATTCTTTTTATCAAATTCACAGTGCCTACTATCTCGAGTTAGTCTTTATCACTATGACTGAGCGCCCATTGTGTGAGCGAGCTCACCACCGAGAGGAAGAGGGCGCCCAGGACGGCGACCCAAAACCCATGGACCTCAAAACCCTTGATGAGACCACCAAGCATCCAGAGGAGAAAACCATTGATAATAAAGGTAAAGAGTCCGAGTGTCAGGAGATTGAACGGAAGGGTGAGAAGGAGGAGAATTGGCTTGATCGTAATCCCAACAACACCCCAGAGCAGGGCCAGAATGAGGGCCGTCCCAAACCCTTTGACCGAAATACCCGGAATGACATACGAGAGCGACAAAAAGGCGAGTGCACTCACCATCAAGCGGAGAAGTATCATAGAATTTGGCTTACTGACTTACACCTAGAGTATAGCACTCAGCAAGAATTTCACCAGCAAAAACCGCCCCAGAGGGCGGTTTGAGACGATTGTTATTTCACGTTCTTGCGCCGTCTGAGAAGGGCGCCAGCGGTCTTGAGACAGATGATGATATCGAGCCAAAGCGACCAGTTCTCAATGTAGAATACATCGAGCCGGTACTCATCCTCAAAAGCGAGGTCAGAGCGTCCCGACACCTGAGCCATCCCGGTCACGCCAGGACGGATAGTGAGGAGGCGCCGGTGATACTCGGCATAACGGTCGACCTCTCGCTCCTGATGGGGTCGTGGTCCGACGAGTGACATCGTCCCCTCGAGGACGTTAAAAAACTGTGGCAGTTCATCAAAAGAAAATCGTTCAATCCAGGCCCCGACCCGCATCTTGCGCGGATCATCTTTGATTTTGTAGAGGATACCACCCTTCCTTACGTTTTTCTCTTCAATCAACTTCTTTTCATAGGCGATGGCCTCATCCATATGCGGATTGTCCTTGGTCACGCAGTACTTCCACTGCATATAGCGGAACTTGTAGACAAAGAATTTCACTCCATTTTCGCCGATGCGCTCATTCTTGTAGATAATCGGTCCATCTGGATCCTCGAGTTTGATGAGGATGGCCACCACGAGCATGATGGGTGAAAAGAGCACCGTGAGGAAAAATCCCGCGACGATATCATAGGTCCGCTTGAGTACCCGACCCCAACCATCGAGCGGGGTATGCTGAAATTCGATGAGCGGTTCCCCATTAAAGATCTTCATCGAGAAACGCGGGGTCTGGAGTGTGGTCGGAAAATACTTGTAGGTAATGTTGTTGATCTGACAGTAGTCAAAAAGTTTCTCCTGCTCATCATCAGTAAGCGTCGGGTCACCCACGATAATCTCGTCCACACCCTTCATGGCTCGGATTTCTTTGACCTGGACGACACTCGCCGTATCGATCTGATCGACGACTCGATACCCGAGTTGCTTATTCTTGGTGAGGAGCTTCCGCAAGGCATACACCTTTTGATTGGACCCAATGAGGAGGATACGATGGATACCCACATTCCGATTGACGAGAAACCATTTCTGGATGCGCTGAATAATATAGCGAGCAAGGACGACATAGACGATAGCAATAGCCCAGCCGACCACGATGACGAACCGTGACGAGAACCACTCACGGTTCAAGAAGACAGCAAGCACCAAGATAATGAGTCCGAGGGTGATGGCCCGTGCGATGCCATAGGCTTCTTTTCCAAAGGTACGCGTCGCCCGCATGGTATAGAGACCTTCAAAAGCAATCACGACAAGAAAGAGTGGCGCCACGGAGAGAGAGAACCAGAGATAGTCTTCAAAAGAAATATTGAACACCCGCGAGACATACCCTTCGAACATCGGGAGTCCACGCAGGTAGTACGCTGAAATCCCCGCCAGGACAATCATAAGAAAGTCGACGGGTACCTGTATCGTACTGAAGTATATTTCTGAACGTTTCATTCTAAAAGTCTTAAGGAGTTGGACTCTCGCTGTTAGACGCTCTTTTCCAAAACAGATCTATAAGCCGGATTCTGTTCTGCCCGAAAGCAGAGATTATCATTTATCTTGTCCGACTGTTACCAGCCGAATCTTTGCAGTTCTCCCGTCCCCTCTTGAGCTCCAAGAGGATCTAGGCACGACCTTGCACCGAGGTAAGGATTTAGCCGTTTCACTCTTCGACTTCGCTCAGAGTAAACCCTGAACTTATATGAAGACTTATCCATTGCTGGATACTCACTCCTTTCGGAGAAGAGCGTCTCTGCTCGCACCTCGCGCCTCACGGCGTATGGGGGTTACCCATTACCCTTGCCACTTGCTTACGCTGTGGCTCAGTGTCCGGACTTTCCTCGCTCCAGACCCCTTTCAGGGCTTGGCCGCGCGATAATCCAATCTGTTCTGGAAAGGAACGGTTAACGGTCTATTCTAGCATAAAATTGACACTTTGTCAATGGTGTGCACCTATCACCAGATACCTGTATTCTACTCGAAAATCCCCTTTTCTGACAGGCCCAATCTTTACAAAAATACCAATCTGTGAGATACTTCTCAGTCGCCTTGAGGTGCTACCCCCGGAATCTTCCGAGGGCGCCACACTCAAGGAGACCAGATGCCTCACGCCCCTGCGCAACACGTTCGGGTGCGGGTAGTCAGGGTTCCCGCGCACGTAAACGGTGTATTTCACCACCCTCATGGGCAACTGACTGCCTGGCTACATCTAAAATTCATGGACGGTCAGATCTTCGAAGACAGACCGGACTGCGTTTTAATCAAAACACAGGACGCACTTCGAGCCATGCAGAGCCACAAACTGATGCAAACGTACTGGAACACGTTTGACGTCGGACGTAGTTGGCGTGATACGAGACTCGACGGATTCTTCGCTATCCCGAGACACTCCTGTCACATCATCAGGACAATTGCTGAGCGCCGTGCCGAAAAGGGTTCGGCCTCATAGCAAAAGGCGACCGGATACCGGCCGCCTCTTTTTCTTTTTTACTCTGTTCGTGACTACACCCCGAAGTACTCCCGGTACCAATCGACAAAGTTCTTGATCCCCTCATCGATACGAGTGGTCGGCTTCCAGCCCAGATTGCGCAAGCGCTTGATATCTGCCACGGTCGATGGGACATCGCCTGGTTGCATGGGCATCAGTTTTTTCTTGGCCGTCTTCCCCACGTTCTTTTCAATCACCTCGATAAACCGGGTGAGCTTCTCTTCTTTGTCTCCCCCGATATTCATGAGGGCACACGGGAGGTTTTTATCGAGACAGGTGAGGATACCCGAGACAATGTCATCGATATAGGTAAAGTTCCGGGTCATGTTGCCACGATTGTAGACCTTGATAGTTTCATCGGCAAAGATCGCCCGAGTAAAATCAAAGAGAGCCATATCCGGTCGTCCCCATGGGCCGTAAACGGTGAAAAACCGGAGTCCTGTGGTCGGGAGACTGTGGATATGACTGTAGACATGAGCCAGGAGCTCGGTCGCCTTCTTGGTGGCGGCGTACGGCGAAATAGGGGTATCTACCGGATCAGTTTCCGAAAACGGTAGTTTCTTGTTGTTGCCATAGACTGATGAAGACGAAGCGTAGAGGAAATTCTTGATTCCGTACTTGACCGAGAAATCGAGGAGGAGTGTCGTCCCCATGACATTCACATCAACATAGAGGGCTGGATTCTTGAGACTATTCCGGACTCCAGCCATAGCCGCGAGATGGACTACTTTTTCTGGTTTCTCTTTCTTGAACACCTTTTCGAGAAATTTCGCATCGCGGATGTCACCCCGGTACAACTTGAACCCACCTTTGTAGGCTTTGAGAAACTTCTTGATGCGGTCCTCTTTAATCCGAGGGTCGTAGTAGTCGTTGAAGTTGTCGATGAGTATGGGCGTATCACCTCGCTCCATCAGTGCCCGCGCGGTTGCTGAGCCTATAAATCCTGCCCCTCCAGTGATGAGTACTTTCATACATTGAGTCGCTAGCCAATTACTCTCCTAGTATATACCATGCGCCATTTTGCTTCAAAAGAAAAAGCGTACCAACCCGAGGATCCGGATCGATACGCAATGGCCTGACTGCGGGCGAACTACACCGGCACGGCCGCTTGATGGTGTTGGCGCAGATACATCAGTGTATGGGCCAGGTCGGGCTTCACGAGCAAAGGAAAGTTCGTCGCTACGCGTTTCCCGTTCTCGAACGACGCGACGACTCTGCCGTCATAGTCGATGAGATGGACTGGACAATTCGTCTCCACGGCGACGTTCGTATCCCGCAACTGACATTTTTCGAGCGTACCCGGGAATTCGATCGCTCGGAGATACACTAGTTCGATGCGAGCGCTCGACGTGTCCGGATGAATCAGGCACGTATGGCGTTTCATCCTCGTCCTGTGTCCCACACTATCGGTCACGCAGGCGATGAGCGCGTCCGTAGCCGCAACGGGTGTCTGCCAGCGTACACCGTGCCGAACCGGCGTGAGATTGAGACGGCTTATCGCCTCGGCTGCATGATCCTGGTCATTCCCCATCCGGAGATATCCCTCCGAGCCAATGCCAATGGCGATTTGCTGCCCGAAGCTGCGGTTGGCGATGAGCCAAGGGTCAAGCAGCTCCTCGATGCCCTCCGCAGTCCCGTACGGAAGCGAAAGATGCCGTGGATACGCTGCCGTTCCCCACGAACGCTCGATCACGACCAGAAGCGGTCTCGGCTGATCGGTGAAGTTGAGGGAAAGGGCCAGATGGGCAAAACCATAGAGTCCAAATGCTTCTTGACCCATCGTATTGCGAAGCATGACACTCCGCGTCAAGTGATCGAGTGCATCGACATTCGTCGCACAGAGCGCGTCGCTTCCAATCTCGATCCTCCACGTGCCTTCCTCGCGCTCAGGCTTTACCGCTGCCACGAGAATCGAGGGCGCGCGATTGCCATAAGCGCCATCAAACGCTACTGAGCCGAGAGTTCTCGGCCTCCTCATATCTGTCATTTCCGCTCCTGCGGTTGCTAAGGGTAGCGAAACCGTAACACTTTTTTACTTTCTTGTCAAGACAAAAAGACGAGTATCCATCCACGATACTCGTCTCATATTTTTCCGAACAAGATCACCTATTTTGAGACTCTCTGTCGCAAATATTCGGCGTAGGCTGGGTCACCAGCGCTGGTCACGTACTTGGCGAGCACGGTCTCGCGAGCTCGGGCACCCATCGCCTGTCGCGCCACAGAATCAGTGATGAGTCGGGCCAATTTCTCCTGCCATTCACTCTCGGTCGACGCGACATATCCATCCACGCCATCGGTGATCGCCTCACGAAACGTCTGGGTGGCAGTAGCCACCGTGGGCACGCCAACAATACCCGCTTCGAACCACTTGAGCTCCGACTTGGACTCACAGAAAGGGTTACCGATTTCAAGTGGCGCGAGATTGATATCAAGGGACGCAATCACCCCAAAGAGTTCACTCCGAGGCACAAACGGCACCCGTTCGATCCGGTCGGCAAATTTCTGAAGGGCACTCTCCGTATCGAGTGGCCCGGCGAGCACGAGCCGGACAATTGGATAACGCTCCAGAATTGATACCAGCGCCTGGGTAATCGTGGCAAAGTCCTTGTTGTGACTCGGAGTACCAGAGAGATACCCAATACGGATAGGATGAGTGACTGATAGCTTATAGCTGTTAGCTTTCTTGACCAAAGCATCGGCGGCCCAGAGGAGGTCTTGCTTCGAAAGTTTGTTGCGTACCACAAAAACCTGCTTCCCTCGCTCACGGAGCTTGTCCGCCAGAAACGAAGTAGTCGTCGTCGCCACCTTGACATACGGATCACTGAGTATCTCCCCTCCCAAACCATGCTCATAAAGTTTCTTCTCCCAGGGATTCATCTGAGTGTAATAGTCCATGTGCCGGAGAAACTCGGGGTCATACACGAGGTCGTCTGTCTCAAAGACAATCGTCTTTTTGAGTGCTTTGAGCCGAGCCACAAAGGATGCAATCTGATCAGTGTAGAGCACGCGATGAAACACAAAGACTGAAAACTGGTCGGCATAGGACGAGAGAAATGGATTGTCCTGGACCGTCACTGCCGTCCGAAAGTGAGCCTGCTCAAGCTCCTCAGCCACATGCACGGTTCGATAGCGAGCACTATCACCGACACCATTCGAGATAAAGAGGATATCGCCTGGCCGGACGCGCCGAAACAACTGACCGAAGGCTGTAAGCACCCGCATCCCACCCCGCCAGAGTCCGTCCCGCTTGAGGACATTCCAGGCTTTGCCTAATTTGATCCGCCAAAGATTCATGATGGTTGTCTCAAAAGTGACTGATACATCCCCTCTACTTTCTCGGCGCTTTTCTCCCAACTGAAATCCTCGGCTCGGGTACGGTTGATTGCACCCTTCTTGGCACACAGTGACACGTCATTGGCCAGGACGAGGATAGCCTCGGCCAAAGCGCTCGCCGTCACGGTCTCGGCAAAAGTACCACCCTCGCCAAGATATTCACGATTGTTACCCGTCGCAAAGCACGCGACCGGTAGTCCTGCTCCCATATACTGAAGCGTCTTACCACTCGCCTCTCGGGTCGCCTCATCTTTGGGATCGACCCCGATGTCACTCATCCGGAGGATCCGAGGCAGATCAAAGTACGGCGAGGGACTCACGATAGTCACACGTGTCCGAAGCGCCTCGGGGATGTCATGCTCGATGAGATCAAGTGGGAAACCAGCAAGGACAAAATGAGCGGTAGGACATTCCTTGGCTACTTGTGGCATGGCTTCGAGAAAGAAATTGATGCCTTTGTTCCGGATAAAGGCCCCCGTGTAGGTCACGACGACGGCTGACTCGGGGACACCATACTCCTCTCGAATCAGAGAACGCTCAGGTAGACCCTCAAACATCGAGAGACGTGTCCCATCGAGGAGTACCTCGACTTTGGTTCCGCGAATCCGAGCGATCTCCTCCGCGTTATTCCACGAACTCGCGACAGCAGCATCTCCCAGGGTGTCAATCCACTCTTCCACAAAGCGAAATAAGCGCTCGAGACCAGAAGCACGGAGGTATTTGTGCGACACCATCTCCTTGGTCAGACTGCCATGGAAATCCGCTACCACCTTGATTCCGCGCCAGAAGAGCATCTTTTGCACGATCCAGGCGATGAGCGCTCCCTCATGGAGATGAGCATGGATGATGTCGGGGCGCTTGGTCCGCGCCAAGAAAAACACCTTTTTGATAAGGAGGAGATCGAGAATGATCTTTTGCCAGTCTGGGCCCGCTTCCAATTTCTTGTACCAAAACAAAAGTCGCCTGATACGGCGGACATCGATATGTGATCCGAGATGCTCTGGCAAGTTTTGGCCGATGTGGTACGTAGCGATCGTCACCTCATGACCACGCTTTTCGAGGGCGAGCGCTTCTTCGAGGATACGGATATGGGTCCCCCGATCAGAAAAAAACGGCGTCGGCGCCACAACAAGAATATTCATCTTGGGAATATAAGCAATTTCCTCTATTGTAGCCCGACGAGTTTCCCTTGGCAAACCAAGTATATGGAGATGGAACAAGAAGCGCTTTTACGGTATACTGGAGGTACTATGAAACTGCCTCATTTTGAGAAAAGCGATGGTCTCCTCGTCCTTTTTGGATTGACCTTTGTCGTCTATGGCTGGTTCGCACTCACCCTCACCTTGGGGAGCCTGTTTCTCTTTCCCCTCATAGCCGTCGGTTTCGTCCTCTCCCTCGGTCTCGCTCTCCTCATCCTCTACCGTCTCGCCAAACGCTCACACTGGTCTCTCCTCATTCTCCTCGGGGTCATCCTCTTTGCGACTCTCACGGTGACACTCTCAAGTGAGCCCACGCTCTTCTCAGGACGTGATCAGGGCTCAATCGCCGAAGCTGCCTATCGCCTAGCAGCCGAAACACGCCTCCCCTTTAGTTCTCCGGCAAGCGAGGCATTTTTTGCTATCTACGGTGAAGGGACAGCTCTCAACTTCCCTGGCTTTGCCTACACCAAGGAGGGCACACTCATCACCCAATTCCCTCTCGCCTATACCGCTTGGCTCGGGAGCTTCATCTCGCTCTTCGGTGTCACTGGCTATGCCATCGGGAACGCCGTCCTCCTCTTTCTCTCATTCTTTTTTCTCTACCAATTGATTCGACTCTTTGCCGACCAGTTTTATGCTTGGGCCGGACTCCTCCTCGCCCTCTTCTCTTTCCTCCCTAACTGGTTCGCCAAGTCTACCCTCTCCGAAAACCTGGCGCTCTTCCTCTTTGTCTTCCTCGCCTACTCGCTCACGCTTTTCCTCCGCCAGGGCACCCGACTCGCCTACGTGAGTATCCTCCTCTCTAGCTCCCTCTTCGCTTTTACCCGCATCGAAGGATTTGCCTTTTTAGGATTGACTCTCATCCTGCTCCTCTGCCATCCGCGAGGTCGAGCCCTCTGGCGCAGTGCTCCCTGGCAGACCCTCATTCTCCCGGGACTTTTGTTTCTCTTTGTCTTCCTCCGTGACTTTTTCTTGAATGTGCCGTACTACAAGATGATTGGCAAGGCGCTCCTCAAATTTCTCGGCCGCTTCGATGAAAACGCCCGTGTATTAGGCGATATGAGCTCCGTCCATATTGGTTCTGTCTTTTTTCTCTACGGCTTTCTCGCGCTCGCGCTCTTTGGACTCTTTGGCCTCCTCCTCTTTGTCAGATACAAGCACTACGAGCTCCTCCTCCCGGCCTATCTCGCCCTCCCGACATTTCTCTATCTCTTCCTCCCCAATATCACGCTTGATCATCCCTGGATGCTCAGGCGCTATCTCTTTACTCTCTTTCCGACGCTTCTCGTCGCGACCACGCTCACTATCGGTCTCCTTTTTGCGAGAAAGCGCTCCCTCCCGATCGAACAACCTGGTGGCAAGAGACTCATCTTTGTCTCGCTCATTATCGCTGGCCTCCTCATCCTCGAGTTCCCGGCCTGGCGCTCCCAACTGTTCTATGCCGAAGCGCGCGGACTACGCGAACAAGTGGCGACCGTGACCGAGGGTTTCACTGATACGGACCTCATCTTGGTCGATCGCCATGCGACCGGGGACGGATTCACCATGCTCTCCGGTCCCGGACAATTCCTCTCCGGCAAAAATACCGTGTACTTCTTCAATCCCTACGACCTCGCTGCCCTCGACACCAGTCGCTTCACCCGCGTCTACCTCCTCGTGCCCGAAGAGAGTCAGTCTCGCTATGCAGCGGTCTTTGGTGAGCGCCTCGTCTATGTCAAATCTATCAACTTTGTCCTCAATCAATTCGAAAACCTCACGCTCTCTGATGCACTCCGTCTCCCCACCGCGACCACGATAGAAACCAAAAACACTCTTTTTCAACTCTACTAGTATGTCTTTCCTCTACCCGCTCCCCATTGCCAAGCCCTGGCGCCATACGTATCTCGCGCTCCGCGGCCTCCTCTACCTCTTGATTGCCATGGTCACGATATATATGGCGCTCCGGGTCCTCTTTCCGGTGATCACCCAGCAGTTTGATTTCCGCTCGCCTGGATCAAGCAAAAACACCATCCTCCATCCACGAGCACCTGACGCTACGCCTCGCGAAAATGGCAAGATCGAAGCCGGTGGTCGCATGATCGCTGACACCACCGTAGTAGGTGATTTCTCCCTCCTCTCCGTCCGAGCCAACCTCGAAAAGAAATCCGCCTTTCCCGAGACGCTTGATTTTTCTGTTCGGCGCTCGTATCAGAGTTTTTTGTATCCGACCGGTGCACCCGTCACTGACTTCCCTACCGAGACCGCCTACCGACTCGACGATACCTACTACGCCCTCCGTGATGGTGTACTCTATCCCTTTGTGAGCCAAGCCGCCTACCTTTCGCGCCTCCCGGAGGGACGAGCCGTACCGGCCGATCGGTCGCTCCTCACTCTCTATCCCATCTCAGAGCAGTGGCTCGGTTTCCGCGTCGGCTCGCTCCTCGGCAACGCTACCGGTGTCTTTATCGTGGTGAGCGAGACCGAGGTGCGCCCGGTGGGAAGTGCCGAAATATTTCTCGCGCTCGGGTACCACTTTGAAGATGTCGTGAGCGTGAGCGAAGAAGAGCTCGGTGTCTATGAGCGTGGTCGCATCATCCTCCTTGGTGCCGCGCATCCCGATGGGACAATTCTCCGAGATATCGACAATGATACCTACTTCATTATCGGAGAAGGTACCAAGCGTCCGTTGCCCGCTAGCCCATACCGTGACTTTCTCCTCACACATACTACCTATCCAATCCTCGTTTCTACCACGGCGAGTGAAACCACTCTCTCCTGCACGCTCACACCCAATGTCTGGGGTACGGCACTCCTCTGTGAACTCCCGATCGCCCTCCCTACTCTCTATGGTAATGATTTTGAACTTTCTATCAGAAGTGGCACCGCTATCGATATGAATGCCATCACGGCTTCATTTGAAACAGCCAAGAACCGAGAGAACATGCTGACCCTCCTCTCCCAAATCAAACAGCGCCTCCTCGCTCGCTTTGGTGGCGCCTAAATATCCGTCTATGCAATTTCTCTACCAGCAATTCGTTTCTAGACTCCGTCACTCTAAAGAGACTGGCCTCCTCCAGGTACTCTATGCCCTCGCGACCGAGGCCCTCGTCATCGGCTACCTCTATTTCCTGGGGCTCTTTACCGTCGAGACCCTCCTCCCGACCTTTGTCACGGTCCGTTTTAGTCTCGCACTGTTCCTCCTCGTGCTTGTGGTCTTCACCCTTCTCATCACCGCCCTCGGTCGATTCCTGGGTCTCTCATTTCCCCTCACCATCACTCCTCGTCATCCCCTCTTGGTACTCGCTCTCCTCTGGGGTACCTCCATCCTCGTCGTCTCCCTCATCAAATTCCCTCCACTCAGTATCCCTCTCATCATTCTCTTGTTTCTCATTGCCGGCTACCTCTTCTGGCAACTCTTTTTTGAAGAAAAATAGTATTACAAAAACACAGAGATGCGAATTTCTGTGTTTTGAAAATTGTTTCGCATTTCGCAGATGAGGAGAAGATTTGTTTTTTCTTTCTCGGGTGCCGTCGGTCACATCCATGATGCCTGCCCGCCTCTGGAGGGAGCGTACCGGTAACGGTCGAAAGAAACACCCCTAGCTCAAAGACTCCAAATCAAGCACCTCATCGATGCGAATCTGAGCGACAAAGTCCGGGACGTGAGAGACGAGAATCATGGCACCCTGATACTTATCGAGGGCCTCAGCGATTACTGGCAGGTGACGAAAGTTGATATGGTTGGTCGGTTCATCGAGGATAAGGAGATCGGGCTTTTCGGCATAGAGACAAGCAAACATGAGGAGACCCTTTTGACCCTCTGAGAGACTCTCTACCTTATTCTGAAGGAGTTCGGCCGGCACGAGAAACTTGGTCGCCACCTTGTAGGCGAGCTCGATGTTCTTCTCTGGGAGTGAATCAAGGAGTGTTTCTGCTACGGTCTTGTTGAAATCCAAAGTCGAAAAATCCTGACGATAGTAGCCAACCTTGACCCCGGGCGTAATCTCGGCCCGTTCTGTGTTGCCAGTGGCGAGCTCCTCGAGAAACGTCGACTTGCCGATACCATTTGGCCCGGAGACGACGAGGTGCGTGTTTTTCTTGAGGACCATGTCCACGCGCTTGATATTTGGCCCGAATTCACCGAGTACCGACACGGTCTTGATATTCACAATCGGTCCGACGATACCATGAGTAGGGATTTCGAAGGCCGAGAGCGTCTTGTCTTCCTGCCGGACGTCGACTTTGTTTTCCTCGAGTTCTTCGGCGAGGGTGCGCATCCGTTTCGCGACAGCACGGAGCTTGCCTCCCTTGTTGGCAAAGACGTTGGCCTGATCTTTTTTCTCCTGGATCGTGCGTTCGAGTCGGACGTTTTCACTCTGGGCCTTGGCGATGCGCTTGGCGATCTCCTCTACCACGTCATAGTAGTTGCCGGTATACTGTTCGATCTGGTGGGTAAAGATATCGAGATAAAACACGCCCTCCGTAAAGGCGTTCAAGAATTCGGCATCGTGCGAGATAACGATGACCGTCTTTTTGTAATCAATGAGAAACTGGGTCAGGTGTGAGATACCAGCGTAGTCGAGGTTGTTGGTCGGTTCATCGAGGAGGAGGATATCTGGATCCTGGATCAGGGCCGAGGCGAGGAGCAAGCGTGCCTGCTGACCACCGCTAAACTGACGGATCTTCTTATCAAGTGGTGGCATGGGGAGATTGACTACCTCGAGGACATCGGCGATGTGCTTCGCGAGGTTCCACTGCTTCTCATGAAAAAACTGCTGGAAGTATTCTTCGACGGTCAAATCAAGCTGGTCACGCGGAATGGTCTGGCGCCCGATAGCCACGACGGCGTCCCGGTCAATCGAGATCCGTCCGGCCTGAGGCTGTTCCTCACGGGTAATGAGCTTAAAGAGTGAGCTCTTGCCGGCCCCATTCTGACCCATGAGAGTGATCTTGGAACCCACGCGCAAACTGAAACTCACCTCATCTAAGATGGGTTTCTTGTGTCCGTATTCAAACGACACCTTATCAAATCTGAGAACAACGTTGTCCTTTGCCATAGGGTAAACAAAAATGCCGTTTTCGGCAGAGGTATTGTGACACAGAATAATCAGATTTGCAAGCCACGTCGTTCTCGAACAACGCTGGCAAGAAAAAAGCGGTGGGTCGTTCGACCTCACCGCAAACGTCAGCACCTCAATGCGATGCTCGTCAGACCACCTGCCCACCATCACGGGGCAGAGTTGATGCCAGGTAAATGCCGGCAAGTTCCATGCCAATAGGTGAAACGTTCTGATCCAGTTGGCATTGGTTCACCATGGCACGGAGCTGACTCACGTATTTGGTGAACAACAAGAGTGCGACATTGTCCGTCGGCCACACTCCCGGATGGAAGCGATCCCGCTTCTTCAGACGATCCAGAGTCGCCGACTGATCTTGTGGGACCAGCAGATCGACCAATGCCTTCGCTTCAGTCACACCGCGCAGTGTGGCCGCCAAGCCCTGGGCTTCTTGAAAGAGCCCCGGGACATCCTTACTCATGATCTGCTCCTCGGTTGATGCCGTTTACCGGCGAAAAGGTACCAAATCTATCCTGATACTCTAGGACAAATTTGAGTTTTTGTCAAGGATATAATCTAACGTCTCACGGGCACAACGGTCCCAGGAAAATTGTGTCAGACGAGCAGTCCCCCGAGCGACCAAGGACTCACGAAGAGCCTCATCTCGCCAGAGCATTTCCAGTTTGGTTGCCATATCGGCAGTATCAGTGGCCTGACAGTAGAGCGCGACGTCCCCTGCGACCTCACTCAAGCTTGAATTCTCGGCCGTAAGGACCGGAATGCCCGAAGCGAAGGCTTCGAGTATCGGCAGTCCAAAACCCTCGTAGAGCGACGGAAAAGCAAATATCCGCGCCCCCTGATAGAGTGCGCGTAGCGTCTCAAACGATACCCGTCCCGGGAGGACAATGTCATCACGGTACAGACTCTGTTCCCAGGCATCAGTAATCGTCTCGGCGAGCCATGCCTCCTCCCCTGCGAGGACGAGCTTGGCCTCTGGCACCGATTGCTTCATCGCCCCAAAGGCCTCGATGAGTCGGACCAGGTTCTTCCGCGGCTGGAGAGCGCCGACGTACAATACGTAGCTTTTAGCTTTTAGGTTATAGCTTCTTAGTAAGGGGTTCAACACCTCATCTCCAACACGCTCACCGAAAAATTCTGCATCAAAGCCATGATGGATAACGCGCACCCGCGACTCCGCGAGCGACGGGAAGAATTCAAGGAGATCATGCTTGGTCGACTCTGACACGGCTATCAGCTTATCGGCCCGCTTCACGGCCGTCTCGAGCATAAAGTTGAGCTTCCACAAATCTCTCTTTGGGAACGTCTCTGGAAAGCGCTTGAAGGCAAGGTCATGGATCGTGGCTGTCACTTCCACGGACCCTGGCATGAGAATCGGAGCGGCTTGAATCGGGAGAAACAACTTGTCCGGACGATTGAGGTACAGCTCAAGTGCAAAACGAGTCTGCATCCAGGCATGTGGAAATGGCAGTGATACGGCGGTATAATTGGATGCTTCAGGCGGGGCCAGGACCGGATTGAATTCACCCTTGTGATAGAGAGTGAGGTCCGTCTCTGGTGAGAGCTCACCGAAACGCTTCAAGAGCTCCCGGAGGTACACTCGCGTCCCATCGATGCGACGATGATCGAGATCCGACGCCTGAACTGCTATACGCATAGTTACCAAGATACAAATTCTATCCTAAAGGAGCGCAGCTTCGAGAGCGGCGAGTGCTGACTCGACACCCTTGTTGTTCTGGCCGGTCGAGCGCACCACCGCCTGTGGCAGATCGTTGGTCGTCACCACTCCAAAAGAAATCGGTGTTTTGTAGGCTACCATGAGCTGTACGATCCCCTGTGCCACTGCATGAGCGATGAATTCATCATGACTGGTCTCGCCTTTCACGATACACCCAAGCGTGATGATGGCATCATATTTCTTCCTTTTGAGGAGCGACAAGACACCATAGGTAATTTCAAAACTCCCGGCCACCCGGACAACCGTTGTATTCTTTTCGGTCACCTTCCACTCCTTGAGTGTCTGGAGTGCTCCCGCGAGCATCCGACCCGTGATGTCATCGTAGTAGGTCGACACCACAATACCGATTTTGAGTTTTGATCCATCTTTACCCGCCTGCTTCTTGACGTCTTTTCGTTGCATAGGTGTTTAGTTATCTTTATCTTTTCCGAGCATCCGCTCCACATAGCGAGCGACCGTGTCTATCTCCACATTGACAGCATCTCCCTTTTCGAGCAAGCCCAGGTTGGTATGTTCGAGGGTGTATGGGATAAGGGCAACAGTGAAGACATTCTTTTGGATATCGGCCACCGTGAGGCTGATACCGTTCACCGTGATCGATCCCTTTTTGGCGATATATTTTTGAAGGACCTTTGGCACTTCGATACTGATACGCTTAGTATTGTCTTCACTCACAACCCGGGTGGTCTTACCACGGGCATCGACATGTCCCGAGACCAAGTGACCATCGATGTAGTCCCGAAGGGTGAGGGAGCGCTCCAGATTGACCCATCGTCCATCGGTAAAATCCCCGGCCGTGGTCTTGGCGAGCGTCTCCGGCATATATTCCACCTCAAAAAACGATGCGCCCAGTCGCGTGACCGTCGAACAGATACCGTCGACAGTGATACTTTGCCCCAATACCAGTTTCCAACCTTTGGGTTTTTTGAGGCGCACGACGAGACAAGCCTCTTTCGCAGCCACCGAGAGGACTGGCATGACCGATTGGATAATCCCAGTAAACATGCTATTCTTCTCGATTAAAATATTGTTCGACTTCTTTCACGGCCCAATCGATAAAGCTCTTTTCATCCTGGAGACCCTGAAACGTCTGATCCTCGGCCATCCGCTCCCAAAGTATCATGGTGATCTGCTTTCCGTAGAGATCTCCTGAGAAATCAAAGAGGTAGGCCTCAAGCACCATCCGCTTCTGGTTGGCATAGATAGCCGCGTGATACTCCTCCTCACCGACTCTGACGCTCCCGGCATACGTTCCCGCTATGTCAGCATCCGTATACGCGATATTGGCCGTCGGAAACCCCGTCCCCGTAGCCTGATGAGTGCCCTCCACCACCACGCCCACTTCCGTCATAATTGGCTTCTTCGAGAGAGTCATAGTGGTTTTAGAGTGCAGGTTTGGGGAGAGTGGCTCGGATTTTCATGAGCTCGAGTGGCTCGGCAAATTTCATCGTTTCTGGTTTGACGACCAGATCCTCGACGATGGCTCCCAGAGCGGTGATATGCGAGACGATAGCCTGGACGAGATGCTCCGGGGCACTCGCACCCGCACTCATCCCAACCACCTCGACCCCCTGAAACCAGCGCGAATCGAGATCATGCACATCATCGACGAGATAGGCGATAGTACCACAGGCATTGGCTGTTTCCATGAGCCGAGTCGAATTGGACGAAGACCGTGAGCCGACGATGAGAACCAGGTCACACTCTTTGGCGAGCTCCTTCACCGCTTCTTGGCGGTTGGTCGTGGCATAACAGATATCTTCAAGCGGTGGCGCGATGATCTGAGGATACTTGGCCTGGAGCGCCGAGATCACTTCACGAGTATCATCGATCGAGAGCGTCGTCTGAGTGAGATAGACCATCTTCTCTGGTTGTCCGATATCGAGTCGCTCTACATCCGCTACCGTCTCGATGAGTGGGATATGCACTTCGGGCGCTTCACCGAGCACACCGACACCTTCGATATGGCCCTTGTGTCCGATATAGACGATAGTATACCCATCACGGAGAAACCGCGTGACTTCGAGGTGGACCTTGGTGACGAGTGGACAGGTGGCATCGATCAGGTTTTGTTTACGAGCACGCGCCTCGTCATAGTGACTCTTGGGTGAGCCATGAGCTGAGAAAACGACGACCGCTCCCTCGGGTGCCTCACTGAGCGAGTCGATAGTGATAGCACCCTTTTTTTCGAGCGACTCTACCACATATTTATTGTGGACGATCTCATGCTTCACGTAGACCGGAGCCCCAAAGATCTGGATTGTGTCCTCCACTGCCTTGACCGCCCGAGCGACTCCCGCACAAAACCCCCGAGGACTCGCTAGAAGTACTTTTTTCACTGAATCCATATCAGAAGCGTTACCGTCTTAGTCTTTCCTATCGTCCGCTAGTCTTTGATGAGCGTACCGACAAATTTCTTCCCAGCAATATAGTTCGTCACATTGGTGAGGTCGCCGCCGTTCATGATCGCCACTTCCATCCCCTCTTTCTCGGCCATCTGAGATGCAATCGGATCAAACGGTACATTCATCCCTGGATTCCATTTCTTGCCGACAATCTTACGAAAGTCTTTCCAGGCAATAGCATCATACGGAGTGGCGTCAGCGTGAACACGCGGATCCTTGTCATACACCCGTTCGACATTCGACAGGTTGATAATCTTCTTCACATCGAGATACTTGCCGATTACGACCGCGTCGAAGTCAGTCGAGAACCCAGGACGCCACCCAGCGGCGACGAGGATTGGCTCTGGTGCCGAGTAAAAGTCCTCCAAGTCATGCGGGTTGGTGTTAATCCGAGGATGAGCATACTCACGGAAAATAGTACGGACGAGATGCGCGTTCATGCGAGTAGCGTGGATACCGAGCCAGTCCCGGTCTTCATCGGTGATCTTGGTGATCTGACCAGCAGCCTCGATATACCGGCGAGCGGTCTTGCCACCACCCGTAACCAGGATAAAGTGGTAGCCCTTTTTGATGTGAGATACGATAAACTTTTTGAAGTTGGCGACAAACTCGGCATCGATACTCTCTGGGACAAGAAGTGATCCACCGAGTGAGACAATGATGCGTTCTTTCTTGGGGTAGGCTTTGGGCATAGTCTATGGTTTGAAAAATGCGACCAGTTCTTCGAACGCCACTTCGGTTGCTTCTTTGTCAGTGCGCTTCTTCACCTCAGCCTTGCCGGATTCGAGTGAACGTTTGCCGATCACGATACGATACGGGAGCCCGAGGAGATCACTCTCGGCGAACTTGGCCCCAGCGGGAGTCTCCCGGTCATCATAGAGAACCTCGATACCGGCCCCTGTCAAAGCCTCATAGATTTCATTCGCTTTCTCATCGGTCCCGAGCGAGAGGAGGTGCACCCGAAATGGCGCCACACTCTCCGGCCACACGAGTCCTGCTTCATCAGCAAACTTCTCCACGATCACGCCCATAACGCGCGTGATACCGATGCCATAGGAAGCCAGATAGATAGGCTGTTGCTTTCCTTCTTTGTCTTTAAACACGACATTCATCTTGTCACTCTTCTCTGTACCAAATTTGAAAATATTCCCCACTTCGGCCGTCGTGACTGGTGAGAGCGTACTTTTGTCGACATGGAGTTCGTTGGTCGCATCATCGAGGACCTCTTCGTTCACAGCTACCGATTTGTCGGCATTCACATAGAGCACATCTTCACCCGCACTACAAATCGTCTGAAACTCATGACTGAACTTGGTAAAGGCGCCACCACTCGCAAAGGTCACAAATGTTTCATCACCGATGCCAAATCGTGCATAAATCCTTTTGTAGGCCTCAATCACCTGGTCATAGTACTGATTCATGTCCTCTTCGGTCGCATGGAGTGAGTACATGTCTTTCATGACAAACTCACGGCCGCGCATAATGCCACTCTTTGCCCGCAGTTCGTTCCGGAGTTTGGTCTGAAACTGATAGAC
Source organism: uncultured Bdellovibrionales bacterium (assembly GCA_964444815.1). Classification (GTDB taxonomy): domain Bacteria; phylum Patescibacteriota; class Minisyncoccia; order Moranbacterales; family UBA1568; genus UBA1568. Next base: position 5,832 of record CAYUIR010000001.1, on the reverse strand, counting down.
GCTAATAGGGAGATCCTTGTAGCTCTCGACGTACTGCTGCATCATCTCCATGATCGCCTCCTCATGACTCCAGGCGAGGCCGAGCTCGACCCCATCTTGGAGTTTGGTCTTGAACCACACGTCGACTACTTCATCACTCCAGCGCCCCGTCACTTCCCAAGTGCCTTTCCGCTGCAGGTTGGTCATGATGAGCTCTTGACCCCCGATAGCATTCATTTCCTCACGGACGATAGCTTTGATCTTTTCGAGTACCCGTAGTCCGAGCGGAGTATAGGCATAGACCCCTGCCATCACTTTGTACACATAGCCAGCGCGAATCAGGAGCTGGGCATTCCGGCTCACTTCATCCTTGGGCGCCTCCTTTTTCGTCTTGGTAAACAGGTGTGATTGTTTCATAGAGTAGAGATAGACTTTCCCTCATAGTATCCAAAAAAATGGCTCTCGTCAAAGAAAAATCAAATATTTCTTCCTTGACAATTCTTAATTTGCATGTATAATATTAGGTCCCTTAAAAACTAGCTTTTTTCTTCCTTGGCTCTACGACATTTCTCCTGTGCACCCCTTTCCTCTATACTGAGAAGTAAGCGATACAGAAGGGAGCTATCGTAACGTTCCTCAATTGCATGTCCAAAGGAGAAATCACCATGCAAAAACTCGCCACTGGCGCGGCGTTCCAATTTACGCCCGCCGACGGTTACACGCCCGCCATGGGACGACGGCCGGCCGTGCTCATTGTGCACGGCTGGAAGTCAACCCACTTCACTAGCGCGACGTACTTCAACCTGGCGCTCAAGCTCCAGTCAATCGGCTACCACACCATGCAACTCTCGCTCCGTGGCCACCAAGGCTCGGCTGGAGATATCTCCAAGGTGACTCGTCCAGAGCACTTGGAGGACATCCAGTGCGCCCTCGACTACCTCGATCAGCGAACAGACGTTGCTCGCGAGCAAGTCTGTGCGTTCGGCACGAGCTATGGTGCATACCTACTTGCCTGCCAGCCGGCACCATTCAAGCTCCTCGCCTTTCGGGCGCCTGCCCTCTACCCAAACGTTTACTGGGAAGAACCCACTGCGGTGATTGTGGGTTGGCCAGTGCTCCATACGTGGCGAGAGGAAACACGTCTCCCCGAAGACAGTTACGCACTATCTGGCATGTGTAAAAGTGACTTCAAAGGTGACCTGCTCATCGTAGGAAGCGGGCTCGACAATGACATGCCCCCGCAGGTAATCGAAAGCTACCACCAGGCTGGAGCTCACTACCACAGCTACCAGGAGCACATCATCCCTGGTGCCTCTCACTCCCTCACAGAAAATGAACACCAGAAGGAGTTCATCACAGTAGCCAGCGAGTGGTTTACGAAGCACTATCCGCGGTAGTCACCCCCTCGGTCCGATCCTGGACCGGGGGCTTTTTCTTTTGTGCAGCCGAAAGGAGGGCATCAGCAAATACACTCACGAGTAACCCGGCACTTTTATCAATTTTATAAGAAGACTGCGCGATACTCCGTGGAAAAATAAACTTAAACAACCGTGGCACCTGCTGTTCAATCGGACCATGGAGAGCCGGAACGGTATCGACCAACAAAAACTCGCCCGGATTACGAACATCGGCGAGCGATATACCAGGTCGTACATATCGTAGGGTTTCTTCGGCTCCAGGCTGACACTCATAGACACCAGCAGGAAGTTCAATTTCCATACTCGTAATCCCTCGTGGCGAAAAGGCGATATGAGCGCAAGGCAACCGTGTTTTGAGGGCTATGTTCACAACATCAAAATCAATTTTGGCATCAATATTAAGGTGGGCCAAGAGATGAAAAAACTCCATCGGTGGCACCCCAGCCTCGAGGAGCATGAGTGAATACAAGACGAGTGACCCAGTAAATCGTGGATTACACTCACTCGCATAAATTTCCTGCGTCTCCTTATCGTAGAGAAAATCGATACCGAATATACCCTTATAGCCCTGCGTTCTGAGATACTCCCCTATCTCCTCTACAACGTGTTGCGCCTCCGCCTCCGCCTTTGGTTCCCAATCTACAAATCCGAGGTCATTACCAAAGAAAATACCATTGGCCTCTACCCCATGGAGGGACTGGGGCACATCGATGAGCTGGAGTTGGAGCGGTCCCGAAAGGGTTCCCTGTGGCATGACACAGCCGAGCATAGAGGTCGAATGACCTTTCACAAAACGAGCACACACGATAGTCGAAAAGCTCTTGTCCTGTGCCAGGATCTCATGACACCGCACAAAGTCAGCCCGACTATGAATAAAAAAGGTGCCTTCGTTACCACCGGTTTCTTTGTCGCCACGTTGGACAACAAACGCACTCCCTATTTCACTCTGCAACTGCTCATAAGAGGCATCAAGAAATGCTTCTCGGAGATAGGTTTGGGTCGGGAGCACTGGCAACCCTAATTTCTTCACCAGTGCCTTAAAGTGTTGCTTGTACATTACATCCTCAAAGGTCTTGGGATTATTGCCGATATAAGACATCTGGAGTTTATCCAAATCTTCGACAATTTTTTTGGTCATCGTATAAAACATCAGCTTTGGCGTATGCTTCATCGAACGGACAAAGCCCTGGAACCGATGGTTCCCGATAAGATATCCCGTACCATGGACACGCTCAGCCACATCAGGAAACTTATCTTCGAGCACGTACATCGACAAAAACTGCTCCATCACATCGACGTCACTCGAACGCTGGACGGTATAAATCGCGTAATTTTCTAGAAAAAAGGAAGGGATAATTCGCGTATACGGCGTAATGCCTACCGAAAGAATCGGGGTACGTTCAAGCTCGCCTATGACCGCGTCGATATTGGGAATCAAATTTTTCCACTGCTGTGGATGGTAGGGATTGTTGTTCATAAAACTATCATAGCAAACATTTGGGAAATATGTGAAAAGAGGCAGGTATCGCGGTTGCGGCCTGCCTCTCTCTCCTTCTTCGCCAACTAGCCTTTTTCCCTCTTTGGGGATTACTTCGGCCAGATCGGCTTGATGGCCGTCACCCGGCGGCCTTTGTCCTCTTCCTTGGTCTGGACGAGGACCTGCTGTCTCGGGAGGACGAGTCCGTACTCGCCCACCCTCATGGCGAGCACCGGGGAGGAGTCGTTCTCCGTGCCCTTGACCGGGATGACTCCCAGCGGGACGAAGGCTTCGACGTCATCCGGGCACAGGACGCGAGCCCCGATCAGAGGATTGAACCAGAGCACGATCGCCCCCGTCCAACGAGTCTCCATCGGAAACTGGAACCGATCTTCGTCCCACTCCGGCAATTCGACGTCTTCAGCCTTGGTGTAGGCTGAGTCATCGACGGCGATTTCGATCAGCCGCGGGCCGGAACGGGGCATGACGCTCCGCAGCCAGTCCGCACCAGGGTAGGCATGCTCGTAGAGCAGCGGTGCGACGGCGTACCGTTGCCCCGCAACCACGACCTCCTTGTAGTCCTTCTGGTCGCAGTCCTTGGGCAACTGAATGATCTGCCCAGAGCCCACTTCCTGTACGGACAAGTAGAAGGCGCCTGCCCGGCTCACGACCGCAACCTGAAGGTTGATGAAGTGACCCTTGGCGTCGCGGAACACGAGGTCGGCGTTGTCCTGATCCTTCACCCGGGTGCTCGGCACCCAGAAGCCGCCGCGTTCTTGCCGTTGCCACGTGATCGGCACCCGCAGTTCCGGGACAGGCCCGTCACCACAGTCGATCACCTGGCCCGCGTGGCAATAGAAGGGAACGATTCCTTCGAGCAGGTTGTGCGCGAAGGTCACGACCAGGAACTCGGGGCGCTGTTCACCGACCTTGATGCCTGCCCAGTAATAGCCGTCTAGATCGGACGTCTTCCCGAGCCAAAAGCCCTGGGTCGACATCACGACGTTGCCGACGTTCGGATGAGACCACGAAATGGTGCTCGTCGACTTGGCCTGACCAGTCGACCACGTGCCACTCTTCTTGTTCTTGGCAGGGTTCTTTTCCTTGCGGAAATACCCCTTGAGCACCTTGAGTTCAGCGAGAGAATGGAGCGGTTGTGCCATGATGAGTCTCCTCGGTTGGCGTTGACGAAAATTGTGAAGGAGGGTTCGCACCGTCCCTCGTGGATGATGCTGTCGACTTTTTGAGCCAACTGAATATTATACACCTTTTTAATACAAAAGTCAATACTTCAAAGATAACAAAAAATGGCTCCAGTGAGCCATGATTTTTGGAAGAATTTTTGAGGGAAGTCTAAAGCCTTACTTCAAGGGTGCGCTCTTCGTCTCCGCGGAGGATGACGAGAGAGAGGGTATCGCCCCGGTTGTAGCGAGCGACGAGTTCAGAAAGAGGGTTGTCGAGGTTAATTTCGGTCCCATTGACTGAGATGATGATATCTCCTGCCTGGAGGCCTGCTCGCATAGCCGGGGAATCAGCGATGAGGGCGAGACCAGTCGTACCCGAGCGAGAGTAGATGAGAGCACCACGATCACGGGAGAGTCCCTGTCCGAGGGCGAGCGCCTTGGTGATCGAGAGGTAGTATGCGCCGAGAACCGGACGGCTCTCGAGTGACCCAGCGATGACGCGGTTCAGTGAATCTCTGACGACGTTCGAGGGCAGGATAAACGACTGGAGCGTGTTATTGACCGTGAGGGCACCGACGATACCGACCATCTCACCATTAAATCCGATGACTGGTCCGCCGACAAAAACTTCTGGTCGAGCCAGGTCCATTTCGAACACTCCCTCCCATTTCTCAGAGGATGCGACGGTCTTTCCAGAGAGGTTAAAGATCCGGTTCACATTGCCCAGAAGTCCGACCGAGAGCCGGTTCTGGTACTCGGCAAAGGTGTTGCCGATAGCTATGAGCTTGCGACCAACCCGCGCATCGTCGGAGTTGGCGAAAGCGATAGCAGGAGTATTTGAGGCATCGGACACTCGGAAGTATGACAGATTGGTGAGAGCATCGCGCCCGACAAAGATGGCTTCGTGAATCGAACCATCATAGAGGAGAATCGAGTACTTGGTTTTGATGGTATCAAAAGGTGCTTCGCTATACGTCACGGCGAGACCATCGTTGGTCAAGAGAACTCCAGTGGTGGTGACGACCGTCTCAGCGGCGGCACCAAGCGTCGCAACACTCCCCTTAGCATCCTTGAGAAGTGGGATGGCCACGATATTGACGACGGCGGTGGCTGGCTGAGAAACGATTTTTTCCACCGAATCATCCTCACGGATAACGACTTGCTCAGTCTTGTTGATAACTGTCACCCGATCAGCGGCCTCACCAAAAAAGGGAAACTGACTAAAAGCGTTGGAAGCGGCCAGACGAGGCAACAATGAACGCTCAAAAAACACTCCGCCGATACCCCCGAGGACGAGGATGCAGAGAGCGAAAAGAGTCAACAAAATGGCTTTTTTGAGGAAATTCTTGACCATAATGACTCCTTACTTCTATCACATTTTTCCATTTCTGGCAAGATTCCCATCTTTCTTGTTAGATTTTGATACCTCAAGGAACTTCCCCACCATCTCTATCGCGGACACGTTTCCCTAGAAAACCCTTTCCCTTTTCATTTCCACAGATTCCGCCGAACATCCCTGACTCGCTTCATCGAACGGGGAGCTGTCTTGTACCGAGGTGTCAATCACGCTCGACCGTTACCGATACGCTCATCACGGATGTTACCGTTAGGCATCCGACGGAAAGAAAAGGAAAAGTGTTTCCAAGAAACTAACTCCACATTCTCTCTCCCAAGAATCCTCTCGGGCGAATTTTGAGCCGAAAGCAGGTCTTTTTGTGTAAGCAAAAAGTTTCGGATCAAACTTCAACAAAAATCTCGCTGGCCTGCCTGCCGG